>CAVPIH010000001.1:0-307408 GCA_963704965.1 uncultured Gammaproteobacteria bacterium
CATCCGCAATTACCAGGCGCGCAACAACCTGCGCGACCATGTCCGGGCAGGAGACCCGGTATTGTTCTACCACTCCAGTTGCAAACACACCGGCATCGCCGGCAGCATGGAGGTGGTGACAGCCGCGTACCCCGACCCCGCCCAGTTTGATCCTGCGAGCAAGTATTACGACCCCGGGTCGAACGCCCGACGAACCGCGCTGGTACTGCGTGGATGTACGCCTGCTGGAGAAATTTCCCGACGTCATTCCCACAAAAGTGCTCAAGGCCGACCCGATAACCGCCGAGCTGAGTATCTTCAAGCAGGGACGCCTTTCCATCGCGCCGCTGGCCGTCGCGCAATGGGAGGCGGTGCAGCGCCTGCGGGAGGCGACAAGCTGAAAACGCGAGCCCTGCCGCCTGGCTGGCGGGCTGGTCTCGCCCGATAAGCTGCTTTATGCTGGCAAGCAGGAGCTGGCCCGATGCTGGCAATGGAGGGTAGACAGTGGCGGTGAGCCTGGATGCCATGGAAACCCTGGCCGCGGCGATCGCCGTGCTGTTCGTGGGTGCCGCGGTACAGGCGCGAATCGGCTTCCTGCGGGATAACAACATCCCCATCCCGGTAGTTGGCGGATTACTGTTTGCGGTGCTCACCACGGTTGCCTTCCTGGGTTTCGACTTCCGCATCGGCTTCGATATGGCCCTGAAGGAACCGATGATGCTGGCTTTCTTCACCAGCATCGGCCTGGGCGCCGACTTCCGCCTGCTGGTGCGCGGCGGGCCCAGGCTGCTGCTGTTCGGCGCAGTCTGTATCGTCTATCTCATCCTGCAGGATGGCCTGGGCCTGGTGGCCGCCATGGGCATGGACCTGCATCCCCTGGTGGGGCTGCTGGGCGGTTCCATAACCCTGTCCGGTGGACATGGCACCGGGGCGGCATACGCCGCCAGATTTGCCGATGTGCAGAATATCGCCGGGGTAATGGAACTGGCCATGGCCTGTGCGACCTTCGGGCTTATTCTCGGGGGCCTGATAGGCGGCCCCGTGGCGGGCCGTCTCATCCGCCTTCACGACCTCGAGGCGGCTTCCAGCCACGAGTACCCGGTTGCCCGCCAGGAAACTGAAACCCACAGCCCGGTGAACAGCGACACCCTGTTGCAGACCCTGTTCATCATACTGGTTTGCCTTATCGGCGGCCTGTTACTGGCAAAGGCCCTGGCCGGCGCGGCATTTACCCTGCCGGGCTTCGTGTGGTGCCTGATGATCGGGGTGATACTGCGCAACCTGGAACACCTGGTGCCCAGCCTCGCGATTCACAGGCCGACCGTTGACATGCTGGGTTCCGTGTCCCTGTCAATCTTTCTCGCCATGGCCCTGATGTCGCTGCGCCTCTGGGAGTTGCTCAGCCTCGCCGGGCCATTACTGGTGATGCTGCTCATACAGACAGCGGGTATGGCCCTGTTCGCAAGCCTCGTCACCTTCAGGGTGATGGGCAGCAACTACGACTCGGCTATCATCGCCGGCGGCCACTGCGGTTTCGGCATGGGCGCCACGCCCACCGCAGTAGCGAATATGGAGGCCCTCACCCACCGCTACGGCCCGTCGCCCCAGGCCTTCCTGGTGGTGCCCCTGATGGGCGCGTTTTTCATCGATTTCCTCAATGCGCTAGTGATCCAGGGCTACCTGGCCCTGCCGCTGTTCGGGTCATAGCCATGACCGGCGCGGCACGCTGTGCAACCATTCACCTGCTGCTGTTACTGCTGGCCTGCCTGGCCGGCTGCGACCGCGGCCCCACTGCGGAAAAGCTGGAACGGGATCTGCAGGAACGCCTCGACAGCCATTTCCAGCAGGACCTGTTCTCGGTAGAAAAATTTCGCCGCACCGGCTCGGCGCCGTTCAGGGATCTGGAAAAGAATACCTCCGGTGTCTACGTTTACTACGATGCCGAGCTGGAACTGCTCAAGGACTACAGCCTGGCCGAATGGCGTGGGTTGAACCTCGGCACCCTGGCCTATGCCATTGGCGCGACCGAGTCCGGTATCGATGGTTTCCGTGCGCAGGGCAATACCGCTGGGGATGTTCTCAAGGTGCACGGCCGCTTTGCCTACATGGAAAACGGCACCGGTGAATGGACGTCGCTGGACAAGCAAGCCGGGGCTGCGCCAAGCAAGCCGGAGCCGGCCACGGACAGCAACGGCCCCAGTCCTGAATCGATATTGCGTGACGCCCGCGCGCTGTTGGACAACGCCCAGGAGTACAAGCAGGACTCGACGGCGTCCGTGATCGCCGAAGAGCTGGGTGTGGCCATCGATCGGATAGACCTGCGCACAGCACGACTCAGGGGCGAAACTACCCTGGGTTCCGGGCCGGTAACCGGCACCTATTTTGCCTTTGGCGAAGCACTGAGCCTCTATGCGAAGCAGCGCGGTACCGCCGTATTCAGCGCGACCTCGGAGGGCAGCGTCGAGAACGCCAGCCGCCTGCAGGCGGGTCGGCTGGATTTCGGACTCGTCCAGAGCGATGTTGCCACGCTACTGCATCGCGGCCTTGTGAGCGCCGGGTTGTATCCATATCGCGAGCTGCGCGCCGTGGCCAGCCTGTGGCCGGAGGCCGTACAGCTGCTCACCCTGGAGGCCAGTGGCATAAGCAGTCTGGAGGATCTGCGGGCACGGCGGGTGGCTATCGGCCGGCGCGGTTCGGGCAGCCGCATCAACGCCCTGCTTATCGGCATGGTCGTGGGGCTCGATAAGGACCAGTTGCCCGATATCCGGGAGATCAGCCTGGCCAGGGGTATTGCGCAACTGGAGCGCGGCGAGGTGGATGCCCTGTTCCTTACCGAGGCGATACCTGCGCGCTCCATCCAGGCGCTGGCATCGCGACGCGACGATTTGCGGTATATCTCCATGCCGCCACAGCTGCTGGACAAACTGGCTGAGCGACACTTCGCATACTACCCGCTGACAGTGCCCGCCAAGACATACCCCGGCCAGACCGAGCCGTTCAGCACCATTGGCCTCACCGCAGCGCTTATGACCCACAGCAACGTGGCGGATGAACGGGTAGAGCAAATGCTCGAGCTGTTGGTCAGCGGAGGAGATGAACTGGCACGGCGCTATTACCGGGCCGCATTCATCTCCAGGGAGACCATGCAACTGGGGTTGGCAGTACCGCTGCACCCCGCCGCCCAGCGTTTCTATGACCGTTTTGACAGGCAACAGGCCCATGGGCAGGACGCCGGCAATTCAAAGGGAGACTGAAGCCGGGGCAAGCGCCCTGTCCGACCGGCAACTTACAATTAACAGACAAACAGATTCAATGTCCCATATGACTGTGATAGCGTATCGACAGACTATAAGATCATGGAAGTTGCTATATGTCCTGTTTCTTCACCCGGGGACGCCACGGCCCAGCGGACCTGCTCAGGTCCGGGCCTATCAAGTCGACTTCGATGTACCTGGACCGCCGTGCTGGCAAGGTGCCCGGCTCACGGCAGCCCTGATAGCTGCCGGTGTCACTGCGAGGCAAACTCAATGCACTGATCCTGGGGCTGGTATTGTTCCTGGGAATCGCCTCATTCCTGCTCACCCTGAGCGGAGAGCAACATCAAGCCATCGAGCAGCGCATTGCCATGACAGGACTGCTGGTGGCCCTGTCCCTACTCGTCGGCTACCTGATAATACACCGCCTTACCCGCCCCCTGGCGCGCTTGAACGCCTTCGCCGCTGGCCTGATCGCCGGCCAACTGGACGGGGAG
Source organism: uncultured Gammaproteobacteria bacterium (assembly GCA_963704965.1). GTDB lineage: Bacteria > Pseudomonadota > Gammaproteobacteria > Pseudomonadales > Halieaceae > JARRPM01. The sequence continues at coordinate 3,731 of CAVPIH010000001.1, forward strand.
GCGCAGATCGATGCAGTGACCGAACTGGCCGATGTCGCCACCGCACTCAATACCGTTGTGCAGCAACGCAGCTCCACGGCACAGAAGTCCAGTGCGCAACAGAACCTGGTTGCCGAATGGGAAGCACGCCTGGCGGAGCTTGCGCGCCGCAATTCAGAACTCGATGAGGAATTACGCGAAGCGGCAAAGGCCAGGGATACCCTGTGGAAACTGGCTTACTACGACAGCCTGACCGCGCTGCCCAACAAACAGTATTTTGTCGATTACCTGGAGCGGACCCTGCACACAGCGCAACGAAATGGCGACCAGGTAGCGCTGTTATTCCTCGACCTGGACAACCTCAAGGAGGTCAACGACTCCTTTGGCCGCTCGATGTGTGACGTGCTGCGCAAGGAGGTCGCTCAGCGTTTGACCGGCTGCGTCCGCGACAGCGATATGGTTGGCCTCAACGTCGAATCCAGCTCGCGATTCGACATCTCCCGGTTCGGGAGCGACCAGTTCGCGATCCTGCTGAGCCAGGTCGAAAATCTCGAGTCTGCCGGCATTGTGGCGAAGCGTATCGTCGAGGCGCTGGCAGCGCCCATTCTGATCGAGGACCAGCCGGTGAGCATCTCGGTCAGTATCGGCATTGCCGTGGCACCCGGGGACGCATCGGACTCGAGGGGGTTGATCAGGGCAGCCGATACCGCCATGTACCATGCAAAGAAACCCGGTCATTCGGGAATCTCGTATTACCAGAATCATATGGAAGAACCACGACTCGACCAGGTGCGGCTGAAGACGGAGTTGCGAGAGGCGGTTACACGCAAGGAACTCGTTCTGCATTACCAACCGCAGGTCGACATACGCAACGGCACCATCGTGGGCGCGGAGGCCCTGCTGCGCTGGAATCATCCTGAACAGGGGTTCATCCCTCCTTTGCAGTTCATACCCCTGGCAGAGGAAATGGATATCATAGCTGAGCTCGGGAAATGGACATTACAGGAAACCTGTCGCCAACTGACCGACTTTGAGCTGCAGGGGCTCAAACTGCCCAAGGTAACAATTAATATTTCAGCGCTGCAGTTCAATTCAGGATTCATCTCCACCGTGAAAGACGTTCTGGACCAAAGTGGGATAGATCCGTCCCGTTTGCAGTTTGAACTCACAGAGGGAGCAATCATCACCGACATCGGCGGTACCATAGAGGCCCTGCAGGAATTGAAAAAACTGGGGGTTGAACTGTCAATAGATGACTTTGGCACAGGTTACTCCCCATTGAGCTACTTGAGTCGCTTCCCCCTGGACGAACTTAAAATTGACCGCCGTTTCATCATCAGGTCCCAGGAGAGTGAGACCGACGCCAATCTGGTCAAGGGCTTTATCGCCATGGCCAAATGTATGAAACTCAGGCTGGTCGCGACCGGTGTCGAGACCCGAGAACAGTTTGACTTCCTCGCGGCCAACGGCGTGTTTATTTTGCAGGGCTACCTGTTCAGTGAACCGGTCGACGCGAGGCAGCTCAAACCCCTGCTCACGCCCTGGCATTTCATGGAACAACTCATGCGGCTGACCAAGGAACTGGATACAACAGGCGAGCCGGGCAATGGGCGGGGCAGCAAAGGCGGCCAGAATGGTCAACGCTGATCGTTATATGAAGACCACCTTTGCCTATATTACTGGTTGGGAGCTGAAATCATGAGCGATGAAGCACGCGATTCCGCTGCAAACTTCGACCATCTGGTCATCCTGCAGGAACTGGAAGGTATTATCGCCGGCTATAAGGCGCCGGACGACCTCGACCAGTTGATGAAAGGGCCCTGGATGGACATCGCCAGCACCCTGCTGGAGCTGTTCGGTGAGGAGTCCGACTCCTGGCGACGGATGGTCTGGTTCACCCGCATAGTGTGCAACGCCATCGCTTCGAGTCTTGCCAAGGGTGATGCCGAGTCACTTGAACAGGCATTGCACACCTTCATGATCTGGCTGCGGCTCTGCAATGAAGAGACAGAATCGCTGGATCTTGCACTGGTGGCAGCCGAGTACCTTTGCAAACGCCTGAAAATCCAGATGCTGGCCAGTTTGGGCAGCAATGAAGCTGGCGGGGGGGTGGAAGCCCCCGCCCCCACTCCAGAGGCTGCGGCGCAAGACCTGCCTGAACCGGAGCAGGCGCTGTCGGATCAATCAGAAGATAACCACGAGGTGAATCAGGAGCAACCAGGGGAAGAGCAACAGGAAGCCGGTGTTCCCCTTGCTGCGCAGGAAGCTGCACCGGCATCACCAGAGACACCGCCCGACCTGACCGAATACGCCGGCCCCCAGTACCTGTCGGAGCCGACCGAATCACCCCAGGCCACTGACGCGCCGTCCCCGGTCGATGAGGCCCAGCCAGTCACCGCCGGCATGACGCAAGAATACTATCTGAACGGACAACCCATCATTACCAGCGCAGGAGATGCTCTCATGGATATACCGACACTCTCAGAGAAACTACATACCCCACTGGACAACGAATCAGAAGCGAAGTCGGGCGGGGATCCCATTCATGCCACGGAACGGCCGTCGGCGGACAGATCCAAGTCGACAATCGTCCCCGTGGGAATATGGCTGGGATTCCACGATGAGGATGTATCGACCATGGTGAAGCTCGCAGTGTATGACCGGGCGAATGACAACTATATTTTCGCCAACAAGCAGGGCTTCCTGGTTCGCCAGATGAATACGCCGGAGCTCCTTGACCTGATAGAAAATCAACTCGTCGACATTATCGAGCGACGCCTGGTTACCCGCAAGCCGGCCGGTTGAGGCGGACAAAACGGAGTTCTATTACTGAATCCTCGCCGGCACCGCGGGCTGCAGCGCAGCACCCTTTGCCGGACACCACGGAGTAATATTTATGTCCGGATGCCCGGTATTCGATCTCACTGCCCCGGAAACCTACCTGGGAGGCCTGCCGCGCGATATTTTCAAGTACCTGCGCGCTGAGCAGCCGGTCTACTGGCACGAGGATCCGGTGCAACAGCGCGGTTTCTGGGTGATTAGTCGTCATCGGGACCTGGACTTCATTTCCAAGAACCCGCTGCTGTTTTCCTCCGAGGCCGAAACCTGCTTCTTGCACGAGCAGGATCCGGAGATGCTGGCGATGATGCGCCTGCAACTGATCAACATGGATCCTCCCAAGCACATCAAGTATCGACGCCTGGTGCGCAATGCCTTCACTCCCAAAGCGGTTGACTCCTACGAGCAGCGCTTTCGCGAGATCGCCAGGGACATACTGGACAGGGCGGTGACCGGCGGACGCTGTGAGTTCGTGGAAGAGGTGGCGGCCGAACTGCCGCTCATCGCCATCTGCGAGCTGATGGGCGTGCCGCTTGACCAGAGAGGCCGACTGTTCGAACTCACCAATATCATGATTGGCATGGATGACCCGGAGCTCTCCACCACTCAGGAGGAGGGCACCATGGCCATGATGGAAATGTTCATGATGGCCCAGGAACTGGCGGCACAGCAGAGAACCGCCCCCAGGGACGACATCGTAAACGTGCTGCTCAACGGGACCGTGGAAGATGAGCCCCTCACCGACGAGGAGTTCTGCTACTTCTTCCTGCTACTGATCGTGGCCGGCAACGAGACCACTCGCACCGTGACCAGTCACGGCATGCGCCTGCTTATCGAGCATGACCAATACCAGCAGCTGGCCGACAATCCCGAGCTGCTGGAGGGCGCCATCGAGGAGTTCCTGCGCTACAACCCCGCGGTCATCGCCTTTCGCCGCACCGCCACCGAGGATGTGGAAGTCGGGGGTCAACTGATCAGGAAAGGCGATAAAATCCAGATGTACTATGGCTCCGCCAGCGCCGACGAAGCCATTTTCAGCGACAGCGACAGTTTCGATATCACCCGCGCCCAACGCGAGGAAGTCAGAAACAATCACCGCGCATTCGGCATCGGTGAGCACTTCTGCCTGGGTTCGCACCTGGCGCGACTGGAACTGAAGGTCATCTTCGAGGAAATTTTGCGGCGCATCCGCAATCCGCGCCTCGATGGTGAAATCGCGTGGCTGCGCTCCAATTTTATCAATGGCATAAAATCCATGCCTATCAGCTTTGACACTGTCTGACTGGGCTTTTTTTGCAGCGGAGACCAAGAATGCCGACAGCTTACCCCTTGCTCAAACTCAACGATCGGGTGGTCGATAGCGAGGAATATTACCTCGATGCCAATAAACTGATCTCGGGAAACCCCAGGCAAACTCTCTGGAATCACTATACCGACCCCACCCGCCGGTATTTTTCCGGTTTCTGGGAGAGCGAGGTGGGCAAATGGCATATCAATTACACCGAGGAAGAAACCTGCCACCTGCTTGCAGGGGTGAGCATTGTTACTGACGAGGCCGGTACCGCAACCACCCTGAGGGCGGGCGACAGCTTTGTGATTCCCAAAGGCTTCAAGGGGACATGGGAAGTGGTGCAACCAAGCCGCAAGCTCTACGCCATCTTCGAAGAACCGGCCCGGTAGTTTGGGGGAACTCACCTCCACGGCCGGCAGCCGGCCCCTGGCGGACAATGCGGAGCATATCGAGCAGCTCTGCAAGCTGTTTGACCTGGGCGCAGCCCTCGGCCCCCTCAGGCGGGTGCCCGGAGGTTTTCATCACTGCATGTGGCGCGTGGAGACACAAAGCGGCTGCTTTGCCGTCAAGCAGTTGGCCAGCGACATGGACATGGCAAACCCGGACATTGTCACCCAGCTGAACGCCACAGAAGTCACCGCCTGCGAGTTTGCAACGCGGGGCGTTCCGGCCCTGTATGCGCTGCGCGCAGATGAAACTCACCTGCAACTGCTGGACGGTGTCGGCTATCTTGTCTATCCGTGGACCGACGCCCGCGCCTGTCACAGGAACGGCATCGAGGAGCGTCACGCCGCCATCGTCGCCGGCACCCTGGCCCAAATGCATAGCAGTGATATCAAGGTGCCGGAGCTCAGCGATGTCCCCTCCTTCCCGGTAACCGCTGAGCGGGTGGTGGAGCTGGTGAAGCTGGCCCGACAGCGCAACGTGCGCTACAGCGATATTCTCGAAGCTCGCCTGGAAGACATACTGCGGATCGTGGCGCTACACGCGCCGGCGCTGGAGCGCCTCGCAGAGCGCCAGGTCATAAGCCACGGCGACCTGGACCACAAGAACATCCTCTGGGACGAGGCAGGGGCGCCGCTGCTGATCGATTGGGAATCAGCGCGGCGCCTGAATCCGACCTATGAGTTGCTGCTGGAGGCGCTGGATTGGGGCGGCATCACCGCCCACTTCGACGCCAGGCCGTTCACCACAATCCTGCGGGCCTACGTGGATGCCGGCGGGGTAATTGCTGAGGACATGATTCCGGCATCCTCTGACGCGATCCAGGGAGCCTGGGTCAGTTGGTTGCTGTATAACGTGGGCAGGGCCGTGGGCCTGAAGGATACACGGCAGCGCGCCATAGGCTCCAGCCAGGTCGATCTCGTGCTCAGCGCGCTGCTGCGTATGGAAAAACAGAAAGACAGGTTGACCGAGATTGCCCTGCAGTATGCGTCCTGACGAAGAGCACACCCCGCGCAGTGCCCGGCGGGCAGGTTTGGCAAAGTCCGCTACGACATAAACCCGGAAATTCGTTATTATGCTGCTAGCTACCGTCTGGTTTTCCGCCAGAAAAATACACCAATGGATGCTTGAGACGGATTGGACAGCAATGCCACACTTTGTATCGGCGGCTTGTTGACCGCTCCGGCAACCGGGAATAAGGGGAAGGGCTGCCAATATGCTGTGGGGAAAGATCAAGGAGGCCTCCGCTCACGGACTCCTCTCTCATGAACTGCTAAAAAAGGTCGGCAAACTCGGCGTCAACATAGATCTGTTCTATCTCGTCAGTGAGGGCAACTTTTCCTGCTCGCAACAGTGGCTGGACTCCTTCCAGGACTATACCTTATGCGTCCTGGATCGCGATGACATGGAACTTATCGCAGCGGATCATCCCTGGGATAACCTGGATGGCCTCAGGGCACGGATAGACAAGGGACATATTTGCATTGGCCTCAAGTACGAGGACGATGTTGTAGCGTTCACCTGGGCTGATCTCGAGGAGTGCAACCATGTGCCCTTGCGCTTCGCTATGGCGGACAACGAGGCCTACCTGTATGACGCCTTTACCATGCCCCGCTTTCGCGGCAAAGGGCTCGCTCCCTACATGCGCTACCAGTGCTACCAGCACTTGCGAAGCATAGGGCGCGAACGCTACTACAGCATCTCCCAATACTTCAATACGTCTTCGATACAGTTCAAGCAGAAATTGAACGCCGGTTTCGACAAGCTTTACCTGAGCGTCGCGCGGAAGTCCGGGAAACCGCATACTTTCCAGTTGCGCAGTACCACGCGATAGCGACGGCATCCTGTTTACAGGGGAACAGAGAAGGAATGGATATCACAATATGCGGGGCGGGCGCCATGGGCGTACTGCTGGGCGCCAGACTCGCCAATGCAGGCAACCGCGTTTGCTTTGTTGATCAGCCCGTGCAAGTGGAGGAGGCGCGCAGGCACGGGCTCAGGCTGACCTCTGCCCATGGTATGGATGCATTCATAGAACAACCCGACATCTCGGTCAGCCCGGCTGATTTCGGCAAGCAGGACCTGGTAATCCTCGCCGTCAAGGCACACCATATTCCGGCCGTTGCGCCACTCCTGGGCCCACTGCTGCAAGACGACACGGCAATACTGACACTGCAGAACGGCCTGCCCTGGTGGTACTTCTACAGGCACGGCGGCGAGTATGATGGCCGCCGCCTGAAAAGTCTCGATCCCGACGGAACCATCGCAGCCTGCATCGATGTTTCCAGAGTCATTGGCTGTACAGCCTACCCCGCCGCTGAAGTTGTTGCCCCCGGTGTCGTGCACCACGTGGAGGGCAACCGCTTTACACTGGGCGAGCTGGATGGCAGTGAAAGCGAACGCTGCAAGGCCGTGGCAACTACCCTTATCGCATCCGGATTCAAATCCTACGTTATCGAGGATATTCGCGCGGAGCTATGGCTGAAGGCCTGGGGAGCGCTTTCGTTCAATCCGATCAGCGCTCTCACACACGCCACCATGGAGGAGATCTGCCTGTCACCCCACACCAGGTGGCTGGCGGCCGAACTGATGCGAGAGGCCCAGGCCGTGGCAAATCGCCTCGGCGTCCACTTTCGACATACCATTGAGAAAAGGTTGGAGGGGGCCCAGAAGGTCGGCGCCCATAAAACCTCCATGCTGCAAGATGTAGAGAAGGGCAACGCCCTGGAGATCGATGCCCTGCTGGGCTCTGTGCTCGAACTGGCGGAGCTGACGGAAACTCCGGCAACGCTGCTGCGCAGCACCTACGCATGCTGCAAGCTGCTCAATGACACGTTAGGCGCAGCGTCTCGGGCCTCATCTCAGTCCGCTTGATCGATCAGTTCGCGCAAGGCCTGCGCGAGACTGCCCGCCAGGCTGATGCAATTGCTCGGATGCAGGATACTGTCGCTACTCCAGACCTGGCCCACGCCAGCTGCAGTGATTTTGGCCAGCGCATCCCCTACGAACAGGGCGTGCGTTACCATGACGGTGATGCTGGCCGGCTGGTAGCGGCAAAGCTCTCGACTGGCCGCTGCAAGCGTTCTTCCCGTGCTGGCCATGTCATCGACCAGTACCACGTCTCGCCCCCCATATGCGGCCCCCGGCAGGGAGACGACCACCTCCCTGTCACCTATCCGCTGCTTGCTGGCCACGTAATATTCAAGCTTGCTGCGCCGGGCGATGGAGGCCACCCACTGCTCCGACTCCTCGTCTGGGCCGATGAGAATCGGGTTTTCCAGATGGCCGTCCAGGTACTCCGACATGGCCGCTGCCGCGGTTATCGAAACCGCTGATTTCACCGGTATGGCATCCGCGAGGCGATGCACGCGGTGTAAATGGGGATCAACGCTGACCACTGCGTCGAAGTAGTCAGCCAGCAGCTTGCCTATCACCTGCTGACTGATCGCTTCCCCGGGGCTGAAGGCCTTGTCCTGGCGCATATAGCACAGGTAGGGCGCGACCAGGATCAGGCGGCGCGCCCCCAACTGCCGGGCGGTGGCCGCCGCCAGCATCAGCTCTACAAGTTTCTCGTTGGGATTATCCAGGCTGCGAAAAACAAGCACATTCTCCGGCAGCTGGCAGGGCAAAGTTATACGGCTCTCACCGTCCGGAAACTTATGGCCCGCTACTTCAGCAAAGTCCAGATCTGCCGCCGCTGCCACCCTGACTGCAACGTCCCTGGACTCGGGAAAACCGAGCATCAACCCCCTGCCAGCAGATACCTTGTTCAAGCCATTACCCCGTATTCACATCCGGCAGCCACTGCCACCAGTCCCGCTCAGCACCTGGCCGACACTCACTCTACCGTTACCCCGCTCGCCTTTTCCGCGGCCTCACGGGCGAACCGATAGTCGGCCTGGAATTCGGCATAAATTGAGTATAGCGGCTCACCCGCCGTTACCGTATCGCCGAGTTTATGCTGCAAGTCGACGCCGGCACCCTTGGCCATAGGGGCGCCGGCGAGGCGGGCAATATGGGCCAACTGCAGATTGTCGATGGCGGTAACCACTCCGTCCCGACTGGCGGGAACATCGTGCATCAGGCGCGCGAGTTGCGGTGGATCGGGATTGCGACCCTGGGCTTCGATGATAGCCTGCATCTTGTCCAGTGCCCTGCCGGACTCGAGGATTTCCCGGGCAATGGCGTAGCCGCCTCCGCCGCGCACATCCGGGTCAAATTCAAGAATCCTGCCCGCCAGTTGCAGGGCTTTTTCCCGCAGGTCGTGCGGGGCGAGCGGGTCGTTCTGCAGCACCTGCATCACATCACGCGCCTCCAGGACCGGGCCTATACCGCGACCAACCGGCTGCCTGCCATCGGTGAAAACCACTTCGAGCACCAGTCCCAGTTGGTCACTGACATACTCGAACAGCTTGCGCAATGCCAGGCCACTGTTGCGATCGCGAACCTTGGCGGTGGGGCCGATGGGTATGTCGATAATCAGGTGCGTCGCCCCCGCCGCCACTTTCTTTGCCAGGATGGACGCCACGAGCTGACCGGGCGAATCCATCAGCAAGGGGCGCTCCACCGATATCAGGATGTCATCCACGGGGGCCAGCGAGGCCGTCCCGCCCCAGCTCAGGCAGGCGCGTTGACTGCGGACGATCTCATGCAGTTTGTCCGGCGTCAGTTCAACCCGGGCCAGCACCTCCATGGTATCCGCGGTACCCGCTGGCGAGGTGATAGCTCGACTGGACGTTTTGGGTATCAACATGCCGTGCGCTGCGACGATAGGCACGATCAACATGGTCGTCCGGTTCCCCGGGACACCGCCGATGCAATGCTTGTCCACAACCAGGGGTTCATTCCAGTCCAGGCGGCGCCCGGTTTCTATCATCGCCCTGGTCAGGTACAGAACCTCGTCGCGCTCCAGCCCCAGCTCCGAGCAGGCGACCAGAAAAGCCGCTATCTCAATTTTCGAGTAGCGATTGGCAGCGATATCCCTGGCGATGCCAAGGTAATCCTCCAGGGCGAGACTCTCGCCGGCGATCTTCCTGTGTATACACCTTATCGACTCGGGTATCGGTGCATGCGCGACCAGAACCGGGATGCCCTCCCGGGACTCGAGCTGGCCAAAGGCCTGCTCGCTCAAACCCAGTTCATCGGGAGCCGTGATCCCGGCGTCATCGACGATATTGAGCAGGGCGATGATCGACTGCCCACTCTGCTGATCGGTGATTTCAATTTTGTTCAGGGCCTGGAAACCTTCGCTGCGATACAGCTTGCAGTCCCTGTGCAGGTAGGCGACGTTCTCTTTATAGGTATCTATAGCGACCTTTCTGAGCAGCAGGGTATCCATCACTATCTCGCCCCGCCCCTGTTGTTCACTCTCAGCCTGCCATGACAGATGCCGCGACAGGTCACAGGACCCGGGTCTCGCGCCCACCCGCGTGAATGACAATATCCGTATAGCGGCAATCTCCCGGACTGCGCTGGAATATGCTATTGGCAATCAACCAGACCCGCACAATTCGGGCGGGGGGTTCTCCCATATATTTCCTGTAGTCGGCGCGCAGGCTACGACGTTCGTCTTGCCAGTTGCCCAGGCCCGCAGGCCCGCTGCGCACTACCACGTGGTACTCAATACCATTCCAGTTGGGCAGCGGACAGTCGTAACCAGCGCCCTCCGGCAAGGTGGCGCTCCAGTAGTAGGTGATGTCCCTGCCGTTATCAAACTCTACCGCCAGGCTGAGATAGTCGTGGCTGGGTACGGTGTCTTCGCGAATGGTCGAGGGCAGCTGGTCTATACACCAGCGCCAGCTGATTTCGGTGTCCTCTTCCAGGGGCAGGTTCACTTCCTTCTGCAGTATGCCGACATCCCCATGAGTCCGGCAGTGGATGCAGGCCCTGCCCTCTGCTTCAGAAGCTGTTTGGTAAATTTCAGCGGGGCCGAGATGCCACAGGTAATGCCAGCCGGGAGGTGTCGTGTCGCCCGCCTGAATTCTCTCCAGCTCCGCTTGAATGCGTCCCCTGGGGTCACCACCGGCCCGCAGCCTGCCGAGGCTGGCGGCGCAGGGGCCCGACCAGCGTATAACCAGGACACGCAATCCCCCGCTGACGTCCTTGTACACGCTGTCATCCTGTTTGCGACTGCCCTTCAGGTCGGTCCAGTCGTTGGGAAAATAATTGCCCAGCATGAACTCGCCAGCTGTTGCGGCAACGAAAGAATGGCTGGCGCGCGTTCCGCGAAAAATATCGCCGCGCTCACCGACCCTGCACCAAAGCTGCAGGGAAGGCTGCACATAAATATCCAGTAACCTGTTTGCGTAGACACGGCCCTCGACGAAGTAGGTGACCTCATCGCCCTCTTCCAGCAACATACCGGTAGCCAGCCAGGGTGGCTGCTGCGCGGAGAGGGTCACCCAGCAGTGATTGCGGATGAGATCATCGGGCGCTGCGGATAGCAGCTGCTCCATTTCTGACTGGAACTCATCGAGGTCTGGCGCCGCCTCGACTTCCGAGCGCAGGCGACGCCCGAGAGTTCGCAGGGCGAGCCTCCCCACCACTCCCAGATCTGCAAGGATTCCAGCCATGGCCGTTTCTCACCTGTTATTACCAAAGATCGATCGGCTCCCAAGCTTCGCTGCCGTTGACAGGCCCGGGAAGCGGGCAGTTGCTGTGCTAGCCCAGATGCAGCACCCGTCTCCTTCGCGCTTGCAGCTCGATATTCCTGTTCGGATTGTAGGTGGGTCAGGTCATAATGCAACTGGCCAGCGCAACCAGTGCCTTGTGAGGTTTTCGCAGGGTACCGAGCACGCCTGGTGGGCAACATAGGAAACACACAATGGAAATCAGCGAAAGTTCCAACCTTATCCTGGGTTCGGTAGCAGTGTATTTTCTGACCATTATCGGACTGGGCCTGTTCTACTCGCGTCGGGCTCATTCCAGCGAGGACTTCATTCTCGCCAGCCACAGCTTGTCGACGCCGTTTGTAACCGGCTCGGTGGTCGCCACCTGGCTGGGAGGAGCAGTGATACTGGGCGGCGCCAGGGAGGCTTTCGTCGGCGGTTTCCAGGCGATCGTCTGGGACCCGTGGTCGCCGGTGCTCACGCTGCTGTTCAGTGGGTTTTTCCTGGTACGCATCCTGCGCCGTTCCCGGTTCATGACAGCCATAGATTTTTTCAATTCGCGCTATGACCGACAGGTCGGCATGACCGGCCTGATCGTGCAGTTGCTCGCCTATGTATCGTGGATAGCAGCGCAACTGCTGTCCCTGGGCGTACTGATCAACCACATCACCGGCCTGGAGCCGATCTCCGCAACCCTGCTGGGTGCCGGCATAATCCTCACCATTTCCCTGAGCGGCGGACTGTGGGCCCTGTCGCGCTCGGACATGCTGGCTTTCATCATTTTGACCGTTGTGCTGCTGGCGGTACTGCCCTACGCCCTGGGCGCTGTGGGCGGCCCGCTGGCTTTCATCGAGAAAGCGGGCACCCTGGACGGAACCCCTCCCTTCAGCCTGTTTTATACCAGCGAGCCGAACAGCTCCGGCGAACCCGCCGGCTTCAGCGGCTACCTGGGCTTATTGGGGCTGTTTTACATGCTGGCCGCCTGGTTCTCCGTGGCTATCGGCGATCTCGGCGGATCGGTCCTGAGCGCCCGCGCACTGGCCGCCAGGGACGAAAAAGCGGCCACCCGGGGTTTCGTGCTGGGCGGTGTGATTTACCTGGTGCTGGGTATGGTGCCGGTGATCGTCGGTATGTGCGTATACATTCTCCGCGCCGATTTCCCCGCAGCCGAACTGGACTTCATCTTTCCATGGTTTGTGCAGCACCATGTCCCGGAGTGGGTCGCGGTGATGTTTTTCGTGGCCGCCGCCTCCGCCATCATCAGTACTGCGGGGGATACCGTACTGACCTCGGGTGCGCTGCTGGGTTATACCGTTCTGCGGGCCTTGAAGCCAGCTACCACCGACAGGCAAACCCTGCTGGCGACGCGCATCGCCATGCTCTGCTTCACAGCAACCGGCCTGGCTTTCGGACTGGGTATGGGCAACCTCTACAACCTGCTGGTGTTCGCCGGGGCGATTTCCTTCCCGGTCATCGCAGCCAGCCTCGTGTGTGGCATCCTGTGGAAGCCGGCCAATGTCATCGGTGCCAAGGCCTCCATCCTGACTGGCGCCATGAGCTGGATCGTGCTGGTGTTGGTACTGCTCCCCCACGTGGAGGGAGAAACCTGGGACGCCATTTATATCGCCTCGGTGCCGGCCTTCCTGTGCAGCCTGCTTGCCCTCATAGTGGTTTCGCTGCTGACACGGAAAACCTGCCCTCCCAACGCGATCCGGGATACGGACGGCAATGACATCTCCGATACGCGGATATTCAACTGGAGTTAGCGGGAGGCGCGGTTGAGTCAAGATCGGAGCGGCGCTTTGCCCCGCTAGCTGACTCAGGTGTTGCTCTCCTCATTGCGTTTCTCCTGCCAAACCGCCAGGGCAAGTACCGATGAGTAAATAAACAAAACAGATGCCATGATGTACATAATCCAGGTGCCTTTGTGGTGGATTTCGTAACTGTATACGCCTGCGCGCCCGGCGCAGATTCGCCACTGGTGAATAATTACCAAATGCTCCGGGCCCAGATTACGTAGCGGGATTGCGGGCGTTTGACAGCATTGGCCCCTAAACTATTATCAAACCTGTTGCGGCCCGGCCCGGATCCACGATCATTCGTGCCGGAGTATCTGCCGCCAGGCTACAGGAGAGGAAACCCAGACATGCCTGAAGAAAACCAGTGGACACCCGCGTCGGACAAGTCACCCGGGGAGAGCAATTCCAACAACTCATCCAGCGGCTTCGATCTCGGCACCGTGATTGCGCAGGCCAAACAGGTAATCAATGACCCCGGCACTTTCTACCGTAATATGCCGAAATCCGGCGGCTTTGGCGAACCGCTCATTTTTGTAATCGTGATGGGCGTCCTGGCGGGGGCTATTTATGGCGTGCTGTCGATTATCGGCCTCACCGGCGCCGGCGCGGCAGGGCTGGGGGCGATCATTGTCGCCCCCATCGCACTGTCGATAGGCAGCTTCATCAGCTCGGCCATCATGTTTGTGATCTGGAAACTGATGGGCTCACCGCATGATTACCAGACTGCCTATCGCTGCATGGCCTATGCCACGGCAATCCTGCCGGTGGTCGCCATTGTGAGCATCATTCCCTACCTGGGCACGGTGGTGCGCACCGCCTGGGGCGTCTGGCTGGTCATTACGGCAAGTACCGAAGTGCACGGCCGCAATAAACAGACCGCTACCCTGGTTTTCGGTATTCTCGGCGTAATCGGCCTGCTCACGGGACTCAGTGGGGAATACGCCCAACGCGAACTGCAGGCAAAGATGGAACGGCATGCAGAGCAAATGGAGGAGCGGTTCCAGTCCCTGGAAAAAATGGGCCTCGGAGAGGACGGTGAAGTCGACCCGGAGAAGATGGGTCGGGCCCTGGGGGAATTCATGCAGGGCATGCAGCAAGCAGGTAAAAGCGTGCAACAGGACTCACAGGGAGCAGAGCCAGAGTAGTCCGGCCTTACTCCAGGGGTACCGGAACAGTCTTGTCACAAGCTCAGAAAAGCAGAACGGCGCCGTGTTGCACGGCGCCGTCCTGGGGATGCGAGTTAGCAGTTCCCTCTCGGTAACTGCTACTCCTGCCGGTTCAGCTCTGGTTCAGGTCGAAGCGATCAGCCTGCATCACTTTGGTCCATGCGGCGACAAAGTCGTTCAGGAACTGCTCGTTGTTGGCGGCATAGGCTTCCGCCACAGCCCGCAACTCGGAGTTCGAACCAAAAATGAGGTCCACGGGAGTGGCCGTCCACTTCAGGTCGTTGCTGGCACGATCCCTGCCCTCATAGACGCCTTCAGTCTTGTCGGATTTTGACCATACGGTAGACATATCCAGCAGGTTGACGAAGAAGTCGTTGCTGAGGGTTCCCGGCTTGTCGGTGAACACCCCGTAGGCGGTCTGGCCGGTGTTGGCGTTGAGGGCACGCATGCCCCCCACCAGCGCGGTCATTTCCGGTACGCTCAGGGTCAACAAGTCGGCTTTCTCGACCAACATCTGCGTCGGTGTGCCATAGCTCCCGTCGCTGTAATAATTGCGGAAGGCATCCGCGCTGGGTTCCAGCACGGCAAACGACTGCACATCGGTCATCTCCTGCGAGGCATCTGTGCGTCCAGGCACAAACGGCACCTCGACAGCACCGCCCGCCTCCTTGGCAGCCTGCTCAATGGCCGCAGCGCCACCCAGCACGATCACGTCGGCCAGCGAAACCTGCTTGCCGCCGGACAGGGACTTGTTAAAGTCCTGCTGGACCTTGGTCAGCGTCGCCAACGCCTGGGCCAATTCCTCGGGATTGTTGGCCGCCCAGTCTTTCTGGGGTTCCAGGCGAACCCGCGCCCCATTGGCTCCACCGCGCATGTCCGAGCCGCGATAGGAGGAAGCTGACGCCCACGCAGTCCGCACCAGTACGGGTACGCTCAAACCGGACTTCAGAATGTTCGCCTTCAGCTTGGCCGCATCATTTTTATCTATCAGCTTGTAATCCGCTGCCGGGACAGGATCCTGCCAAATAAAAATTTCCTCGGGCACTTCAGGCCCGACATAACGGGTGCGCGGCCCCATGTCACGGTGAGTCAACTTGAACCAGGCCTTGGCAAAGGCCTCATCGAACTCTTTCGGGTTTTTCAGGAATCGCTGCGCGATCTTCCTGAACTCCGGGTCTTCCTTGAGCGCGAGGTCCGTGGTGAACATTATCGGCGCGTGCCTCTTACCCTCAACGTGGGCGTCGGGCACCATATTTGCCGCGGCTTCGTCCGTCGGGATCCATTGCGTCGCGCCTGCCGGGCTCTTGGTCTGCTTCCAGTCGAACCGGAACAGGTTGTCCAGGTACATAATAGACCAGGCGGTGGGCGTGGCTGTCCAGGCGCCTTCCAGGCCGCTGGTCATGGCGTCAGCGCCCTTGCCGGTGCCACACTTGTTTTTCCAGCCAAAGCCCTGCTCTTCGATCGGGGCACCGGCCGGGGCCGGGCCAATGCAGTCAGGCTTCACTGCGCCGTGGGCCTTGCCCAGGGTGTGTCCACCGGCAATCAGCGCGACGATCTCTTCATCGTTCATCGCCATACGCCCGAAAGACTCACGGATATCGGCGGCTGCGGAGACCGGGTCGTTATTGCCGTTGGGACCCTCGGGGTTTACGTAGATAAGGCCCATTTGCACTGCGGCCAGCGGCTTTTCCAGCTTGCCGTCCTTATCGTAGCGCTTGTCGTTGGCAAGCCACTGGGTTTCCGCTCCCCAATAGACCTCGTCGGCCTCCCAATCATCGGTACGACCTCCCGCAAAGCCCAGGGTCTCGAAACCCATGGACTCCAGCGAAACGTTACCTGCCAGAATCATCAGGTCGGCCCAGGACACACTCGGGCCGTATTTCTGCTTGACCGGCCACAGGAGGCGGCGCGCCTTGTCCAGGCTCACGTTGTCCGGCCAGCTGTTCAGGGGCTGGAAGCGCTGCTGGCCGCCATCGGCGCCGCCGCGACCGTCATGCACACGGTAGGTCCCCGCGCTGTGCCAGGCCATCCTGATCATCAGGCCGCCATAGGTACCCCAATCCGCGGGCCACCAATCCTGGGAATTGGTCAGCACCGCCTCGATATCGGCCTTGAGGGCCTCGTAGTCGACGCTGCTGAACGCCGCGGGGTAATCAAAGTCACCTCCGTAGGGGTTGGAGCGCGTATCGTGGGCGCGCAAGGGCTCCAGATTGAGCGTTTCCGGCCACCAGAAATTCGCGGAGTGGGACATTTCCTGCGCCGCCGCCGGGGCGCTGCCGACTCCCGCTGCGGTTATTGATACTGCTAGCGCTGTGAATAATGGAATGGATTTTTTTATCATCGAAATAGCCTCCTTGGCTGTATTGCCTACACACGTTTCACTAGCATAACCCCGGCCAATGTACGGGTAAATTGAGTTAAACAGAACCTGATGTTCAGTTTTTTTTGAAGAACCGCCTTCCGGTGATGGTACTACTGGACTGCCGCCAGCCGACTCCCCCGGGAGTCCGGCACCTGACGGGTCAACTCTGCGCGGATCAGGTTCCTGAGGGCTTCGATGTTGCCAATGCTGGGGTAATTCGGGCGCACTAACAGCGCCAGCTCGCGGTGCGGCCCCGGCTCGGACAAGTGCACGCCAGTTAGTGAATCATTACCTGCCACCAGCTGTTCCAGGGCGATCTCTGGTACCAGGGTGGATCCTATCTTGCCGACTACCAGCTGCAGAAGCGTCGCCAGACTGGTAGCGCTGAAGCTGAAGTTGGAGCGGTTCTCCAGCTTGCACGCCGCCAGGGCGTGATCGGTCAAGCAGTGGCCGTCTTTGAGCAGCATCAGGTTCTCCTGCTGCAACTCCTCCACACTGATTGCCTGCTGTCCGGCGCGCTTGTTGTCCCGATGGGTCACCCACAGCAAGTCCTCGGTCCAGAACCTGAAGGTCAGCAGGTCTGCACAGGCATATGGCAGGGCGATGATCGCCGTGTCCAGCGCGCCGGATCGCAACAGGTCCAGCACTTCGGCTGTCTGGTCCTCGACGATGTCGAGCTTCAGGCGCGGGTAGTTCTCTTCGAGGGCCGGAAGGATACGGGGTAACAGGTAGGGACCGATAGTGGGGATGACACCGATGGCCAGGGGAGTACTGAGCGGCTCCCTCTGGGCCTCGGACAGCTTCTGCAAATCCTGCATCTGCACCTCGATCAGGCGCGCACGATCCAGCAGCTGCCGGCCCAACGGGGTCACCAATACCTTGCGGTTATCCCGTTCAAATACCTGAAAACCAAGCTGTTTTTCCATTTCGGACAGGGCGGTGGACAGCGCGGACTGGGAGATATTGCAGACTTCCGCGGCCCTTTTGAAATGCAGGGTTTTCTCCACTGCCAGGGCGTAGTGAATCTGTTTCAATGAAATCATTGTTTTAGTATAGACTAGTATTTCTCAACCCGTATTCTAATAAATTGAACATTGCTGCCGAGATTTTGAATCTTCGCAGCCGGGCGATCCAGCCGCCACATCAACCGTCGAGTTGCCGGCATTGCTCTGGCGGCGTGAAGGCCAGTTTCCTAGAATGTAACGGCACAGTTCTGGCAGGAGAGAGTAAGCGTGGATATCTGGGTTGACGCCGACGCCTGCCCCGGGGTGATCAAGGACATCCTGTTCCGGGCGGCCCAACGCACCGGTTTGCAGCTCACCCTGGTGGCAAACCATGCGCTGCCGGTCCCACCCCACGCCAATATCCGCATGCTGCAGGTGAGTTCGGGCTTCGACGTGGCCGATGATGAAATCGTCAAACTGGCCAAGGCGGGGGACCTGGTCATTACCAGCGATATACCGCTGGCGGCGGAAGTGATCGAAAAAGGGGCACAAGTGCTGAGCGGCCGCGGTGAACGCCTCACCGCGGACAACATCAAGCCGAAACTGAATATGCGCGACTTCATGGATACCATGCGCTCCAGCGGCATGCAGTCCGGCGGTCCGCCACCGCTGAACAACCAGGACAAGCAGCGCTTTGCAAACCAGTTGGACCAGTTACTGGCCAAAGCGAAGCGCTAGCCTGGCGCCGCCTGGACGCCGGGGCGGCTCCCGGGAGACACAATTGTGCGTGGGGCAAGGTTTTGCGCCCCGAAGGTACAAAAGTCAGCCGCGGATAGCTAAACTGGCCACCCTGCAACCCACCCGTTTCTTGGCAAGGATTCAACCAGTGGCATACGAGTTAACCGGAAAAATAAAGCTTATCCAGGAAGCGAAGACTTTCGACAGCGGATTCACCAAGCGGGAAATGGTGGTCGTCGTGGAAGACGGCAAGTACCCCCAGGAAATCAATATCGAGTTTGTCCAGGACAAGGTCGGCCTGCTGGAAAACCTGCAGCCGGGGCAGGAGGTTGCTGTCAGCTTCGACATCCGCGGCCGGGAGTACAACGGACGCTACTTCAATAACCTGCAGGGCTGGAAAATCACCGTGCAGGACGGCGGTGACTTCGGCGCGGGGGGCGGGCAGGCACAGTCCAGCCCCGATTTTCCGCCCGCCGGCATCGATGACGAGGATATACCGTTCTAGCCACGTCCATGAGGGCCGGCCGAGATCGCCCGGCAGCTGACCTCAATCCCCACCCGCCCGGCGCCCCCGAAACAGGTAGCCCAGCATCGCCAATACAGCGATCACGGCCGCGGCAACCGCCCAGGGGTTCAGGTGACTCAATAAACTGTGAACGGCGCCTACGTGCTCCCACAGATAATAGGTTCCCAGCCCCCATACGCCAACCCAGAGCAGGGCCCCGATAACATTGAATAGCGTAAACTCCCAGAAGGGCATCACCAGCATGCCCGCCAGCAGGCCGTTGAGTTGGCGCGGGCCATCCATAAAACGCGCCAGCACCACGAATCCACCCCCATAACGTTCAAACAGGGCAGTGAGTTTTTGCTCGCGCGACTCGCTGGCCCCGAGTTTGCGCAGCAACTGACGGCCGCCGGTCCTGCCGATGAGGTAGCCGATACTGTTACCCAGTACCGCGGCCAGCAATGCGAGCGTGCCGAGAATGAGAATATCGAGCTCTCCCCTGGCCGCCTCCAGCGCCGCCGCCATCAGGGTCGTCTGCCCGGGCAGGGGCACGCCCAACCCCTCTGCGGACACGGTACCCACCACGCCGGCATAGCCGTACCGCTGCACAAGCGGCTGGACTTTATGTACCGCGGTCCGCAACTCGTCGGTCAGGTGGTGCCCTGGCTTGCCAGTTGCCTCAACATCCTGCGCGTGGCTCGCCGACACCATCGCCAGCAGGCACAGCAGCAGTACCGCACAGGCTGTCGGTAACCTTTCAGGCCGTTCCGGGATGAACCGCATATCACTTTACCCCACCGGGAGTCGCATCAAGTGCGAGCGTTTGGCCCGGCACCACTGCCGGCAATTATAGGCCAGCCGACGCGGATTGTGACCGGCGCAGCAAGGGATACTGTCAGTGAAGACCAGCTTGTGAAGCGCTACTCGGATAACTGCATAAATTCCACCTCATCATGCCAGTTATTCGCGGCGCCGGCCCGGACTTCGGCGCTCCGATTGGCCAGCACATCAATCTTGCCCCCCGCCCGTAAAAAGGCCTCTACCTGGTCCGTGATCCGGGCCCGGTCCCGGGCTTTTTCGACAGGCGACGTCTGTTTACCAAAATCCTTCATTTCGCTGAGCTCCTGTCCACTGTGGTGCCCGGCAGAATGCAGGCGCAATGTTGCAAAAGGAATACTGTTGGATGAATCTTCGGTAGACTCTGGTCACCCTGTAATTCCCGACCGGTGGAATTCAGGGCCAGCACCCCTGGTATGAGGAAAAGCATGGCCATGTATCCCTGCAGAAAAGTTGGTATGGATTTTTTTGAGACCGCTCCCTACTGCTTCCTGGCGGAGGAAACCATCACTGCCAGTCCGGAGCAGATATTTGCGGTTTTCGAGGACGCTCACGCCTGGACGATCTGGGCCAAGCCGATTCAGCAGGTCGAGTGGACTTCGCCCAAACCCTTCAGCCTGGGCACCACGCGCACCGTCAGCATGACCGGCGGGCTTAAAGGGTACGAAGAATTCATCGCCTGGGAGCCGGGTAAGCGCATGGCCTTTTGCTTTGTCGGTTGTAGCCACGACACCCTGGAAGCTTTCGCCGAGGATTATCGGGTGACCGACCTGGGAGACGGCCGCTGCAGGGTGCAGTGGCTCATGGCCATGGCCCCCAAGGGCGCCGCAAAGTTCAGCCTCGGGCTGATAAAACCCCTTATGGCCTGGTACAACCGCAAGATGTTTCGCGATTTCAGGAAATATGTAGAGTCACAGGCAAACGACGTCACCTGAGGAGGTATACCCATGGCTGACTATATTCCCCCGGCGCTTGACTGGGTGAGAGAGCAGGTAGAGTTGTACGAGAGCAGCGGGGGCACCGAAGGCACCACCCTGCTTGATACCGGCCTGCCATGTGTGCTGGTAACCCACACCGGCAACAAATCCGGCGCCATCCGCAAAATACCCCTGATGCGGGTAGCGGTCGACGGCAATTACGTATTGATTGGTTCCATGGGTGGCCAACCTAAGAATCCGGTATGGGTCTACAATTTGCGAGCCAACCCGGACATTCAGTTACGCGATAAAACCGCAGTGTTCGATATGCGGGTTCGTGAAGTCACGGATGAGCAGGAGCGTGAAATGCTGTGGGCGGCTGCGGTCGCGGCGTACCCGGCTTACGACGAGTATCAGGCAAAAACCACCCGCAGGATTCCGGTATTTGTCGCTGAACCTCGCTAGGACTATGTATGGCGGCCCTGCTGGCCGCTTGAGGATGGCCCGGATCCAGGGTGACCGGATTTCCGCAGAGGGGGTGTGATGGAACTTTACGACGTCATGCGCAGCACGTTTGCCTGTCGCGAATTTACCGGTGAACCCATACCTGATGATGTATTACACCGGATAATCGACAATGCCCGCTTCGCTCCCAGCGGCGGCAATCGGCAGGGATGGCGCATTATCAACGTCACCGACCCTGCCCGGAAGCAAAGGCTGGCCGAACTGTCGCTACCCACGGCCACCCGCTACCTCCTGCAGGTTGCCGCCGGCGAAAGCCCGCTTAACACGATTCACCCCAGCGCGGTCACCGAGGACCAGGTGGCGCAGGCAGAAGCCCCCGAGTGGCTGGTGGCGCATATCCGCAACGCGCCTACCCTGCTGGTGATCACCGTTGATCTGTCCCTGATAGCAAGCATGGACAAGGACCTCGACCGTATCGGCCTGGTGAGTGGTGGCTCTATCTACCCATTGGCCTGGAATATTCTTCTGGCCGCCAGGAACGAGGGTTACGGCGGGACCATGACGACCTGGGGTGTCGCCGAGGAGCCCGAGGTGAAAGTGTTGCTGGACATACCCGAGGCGTGGGCAGTGACGGCCATCATGCCGCTGGGCAAACCGCAGAAGCAGTTGACCCGACTGAAGCGCAAGCCGGTCGAGGAGATCCTGGTTACCAATAGCTGGAACGGCAGCGAGATTTAGACCAGACCCGGTCGGCTAATCCGCCAGGTCGCCGGCACGACCAGGGCGAAGATCAGCTCTGCTGTCATTACTTCAGTAGCGATATCCGAACACCGGGTCCAGCCGCGCGGTCATCTCCGCCAGCGCCTGGCACTGCGCGTCAGTCAGGTAATCCCGGTAGCCACCGACCTTGGCCTTGCGGACCTTGAATGATTCGGGATTGGACTGGTCGTTGCGACGCAATCTCGAGCCGATGCCGGCGAAAAATTTGCTCGACTCCAGGTTCTTCATATTGTCATAAGCCGCGAAGTTGACGGCATCCGCAATCTCGGCCGGCGTCGCCGGGGTTTCGGTAAAGGCGAGAATCCTCCGCAGTTGCCCCTCGGGGTCGGAGCACATGTCTTCGTAGCGAACCAGCAACATGTCCTCGTGGCATCGCACCCTGGTGGCCCAGGCGTTGCAATAATCCACGATCCGGGGCACTCCGGACTGCTCGTCCTGGAGGAAATCCCAGGTGCTTATATCGGCGCCATGTGCCGGGTAGTCGTTGAGGTACTTCTTGGCAGGCCGCATGCGATAGCGCCACTGGAAAAACTGGGAGACCGCGGTGTCGCGAGGGTCCCTGACCAGCAGCACGACCTTTTTGCCCTGGAACTGGTCGCCGCAGCCGGCTTCCACAGCGTAGTCGGGAAGATAGTTGTAATGGCTGAACAGCACAGCGGGAATCTCGGGGTTTTGCTTCTTCAGGTTATCGAAAGCGAGCAGCCGGTGCGCGTTGAGTCCGTGTTTTTGCTGGTGAAAGCGCGACAGCATGACGCGCAACCAGGTCCTGCCGCTGTTGCCGAATGACACCAGCACCCAGTCGGCCCGCTGCAGGCGCTTGTATTCCTCACGCCCGCGCAGCCAGCGCTCTATTTTCTTACGACGATTCGGAGGCAGAGGTAAACATAAAAGCAGAACTACATGGCGCAAGACCACGCGTGCGGTATCTATCAAGGCAGTCACCCGGCCGCCGAGGCATAGTAGTAATCAATGCCACACCGTAACACACTTCCAGCGCGCATACTCGCTTATTCGATGGCCGGCCAGTTACGCGTAAGTACCTCGCCACCGACACCCTGCCCGGCTGGTCTCTACCTGCAGATCCAAACCTGCACAGATTCCGTACAAAACCTCTCTTTACTAACTGCGGAGAAGCCATGCGCGCATCGGGAACCACAGGCAAACCTGGATCAGCGGGAACATACGCGAGGATAACGGTGCTGGCGGCGCTTGCGGGACTCGCGACTTCTGCGTACGCAAACGACCCGGTTTTCAGCCTGCAGCTGGACCTGGGGAGCACCTGGCAGGCGAAGAACAAGGTACAGATCCCCAACGACAACCAGGGGGACAAGTTTTCACTGGAGGATGTCGCCGGTTCCGGCCCCTGGGCCACGGTACGCGCGGAGGGCATCTGGTCCATCAACGACAAGCACGGTGTGCGCATACTGCTCGCGCCCTTCTCCTACAGTGAAAACGGCAAACTCAAGAAGGAGACCCGCTTTGCCGGCGCCACTTACAGCCCCGACGACCCGGTCAAGGCGAGTTACACCTTCAACACCTGGCGACTGGGCTATCGCTATCACCTGTATGCCGAGACCAACTGGGACTTCTGGATTGGCGCCACGCTGTTGATTCGCGACGCGGGCATCAAGCTGAGCCAGGCGGGCGTCACTAGCCAGGATGATAACGTGGGCGCCGTTCCGCTACTCTATCTGGCGGGCACCTATCGCTTTAACGAACGCTGGTCCCTTGCCGCCGACCTGGACGGCCTGGCCGGCGGGCCCGGCAGGGCGATAGACCTTGGAGTGCGTATCAATTACCAGCTGGACGACGACTGGCAGCTCGGGCTGGGGTATCGCACCCTGGAGGGTGGTGCAGACACGGACGATGTTTACAACTTCGCCTGGTTCAACACCGTAAGCATGTCGGCGACCTATCGATTCTGAACCACATTAATCTGGCGTATAGTAAATGGAGGAGTGCACAGGCAGGCCATAGACATCCACTGATAACATGATTCCCTTGTTTGCAAGATACCCTTCCCTGCAGAAAGCACTGCCTTTTGTTTCCCTGGGGCAATACCCCACCCCGATACTGGACGCCGCCGGACTAGACCCCGGTGGTCGCTGCGCGGCACTTGCCGTCAAGCACGATGGTGTCTCTGGAACCCTCTACGGCGGCAACAAGGTCCGCAAGCTCGAATTCCTGCTGGCCGACGCACAGCAACGGGGACACACCGAGGTGGTGACTTTCGGTGGCGCCGGTTCGAACCATGCCCTGGCAACCGCCATCTATGCCCGGGAACTCGGCCTCGCATGCAATTCGATGCTGATCGCTCAACCCAATTCATATGCGGTGCGGGCCAACCTGCTGCGCGCCCTGCAAACCGGCGCGCGCCTGCGACACTACGAGTCGACGGCGGGACTGGTGGCCGGGACGCTTGTTCGCGCGGCCCTTAATCCCTTGAGTGGCAGAGCGATACCCTACTTCATACCACCCGGTGGCACCTCGGCGCTGGGGTTGCTTGGCTATGTCAATGCGGCCTTCGAACTACAGGCGCAAATAGCGCGGGGGGAGCTCGAACCACCCGATGTGATCTATATCGCCTGTGGCACCATGGGCTCGTGTGTCGGGCTCACCCTGGGCCTGGGCATACTGGAACTGCAAACACGCGTTTGTTCCGTCGCCGTTACCGACACCAGGTTCTCTTCGCTGCGGCGGGCGCAAAAACTGCTGCGGGAAGCAAACGACCTGCTGCGCAGCGCGGACGCCAGCATTGCAGAAATACAACTGGAGGACTGCAGCCTCGAGTTGCGGCATGACTTTTTTGGCGAGGAGTATGGCCGGTATACGCAGGCTGGCATGACCGCGGTGCGCCAGGCCGCCAGCGTCACAGGGTTGCAGCTGGAGGGCTGCTACACGGGTAAGTGCGCCGCCGCCCTGTTACATGACCTGGGTTCAGGTAGACTTGAGGGCCAACGGGTGCTGCTGTGGAATACCTACGATGCCCAGGGGAATGCAGCTACCGGCAATGGCGTGGATTACCATGCTTTGCCCCACAAGTTCTACCGCTATTTCGAGAGCGATGTGCAGGCCCTGGAACGGGAGAGATTCGATGAGCTACGATAACGACAACATCTTCGCGAAAATACTGCGGGGTGAAGCCCCCGCCTTCAAGGTCTATGAAGACGCACAGACGCTGGCATTCATGGACCTGATGCCCCAGGTCCCGGGCCATACGCTGGTGATTCCCAAGTATCCGGCGCAAGACCTGTTTGATGTCGATGCCGCCATCCTTGGGAGCACCATACAGGTGGTCCAGACGGTTGGCGCCGCGGTCAAGCAGGCTTTCGAGGCACCGGGTATCATGATCGCCCAGCTGAGCGGAGCAGCTGCCGGGCAGACGGTATTCCACATACACTTCCACATCCTGCCGCGCTTCGAGGGCCTGGAGTTCAAGCTGCATGCCCGACAGGTAGAAGCGGCCGACGTGCTGGCAGCCCATGCCGAACGGATCAAGTCCTGCCTGGCGCAAGGTCAGACAGGTAAGCCAGCCGACAGCTGGACTCCCGGCCTTTAATACAGCGCTCTGTAAACGCAATATGGCGGCAATTGTCATGCCGCTGGCGCGCACGGCCATCCCTCTCCCGCCCCCCACTCTCTAGACTGGCACCTTGAATCGTGGATTCCGGGCGCGAGCCCGCGGCCTCGCTGTGCCGTGAAGAAACGGGCCGTGCCGGGATGGGTAGCGGGCATGTATGCCATTCAGCCTCGTTTAACCCAGGCAAGCATAATGCTCCGGCTATTTGTGACGCAGCCAACCAACATAGACTAAAGGTAGAAAAACCATGAACAACAAGCTCGCGACAAGTAGCGTTATCAAGGCTACAACCTTGCTGCTGGCACTGGGAGTTCTCGGGGCCTGCTCAGGGGGTGGTGGCAACTCCTCACCCGCACCCGACAATACAGCGCCGGTCGAGGATATCGATCCCAACCTGGTCGTGATCGAGGTGGGCGACGATTTCCAGACCCGGCTCATGGAGGCGCTGATCGAGGCCCAGCCGGGCAACATCATCGAACTGCCCGAGGGTGAGTTCACACTCGATACCGGGATCAGCCTGGACGTGGACAATGTCATCATCCGGGGTCAAGGCCACACCAAAAGCGTACTCAATTTCGGTGCCCAGGAAAGCGGTGGCGAGAGCGTGCTGGTCACCAGTAACAACGTGGTTTTACAGGACTTCGCGGTTATCGATCCGCCCGCCGATGGCATCAAGTACAAATTCAGCAACGGCGTGACCATGCGCGGCATGCGTGTGGAATGGACCTGCGGACCCTGCAGCGAAAACGGCGCCTACGGCATCTACCCGGTGCAGACCGAAAACGTGCTGATCGAGGATAGCGTGGTGATTGGCGCCAGTGATGCCGGCATTTACGTGGGGCAATCCGACAAGATCATCGTGCGCCGCAATCTCGCGTCACTGAATGTGGCCGGCATTGAGATCGAGAACTCCACCAATTCCGAGGTCTACGACAACGAGGCGGTGAATAATACCGGCGGCATCCTGGTATTCGACCTGCCCAACCTGTCCCGGGAGGGGACCCGCACCAAGGTTTACAACAACGTCATGCGCGACAACAATACCCCCAACTTCGCGCCGCCGGGGAGCATCGTCGGCGTGGTACCCACCGGCACCGGCATGTTGATCAT
The DNA here is from genome assembly GCA_963704965.1 of uncultured Gammaproteobacteria bacterium. Lineage (GTDB taxonomy): Bacteria > Pseudomonadota > Gammaproteobacteria > Pseudomonadales > Halieaceae > JARRPM01. The sequence goes on from CAVPIH010000001.1 coordinate 30,094, forward strand.
GGCATTCACCGATGTCGAGGTGTTCGACAACATTATCGAGAACAACCAGTCCTCGGCCATCGCCATCGTGCACTACGATATCAGTGGGCGCCCCACCGACGACGTCAACTACGATGGCACCCCGCGCCGGGTCTACATCCACGACAACCAGATCCGCAACAATGCCTACCAGCCCTCCGACCTGGCAGCCCAACTGGGCCCGCTGTTCGCCGACGTCGGCGGCATGCCGCAGATTTTCTACGATGGCATCGGCGAGCAGGCGGGTCGCTTCGCGGAGTCGGATCGGATTTGTGTCGCGGAGGATCCCGCGGTGAAGCGCGGCATCCTGTTCGGCGCCGAACGGTGCCAGCACGGATCCCGCCTATTTCGACTGCGCCCACGCCTCGCTACCCGAGGTGGTCCTGGACACGCCGGAGGAAATCTCCGAGGGTGAAAAGCCGTTGACGGACGAAGAGATCGCGCAAATCTGTACTCCGGACGGCGACGGCCCCAACTTCGACGCGGTGGAAGTCACCTGCGACACCCTGTCTGCCTACAACCTGTTCGCGGACCCGACCGACCCGCGCGCCAACGCCAATGGCGGCATTCACTATGAGATGATCACGCCGCTGTTCACCGACTATGCCGAGAAGTACCGCTTTATTTTCGTGCCGGAGGGTAAGCAGGCGGCCTACAACAGCAGCAACACCCTGGATTTCCCCGTAGGCACCATTATCGCCAAGACCTTCACCATGCCCCGCGACTTCCTCAACGACGGGGCCGGCGAGGAGATCATCGAGACCCGTCTGCTGATCCATCGCAAGGAAGGCTGGAAGGCGCTGCCTTTCATCTGGCGCCAAGACCGCGGCGACGCCGACCTGGCGCTGGCCGGGGGCACCCGCGCGGTGAGCTGGATTCACAGCGACGGCAGCAATCGCAGCACCAACTACGTCATTCCCGACGCCAACAGCTGCAAGACCTGTCACAGCACGGTCCGCTCCGAGAGCGGCAGTGGTGTGAACCAGGAAACCGTGCTTGTTCCCATCGGACCCAAGGCGCGCTTCCTGAACCGGGAGAACCTGTACGAGGGCGAGTCCGTGAACCAGTTGGCCTACATGGCGCAACAGGGCGTGCTGGCGGGCCTGCCCGACGACCTGGACAGCATCGACACCGTGCCGGACTGGGAGGACACCGCCGCGGACCTGCAAAACCGCGCCAAGGGCTACCTGGACGCCAACTGCGCGCACTGTCACAGCCCCGGTGGCTTTGCCAGCAACTCCGGCCTCTTCTTGGAGTACTGGCGCGAGGTGGACACCAGCTACGGTATCTGCAAGACCCCGGTAGCGGCGGGCGCCGGCTCCGGCGGGCTGCGCTTCGATATCGTGCCGGGCAATGCAGACCAGTCGATCACCAGCTACCGGATGGACTCCAACCAGCCGGACGTGCGCATGCCGGAGATTGGCCGCACCCTGATTCACGACGAGGGTGTCGCCCTGGTGAGAGAGTGGATCAACAGCCTCGCGGGCCAGTGCGAGTAGCGCCTGGACCCATCCCGAAACCCGCCCTGGTGGCGGGTTTTTTTATGCTCGCCAGCTCTGCAACCAGCCCCGCTTGGAAACCGCTGTGGCGCGTGGGAGAATCCGGACCATTCCAATTACAAAACCAGAGGCGGCAACATGATTAACGTACTGCAACCTACCGGAGACCAGGTAAAGGCGTTTCGCGATAGGCAGACCGGTGAGCCTATCGCCATGCTCAACCTGCTCCAGTTCAGGGACAAGGCTGTCTACGAGGACGGCCGGCCCTCGGACCTGTCGGGCTACGAGGCCTACCAGCTGTACGGCAAGGCTTTTCGGGAGCTGAACGAACCCAAGGGAGTGCGGGTGCTCTACTCGGGCGAGGTGAGAGGCCTGCTCATCGGCCAGGGAGAGGATCTCTGGGACGCCGTTGCCCTGATCCAGTATCCCTCCACGCAGGTCATGCTGGATATGCTCAGGGACGAGGAGTACCAGAAGGCGCAGCAACATCGCGCCGCCGGCCTGGAGGGCCAGTTGCTGATCGAGTGCGGCGCCGGCTTCAGGTTCTGACGATTCTCGAGCGAGACATCAACCGGGGCCTATCCCGCAAACTACCGCAACAGGCGGGTCCTCCCCGGCACTCGCTGTGCCGGGGAGGACCCGGTTATCAGGCTAGGAAGCGCCCTGGCGTACCAGTTTGACGTCCCACAATGAGGGAGACCCCTCACGGCAGTCCGCCACACCCTTGAGGGCTTCCATGCCCTTCTTCCAACCGCCGCCATTCACGTACAGCTCGTAGCCTGCAAAAAAGTCTGACCAGCTGGAGAAGGTGGAAACACCCCAGTAGTCAAATTCCATATCGGCCGGTGCGCCTATCATGGGGAAGAACAACCAGCTGGAGCCCTTGCTGCCAAGTTCGCGCATTGCCTTGGAGTACTGCTTGTGGGCCGCGATCGCCTTCATCCAGTCACTGCCATCGTCGATGCTGCACTGGGTAAACATCACCACACCATCTCCCGGATTGCCGTCCGGGACATTGATCGGCACGGAAGAAGCCACCGAGTGCGCTCCGCAGGCTATAACGCTGTCAAAAGCTTTCTGCAGGTCGCCGCCGCTTTTACGCCAGGTATCCTGGCCCTTGCCCATCTCGTTGCCGGTGGGATTGGCTCCCAGCCAGACGACCTGGGGCAGCTCAGTGAACTGCCCGAACGCGGGCGTCAGGATCCACGCCGAATAGCTGGAGTCGTTCTGGTCGGCCCACTTGGCAAAGCGCTGGGCCACGGGCATGAGATCAGCCATGCCTTTGCCGGGCTGGAAATTGCAGAAGAAGGCTTCAACCGGTCCCGGTTTGGTTTGCTCGGCCTGGGACAGGGCTGTTTGTGACCAGAAGGGTAATGCCGCCGCACACATCAGTACTGCTTTAATAATCACTTTCATGGTTGGTATCCTCGTTGTTTTTTATTGACCTGCATACTGCAGTACACCAACAGGTAACAACCAGCCTAGTAGATAAACCATATTGCGCAAATGGGAATTGGCAGGCGCGCCCGGCTGTCAACAGACCCGGGGCCATCACGACCAGCGGCAGGAAGTCCGCCGGAAAGGGGGATCAAGTGACCCGCGAGCGCAGGCGGCGGGCCAGTTCCAGGATGACCAGCATCAGGCTCAGCGCCACCAGGGTGAAGGCCGCACCCGCCACTGCGGGCGTCGCCGCCTGTTTGACCGAGATACCGTAGGCGGCCCAGGCAATGACCAGGGCGAAAGCCGCGTCGCACTTGCGCGTGACCACGCTCACTCCTACTGCTCCCGCCAAAGCCAGTTTCAGCAGGGTCCAGTGCACCGCCCCCATGCCGGCGTCATCCCAGCCGAAGGCTGTTTGCACGATGCTGATGTTGGCGATAGCGGCGACACAGATCCAGGCGGTATACAGGCTGAAGGGCAGGCGCACCAGGGGTGGCGCCACGTCCCCGGGGACGCGCAGCCGGCTATAGATCGCCAGCAGAGACACCAGGATGGCGGCCATAATCAGCAGCGACAACACCAGGTAGTCGTAGTGCCAGGCCAGTATCCAGGCTGCATTGGCGAGACAATTGAACTTGAACAGCGCATCGATTCGGGCCAGCCGGAGGTCGTTGCGCTGCGCCGGCAGGGCCTGGTAGACAACAAACCACAACAGCCCCAGGTAGATTACGGCCCAGATCGAGAAGGTAAACCCGGCCGGTGTAAACAGGGACGGGTACTGTGCCGAGATCTCCGGCGGGGTCTTGCCGCCCAGGGGGATACTGGTGGCCATGGCGTTCAGGGCGATCATTACGGCAAAGGCCACAATATTGCCGCCCCGGGCAGTGCCTGTTCGTCTCATTTTCCGGATCCCGGTGGAGTTCATTTTCAGCCTACCACGGACAATCCTCCGCACGGAATCTCGCTGCACCGGACCGGCGGTTTCTGCATGCGCCCGTTTTCGGGTACAATGCGGCCGGTCTGGCCACTACCGCGCGCCTCGCTGTTGATTTTTCGAGCTGATCGCGGAGCTCCGGCAGCCCCTGGATCTGCACAGCAGAGCCCCCCGAAAGCCGGCCCGCCAGGCCCCTGGGTACGCCACCTTATTGTTTTTTATAGATTTTCTATAAGAGCGAATCACCGACTCAAGGCGCGGCAATAGCTCGCCTGCAGCTGGCGTGGGGCCAGGGAGACCTTACAACCCTAGCGGGCAAGCACTGTATTGCCCCAAGAACCGAGCAGGACAGATCATATGCTAAGCCTAAACAAACTGGAAAAAGTCATCGAACTGGAAGAGCGTCTACGCAACGATTACCAGCAGCAACTGGACGCGAAGACAGCCGAGATCGAGGACCTCGTCAAGCAACAGGCGGACCTGCAGGCGACCATCGACTCACAGCAGGCCACGGTCAGCCAACAGCTGGAAACCATTACCGAACTCTCCGGCAAGGCGTCAGCCAACCAGCGAGTCGAGCAACTCAACCGCGAACTGAACAACCGCGCCGACAAGTTGCAGGAAGAGGTCGCCGAACTCAAAAAGCGGGTCAAGACACTGCAGAAAGACCTGGCGGAGGAGCGGGCGGAGAACAAGACGCTGAAACAGTTCGACCCCCCCAGAATGAAAAAGAACCTGGATTCCAGCAAGAAAAAACTGGCCGAGAAGACCCGGGCCAATGAGGCGCTGCAAAAGTCGCTCAATACCAGCAAGGCCGAAAACGCGGAACTGCAGACCAAGATCAAAGAACTGGAGTCCCGGCTCGCGGAACTGGAGCCCGAGCAGGTAACGGAAGAAGCCGAGGAAGTCGCGGCATAACATCCGGACACCGCCGCTTTACCTAGAAATCGAAAGCCTGCTGCACCGCGACCATGGCACCGGCCCGCCGTTCCGACTTTTCAGCATCCACTCCGGCCAGACCGGAGAGGGTCAGGCCCAGCAGGCGCACCCCCAGCGGCACCGGCAACAACTGCGCCAACAACTCCCGCGCAATCGCGGCGAACTCCTGCTGAGACAGGTCGTGCTCGCATGAGCGGCTGCGTGTCAGCTGCCTGAAATCCGCAAATTTGACCTTGAGGGTCACAGTGCGCCCGCTCACCCCATTCTGTCGGATGCGCTGCCAGACGCTCGCTGTCATTTCCTCCAGGGCGGCAAACAGGGCCGAGGCCGACACCAGGTCCTCGGTGTAGGTTCGCTCGCGGCCAACCGATTTGCGCAGGCGATCCGGGCGCACGGGACGCTCGTCGATACCGCGGCAGGCGTGGTAGAGGTAGTTTGCCGACTTGCCGAAATGCGTGACCAGTTCCTCCAGCGCCAGGGCGCGCAGGTCTGCCCCCACATGAATCCCCAGCCGCCCCATGCGTTCCGCAGTCCTGGGTCCCACGCCATAGAATCTGCTCACCGGCAGGGAGGCAACAAAATCCGCCCCCTCCCGGGGCCTGATAACGAAGATGCCATCTGGCTTATTCTGGTCGGAGGCAATCTTGGCCAGGAATTTGTTGTAGCTGACACCGGCACTGGCGGTCAGGCCCGTCTCCTCCCGAATCGCCGCGCGGATCAGGCGGGCCACGTGGACCGCACTGCCTACGGCCAGCCGGTCCCGCGTGACATCGAGATAGGCCTCGTCCAGCGACAGTGGCTCGATCAATTCGCTGTAGCGGGCAAATATTTCCCTGATCTGCCGGGAGACCGCCCGGTAGGTATCAAATCGCGGCGCAACAAAAATCAACGCCGGACAACGCCGCGCCGCCGTGACCGATGGCATGGCAGAATGCACGCCGAACCGCCGGGCCTCGTAACTGGCCGCGGCCACGACACCGCGGAGGGCTGATCCCCCCACTGCCACCGGCCTGCCGCGCAAATCGGGGTTGTCCCGCTGCTCCACGCTGGCAAAGAAGGCATCCATGTCCACATGGATGATCTTGCGAACCGCTTCAGCCCCTTCTTCACTCATGGCGGGGATAGTAAATCCATGGCGGCGCGGCCACAACAAGGCACTCCCCCTGCCCGCTGCAGATAGGGCACTGCAGCGCATGGACAGGTACCCAAAGGGGTTATGCAGCAGCTGATACACCCCTGGATGGGTGGTATCTTTCTGACATTTCGGTAAATTTTTCGACTTTCCGGACCGAATTCGGGGCTACAATGGCGGCAAACAATACCAAGAGATGGGGATAGATGGGCGGCTTTCGCTGGGGAAGTGTAGTTTGCGCAATGGTATTTGCTGTGGCCCAGGCCGCGGCAGAAACCGGCAGTGGCACGGCGGGCGCAGATTCCACCGTCCAGGCAGACGCTTCACCGCCTCCCTCCATAAAGATATTCAAATACCGCGACCGCACCGGGGCGATGTCATTCTCGGACCGGGCCCCCACCAGCACGCGCTATGAGATCATCCGTTACAGCTCCAGCTGTTATGCCTGCAACCCCCTGTCCAGCGTCGACTGGCACAGCGTCCCGCTGCAATTGAGTGCCTTCAGGGATGAGATCCGCGCGGCGACGAGCAAGTACGGAATCGATCCAGCGCTGGTGCGGGCGGTTATCCATGCGGAGTCCGCGTTCCGGCCCCGGGCCAAGTCGAAGAAAGGCGCCATAGGCCTGATGCAGCTGATGCCCGACACCGCCAGGGACATGGGTGTCGCGGACGCGCTGTCCCCCCGGGAGAATATCCTCGGCGGAGTTCGATACCTAGCCTGGCTGCTGGAGAAAAACGGTGGTAACACCATGCTGGCGACGGCCGCATACAACGCCGGACCCGGCGCGGTGGAGCGCTACCAGGGCATCCCCCCCTACGAGGAAACCCAGACCTACGTCAAACGGGTCAGGATACTGCACAGCCGCTACCGACTGGCACTGGCGAGCGCGGTCAGTGGCCCCAGCTTCAGCCAGGTTGGAGCCTACTGAAGCGCACCGGTGCCGACAAGGTCGCAATTTGCCGCGACGGGCGGGCGACGCGGCAGCTGTCGCGATCCAGCTTATCGCGCTATGCTCGTGTCGATATAGTTGTAAAGAGTTTGAAACTGCACGATGTTCGATTTAAGCGCCTGCCATGTCGAACGCCTCGGTGACCGCGAGTACCGCATCAGCTGGCGTCAGTTTGACCCACCTCGGCAAGTTGCGATCTACATGTCCGACGACCCCGATCGCTTTTACGGCAACCAACATCCCGGCACACCACTGCTGCGCACAACCGCCAGCGAGGCCCGTATCGCCAACCCTGATGCCCGAATCCGGCACTATTTCTACCTGGAAACAGACCGGGGCGACGGGGCAATCCTGGCCGAGCGCCGCCTGTCCCTGCAGGGAAGCCCTAACTTCCGCGACCTGGGGGGCTACCTGACCCAGGACGGCCGCAAGCTGAAGTGGGGCAAGCTGTTCCGTTCCGGCAAGCTGTCCACCCTGACCGAGCAGGACATGCACTATGTACGTCGCCTGGGCCTGACACTGGTGTGCGATTTTCGCCAACTGGTGGAACAGGAACTCGACCCCACCGTTTTGGGCCCGGACAGCCCGCACCGACTGGCCAGCCTGCCGGTAACACCCGGCAGCAGGAACAATTTCATGGAAAACCTGCTGCAGCGCGGGGTCGTCGCCGTGGACGACGCCGCCGGCCTGATGCAGGAAATCAACCGCGACTTCGTGCTCAACCAGATGCCGCAGTACGCAGAGATGTTCCAGCTGCTGTTGGCCGGCGATCAGCAATTGCTGATCCATTGCGCCTCGGGCAAGGACCGCACCGGATTCGGCGCCGCGCTCATCCTGGACGTGCTGGGAGTCGATGAAGAGGCAATTGTTGAGGATTACCTGCTCACCAACAAATACCTGCCTATAGACGAGGAAGTGCAGCGTCTTTCAGCAGAACTCACCGATCATGCAGGCCAGCCCCTCTCGGAGGACATACTGCGCCCGCTGCTGGAGGTGAGGCCCGAATATATTCGCGCCTGCTTCGAGGAAATTCGCAAGCGCCATGAATCGAAACAGCATTTCTATGAAACCGTCCTGCGGCTAGATGACAGGAAACTGGCGGAACTGAAAGCGCGCTACCTGCACTGAGGCCGCTAATCACCAAGATAGTGTATGTCGTCAAAGGTCTTGACCAATTGCGGATAAAATACCGTCAGGGTGGTGATCAACATCCCGTTGATAAAGCCCTCGGGAAACAGCACCAGGCTGACCAGAGACCAGTTTTCCAGGGCCGACTGCAGCCAGTCCCGGGCACCGATCAGCCAGAACACCAGCAGCGAACCGGCGGCCATGGCCAGCATCGCCAGCATGCCGCCGCAGAAACCCCCGCCCAGCATGTACAGGAACAGGTTTTTCGAGCGCAGCCGCGCCACGGCATACAACACCAGGCGAGACACGGCGCCCGGTAACAACACGGTGAGCAGCCAGGCAGTGGGCACGCCCAGCAGTGACTCCCCGATGATTATCGCGTAGAGAAAACTGGACAGCGCCCCTGCCAGCAGGGCCAGGCGCAGTCCCAGCAGCATCACCAGGCAGCTTATGCCGATGAAATGCAGCCACAACTGCTCCACCAAATGGACCGACATCAGCCACAACAACAGGCAGAAAATGGCGCCTCCCAACACCAGATGCAAACGCGCCGGCACGGCGCGTATGGATGCCCACGGCGCCAACAGGGCAGCGGCCGCACAGGCAGTGAGCATCAGCAGGCTGCTGGCCAGCACCATCCAACCCGGCAAAAATTCGACGCCGATGAACATTACTGCACTACCCAGCCCATTCCATGCAGCCGGCTGCGAGTGGGATCGACCTAGTTTTCACCGGGCCCGGAATCATTATCGCCCTGCACCGAATCGGGAGGCGAGGCGATATACAGCTCAACACCGGCGTCCACATCGGCCTCGCTGAAGGTGAACTTCACAGTTGCGTAGCTGACCCCCTCTTTTTGCGCACTGACAAGGTAAGTCTGGTTGAGTGGCATATTCAACCAGGTCACTCCACCGTCCGCAGATACGTCCGGTTGGGTGAGGTCGGGTATTACCGAGGCGTTGAAATAGATGGGGCCGATATAGTCATCCGAGGCAGGAGACAGCGTCATGGTTGCCCCCGGATCCCCGTGGGGCAGCCGGTCATCGTGCATACTGGCCCATGACTTGCCGACGGTCACCACCATGGCATTGCTGAAGAAGAAATTAGGATAGCCGTTGCTTCTCATCATGGCCTCGACGAAGGGCAACATTGCGAACTCATAGTAATAGGGGTCGATAAACTGGATGGCGAAATCCGTATTGTCTTCGTCGTTGATCGTATTGACATTGGTCTTGGTGGTAATCCAGCCCTCTTTTTCGAAGATGAAGGAAAACTCGAGGTCCACGCCGCTGTCCTTGACTATGTACATGGTCCACCAGCCGGTCTCATCGGTCTGCAGGTCCAGCTCGCGCGTTTCCGGGTATTCCGCAATCCACACCCGGGTGTCGGGTACCGTGGCGTGATAGTCAATGTACTTGGGCGGTGACAACTGTATATCCATGCCAAAATGATTGGTCTTGCCGCTGAGCTTGACCAGCGTGACCGCATCGCCGAGCAGTTCGTCATCCAGCGGCGTGTCGGGGTCGCTCTCGCGCGCGTCGACTATTTTCTGGATCTGCCGGTTGGCAACCTTCTGGTCAGTGAAAACCAGGATATTGTCCTGCAAGTACACGCCGTCGTTGTTACTGCTGTTGTTATCACAGGCGAGCAGGCAGCAGGCAACAATGGCTATGGCCGACAGGCCGGGAAGCTTCCTTGGCATGGTTTTCGTGTCCTTCAGGGCGGCAAGGGTTTGATCAGTGAGCTGCGCAGTATAGAAACTGAGACTGTACTTGCATAGACCAGGGCCAGCCAGGCAAGGCGAAGCGCGGTGTCTTTCTGCCGCGAGAGCAGCTAAACTTTTCCCTCGATTTCGAGGCTTTACATCCCATTGAGAAAAGGAGCTGGCATGGACCTGCTGGAGTTTTCCGAAGAGCGCAAGATGAGCCGGGAAGAGGCAGCCAAACTGCTGCACGCACTGGCCGATTCACTGGCGCGGCAGAATGCCGTCGATTTCGTGCGCGACGGGAAGAAGGTGCACATAAAAGTGGCCGATGAGGTCACTGTCGAGGTGGAGGTGGAGATCGAAAGCGATGAGTCCAGCATCGAGATTGAAATAAGCTGGTAGCGTAAGACCTGGAGGGCGCGGCCCGTTGGCGCCGGTCCGCTCAATTGCCCAGCAGGCCCCGGGCAGCCAGTTCCTCCCTTATGCCCTCTGCCAGTTGCCGGTAGCCCGCCGCATTCGGGTGAATTTCATCGGCGCGCAGGCCGGCATCCGAGAGGATGTCGGCGAGCACATCGGGGATGAGTATCACCCCCTCCTCAGCGGCGATGTCAGCATAGACAGGCGAGTCCGACAGCGCGCCCACGCTGGCCCTGAGCAGGGACAGGCGCGGCACCGCCACCAGCGCCACCGAGGCACCCGAAGCCTGCGCGTCGCGCACGATTTTCCGCAGGTAGCCCCCCACCCTGGCCGCGGGTGTCTGGCGCAGGAAATCGTTGCCGCCAAGTTCCACGATCACCAGATCAGGCTGCCATTTGGCCAGCAGAGGCGCCAGGCGCTCCCGGGCCTCCCTGGCGGTATCGCCGGAGACGCCGGCATTGACTACCTGCCAGCCGGTGGCCGCGGCGAGCCGGGCTGGAAAATCCTCCCCCGGGCCGGCTCCCAGTCCCGCGGTAATGCTGTCGCCGAAGGCCAGTACCACCGCACCGGGCTGCAGCGGCGGGAGCCGGGTCTCCTTGCCGCAGCCGGGCGCCAGTAACAACAGGAATGCCAGCAGGCACAGCCCTGCCGCCCGGCACACCGCACCGGCGGCCAGCGGAACCTGCGGCGCCCTCGCCACTCAGTCCTGCTCCAGCAGGGGCACGACCTGCTCCGCAAACAACTCCAGGCTGCGCCAGCCGACCGCGACCGGCATACCCCCGCAGAGGGGCGCCAGGTTGATGCTGCCCTTCCTGTTGATCTTACCGGCAGCCTGTTCGGGGCTGAGGAAGGCGTACTTGCCCTCCTCCCTCAGGGTTTGCAGGGAGTCCGCGCCGGATTCAGCGTAGGCCCGCCGGCTGGCGTGCCGCCACCGGCGGTAGGCCAACGCATCGTAGAGGAAGTACTGGCCGTAATCCGCCCAGGCCCTGTCGGGATCTTCGACGATCAGGGTGAGCGCCGGTTCATTGGGAAAAATCACCATACCGCTGTCAAAACCCAGCCGCTGGCACTCGCTGTCGTAGACCGCCTGCAGCGCCGCATCGTCTATGGGGGGCGCGAACATCAGGCCAAAGCGCGCCGCCCGCCGGGCCGCGGCGGGACTGTTGCCCCCTACGCACAACAGGGCCTGTGGGGGGCGCGCGGGCGCCGGGTTCAGTTGCACCCGGGTACCGCGGTAGTCAAAGGCCTCCCCGCCCAGGGCTTGCAGCAGCACAGTCAGTTTCTCATCAAATACCTGCCCCCTGCCCTGCCAGTCCGCACCCAGGGCCTGGTACTCGGCTTCCCGATAACCCAGGCCCAGGGTTGTCATGAAACGCCCCCCGGATACCAGGTCCAGCACAGCGATGTCCTCGGCGACGCGCAGCGGATCGTGCAGGGGCAAAAGCAGCGCGCTGACATTGACAGCTACCCGCCGGGTGACGCTGGCGGCGGCCATGGCCATCATCAGCGGCGCGCTGAGAAAGCCGTCTTCCGTATTGTGATGCTCGGAAAAACCCACCACCGAGACCGGCTGGGAATCGGCCCAGCTGACCATTTCCAGGCAGGCGCGGTAACGCTCACCCGCGGTATCCGGGGCGGCGGTGGAAGCACGCATATCGAACTGCAGGACGACCAGTGGCGGCATGCTGTCAGGACTCCCGTCTGTATTCAGTCGGAGGCCAGTTGCTCTCGCGCCTGCAGCCAGCGCAGCACCATCTCCCCCATCCGCTGCCTGTCATAGGCGTCTTCCTCGTAGCTGAACCTGCCGCCACCGGCGTAATGCAAGATGGTGATATTCGGCTCCTCATAGATCTCACCATTGCCCAGGTCACTCATTCGATTGAGCACCTTGCAGATCACCCAGCCCTTGTCTTCATCGATGGAATACCACTCGATGGGGAAGGCCTGCATGCCGTTATGGGGCACCGAGGCCATGACCTTCGTTATCCACTTGAAGATCGTCTCGCGCCCCCAGAAGCGGCCATACTGGTGCTCGAAGTAGGTCGCGTCCTCGGTGAACATGTTGGCCCAATCGCGCCAGTTACCCTGCTGCGCCCCCTTCAGCGCGGCCGCCTGGTACCTGTCGAAGGCCTCCTCAATTTCCTGCCGGTTCCATCTACCCATCAAAGCTTCTCCCGTTACGCAGCTGACTGATACGCGAGCAGGACCAATTATTGCGGCTGCAAGCGGGCATGGCCACCGCCGCGCACGGACCGGGACTACAATTGGCTTTCCGGTACAATTATGGACATCACGCGAGTGCTGAAACGGGTCCAGTAACCGGTTTCAGGTTCCACGTCGAAGCGGACTTCCTCGCCGTCCTCGAGGGTGACCCACTGCAGGTCACCCTGTTCAGTCAACAGCACCCTGTAACCCAGCACCATCGCCCGCTGGTCGAAATCGCTGGCCAGGTTCCGGGCGTACTCCGGGCTTTCCAGGAACACCCCCAGCTCGGTATTGAGCGCGACCGAGCGCCCGTCCACGTTAAAGGAGCCGACGAACAGGTAGCGCTGGTCGAAGCCAATGAACTTGCCGTGCAGGCTGGCCCTGGATGACCCCCGCCAGCGGCTGCGGCCATCGTCCGTCGCGGTGGCGCTGCTCGCCAGGGGCTTGAATTCGTACAGTTCAACGCCACCGCGTACCAGGTCCTTGCGGTAGCGCATATAGCCCGCGTGCACCAGCGGGACGTCATTGGCCGCCAGCGAGTTGGTCATGATTCGCACCCGCACGCCGCGCTGTTCCAGCCCCACCAGGTAGTCGGTGAAAGCCTCTCCGGGCACAAAATAGGGCGACACGATGATCAGTTCGCTGTGGGTGTCATCCATGACATCCTTCAGGGCCGGGGCGAGATGGGTTTCCCTGGTCACCTTGTTGGCTTCCACTTTGCCGGGCTGGTCGTACACCAGCTTCCAACGCCCCCAGGAAAACTTCATGTCGGCGATCTGTTGCAGACTGTCAATCTTGATCGCACGCACGGCATCGGCATAGGGGGAGGACTCCGCCGTCCTCAAAAACTCATCGGATGCCTTGCGGTAGGCCGCAACCTGTTGCGCGTCGGCATATCCATGCCCGGCAAAGGCGCGCAGCGGATAGACCCACCGGCTGTTCCAGTACAGATCAAAAGCAGCGGAGACCTCGGGCACTACCGGGCCGATGCACAGGGTATCCATGTCCGCGAAACCGACGTCCAGGGTCGCATCGAAATACTCATCGCCGATATTGCGACCGCCGAGGATGGACGCCTGGTTATCCGCGGTCAGGCTCTTGTTATGCATGCGCCGATTGACCCGCCGGGTGTCGGTGATGAAATCGCCCACCCGCGCATCGCGATTGGCAAAGGGATTGAACAGCCGGATCTCCACATTGGGGTGGGCGTCGATGGCGGCGAGCATCTCGTCCTTGCCCGCGGTGTCCAGGTCATCGAGCAGAATCCGCACCCGCACACCCCGGTCCGCCGCCGCCAGCAGCTGGTTGTACAACACCCTGCCGGTCAGGTCATCGCGCCAGATGTAATACTGCAGGTCCAGGGTCTTGTCCGCCGACTGTACCAGCAGAATCCGCGCATAGAACGCATCCAGTCCCTGCCCCAGGGGCAGGAAACCCGATTCTCCGGGGTGCTGCGCACGCAGGTCCGCGACCACACGCCCAAGACGGGTCTGGCTGGTTTCGGTCAGCGCATGGGAAGGTTTGCGCTCAAAATCCGTGGGCAGCGATGCGCAGCCCGCGGACAGGGCCAGTGTGGCTACCAACAGTCTGGTCAGGAACTTCACTTGCCTGGCACTCACTGGTTTTTGACTTTATGCCCAGCACTCTAACCCCGGCCTTGCAGTCAGGCAAACCAATGACACCGGCTGTCGAGCTATGCAGCTGCGTCCTGGCCAGGGGCACAGGCGCAGCCTCAGGCGAATCGAACCCGCACCGGCCGCGCGACGCCCGGGCCCGGTGCCTCGTCCAGCCTGCCCGGCAGCTGCCAGCCGCAGTGGGCACAGCACCCCCGGGGATCCAGGGACCACTTGCCCAGGCGGTACCAGTCCCGCTCTACCAGCAGCTCGCCGCAGCCCGGACAGAAGGTGCTGGCGCCCGCGGGATCGTGCACATTGCCGGTGTAGGCGTAGCGCACACCGTTGGCCATGGCCACCCTGCGGGCCATTGCCAGGGTCGCCGCCGGCGTGGCAACGTGCTCCCGCATTTTCCAGTCGGGATGAAACGCGGTGAAATGCATGGGTACGTCGGGTCCCAGGTGCTCCACCACCCAGGCGGTCATGGCATCGAGTTCAGCCTCGGAATCGTTTTCCCCGGGAATCAGCAGGGTGGTCAGTTCCAGCCAGGTGTCGGTCTCATGGCGGATGTACTGCAGGGTCTCCAGTATGGGTTGCAGGTGCCCGCCGCAGACCCTGTGGTAGAAACGGTCCGTGAAGGCCTTCAGGTCGACATTGGCAGCATCCATGGCCCCGAAAAATTCAGCCCGGGGCCGGGGGTCGATGTAGCCCGCCGTCACCGCGACCGTTTCAATACCGCTGGCGCGGCAGGCCGCTGCCACATCCAGCGCGTATTCCAGGAAAATGACAGGATCGTTATAGGTAAAAGCCACGCTGCGGCAGTCCAGCTCCCGGGCCGCCCGGGCCAGGTCCTCCGGCATGGCCCGGTCCGCCAGGGTATCCATCTCCCGGGACTTGCTCATATCCCAGTTCTGGCAGAACTTGCAGGCCAGGTTGCAGCCGGCTGTGCCGAAGGAGAGCACCGAACTGCCGGGATAAAAGTGGTTGAGCGGTTTTTTCTCGATGGGGTCCACGCAGAATCCGCTGGAGCGTCCGTAGCTGACCAGCTTGACTTCGCCGTCGAGGCACTGCCGCACATAGCACAACCCCCGCTGGCCTTCCCGCAGGCGACAGTAGCGGGGACAGAGGTCGCACTGTACCCGGCCGTCGTCCAGCTGGTGCCAGTAGCGGGTTGCAACTATTGTTGGATCCATGCCTTGTAATATGGGGCCGCAATAACCATATTGCAAATGTGGTTTAAGATTTTATGGATATATAGCGAGGCATGCACAGGCAGATGAAGACACGCCGGGAAGCGGTGGCCGGGATGTTCTACGAGGCGGACCCGGCGCGCCTGCAACAACATGTGGACGCCCTGCTGGACGGCGCCCCGCAGCGGGCTATGCCGCTGCCCCGGGGCCTGATCGTGCCCCACGCCGGGTATCGTTACTCCGGTGCCACCGCCGCAGCGGCCTACCGCTGCCTGGCGGGCGCGGCCGGCAAGATACGGCGCGTCGCCCTGCTGGGGCCGGCCCATCGCGTCTACCTGCCGGGTATGGCCCTGCCCGCGGACGAGGCCTTTGCAACCCCGCTGGGAACCGTGCCCCTGGACCGTGGGGCCATGGACCAGATCGCCCGCCTGCCCGGAGTCTGTATTGCGGACGAGGCGCACCGCCAGGAACACAGCCTGGAAGTGCAACTGCCTTTCCTGCAGCGGGTGCTGGGGGAGTTCACCCTGGTTCCGGTGGTGGTGGGACACTGCCCATCCCGCCAGGTGGCGGATGTGATCGACGCCCTGGGAGCCATGGCCGACACCCTGCTGGTGGTAAGCACCGACCTGTCCCACTTCCACGACTACGCCACCGCTAACAGCCTGGACAGCCGCACCTGCGAAAAACTGCTGGCGCGCGAGTCCGGGCTGAGCGGGGACGAGGCCTGCGGCGCCGCCGTCCTCAACGGTCTCATGGCGAGCAGGTTAATGCAGTCCCTGCACATCAGCCAGTTGCAGCGCTGCAACTCCGGTGACACTGGCGGGGACCGGCTACGGGTGGTGGGCTATGGCGCCTTCGCACTGCATTGAGCTGAGCGAGCGCCAGCAGGACCAGCTGCTGGGCATCGCGCGCCAGGCCATACAGTGCCACCTTTCGGGACTGGCGCCGCCTGAGCCCGATGGCCTGCCAGAGCCGCTGACGGCCAGGCTAGGTACATTCGTGACCCTGACCAGCGGCGCCGCCTTAAGGGGTTGTATCGGCACCCTGCGCAGCACCATGCCACTGCACCTCGCCGTGGCTGATGCCGCCTGCAGCGCGGCCTGCCGCGACCCGCGCTTCCCGACCCTGCGGGCCCATGAGCTGGCCGCCATCCGCATCGAGATCGCGGTACTGTCGCCGCTGCAGCCCCTGCCGGCGGCCAGTCGCGAGCGGTTGCTGGCCAGCCTGCGACCGGGTATAGACGGCCTGTTGCTCGAGGACCGGGGGCACCGCTCCACGTTCCTGCCCAAAGTCTGGGAGCAATTGCCGGACCCCGGGGAATTCTTCGCGCAGCTGCTGGCAAAGGCCGGCCTGCCCCCCGGGCACTGGTCAGGCACCCTGCGCCTGCAACGCTACCAGGCCCTGTCCTTCCGCGACCGCTGACTTACGGTGCGGGTCTATAGTACGCTAGCAGGCCTATCACACTGCGGCGGATACCCCATGGCAAGCAGGCTCATCTTCGCACCGCTGGCGGCCTGGCTGCTGGCGGCCTCGACACAGCTGCCGGCCGCGGAGCCGGACCTGAATCCCGCCATCGTGCTGGGTGAGCAGACCTTTACCGACAATTGCCGCAAATGCCACCAACTCGACGGCTATGGCGAGGAGGCGCTCTACCCCTCCCTGCACCAGCAGCGCCTGCTGGCCGACAAGGCCCTGCTTATCCAGACCCTGCTGCACGGCAGGATGGGCCAGGGGCCGTCCCCCACAGCAGAGCCGGAGCGGCTGATGCCAGCGCTGGACTTCCTGTCCAACCGGGAAATTGCCGCGCTGATCGCCTACATCAGCAGCAGTTGGGGCGACAGGGTGATCGTGGTCACCGAAGAAGAAGTGCAGGCGGCGCGCCAGACAAACCCATAACTCACTTCTCTTTCCCACCGTAACAATCTGTTTTCTGGAATAAATTTGCTTCAGAACCCTACTCTTTTTTATTGCAGTTCCGGCCCAGTAACACGACAATGGGCCCATGCTGTATTCGCAGTGGCCCGAATGTTATTAAGACCATCTCTTGCCCTGGCCTGCCTGGTGGCGATCGCTACGCCCCTGTCGGCCCAGCAGGAGCTGTTCGACGCTCCGTCCGCCAGCACCCTGCTGGCGCGCACGACTTCCGGTGAGACCGCAATCCAGAAAGAAGCCCGGTCCGTGGCCAACGGCAAGGTCGAGCTGGAACCACTGGACTTCCTGCTGAGCCCCGAGGAGATTCTCCGGCATCCCAATGCCAGCAGGCGACTGCTGGGGAAGGATGTGCAGCCGGGAACCGCGGCCAGGCTGGTTTGGAAACCCTCCAATACCTTCAGCGGCATGGCGGTGGAGACCCCGGTGCTGGTGGTCAACGGCGCCTACGATGGTCCCACCCTGTGCCTCACCGCTGCCGTTCACGGGGACGAGCTCAATGGCATAGAGATGGTGCGGCGGGTCATGTATCAACTGGACCCGGGCAAGCTGCGCGGCATGGTGATCGGGGTGCCCATCGTCAACCTGCTGGGTTTCAGCCGCAATTCCCGCTACCTGCCGGACCGGCGGGACCTGAACCGCTTCTTTCCCGGCAATCCCCGCGGCAGCGTGGCCTCGCGCATTGCCGCTGCTTTTTTCAGCGACGTGGTGAGGCACTGCGACCGGCTGGTGGACCTGCACACCGGCTCTTTCTACCGCACCAATATTCCGCAGTTGCGCGCCGACATGACCAACCCGAAAGTGGCGGATTTTGTCGAGCTGTTCGGCGCCATACCCGTGCTGAGTTCCGCCGGCAACTCCCGCTCGCTGCGTGCCGCCGCGGTGCAGGCCGGTATTCCCACCGTTACCATGGAAGCCGGCGAGCCGATGCGCTTGCAGCGGGATATGGTGGAGGTGGGCGTCAATGAGATCATGACCCTGATGGCCAAAAGCGGCATGTATTCGGGACTGGACCTGTGGTTGAACCGCGCTCCCGCGTTTTACGACTCCGCCTGGGTCAGGGCGAATGCCTCGGGCATCCTGTTCAGCAGCATGGAACTGGGGGCCGAGGTCGCCAGCGGCGATATTCTCGGAGTGATAAGCGACCCCATAACCAATGCGCAGCACGATATCGTCTCGCCCTACAAGGGCCGCATCCTGGGCATGGCCCTGGACCAGTTCGTGATGCCCGGATTTGCCGTCTACCACATCGGGATTCATGCCACCAAGGGCTCGCAGGCGCAGTCCCCGGACGGCGAAGATGGCCCCGAGGACGAAGCCTACGGTAGCGAGCTGCCGGGCGAGCCGGCAGACACGGGGCAGGCCCAGGACCCGGGTGCGGCGGTGCTGCGGGCGGACGACAAGTTCGACGACGAATAGCCCGCCCCGCCACCAGCGGGGCAGTTGCGAATACCCCCCCGGGGCCTCAGGCTCGACTTCGCTGCTGCAGTTGCTGCTGCCACTGCAGCACCATCACCGTCAGCGCGGGCAGCATGGTCAGCGTGACCAGGGCCGCGCCGATTATCCCGAACATCACAATGGCGCCCACCCCGCGGTACAACTCGGTGCCCGCACCGGGAATCAGGACCAGCGGCGCCAGGCCGCACAGGGTGGTGATAGTCGACATGGCGATGGGGCGCAGACGCGCCTCCACCGCCTCGATCACCGCGGTCAGTGGCACCATGCCCTCCTCTTTCACATTCTGGACCGCGCGATGCACGATCAGGATGGGGTTGTTTACCACCGTACCCATCAGGATCAGGAAGCCGAGCATGGAAATCATGTCAAAGGGCTGCACGATGGCCGCGAACCCGAATACCGGCAGCAGGCCGCCCACCGCGTTCAATAGCCACAGGCCGACGATGCCCCCCGCAATGCCCAGGGGAATCGAAGTCATGATCAGCAGCGGATAGCCCCAGTGACTGAAGATGGCCACCATGAGCAGGTAAATCACCAGCAGGGCCACCAGGTAATTGCCCCACAGGGCCTCGCGGGTGGCGTCCAGCTGGTCGGCGGCACCGGAGATGGCAATGCTGACGTCTGCCGGAATCCTCCCCTGCGCTCGCAGGTATCCCACCACGTCACTCTGCACCCGGTCGACCCCGGTCTCCAGGGCGGTACTGCGCGGCGGAATAATGTTCAGGGTGACCGTGCGGCGGCCATTGACCCGCCGTACTATGCTGGCGTCAACGGTCTCGTGAATATCCACCAGCGCGTCCAGCGGTAATACCTCTCCCGCCGAGGTGTAGACCGGCAACTGTCCCAGGGTATCCAGCGAGGCTTCCTGCCCGACATCGCTGTACAGGTAAATATCGATCTTGTCATCGGCGATGAAGAATTCGTCCACATAGCTGCCGTCAGTCAGCGCCGAGACCGTAAACCCCAGGGTTTCCGCCGTCATTCCCAATTCCGCAGCGCGCTCCCAGCGCGGCCGTATCTCCACCATGGGCTGGGCCAGGCTCAGGGAGGTGGGCTGGGTCTGGATACGCGGGTTGTCGAACACTTCCCCGGCACGACGGTAAGCTGCCTGTGCGACCTCATAGATGGCCGCCAGGTCGGGGCCGGCGATATCGAGGTTGATGCTGCGGGTGCCACCGTCATTGCTGGAGATGATGGAGCCGCGGGCGGCAAAGGCGCGCATCCCGGGGTATTGCTCATACTTGCGGGTGATGGCGTCCATCAACGGCTCTATGTCGACCGCCCGCAATGGCTCGCTGATGATGCGCACCGCTTCCGGGGCGATCCGCATATTGATGTAGGCGATGGCCGGGACCTCACTCTCGCCGCGGTCATAGAGTTCCGGGTCGGCCCCCACATGGGGCAGTAGGTAAGCCTCCAGCTCCCTGGCTATCTGCTCCATGGCCGCCATGTTGTAGCCGGGAGGCGCGTTCATGGTGGCGAAGACCTTGGGCTCCTCACCCTCCGGCAGGTACTCCGCCGCCGGCGTCAGCCACCACATCACTGCCCCGCTGGCGAGCAGGGTGACGGCGATGCAGGCCCGCCGGCGCGCGGGCGTGCCGATTACCCTCTCCACAGCGGCCAGGGTGGCGCGCCGCAGGCGATGGCCCCGCCCGGCGGAATTGGTCCCCGCTTCGGCGGATCCTGCATCGACCAGGGTGAGGCGCGCCGCGGCGGCAGGCAACACCGTCACGGCCACCAGCATGGAAGCGAGGATAGCCGCGGAGATCGCGATCGCCACGTCGGAATACAACTGGCCCGCCTCCTGCTCGACAAAGGCCACCGGCACAAACACCAGCACCGTGGTCATGGTGGAGGCAAACACCGCGGGCCACACCTGCTGCACGCCGCGCACCGCGGCGCGCAACCGGTCGGCGCCCCGGCGGCGCTCCAGCTCGATGCTCTCCAGCACCACGATACTGTTGTCCAGGGTCATACCGATGGCGAAGGCGATCCCGGCCAGCGAGATGACGTTGACAGTCCGCCCCGCCAGCAACAGGCCCAGGAAAGCCACGATGATACAGATGGGTATTCCCATGACACCGACCAGGGTGGCGGGCAGGGAGCGCAGGAAGATGTACATCACCAGGGTGGCGAACAGGGCTCCGAGGATGAGGTTCTGCCAGACATTGCGCACCGAGTCCTCGACGTAGACCACGTCGTCCGCCATGGCGTGAATGTGCATGCCCGCCGGGTTCAAGAGCTCCCGGTTGATCTCCTCGATCTTTGGGATCATCTGCCGCTTGATATCGATGACATTGGAGCCGGCCTCCCGGCGCAGGGCCACAAACAGGTTAGGCGAGCCATTGAAGGAGGCATTGGCGCGTTTCTCGAAATGATCCAGGCGAATAGTGGCCACATCGGACAGGCGGATCACCGAGTCAGCCCGGCGCGCCAGTATCAGTTGCTCGAGCTCAGCGATATCCTCGAAGCGCCCCACGGTGCGCATCAGGTACTGCCGCTTGCCGGAGTCAATCTCCCCGGCGGAGCGATCGCGATTGCGACTGCGGATGGCCTCGCGCACATCCGTCAGCGACAGCCCCCGCTGCGCCAGGCGCGCGGGATCGACCAGAATCTGTATCTGCCGCTCGGCGCCGCCGAAGACGTTGACCTCGGACACCCCCGGCACACTGGCCAGGCGGGGTTTGACGTTGTCATCGACAAAATCCAGGGTCATGTCCATGTCCAGCTGACGAGGGTTCCCCGGCAGCGGCAACACGCTGTAAAACATGAAGAAGTTGGTGGAGAAGGAGTTGGCGAAAATGCGCGGTTCGTCGACATTTTCCGGGTAGGAGGGCACCTGGCTGAGGGCGTTGTTGACCCGGATCAGCATGTCGGTTACATCGGTGCCGAAGGGGAATTCCAGTTGTATCTCAGCCACCCCGCTGCGCGCCGTGGCCGTGATCCGCGACAGGTTGGGCAGGTTGCGCAGGTAATCCTCCTGCTCCACCAGTATTTCCTTTTCCACGTCCTGTGGCGTGGCGCCCGGCCAGACCGTGCGCACCCCTATCGCGCGCACATCCAGGTCGGGGATCATCTGCACCGGAATACGCAGGGCGGCAACTATGCCCAGCAGGCAGACTATCAGTACCGTGACGGTTATCAGGGTGCCGCGGCCGATTATCCGTTCAAACATCGCCCGCGCCGTCCACCAGGCGGTCGATTATGCTCACCCGCTGTCCAT
Organism: uncultured Gammaproteobacteria bacterium; assembly: GCA_963704965.1. Taxonomy (GTDB): domain Bacteria; phylum Pseudomonadota; class Gammaproteobacteria; order Pseudomonadales; family Halieaceae; genus JARRPM01. The sequence goes on from CAVPIH010000001.1 coordinate 51,874, forward strand.
CCTGTAGTGCCTCGTTACCCTTTACCACCACACTGGCACCGGCGTTGAGCCCCGCACTGACCTCGATCAGCGAATCAAAGGCAATCCCGGTCGTGACCGGATTCTCCCTGACTACTGCCCCCTCGGCCCCCGTTTCGACCGTCCAGACGACTACCCGTCCATCGGGATATCGCAGGATCGCGTCCCGCGGCACCACCAGCCCGCGACGGCCTGTGTCCAGCTGCAGCGAGGCGCTCACCGACATACCGGGGACCAGGCGCTGGTCACCCTGCTCAGGCAGTACCCGCAACAGGAAAGTGCGCACCCCGGGGTCAGTAACCGGCACCACGGTCCCCACCCGGCCCCGGTATACCCGCCCCGGATAGGCATTGAGGCTGAAGCTTACGGCGGCTTCGGGGCGAATATCCGCCAGGTAGTCCTCGGAGACCGGGAAGTCCAGGCGCACATCGTCGATACCGACCAGCCCCAGCACCGGTTGGCCGGGGGTCACCCATTCACCCAATTCAGTGAGCTTGGCACTGACCACACCGTTGAAGGGCGCTTTCAGTTCATGCCTGGCCAGCACTCCCTGGCGATAGGCCGCGTCGGCCATCGCCTGGTGCAGCGCGGCTTCGTCTATGGACACCTCCGCGGCCAGGTCGCGCACCACGCTCTCGGCGATACTGCGCTGGGGCGCGAGGCTGCGAGCTTCCTCCAGTCTGCGCCGGGCATCGGCCAGCGCATTGCGGGCCTGCTCGACCTGCGCCGCGGCGCTCTCGGCCTGCAACTGGGCGAGTTCGGGGTCCAGCTGCAACAGGACGTCACCCTGCCGTACAACACTGCCGGCATCCACGCCGATGCTGGCCACCAGGCCGCTGGCGGAAGTCGAAAGCTGGGCCGCGCGCGCGGCGGTGACCGTGCCGGTCAAGCGCAGTGAGCGCTGAATGGCCTGTTCCTGCACCGGGGCGACAACGACTGCAGCGCCCTCGCTGCCATGGGCGGGCGAGCAAAAGTTAAGTAGTAAAGCAAGCGGCAGGCTGGGCCAAGAAATTCGCCTGGGGATCATGAAAAAGTTTCCCGGATAGCAATGAGAAGGGCCAAAGAGTAACCGCAGGGCATCGGTGGCGCCAGCCCGGCGCCAATAACAGCGGCCGCATCCGGCGTCGATGCAGTCAGCGACCGACAAGTGCGTTACTATCGCCCCTGCCTGGCACCACAGTTTGTGTTGCAGCGGCGACTACTCACCAACCAGGGCAAGCACAGCCATGAGTGAAAACACCACGTACACCCCGCCCCGGGTCTGGACCTGGGACACCGAAAGCGGCGGCAAGTTCGCCAACATCAACCGCCCTATCGCGGGCGCGACCCACGACAAGGAGCTGCCTGTCGGCAAGCACCCCCTGCAGCTGTACTCGCTGGCCACCCCCAACGGGGTAAAGGTCACCGTGATGCTGGAGGAACTGCTGGCCCTGGGGATTCACGAGGCGGAATACGACGCCCACCTGGTCAATATTGGCGAGGGCGACCAGTTCAGTAGCGGTTTCGTTGCCATCAATCCCAACTCCAAGATCCCGGCCCTGCTGGACACCAGCACCAAACCGGCCACCCGCGTGTTCGAGTCTGGCGCGATCCTGGTGTACCTGGCGGAGAAGTTCGGCGCTTTCTATCCCGAAGGGCCTGCGGAGCGCGCCGAGTGCCTGTCCTGGCTGTTCTGGCAGATGGGGAGCACGCCTTTCCTGGGCGGCGGCTTCGGGCATTTCTATGCCTACGCACCGGAGAAGTTCGAGTACCCCATTAACCGCTATGCCATGGAGGTCAAGCGCCAACTGGACGTGCTGGATCGCAACCTCGCCTCGCGCCCCTACCTGGCGGGCGATCACTACACTATCGCCGACATGGCCACCTGGCCCTGGTACGGGATACTGGTCACCAGCGGTATCTACGATGCCAGGGAGTTTCTCGACGTGGCGTCCTACCGACACGTGGTGCGCTGGGCCGAGGACATCGCCGGGCGACCGGCGGTGCAGCGCGGCCAGCGGGTCAACCGCACCTGGGGACCCGAAGAGGAGCGAGTGCCCGAGCGCCACGCTGCCAGCGACCTGGATTGAGGGGGCGGGCCCTGTTTCAGGGCACGGCCGGCCCGACCCGCACCAGCTTGCCCTGCGGTCCATCGGTGAGCAGGTAGAGGTAGCCGTCGCGGCCCGCGCGCACGTCCCGAATGCGGGCATCCAGTTCGGAAAACAGTGACTCTTCACCGACGACCAGACCATCTTCGAGGTCGATGCGTTTCACATCCCTGTCGACCAGCGCGCCCACAAACAGGTCGCCGCGCCATTGGGGAAAGCGCTCGCCGCCGTACCAGGCCATACCGGAGGGCGCGATGCTCGGCACCCAATAGGTCAGCGGCTGCTGCATGCCCTCGGCGGCCGTAAATGGCGATATCTGCGCGCCGCTGTAGTCCACCCCATAGGTGATAGCCGGCCAGCCATAGTTGTTGCCCGGGACGATGACGTTGAGCTCATCGCCACCCCTGGGGCCGTGCTCGTGCAGGTAAATCACCCGGGTGTCCTCATCCAGTGTCAGCCCCTGTGGGTTGCGATGCCCGTAGGTCCAGATGCGCTCACTCGCCCCATCCCCGAACGGGTTGCCGTCGGGAACGCCACCATCGGCGTCGATGCGCAGGGTCTTGCCCAACTCACTGTGCAGGTCCTGGGCCGCATCTCGGTAGTCAAAGCCCTCCCCGGTCGTCAGCAACAAGGTGCCATCGGGCAGGAACAGCATGCGCCCACCGTAATGCTGCGGGGTATCTTTCAGCGGCTCCAGCAACAGGATCTGCTCGACCTCTTCCAGGGCGTCTTCACCCAACCGGGCGCGCGCAATGGCGGTGCCGTTCGCCTGCGGGGTGCCATGTGCATAGGACAGGTACACGAGGCGGTTGGTCTCGAATTGCGGATGCAGCACGATATCGAAATAACCTCCCTGCCCTGCCACATAGGTCTCGGGAACGCCGCCCAGCCGGGTAACAGCCCCATCGGGCGCCAACCGCAGCAGCTGGCCGCCCCGCTGGGTGACGAGAAAACCCGTATCGGGTAATTGCACCACTGACCAGGGACTGTCGAGGTTATCTGCAACAGTGGTGAGGGAGTACTCCGCTGCCCTGGCACTCGTGCCGGCTACTGCCAGTGTGAGCAACCCGCCACAGAGCCCGCTCCTGACTACACGTCCCGATAACCTCATACGCTTTTCCTTTTTCGCCCGGTCAGTCATTATAAGCCCAGTTGCCCGAACGGATAACAGCGGATGCTGCGTGTAATAAAGGCGTTTTTCCCGGCGGTTATAATCGCCTATGTGCTGGCCAGTGTGCTGGTCACCCAGTCGGTGCTGGCAAGCGTCGCCTCCTTCGGCCTGCCCGTCGACCCGCTCGTTCGCCTGCAGACGACCCTGCAGGACCTGGTCGGCATGGCCACCAGCTACCTGCCGCTCATCCTGGTGGCCTTCCTTCTGGGCCTGCCGGTCGCAGCGGCACTGGCGCGAGCGCTGCCCTCCAGAAGAGCACTGCTTTTCACCCTGGCGGGCTTCGTGGCAATCGTCGCACTGCACCTGATCATGCATGCGCTGCTGGGTGTCTACGGCATCGCCGCGGCGCGCACCCTGCCGGGCCTGCTGGGGCAGGGATTGGCGGGAGCCGTCGGTGGGTTCTGCTACCATCGTCTCAGCCGCGGCAATATAGCGACACGACCTGTTCCAATCACCTGATTCGCCTGGCGGAGAACCCATCATGAAAAACCTGTGCCATATCGCCCTCGCCGGCCTGCTGCTGGCGGCGACTGCCAATGCCGACTCCGGAGCGGAAACGCTCTCGGTGCAGACCAAGCCCCTGAAGGGCGCCCTCTACTTCATGCAGGGCAAGGGTGGGAATGTGGTGGCCTCGGTAGGCGCTGACGGCATCCTCATCATCGACGACGATTACGCCGAATACGCGCAGGCCTACCACACTGCCCTGCAGGCAGTGGCGGGCCAGCCCGGCCTGCCCAGGTTCGTCATCAACACCCACTGGCATTTCGATCACACCGGCGGCAACACCTACTGGGGGGAGCGGGACGCAGTGATCCTGGCGCAGGAAAACGTCTACCAACGCATGTCCACCCGCCAGGAAATGAAAGCCTTCGATCGCGTGCTGGAGCCCAGTCCGGCCGCCGCGCTGCCAGTGGTGACCTACGCAGACTCGCTGACCCTGCGCTTCAACGGTGACCGGCTGGAGGTCCGCCACTTTCCGACCGGGCACACCGATGGCGACAGCGTGGTGTTTTTCACCGAGGAAAATGTGGTCCACATGGGGGACCATTTTTTCAAGGATCGCTTTCCCTTTGTCGATATCGGGTCCGGGGGCAATGTGCTGGGCTATACGGCTAACGTGGCCGCCATTCTCGACATGGTCAACGACGCCACCATCATCGTGCCGGGCCACGGCGCGCTCGCCGACAAGGCCGACCTGCAGCGCTATCACCGCATGCTGGTGAGCACCACTGCCCAGGTGCAAGCAGCCCTGCAGCAGGGCCTGAGCGTCGAGCAGATCAGCCTGGACCCCGAGTGGGCGGACTGGGGCCAGGGCTTCATCAATGAACAGGCCTGGATAGGTTTTATAGCCGGCAGCCTCTAGTACGCGCGGGGCAAAAGCAATGGCCTTTGCCCGAATCAGCGCTTAGAATACTTGCATCAATACCCACCTGAACCCCGAGGAGAACGACTCATGCCAATTCGCAAACTCATCTCAAGCCTGGGCTTGGTGTCCAGCCTGATGCTGGGCGCACTGTCCGCCGTCGCCGAGGTCGAGGTCGCCATGCAGGGCGACGGCGAGCGCACCGTAGCCAAGCAGGTCACCGCCGAGATCATCGCCATTGACCCCAAGACCCGCGACATCACCCTGCAGGGTCCGCTGGGCAACACCATCACCCTGAATGCCGGCCCCGAGATCAAGCGCTTCGACGAGTTCGCCAAGGGCGATATGATCCAGGCCACCTATTCCGAATCCATCAGCGGCGAATTGCGTGCCCCCACCGAGGCAGAGCTGGCGGAGCCCTGGGTGGAACTGGACGCCGCCGGCATCGCCGCGGAGAACATGCCGCCCTCCGCCGGCGTGGGCCTGATCGTGCGGGCCGTGTGCACTATCGAGGGCATGAACCGCGTCACCGGGACCGTCACTGTACAGGACCCCCGCGGTCTTTATCACGTCATATCCGATGTGCCCGCCGCCAGAATGGAAGGCGTCAAACTCGGCGACACCGTCGTGATCACCTACAGCCAGGCCATCGCCCTCTCCCTGGAAAAACAGGGCACCAGGTAAGTCCCGGCAACTCCGGCAAACCGCCGCACGCCGCTGGCGTCGCGGCGGCTCGAATTCGTTACCACTGCCCCGTAGACCTGCACCAGCTTGGTGACACCAAGCGCGATCGTTACCACGACCACCACCAGGCCCAGTATGTTCACCAGGGGCCTGTTGGCGTATGCCCCCAGTAACTGCCGGCGGTTCATGACCATCAGCAGGAAAATTGCGCAGAAGGGCAGCAGAAACCCGTTCGCCGCCTGGGCAAACAGGATTGCCGCCAGCGGTTTGGCGCCGGCAGTGGCAAAGGCCGTGCCGCACAGCAGCACCGCCGCCCACACCAGGCGAAAGCGGGTGGCCCGCAAGTCCCTGGACCAACCCAGCACCCCGCAAACCGCGTAAGCCGCGGCCAGCGGCGCAGTCACTGCGCTGCTCAGCCCCGCCGCGAACAGCCCCGCGGCAAAGAAGTAGCGCGCACCGGCCCCCAGCAAGGGCTCCAGCTGCTGCGCCATACTGGTCGCGGAAAAAGCGATACCGCTGCCAAAAAAGGCCGCGGCCGAAGTGCTCATTATCGCCAGCGTGATCAGCCCCCCCACGCCGATTGACAGGCCGGTATCGATGCGGGATGCGCGCAGGGCCTGTCGCAGGTCGACCGAGGCGGGCCACTTCTCCTGTACCGCGCTGGCCTGCAGGAACAGGTTGTAGGGCACGACCGTGGTGCCTATCAGCGCCAGCACGGTGAGCAGCGAACCCGCCGGCAGCGAAGGCAGCAGCAGGCCAGCCAGCATGTCGGCGGGCGCAGGCCTGACCATGAGCAGCGTCAACAGGAATACCACGCTCATCAGCAGCACCAGGGCGATCAGCAGTTTCTCGATGAGCTTGTAGATACCCGAGGCCAGCAATGCCCCCGCAAACAGCCCCACCGCCAGCGCCCACCAGTGCAGCGCAATACCGCTGATACTCTGCAGGCCCAGGGCGGCCCCGGTAATATTGCCCGCCTGGTAGGCGGCATTGCCGATGCCCACCGCCGCCACTACCAGCAGTATCGCCGCCGTGCCCAGCCAACTGTCGCGATAGGTGCTGCGCAGCACCTCTGACAAGCCCTGCCGCGTTACCAGGCCCAGGCGCGACGCCATCTCCTGTAGCAGGATGGTGGCCAGCACCGAAAACAGCAGCGCCCACAGTAACGCAAAACCGAACTGGGCCCCGGCGATACTCGCGGTAGTCACCGTGCCGGGACCGATGAAGGCCGCGGTGACCAACAGGCCCGGCCCGAATTTTCCACTGGTTCTGGTCATCACACTCCTCGCCCGCTGCGCTGACCGCAGCATGCGGCAGTACACCACCAGGGTCTGTATGCACTAATCGGGTTGGCCCCGATATCCCGCGGCGCGCAACAGGCGCGGATAGTAAACCGCCAGCGCCAGGGCGCGGACGCACACATACACCAGGAAAGCCCACCACAAGCCGGTGTTGCCGAAGCGTGGCGCCAGCCACCACCAGGCCAGCAGGTATACCAGCGTGGCGAACAGCGAGGCATTGCGCATTTCGCGAGTGCGGGTCGCACCAATGAAGATACCATCCAACTGAAAGGCGGCGAAGGACAACAGCACGTAGAGCGCCGCCCACGACATGGCGTCCGCCGCCGCTACCCTGACCGGGGCTATGTCCGTGAGCGCCTGTACCGCCAGGTTACCCAGCAGCAGGATAGCCAGGGCCAGCAGCAGCGCGGTGGCTGCCGCCAGGATGGTGGAGCGCCATACCGCCAGCTGCAGGCGCAGTCGCTGGCGCGCCCCCAGGGCCTCGCCCACCAGCGCCTCCGCCACGAAAGCATAGCCATCGAGGAAAAACGCGCTGAACGATACCAGCTGCAGCAGGATGTGGTTGGCCCCCAGTACCGCGTCCCCGTACACCGCACTCTGGTTGACGAACCAGGCAAAACCGAACAGCAACAGCAACGTCCTGATGAGGATGTCGGTATTGGCGGCCACGGTTTGCAGCAGCTTGCGGCGATCACCGATACGGCGCCAGCTCAAGAATGGCTCAGCGCCGCGGTCGCGCTGGCGCAGCAGTTTCAATACTGTCACGCCGGCCACCACGACCGTGACCCACTCCGCCAGCGCCGTGCCCAGGGCAATACCCTCCGCGCCCCAGCCCAGCACCCCTGCGAACACCACATCCAGCAGGATATTGAGGCCGTTAAGCAGCAGTTGCAGCCACAGCAGGTGGCGACTTCTGCCCAGGCCGATCAGGGTGCCCATCAGGGCGTAGATCCCCAGCGTGGCCGGGGCGCCCCAGATGCGAACGGCAAAATAGCCTGCGGTCATCGCCTCTACCTCGGCGCTGCCTTCCAGCAACGCCAGGGCCAGCCGGGACAGTGGCCACTGCAGCACTACCAGGCCCATGCCCAGCAGCACTCCCGCCAGCAGCGCCCGGCCCAGGGTGGCGCGCACCTCCGCCTCGTCACCAGCGCCCACCGCCTGGGCGGTAAATCCGGTGGTCCCCATACGCAGGAAGCCGAAGCTCCAGTAGATGAAATTGAAGATCATGGCGCCCAGGGCGATGGCGCCCAGCTGGGCCAGGTTGCCGAGGTTGCCGATAACCGCCGTATCCACCAGGCCCAGCAGCGGGGTGGCGGCATTGGCCAGGATGATCGGCCAGGCCCGCCGCCAGATGGCGAGGTAGCCCAGGGGCGTCGCATGACCGTGAGGAGAATCCATCACCGGATGATACCGCTTTAGCGCCGCTTGCCGATGGAGTGAATCCCGGCGGGGCGGGCTGTATACTGCGGTCAATGAAACGTCATGTCTTTCTCATTCCGGGTTTCTTTGGTTTTGCCAACCTCGGCGATTTTACCTACTGGGGCCCCGCAGAACACAAGCTGAGGGCATTGCTGAACGAGGCCGGCATGCCGGCGAGCATCCACGCGGTCAAATCGCTGCCCACCGCCAGCCTGCGGACACGCACCCGCTGCCTGCTGGAAACCATCGCCAGGGCGAGGCCGACAGGGGATGCCATCATCCACCTGGTCGGACACTCGACAGGGGGACTGGATGCCAGGCTGTTGCTGACGCCGGCAGTCAAACTGCACAGCAGGATCGATGTCGAGGGCATCGCGCGGCAAGTGCGCTCCAGCACCAGCGTGGCGACACCTCACCTGGGCGCACCCATTGCCTCTTTCTTTACCGGTCTGCTGGGACGCAAGCTGCTGAAGCTGCTGTCCGTGCTCACCATGCTGGGGCTGCGCGGTGGCGAGCTGCCCCTGTCGCTGTGGGCCAGGGTGGCGGGCATTTTCGCCGTGCCAGCGGCGGTGGGCGGCAACCTGGCGGAGCAGCTCTACCTGCAATTGCTGGCGGACTTCAGTCCCGAGCGGCGCGAGCAGGTAAAGGCTTTGCTACAGGAGGTTGAACGCGACCAGGCGCTGCTGACCCAGCTCACCGTGGAGTCCATGGACCTGTTCAATGCCGCGGCCGGAGACCGCGACGGCGTGCGCTACGGCAGCGTGGTAACCGGCGCACGCACGCCGGGCCTGTCCACCTCCATTGAAATCGGACTGGACCCGGTCGACCAGGCGCAGCATGCCTTGTACTACAGCCTCAGCCGCCTGGCCGGGGGCTACGATTTCCCGCCGCCCGCGCGCCAGTACCGCCGCGCAATGAAAAAAGCCCTGGGCCAGATACCAGACTCCACCGCCAACGACGGCATCGTGCCGACCCTCTCCCAACTCTGGGGGGAGTGCATTGCGGTCGCCCGGGCGGATCACCTGGATATCATCGGGCACTACCAGGATGACGATGACGAGCAGCACAACTACGACTGGCTCACCACCCACAGCGACTTTCGCAGCGGCAACTTCCAGGCGGTATGGCAGCGCGTGGTGGCTTTCATGGCTGCCGCCGAGGCAGTGTAGATGCTGTCCAGGCGCCAGCGCTTGCCGAGCCCGCGAGGCAGGCAGAGGCCGATGGCGTTGAGCGCGGGGTCCGCAGGTGAGCGCCGCTGATCAGGACGATCCGGGAAGGGCCCTGGGCCGCTTCCTCAGGGCGCAGGCTGACACCTATGACGGCGTCCTGCGGGAACTGCGCGCGGGCGAGAAACGCAGCCACTGGATGTGGTTTATCTTTCCCCAGCTGGCCGGGCTGGGTTACAGCAGCACCGCCCGGCACTTTGCCATACGGGACCTGGCGGAGGCGCGGAGCTACCTGCGCCATCCCACCCTCGGCGCGCGCTTACTGGCCTGCACCAGAACGGTCCTGGAGACCGAAGATCGCTCCGCCCGGGAGATTTTCGGGCCGGTTGACGAACTGAAATTCAGGTCCTGCATGACCCTGTTTGCCCTCGTCGCGGGGCCCGAGTCACTGTTCCAGCAAGCCCTGGACAGGTATTTCGCCGGCCAACCCGACCGCCTGACACTGGACCTGCTGGGGCCGCCCTGAACCCGCCCGGGGCGGCCCGCTGTGGTTGGAACTAGGCTGAGTGCTGCTTCTCCTGCCAAACGGCCAGGGCGAGAATGGAAGAGTAGATAGAAAGAATAAGTACCATGACGTTCACCTGCTGCTGTTGTTTCAGCTGATCCCTACCAGCCGATAGGACAGAGTGTAGTCGCATCATTTGTGGAGCGTGATAGCCCATTTTGCTCTACATCGTTCCATTTTTGGACACCCCTAGGCAAACAGCGCCACCAGGCCCAGGGTCAGGGCGAGCAGGATGGCACTGAGCCAGCGGTAATTGGCCCACCAGGGCGTGCCCCGCAGGGCAGCGCTCTCGCGGCGGTAAAAGGCCGGGGTCCAGACCAGTGCCAGTTGCGCCGGTCGCGGTGGGGGCCCGCCGCGGCTGGCGGCCCACAGAGTCGCCCAGGATATGACCAACAGCACCGGACCCACGTAGAGAAAGTGCAGGTCGATCACGCCCAGTATCCCGTTGAGCAAAAACAGTACGCCGCCCGCGGCGGTACCGACCACCACCGTGGCCCAGGCGCCGCGGGCATTGGCCCCGGGCCAGAATGTCCCCACCAGGTAAATCGCCACGATGGGGGGCACGGTATAGGACAACACCATCTGCAGGTACTTGAACAGAGAGGGAAAGTGCTCGATCTGCGGCGCCCAGAGGGCGGCCAGCAGCATGAACAGGCCGGTGACCCAGCGCCCCACCTTCATCAGCGCTTCGCTGCCCAGGCCGGGTCGGTAGCGGTGCACGAAATCCATGGTGACCAGGGTAGAGGCCGCGTTCAGGGTCGAGTCAATCTGCGACATCAGGGCGGCCACGAAACCGGCCAGCACCAGTCCCAGCAGACCCGCGGGCAGCAGGTCGAACATCAGGGTCGGGTAGACCAGGTCGGGCCGCGGCAGATCGGGATAGAGGTGAATGGCCATGGTGCCGGGCAGCACCATGATGAACAACACCGGCAACTTCAGGAGTCCGGCCAGCAGCACACCCCGGCGGCCGTCTTCCACCGAGCGGGCGCTGAGCACCCGCTGCACCATGAACTGGTTGGCGCACCAGAAATAAAACCCCAGCAGCGGCACCCCGAGCACCAGGCCCAGCCAGGGCACACCGGGATCGTCCAGGGGGCGGATCAGGCTCAGCCTGCCGGGATCAAGCCCCGCGGTCATGGCGGACCAGCCGCCAACCTTGTCATAGGCTACCACCGTAATCACCACCGCACCCAACAGCAGCAGTACGGTCTGGATGGCGTCGGTATAGATCACCGCGGCCAGTCCCCCGGCTATCGTGTACAAACCCGCGACCACCGCCAGCACGGCGATGGTTACCCCTATATCGAGGTCGGGGAAAATCAGTTTCAGCAGCAGGCCGCCCGCAAACAGGCTGCCGGCGGTATCGACAATAATGTTCAGGAACAGGGTGAGCACAGAAAAGTAGGTTCTCACCCGGCCGTCATAGCGCCGCTCGAGGTACTCGGGAATGGTGTAAACCTGGGCATTGAGCACGAAAGGCAAAATGAAGATCGCGAAGAACACCAGCACGATGGTCGCCATCCACTCGTAATTGAAGACTGAAATCCCCGTGTGGTAGGCATCTCCCGCCAGGCCGACCAGGGTGGTAGAGGAAATATTGGAGGCAAACAGGGAGATGCCGATAAGCGGCCAGGTCATGCGGCGCCCGGCGAGGAAATAGTCCTCGGCGCTGTGATGACGGCCCGCCAGGCGCAGGCCTATCCACATAACCGCAACCCCGTAGAGCGCGATCAAACCATAATCCAGCGGCGATAGACTGACATTCACTTCCACGACGTCAGTCTAGCAAGCCAGGCACGCCAGCTGGCAAATTTAGCTGTAAAGACTGGAAAAACGCTGCGGACAGACCCGCTCGCGCCCGAATCCCACTACCCGGAAAACACGTCCTCCCACCCCCTCGGGGGCGGGAGGGGCGCTATCTCAGTGGCAGCCCTGCTCGCGCTCGTCGCGGCGCTGCACTTCGTTCTGATTTTCCTGCCAGACGCCCAGGGCAAGAATGAAAGACCAAATTGTCAGGATAATAGCCATGATGTTCACCTACTTGTCTGATTCGACTCAGTTGGCACCCGCCAGCTGATGGAGCAAGTTTAGGCGCATCATTATTGACGCGAAATATCCGCAAATGCTCTCATGCATTGCAAAAATGGACATGCCCGACGGCCGGTCGCGACTGCCGCGGTTCCCCTGCCTACTGGCTCCGCGCCAGCAACCAGGCCAGGTACTCCGCCCGGAACTGCCGGCAAAATGCCGCGTTGGTGTCATCGCGCTGCTTGCGGCGCCGCAGGGCGGTGGTATCCACCTGCGCTCCCGGCATCCCCAACCGGGTTGCAAGCTGTGCGGTGGCAGCCAGGGGATCCAGGCAGAAATCTTCATAGGTGACCCGACAGGGCTCGACACCCAGGACCGAGAAGAAGGCATTGATAGCCGCATTTTGCATCGACAGCGCCTCCACTTTGCGGCGAATCTGCTCAAAGCTGTACTCCGCGCCCTGGCCGCTGCCCGCCGCGAAACTCTCCCACCGCCGTGTCTGGCTGGCAATCACGAAGGATACCGCCTGGGCCACGAGATCCCGCCGCTGCACGTACGCCCAGCGGACATCGCGGAAGTAGCCCGGTATGACGCCGGCCCGCAGCAGCATGGTGACCTGTTGCAGGCTGGCTTTCATACCGAACAGGCTGTCGCTGGCGCGATTCCGGTCGATGCGGGACCTGAGATAGGCGTGCAAGCTCGCAATACCCGCGCTCTCCATCTCGGACAACATAAAGCCGGGGTTGAGGGGTTCGCCCATGCCCCTGAACCTGCCGGTGGCGCGCAGGTGTTCAGCCACCATGGAGGAGCCGGAACGATTGGTAAACAGCAGGATGGTCACCGGATCGGGACAGGGCTCAACCGCGGTCGGCAGATCGAACTCGGCTATCTCCTGGCGCAGCTTCAGCTCGTGCGGCCCCACCTGTTCGAGGGGAAATGGCGGCCTGGTCATTATTGGTCCCGGCTGGAGAAAGGACTGCGGATTATGCACACAGCCACCGGGCCTATCAATAAACTGGCAAGCCATTAAACTACCCGGGCTGCACAACCTGTCTCCAGTGGGTTGTGCACCGCTACCGCCACCGCTCACGGAACCGCCACATGCGCCTGACAATCCTCGCCCTGAGTCTGCTGATAGCGGCTACCGCCCGTGGCGAGATGATCTTTACCGAGGACGCCGCGGCCCGCGGCCTGGCTTTCGACAATACCGATACCCAGAGCGTTGCCTGGGTGGATTTCAACGGTGATGGCTGGCAGGACCTGTGGCTTGCCGGGCACCAGATGGACACCCGCTACTACCGTTCACGGCTGTATCTGAACGACGCCGGCAAGCGTTTCACCAACATCTGGCCAAAGCTGGTCTCGGGGCCCTTCAAGACCGACGCGCACGGTACTTACTGGGCCGATTTCGACAACGATGGCGATCAGGATCTGCTGGTGGTCGCCGGCGGCGGTGTGGGCCGGGACCAGAAAGGCTCTCCGAACATGCTGTTCGAAGCCAGCGATGGCGCACTGGTGGACAAGGCCGCGCCCCTCGGCCTGCAGAACTGGGCCAGTCGCGGCCGGATCGGTTTCTGGCTGGATGAAAACGGTGACGGCAAGCTGGATATTCTGCTGGTCAATGCCCGGCGCCCGGACGGCAAGCCCTCGCGCAACCAACTCCTGTACCAGGGCGACGGCGTCTTCACCCCGGCGGAGTTCAGCTCAGCCAGGCTGCAAGGCCTGGGGGGCAGGCAACTGCTACTGGCACCCTCGCAGGTACCGGCGCTGGTGGCTGAGTCCCTGGATCTCGACAGCGGCCCCAGCGGCATGCTCCTGGCCCCGTTTCCCCGGCGGGTGGTGCAGGCGGACCTGGATGGCGATGGCCGCATGGACTACCTCGTCTACGCGCCCGCCAAAATCACCGGAGGCAGCTGCCAGGTGCAGTCTGCCGATGGTTCCATGCTGGCATACCTGCCCAAACCCGCCAGCGGGACCACCCGGCACTTCGAGTTCAGGGCCGACGGCCCGGTAAAACTCAATTCCCGCAAACTGGCCGGCATGCAAACCTGGCTGGGCGACTCGCGGGTGAGCGAGCAGTTCAGTTCACGGTATCTCTCGGTCTTCGATACACACTACCGCACCAACGCCGCGGAGCCGCCGGATATCGCCAACGGTATCCGCATCTTCCGGCCCGCCAACCGGGATACTTGGAAATTAGCGGTGCACGAACTCCAGCCCTCAGCCGGCACCCTGCAGTTTCTCCTTACCCCGGCGGCCGAGGGTATAACACTGACGTCCGCCGAGCCGCGCTGCGAGGCCAGCGCCCGGTTTCCACCCTACGTGGTTTACGGGGGCACAAAGCAACGGCGGCAACTGGCTGTCTCCGGCTTCGGGGAAGCCCTGCTGGCCCGGGGTATCGTGGCCGGCGATTTCGACAATGACGGCGACGTGGATCTCTATGTCTCGCGCGGCACGCCGATACAGGACTGGACCGATATCCTGCTGCTCAATGATGGCGGCGCACAGTTCAGCGCCCAGCCAGTCGAGGCCGCCAACCGCTACCCTGAAGCGGGACTGTACGTGGATGAAATCGTACCCGGCCCCCATATTGGCGTCGCGGACTACAACAACGACGGCTTCCTGGATATTTTTCAGGCCGCCTCCTACTACCACGCCTGGCTGGACGGTCCGCGGCTGGAGGCGGGCGTTCCCAACCGCCTGCTGACCAACCGCGGCAATGGCAACAACTGGTTGCAACTGGTGCTGGAGGGCACACACTCAAACAGGGATGCAATCGGTGCGGAAGTTCGCCTGCGCGCGGGCGGGAACACCCAACTGCGGCTGCAGACCGGCGGTATCGACAGTTTCGATCAACACGCCAGGCCGCTGCATTTTGGCCTGGGCGACGAGCCACTGGTGCAACGCATAGACATCAGCTGGCCGTCCGGCGAGCAAACCGTACTGACCGACATCGAGCCCAACCGGATACTGCGCGTTACCGAGCCCGATCGGTCTCCCTGACCGGGGCTTTACCCGCGCAGCGCGCCGGCCTGCACTTTATTCCCGGCGAGCTGCGTGGCACACTCATAAAGATCAGTTCACCCGATCTGGCGTTTTCCTGATGCTCCCGACCATGCCTGAAAAAAAGCGCGGAAAAAGCTGGTTCACCACCGAGGGCAGTGCCTTCCCCCTGGGTGCGACCTGGGTGGCCGATGAGGGCGCCTACAATTTCGCCCTGTATTCCAAGCATGCAACCGCTGTCACCCTGCTGCTGTTTCGCGAGGAAGCGCCCGCGGCGCCGGTGCTAGAGCTGGCGCTGGATCACAAGATCAACAAGTCCGGGCGAATCTGGCACTGTCGCCTGCCGCGAGCGGCCATGCGCGACGCCACGCACTACGCCTACCATGTCGATGGCCCTGAGGGCGGGGGCGATTACGGGCTGCACGCATTCGATGCCGACAAGGTTTTGCTGGACCCCTATGCGCGCCAGGTCTGGTTCCCGCCCGGCTTCCAGCGCGAGGCGGCCATGCAGCCGGGTTCCAATATGGGGCGCGCGCCCCTGGGGGTCCTGTTCGAGGAGCACGCCGAGTTCGACTGGGGCGACGACACGGTGCGGTTCCACGAACACGACCTGGTCATCTACGAAATGCACGTGCGCGGCTTCACCCGCAATCCCAACAGCGGTGTACCAGCGGAACGCGCCGGCACATTCCTGGGTGTGGTGGACAAGATTCCCTACCTGCGGGAACTGGGCGTCACCGCTGTGGAGTTATTGCCCGTGCACCAGTTCGACCCCCAGGAGAACAACTACTGGGGCTACATGACCCTGAATTTTTTCGCTCCCCACACCGGTTACGCGGTCGATCCGGACCGCGCCTTCGACGAGTTTCGCACCATGGTCAAGGCCCTGCACGCCGCTGGCATCGAGGTGCTGCTGGACGTGGTCTTCAACCACACCGCCGAGGGCGATGAGGCGGGGCCCTGCTACAGCTTCAAGGGCATCGACAACAGCACCTACTACATTACCAGCGATGACCCAGCGCAGCCCTACGTCAACTTTTCCGGCACCGGCAACACCCTGCACTGCATGAACCGCTACGTCAGCCGCATGGTGCTGGACAGCCTGCGCTCCTGGCAGCAACTGGGGCATGTCGATGGTTTTCGCTTCGACCTGGCGTCGGTATTCAACCGCAACCCGGACGGCTCGGTCACGCTGGACGATTCCCGCATCGTGTCGGCGATTCGCGCCGACCCGGCCCTGGGTCGGGTGCGCCTGATCGCCGAGCCCTGGGACGCCGCCGGCCTCTACCAGCTCGGTGGCGCCTTTCCCGGCAAGCGCTGGTTCCAGTGGAACGGCAAGTTTCGCGACGAGCTGCGCCGCTTCCTGCGCGGCGACCCCGACCTGGTGGCCTCCATCATGTGTCGCCTGTACGGCAGTGACGACGTGTTCCCGGACGACCTGGCCAACGCCTGTCATCCCTACCAGAGCGTGAACTACGTCAACTCCCACGACGGCTTTACCCTGTACGACCAGTTCGCCTACAACGAGCGCAATAACTGGGCCAACGGTGAGGAAAACCGCGACGGTCATCAGGAGAACTACAGCTGGAACTGCGGCTGGGAGGGCGACGAGGACGTGCCGCCAGAAGTGCTGGCGCTGCGCAGGCAGCAGGCCAAAAATGCCTGTTGCCTGCTGATGCTGGCCAATGGCACCCCCATGTTCTGCGCCGGGGATGAGTTCCTGAACACCCAGTCCGGCAACAACAACCCCTATTGCCAGGACAACGAAATCTCCTGGCTGGACTGGGAGCGGCTGGAGGAAAATCGCGATATCTTTCGCTTCTTCAGCCGCATGATCGCCTTCCGGAAAAACCACCCCACCCTGGCGCGCAGCCGTTTCTGGCGCGAGGAAGTGCGCTGGCACGGCACCGGCAAGGACATCGACATGACGTACGAATCGCGCCGGCTGGCGTTCTACCTGGACGGCCGCTCCCAGCAGGATGCCGACCTCTACGTGATGATCAACGCGGATGACGACGATGCGGAGTTCCAACCCCAGCTGTCGAGCCTGTCCGGCTGGCGCCGGATCGTCGATACCGCCGCCGGCCAGGATGACTTTTGCGAGCCGGAGGATGCCCCGGTCCTGACCTCAGCCAGAATACCGGTCAGGGCTCGCTCGATAGTGCTGCTGATGCGGCCGCGTTGAGTGCTTCACCAGGCGTCACTGTATTACTCAAGTGGACTCCAGCAACTGTTGCGCCAGCTCACAGCTTACCGCTATCACCACCGGCACCATATCGCCGGCCGCCTGTCGCCGGGTGTGGGCCCAGCCGACGTAGGACAGGGCCCTGGCCATCAGCAGAAACGGGAGAATCTTCAGGTGTTCATCGGGCAACGGTCTATGGTTGCGGTATCCCTCGACCATGGCGGCCAGCACCGGATCGAAACTGTCCCGGCCCAGATGAGGTACGAGCGCGGTGGTAAAGTCGTACAGGTGCCAGCCGAAGCCGGTGTCGTCCCAGTCGATCAGGCGCAGTTCGCTGCCGTCGTAGAACAGGTTCTCCGGCAGGAAGTCACCATGGACCAGGCCCCAGCGGTCCGGCGCCTTGCCGAATTCGGCCAGCGCCGCGGCGGTTATGTCCCGGGCGCGGTCCAGCAGCGCCAGCTGCGAGGGACTGAGGTCGGGCAGATCGCGATAGCAGCCGCAGACCGAGCCGGTCTCCCCGAAAAAACCCTGCTCGTCCCAGGACAGCCGGGTAAACCCGGGGGGCCGCTGCCAATGCTGGCCGTGGTTGTGGATGCGCGCCGCCAGCGCCCCGGCGGTGCGGTAAACCGCGACCAGCTCTGCACCCACCAGGTCCACGCCCTCCTCGATGCTGCCGATGGCCCGGCCAGGCACCCATTCGAGCAGGTCCACCTGGCGTCCCTCGGGCAGGGCATCGGTGGCCACCGTTGCGAACAGCGAGCCATCGCTCGCCCGCAGCGGCTCTGTGGTGGGCACTCCTGCCTCGCGCAGGGAATCGAGCCACTGCAGCTCCGACAGCAGTTCCACGTCGCTGCGATAGCCGATACGGTGAATGCGCATGGCGTAGCGCTCCCCGCCCGGCGCGGTCACCTGCATGACGGTATTCTCACGGTGCTTCAGCAACTCCAGGCGGGCATCATCCAGGCCCCAGCGGGACAGCGCAGTGGTGCCCAGCCCGGTCAGCAGCTGCAGTTGCCGTTGCCGAGGCAGGGCTTCAAATTCCGCCGCGTTCATCAGGCTACGCCCCGCTGGCGCCGCGGGTCAGGTCGGCCAGCGCATCCTCCACCCGCTGCAGTGCCTCGTCGCAATAGTGCGTATCCACCAACAGGCCCGGTTTGAACTGCAGCACTGATGGGTCGAAGCCGGCAAACATGGCCCACAACCCATGTTTATACAGCGCCCCCGTCATCCGCGCGCCGCCGTCCGGGGCATCGAACTTGAGCCCCATCACCAGCCCCTGCTGGCGCACCTCGAGCAGGAAGGGATGGCGACTTTGAATATCACGCAGACCGCGACCAATGTACTCGGCGATGGTCTCCACATTGGCCAGGGTAGCGGGGTCGGCACACATTTGCAGCGCCGTACAACCCACCGCGCAGCCGGGCTCCGCACCGCCATAGGTCGAAACATAGCCCCAGCCATCCTCCGCCAGCCAGGTGCCGAGCTCGCGCGACAGCACCGCGGCCGAAACCGGGTACAACCCTCCGGAGAGGCACTTACCGGTTATCAGGATATCCGGTTGCACGTCCCAGCACTCCACACCCCACAGCTTGCCGGTGCGGCCCAGGCCGGTCTGCACCTCGTCGGCGACGTAGACCGTGCCGTGGCGCTCACATAGTGCCTTCACCGCGGGCAGGTAGCCCGGCTCGGGCAGCGGAAAGCCGCTGGTGGCGGGGATGGTTTCCATCAGCACCGCGGCCACGTCACCACCGGCCAGTGCGCGCTCCATAGCCTCCACGTCATTGAATGGCACCTTGACGAATTCACCCGGGTAGTCACTGCCGAACCAGGCGGCGGTTTTGTCGTCACCCGCCGCGCCCGAGAGGCCCGAGCGCCCATGGTAACCCTGCTCCAGGGCCACGATTTTGCGCCGGCCGGTATGACGGCGCGCGGACTTGATGGCCACGTCATTGGCCTCGGCACCGCTGGGGGTAAACACGCTGTACTGCAGGCCGGTGGCCTGTGCCAGCCGCTCGGCCAACTCCGCCCTGGGCGGGTTGGTAAAGTGATGGTTGCCAATATCGGCGTACTCAAGGGATTCGCGCAGCGTCGCCAGCAGCTGCGGATTGCGGTGGCCCAGGCTGAAGGTGCCCCCGTTGAGGTGAAAATCCATATACTCGCGGCCGTCCAGGTCCCAGAAGCGGTACCCGGCCCGCTGGCCTATCACCAGGTCGACGCCAACCGAGGCCATGGTATCGATGCGGTGGGGAAAGAGGTACTCCCGGGAGCGGCGCAGCACGGCGGCCTTGTCAGCGGGCGGCGCCGCTTGCGGTTTATTATTCATGACGTTCTCCTGTGATGCGCCCGGGCAGGCCCGGCAGAACCTGCCCGATCGATAATATAGCCCCTCCCTGCCCCAAGCGGCGCGCAAAGGTAGCCCGCGCACCTACTTCTGCGCGACATAGGCGGTGAACTGCCCGATGACCTCCGCCATCTGGCTGTCGTCCAGGATGTAAGGCTCTCCCAGCGCCCTGGCGCGCAGGTAAAGTCCGGCGCAAAACTCAAGCTGCTCCGCCAGGGCCCAGGCGTGGCCGATATCGGGCCCGCTCGCCAGCACCCCGTGGTTGCGCAACAGGCAGGCATAGCCCTTGCCCAGGTAATTCATGGCCGCGGCGGCCAGTTCGGGGGTACCAAACAGGTGATAGGGCGCGCAGCGGATCTCCGCGGTGCCGCCATAGCCGATCATGTAATGCACTGCCGGCAGGTCCCAGCCCAGCACCGCCAGCGTGGTAGCCTGGGGCGAGTGGGTATGCACCACGGCGCCGATATCCTCGCGTTCGCGATAGCACGCCAGGTGCATGTCATACTCCGTGGAGGGTCGGCGGCGGCCCTCCACGGTGTTCGCCGCCAGGTCCAGTACGACCACATCCTCCGGCGCCAGCAAATCGTAATCCATGCTGCTGGGGGAGATAGCGATCATTCCCTCCCGCGGATTGAAGATACTTATATTGCCGCTGGTACCCGGGGTGAGGCCACTGGCATACAGTTTGCGGCAGTAATGAACAACCTGTTCGCGCTCACCTCGCAGTAACATCCGACCCCCGCGCTTTGTACCAGATGGGTGAGGTATAGGCGCGCTCCTGCACTTTCAGCGGAATATCCGCCGGCAAATCCAGTTTGAACTTCACCTGGTCGTAGGCGGTCCAGCGGGGCGTGGGGATTTCGATCACACGCGCATAGTAGAACGCGTCCAGCCGGGGGTCGAAGTCCGGATCCTGCCACACCGCGCCCAGGTCCGCCGCGCCGATAGCATTGCTCCAGGAGGGTATGGACAGGTCAACCGTGTCACCCACCGGCGGCAGCTTGCCGTCCTTGCCGGGCTTGCGATCACCGGACCAGGCAACATCGTACACCTGCTCCCGGGGCTCGCCCCTGTCATCCAGCCAGCCCTTCACGATCTGGATCCGGTCCAGGTTGGCACCCATGGGGTCGCGCAGCGCGTAGACCAGGAAGCGAGGCGCACCGGACTTGCCCGGCGCCGCCGCCAAGTCGGACCCCATGGGCACGCCCCGGGTGTAGCCGATCTGTCCCAGGTCCCGGTGGCGCAGGTCCTGCGGGGAAAAATCCCAACCGCCGAAGAAGCGCACCCGCATGCGCGGCCCCGTGGTGGCGTAGGTCTCGCGCCGCTGCATGGCATCGAATATCGCTTCCCGGGTATTGGCCGTGGCCCACACGGCGGCGACGCCCGCCGATGAATAACGCCAGCCCTTGTAGGCGATGCCGGTCTGCTTGTTTTCAGCGGCCATGACCAGGGCCCGCTCCGGGCTCGGTTCCTCGCGCGGAAACTTGCCAAAAAAATTGGCGTCGTTGACCGTACTCAACCCGGTGTGGGTATCCGTGCTGCCGATCATCCCGAACTTGAAGGGATTTATCCCCAGGTCCCGCTGCAGCATCAGTCCGCGCTGCAACGCGGAGCGGGCATACTCCCCCGGCAGCATAGCGGGAGTCTTGGCCTCGCTGCCATCGAGGTTGCCCCAGTCCCAGTTTTCATAATCGGCGAACTCGTCCTCGTTGGACAGCAGCGGGTGGGTCTCGCCATCGCCCTTGAGTTGGGTCACCTCGTAGAGGCGCTCCCACTGCTGCCGGGCCTGCGCATAGGCGCGGTCGTAATTCGCGCCGTTGGCAAAGTCGTCCTGCAGGGCGAACATCATGCCGTTGGAGAGATTGCCATTGTGGGGAATCGCCGTCACCCGGCCGCCGGTCTGGTCCTCGTAGGCCTGCATCCAGGCCCAGAGGTCCTGCGGGTCCGGGCTGCCCTTGGGAGGGGTGGTGGTATAGGGCTCCACCTGGCCGGCCCTGTCGGGGCCGTCCCGAAAGATCACGTTGCGGTGCAGGTTGTTGCCTTTCACCAGCGAGGTCCACTCAAAGGCGATGAAGGTGGTGAAGTCGCCTGGCTGGTTGAACTCCTCGGCCGCGTCGATGAGCTGTTTCCATATGCGGCCGAAATTCGGATTGCCCGGCTGATAGTTCAGCGCCGGGGACAACTCGCCCTGGGCAAACTGGCGGATCAGTTCCCGGGTGGCTTCCATGGCCCGCTTGCCGCCGGCGACGAAGGCCTCATGGAACTTGCGTCCCTCGGGATCGGCCATGATATTGGGCGCGCCCTCCAGGATATCGGTGATCACGCCCATGCCGTCGGAGTGGTCCGTGATCATAAAGAAATCGTAGGGCCTGGCGAGCCTGACCGGTTGGCCGGTATTGGAGGTCACCTGTTCACCGCGGGCGAAGCGGTAGCTGTCGCGCGGCATCAGCCGGGTACCCGCACCGCCGGCATCGGCCGACAGGCCAGTGTGTACATGGGTGTCGCCGAAATAGACATCCATGGGTTGTTCCCAGTCGGCGTAGGGGGAGTAGGGTCGCTCGCCACCAGGGCCGGGCGACGGCTGGTCCGCAGACGCCCGCACACCGGTGGCGATACAAAATAGCATGGCCATTGCCAGGGCTACTGATTGGCGCATCGTTATTCTCCCGTTTGCCTAGGTCTAGTCGCGATCCTGCATGTCATTCCCGGCCTGCTCCCGGCGCAACAGCGCGACACTGGCTGCCGGGTTGAGGAGGCGGATGGTGCGGCTCCCCAGGTCTTTCGCGGTACTGCCATCGATAATCAGGCGCCGTAGCTGCGCCGTGCTCAGGGAGGGGTCCAGGGCCAGCAACTTGGCCGCCAGGTTGAGCACCTGGGGGGAGGACATGGAGGTGCCGTTCAATTTCAGGCGATTGCCCCCCGGTACGTAGCTCTCCACCTCGAAGCCATTGCCGTAGATATCCACTTTGCCGAGACTGGTAAAACTGGTTTCCTCCCCGGCCTGGTCCACCGCTCCCACCGATATGATGTTCGGGTAATCATAGCTGCTGGGGTAGAACTCATCGAATTTCACATCGTTGTCCGAGTTGCCGGCCGAGGTGATGAAGAGGATATCCTCGGCAGCGGTGATGACTTCGCGCAGGGCAGTGTCGCCGATCGCGAAGATCTCGCGCGCCAGCTTCTTGCGCTCAGCGGGCGAACCGCCCGCGTTGTGCGCCTCCAGCGCCTCTTCTATGCTGCGCAGGGAGCCGCCCCAGCTCATATTCACCGCCCGCACGCCGCTGGCCTGGAAATAACCCACCGTCTCACGCAGCGCCCTGGCGTCCGCCAGCGCCTGCTCAACGGTGGGTTGCTCCGGAATCATGGTATGGCTGAAGGTGATGCGCGCCACCAGCAGGCGCACAAAGGGATTGCCCTCGGCGGCGATGCCCGCCACGTGGGTGCCGTGGATGTAATTGCCATAGGCACCCAGGGACTCGAGAAAGCCTTTCACCTGGTCCTGCTCAAGACCCGCCAATTGTTTGCGCAGCTCGCTGGCTTCCGCGCTGTCGACATTGGACTGGATATCCCCCAGGCCCTTGGTCTGGCGCTGCAACAGGTCCACATTGTCCGCCAGCTCCCCTATGGGGTACAGCAGCGAGGTCTCCTTGTTGGAGTGCAGGTCAAACGCGATACCGTGGACATCGTCCACGAAACCGTTGGCATCGTCGTCGAGATTATTGGTCGGGATTTCCGCTTCGTTGCGCCACAATTGACCGGCCAGCCCGGCTATAGCCGTGTCCAGGCCACTGTCCCAGATGGCCACCACCACCGGGGTAGCCTGCGCAGCCGGGTCCAGGTCGTACCTGCGCTGCTCCCAGATATCGGGCTTGGTGACGTCATTGGCGGCAATATACTCACTGTAGATCGCGTTCAGGGCAGGCGCGTCATGGACAAAGTAATCCAGGGTGACGCCGACGGACACCAGGCTAGAGGCGATATCGTAGCTGACTTTCCCGCCCGTCTTGTCGAGGATAGGCTGGTAGGATGACTCCATATTGCCCAGCACCAGGGCGCGGGTGAGTATCTCGGTGCGACCCTTGGCGCTCTTCAGGTTGTCCTGCACCACTTCGTAGTCCATGCCCTGCAGGGCCTGCTCGAGATTTTTTTGCAGCGCCGCCCGGGGATCGCCCTCCCCCAGCCTGGCCTTCGCCAGGGCCTCGCCATATAGCCCCATGGTCAGCCTGTTGGCCTCCTTGGGCTCCAGCTCTCGCTGCCTGGCCAGCAGCGCCAGGTAATCCTGCCAGCGCTCTTCCAGGATGGCGATATTGGCGAGCACCCCGTAGAAGTCCTGCACGGTTTTGTCATCCTGGATATCGTAGCTGCCGAGATCCGCGAGGATGTCCGCCTCCACCTCGTCGGCCAGCGCCAGCAGGGCCGCGCGATTTTCCGGCAGGTAGAGATCGATCACATCGATATCCAGTTGGTAGCTGTGCCGGGGCAGATCGTCCTTGCGGGTAATCACCGGCTTGCTCGCAGCAGTGGCCGATTCCCCCGGGGTTTGCGCAAAGCCGGTGCCGGCAAAGCCAAACGCGACAAATACGAGACAGGCAATCAGGGACTGGCGGGGCATGCGATGCGCTCCTGTTGGTGGGCCGTACCCTGCGGGTAAAGGGCTATTCCCGAGGGATTATCGACTTTTTCCCGCCCCCGTCCAGCCCCCGGCGGCGGCCCGCCGCAATTACCGACTATACTTGCGCGGCGCGGCTGGGGCATCATGCTCCGCCACAGTAACCACAAGCAAGAGGCTCGCCATGCAAGACACACGAGAACTGGGGATCATTGTCTACGGAGCAACCGGTTACACCGGTAAGCTGGTCGCGGAATACCTCAACAACCAATACGGGGTCGTTGGCGCAGTGCGCTGGGCCATGGCCGGGCGCAGCGCTGACAAACTGGCGGCAGTGCGCGACGAACTGGGGATTGCCAAAGAGATACCGCTGGTGGTGGCGGATGCCAGTGATCCGGCTTCAATCCGCGACATGGTGCAACGCACCCGGGTGATCATTACCACCGTCGGTCCCTACCAGTTGTACGGCAGCGACCTGGTCGCCGCCTGCGCCGCCGCCGGCACGGATTACGTGGACCTCTGTGGCGAGCCCAGTTGGATGCAGCAGATGATCGAGGCCCATGGCGAGGCTGCCAGCAACAGCGGAGCGCGCATCGTGTTTTCCTGCGGATTCGACTCCATCCCCTTCGACCTGGGGGTATTTTTCCTGCAGCAGCAGGCCATCGAGCGCACCGGCTCTCCCTGCAAGCGCGTCAGGGGCCGGGTGCGCGGCATGAAGGGGGTCTGGTCCGGCGGCACCCTGGCGAGTTTCCGGGCCACCATGGCCGCGGCGAAGAAAGACCCCTCTATCATTGCCTCCCTCACCAACCCCTTCGCCCTGACCCCCGGTTTTACCGGCCCCGAACAGCCCTCGGGAATGAAGCCAGTGTACGACGACGTGCTCGAAAGCTGGGTAGCGCCCTTTATGATGGCCACTATCAACACCAAGAACATCCATCGCAGCAACCTGCTGCTGGACCACCTCTACGGCGAGGACTTCGTCTACGACGAAATGCTGGTCACCGGCCCCGGTGACAAGGGTGAGGCCACGGCCAGGGCGGTGGCGGCGGACAAGTCCATGGCGGAGGACCCCACCGCACCGGGAGAGGGCCCCACACGCGAACAGCGGGAGACCGGCTTCTACGACCTGTTGTTCGTCGGTCACACCGCAGATGGCGGCATCCTGCGCGCGGTGGTAAAAGGTGATATGGACCCGGGCTATGGCTCCACCTCGAAGATGATCGCCGAGAGCGCCGTGTGCCTGCTGAAGAACCCCGAGGCGGCCTCCGGGGGCATCTGGACACCGGCGCCGGCGCTGGGCTCCCTGCTTATCGACCGCCTGCAGCGCAACGCGGGACTGACTTTCGAGTTGGAGCAGGACTGACCCGACACTGCGCGCCCCGCGGCAGGCGGGGCGCGCCGGCATCCCCGTACGTCCAGCCTGTGTACAACCCCATTGCCGCCCCAGGCTGCGATAAGCCATCCCTTGCCACTGCCCGCGCGTATTGATCCCTGACCATTTCATTACTGTACGAAGGCCATGCCGGGGACCTCTACGATGTCGAAAAACACCCTCACCCTCATTCTCTTCACCTGCTTTGCTTTCGGCCTCCCCATCTGGGCGATGCAAACCAATGAGTACGATAACCCCTCGGTACACGGTTGTTCGGGCGAATGCTACCAGCAGTGGCAACAGCAAACCGGCGGTGTGCTGGCCCTGACCGAGGCCAGGGCACAGGCCAAAGCGGCAGCCTCGCCCGCCGAGCTGGGAAAGATGGCCTACGCGGGCTGTGTGGCCTGCCACGGTGCCCAGGGACAGGGAGGTATTGGGCCACAGCTGGCTGGCCAGGAGGCGACCGCGATCGCGGCCATGCTACTGCAGTATAAAGACGGCGCCACCCGGGGCGCCCAAAGCGCTCTCATGTGGAGCCAGGCAGCACAGCTCAGCGAGACGGATATCGACAATCTTGCCGCCTTCATCTCCCAGCTCTAGGCTTTCGTCTCCATGCTGAAGTGCTGTAACGCGAGTAAACGCTTGCTGCGCGCCGGGGACCGTCCGTGAGCGCCGCCGCCAATCCACTGGAACTGCAGACAGCCAACGCGGTGCTGGTGGGTACCGGCGCACTCGGCGCGGCTTTCGCCCGGGCACTGCTTGACCGCCCCCAGACCGACAAGCTGTTCATTCTCCACCGCGGAGCGGCACCCGCCCTGGCCGACCCCAGGGTGCACTGTGTGGCGTTCGACGCACTGCAAGCGGACACTGTTGCCAACGCTGCCCAAACTGTGGCCGGGCACTGCGACCGGATACACCTGCTGATCAATACCGTGGGCATGCTCCACGGCACCTCCCAGCGGCCGGAAAAACGCCTGGCCGATCTCCAACCCGACAATCTGCTGCGCTCCCTGGCTCTCAACGCCGCCCTGCTGCCCCTGCTGGCGCAGGCGTTCTCCCGGTCGCTGCGCCACGAGGAACCGGCCATACTCGCATCGCTGTCCGCCAGGGTGGGCAGCCTGGAAGACAACAAACTGGGAGGCTGGTACAGCTATCGGGCATCCAAGGCCGCCCACAATATGCTGCTGCTGAGCCTGGCCCGGGAGTGGCGCGTCAGTCACCGCAACGCCACGGTGCTGGCACTGCATCCCGGCACAGTGCGCTCCCGGCTATCCGAGCCCTTCATTTCCGCCAACTATCCCAACCGGGTGCTGGAGCCACGGGAGAGTGCGGACGCCCTGCTGCAGGTGATGGCCGGTTGCCGGGCAGCTGATAGCGGCAGTTTCCTGGATTGGCGCGGCGAGCATATTCCCTGGTAGGGCGTCCCGCGACACGCTCCACCGGAGTGTTCCCGGTCCACTGCCGGCGCCGTACCCCGCCGCCTGCCTTCACTCCAGCTCGATCTCGGCGACCAGCGGCAGGTGGTCCGAGGCCATCCGCGCCAGCGGACTGCGGTGGGCGTGCAAGCGCCGCAGGGCATGGCGCGGGTGCACCCAGATCCGGTCCAGGGACAGCAGCGGCAGGCTGGCGGGCCAGGTGCGATGGTGCGGGGTGCCCGGGAACACCCGGTGCAGCATGCGCAGTGGCCGCCCCCATAGAAACCACTCGTTCAGGTCCCCGGCCAGGATCTCCAGGCTGTGGTGGCGCTTTTCAAACAGCGGCACCAGCTGGCGCACCTGCGCCCGCCGCTCCGCCGGCCGCAGCCCCAGGTGAGTGGCGATCAGCTGCACGCTGTGCCCCTCGATATCAAACACCGCATCCAGCGCCAGGCGCGGCTCCCGACCCGGGAAACTCAGGTCGTGCTGGCGCAGTTCCCGCGGCGGGGTGCGCGTCAGCAGGGCGTTGCCGAAGCGCGCATCCCCCAGCGCCATGGTGGTGCCGTCCGAGGCCTGGCAGCCGGTTTCGGCGCACAGATAGGCGAGCGCGTCACGGGCTTCACCGGGGTGCGTCTCCACTTCCTGCAGGGCGATGATATCCGCGTCGATCTCCCGCAAGACCTCGGCGCAGCGATGGTGGGAGGCCACGCCATCGCCGCCCACATAGCGGTGCACGTTCCAGGTGACGAGCTTGAGTTTCACAATCGACTTGCCGGCATGGTCCGGCGCTCAGGAACCGGCCTGGCGCCTGGCGAGCACGCGCCGCAGCCAGATTATCAGCGCTACCAGCGCCGCCACCAGTGCCGCCAGCCAGGCAAGGCTGCCCAGGTCGGGGTCGCGCAGGGATTGTTCGAGTCCCTCGCCAAACAGCGCAATAGCGGTCAGCCCGGGGAGCAGGCCCAGCAGGGTGCCGATGGTAAAATCGCGCAGGGAGATATGCGATGCGCCCGCCACCAGGTTGATGACTGCATAGGGAGCTACCGGCACGATCCGCAGGGTCACGATAGCCAGTATGCCGCGCTCGGAAAGCTGCCGGGAAACCTTGTTCAGGCGTTTTCCCGCGTAGCGGCGCACCAGGTCGCGCCCGGCGAAGCGCCCCGCCCAGTAGCTCAACAGCGCACTCAGCAGGGCTCCCGCCAGCGAGTACAAAAACCCCTCCACCGCGCCGAAGGCCAACACGGCGGCGACCACCAACAGGGTCAGCGGCACCGCCAGGCTGCTGGCCAGGGCAAAAACCGCGGTAACCAGCAGTGGTGCAGCCGGATGGGATGCCAGCGCCCGGGCCTGCCCGATGAGGCTGTCCAGGTCCAGCAGATCGCCCAGCTCCGTCCAGCGCCAGGCCGCGGCCATGGCCAGCAGCAGCACCAGCGTGCCCACCCCCAACACCGCGCGGCGCACGCCCTGGGATTGTTGTTCCGGAGCGACCAGATGCGACAGCAGTTCGTTGGGTTCTACCGGCTGCTCCGGGTCGATCAGGGCGGATTCGGGTACCAGTTTATCTACCTTGGGATCGACCGAGGCATCCAGGGGCTGCAGGGTTCGCCCGTCACTGTGAAGGCTCTCGATCACTTCGATGAGTCCGCCGCCACCGTCCAGGGCCGCATCGACCCGACCGGCATCGACGCCCAGGTGCTCCGCCAGTAACTGGCTGCGCAGCTGCCGGATTGTGCCGCGCAGTTCCTCATCCGTCCCCGCCTCCAGTGCCAGGTTGCACTCACTGTCCAGACCCATGGAACGGTTACTGAGATTGGCGGACCCGATCAGCAGTATGCGGTCATCGACAAGCATCAGTTTGGCATGCACCATCAGCGCGACCTCGTCTGCAGACGCCAGGCGCGGATAATAGATGCGCAACCTGTCGTGGCAATCCGCATCGCGGAGCTTGCTCACCAGACGCGCGCGCAGCACGTCCATGGTCTGCTGCTCCAGCCACCCGCCGGTCTCCCTGGGCAGGACTATTATCACCTCGGGGCCTTCGGGTTCAGCCAGGCGTTGTGCCAGGGCCTCTCCGGTGCGGTGCGAAGTCAGGTACTGGTTTTCGATATATATGGTTGCAAAGGCTGCGGCGATGCTGTCCAGGTACAGGGACTCGATCTCGGCCACTGCCTCGCGCCCCTCGTAGGCCGGATAGGTGCGCGCAATCGCCACCTGGACGTCGCGCGCTACCGCCTGCAGGGAGGCCGGCCAGGGGTCACTGCCCGCAGGCTGCTGCGGGGCGGACAGCTTGCGGCCTGTGGCGCGCTGCCAGCGATCGCGTGCCAACTCCCCCAGGGCGCTGGCCGCCGCGCCTTCCACCGCCATCTGCAGATCGTGAAATGGCGGGTAGGAGTTGCCGTCGGGGTCGGTGCGCCGCTCGTCCTCAAGGCGGTGTTCCGGTGTGTCCCAGCGCCACTTGCTGAGGTCGAAGCCGCCACAGAAGGCAATGGCATCGTCCACCACGACCAGTTTCTGGTGCTGGGAGGCGCCGACCGGGTGTGAGGCGTCCATATGGAAATGCACCCGCGAATGGGTTTTCCAGTTGAGCGCATAGAGGGGAAAGTGCTCACGTTCGAGCAGGTAGATCATCGCGAAATCCCAGCTCAGGACGTAGACCTGTACCCCGCGCTCGCGGGCGATATAGTCCAGCAGGGGTCCCAACTGGCGGGGGTGGTCATCTTGCCCGCCCTCGCGCTCGAGCAACAGTTCGCTGTGTATATCCCAACCGAGGATGAACACCGTTTCCGTGGCCTGCAGCAGCGCCTCGCGAACAGCGCGGAAATAGGCCTGGCCATCTATGGCGAAGGCGACGCGGGACGCGTCTTCGCGGCGCCAGCAGTTGTCGCCCTGCCTGATGATAGAGAGCCGGCTATTTTCGATCATCGCCTGACGCTAACCGATAGCAATGACCTTTTCAAGCCGGCGGTGGGCAGGGCCAGCGGCGGCTAGCGGAACGCGTAACGCACCGGCATGGATTTCAGGCCGCCGACAAAAATGGCCTGCACCCACTCGGGATCGGCGGCCGGTTCGATAGACTCCAGGCGCGGCAACAGCTCGCGGAAGAACATCTCCACCTCCAGCACGGCCAGGTGCTGGCCCAGGCACATATGCCCGCCGTAGCCAAAAGCCAGCTGGTTGCGGTTGTCGCGGTCGATGCGGAAAGTGTCCGGGTCGTCGATGGCATCGCTGTCGCGGTTGGCAGAGGGGTACCACAGGCAGAGATTTTCTCCGGCGCGAATGGTCTTGCCGCGGAACTCCACATCCTCGGTGGTGGTGCGCATCATATGCCGCACCGGCGATACCCAGCGAATCATTTCCCGGGCGGCCTGCCTCGCCAGCTCCGGATTGGCGCGCAGCTTGTCCAGTTCCTGGGGGTGTTCCATCAGGGCTTTCATGCCCCCCCCTATGGTGGCCGAGGTGGTGTCGTGACCGGCGGTGGCGGTGATGATGAAGTAGCTGATCTGGTCCAGGGTTTCCATGGGCTCGCCATCCACCACCGCGTTGGCCAGCAGCGAGGCCAGGTCGTCGGTGGAGTTTTGCTTGCGGTCTTCCACCACGCCGGTGAAATAGCTGAAGAAGTCCATCAGGACACCCAGGCCGTCGTCTACCCCGGTGCCCCGCGACTGGGTCGGGTCCTGGCCGCCAAACAGCTCCTGGGTGAGTTTGAGCATCATCGCCTCTTCCTCGGGGGCCACGCCGATAATCGACATGATGACCCGCAGGGGATACAGCAGCGCGATGTCCTTGACGAAGTCACACTCGCCGCCCATGTCCTCCATCTTGTCCACATAGGCCCTGGCGATGGCCTGCACGTCACCGGTGAGCCGCTCTATGGGACCGGGCTTGAACCAGTCCCGGGTGACGTTGCGGAGCTTGCGGTGCTTGGGATTGTCCATGTGGATCAGGGTTTCCAGCCCGTTGCGGGTACCGAACTTCTCCCGCAACGCCTGCTCAAAATCACGCTGCACCAGCACCGTGCGCGGGTTGTTGAGGAAGGTGTCATTGTTCTGGCTGATGTACTTGATGTCCTGGTGTTTGCTGAGCGACCAGAACGGCTCGAAGTCCGGGTGCTCGACATAGGTGACCGGATCGTGCTGCCGCAGGTGGCGGAACAGGGCGTGCATGCTGGTTTCATCGCCCATGATGGCGGGGTTCAGCAGGTCGAGATTGCGGTTCATGTGACGCCTCATGACAGAAAAAACACAGTCTATCCATACGCCGGGTGATCGCCTATGGACCATGCCCGGGAGGCCGCGAACAACCGGATTTTGGCCATATATGACTACAATCAGCTGACAAGCGCGGCGGCGCTTGCGCCAGATCAATACCACCGGGTGACGGCCATCGCCACTCTGTGCTTCCATAGGCCACGCACAACAAGGGCCTGCGCTATGACAAGAAAAACCCGCCTGCTGTGGCTGGCCGCGGCCGCGCTGTCGCTGCCAGCCGTGGCCTGGGCCAGTGGCGCCAGCGAGATGTTCACCCGCCACACCCTGCTACTTATCGTGATGATCACCCTGGCCGACTGGTGTGGCTGGCTGTTCGAGCGCCTGGGCATGCCGGAACTGGTGGGGCAGATCTTTGCCGGCATCATCCTCGGTAACCTGGCGCTGGCGGGTGTGGAGGTGGACGTCAGCGAAATGCTGCGCTCCAGCCATTTCATGCAGTACTCCGCGGAGCTGGCAGTGGTGTTGTTGCTGTTCCTGGTGGGGCTGGAATCCAATATGCGCGACCTGGTCAGGGTCGGCGCCAACTCCGCCAAGGTGGCGGTGGTCGGGGTGGCCTTGCCGGTAATCATGGGCCTGGGGGTGTGGCAGCTGCTGGGCCAGGGAGACGGCGTGGAAGGCTGGTTCGTGGGGGCAATGCTGGCCGCCACCTCGGTGGGCATCACCGCGGGCATGCTGGGGGCGGCGGGGCTGCTGGAATCGTCCTCGTCCAAAGTCATCCTCGGCGCGGCGGTCATCGACGATGTGCTGGGCGTCATGTTGCTGGCGGTGCTCGCCAGCGTGGTGGTCACCGGTGAGTTTTCCGCGCTGGACCTGGTGTGGATCGTCGTCAAGGCGGTCGGGTTTTTCATTGTCACCCTGTTCCTGGGCCGCAAGTTCATGCCCCAGATCATCCACGTCACCTCCATGAACCACCACGCCAGCTTCTGGACCGGTTTCTCCCTGTGCCTGGCCCTGAGTGCCGCCCAACTGGCGGCCTTCGCCGGTCTGGCGCCATTGATCGGCGCCTTCGTGGCCGGGCTGTTGCTGGATGACGTGGACTTCATCGTGGGCGATGACTTCCAGAAAAAGCGCGTGGAGGAATTACTCAAGCCGATTACCAACATCATGCTGACGATCTTTTTCGTCGGTATCGGGGCCCAGGTGGAGCTGGCAACACTGCTGGATCCCCTGGGCCTCAAAATCATCGGCAGCCTGCTGCTGGTGGCACTCGTCTCCAAGGGACTGGCGGGCTATACGGTCACCGGCAAAGGTTTCGATCGTCTCGGAATCGGCCTGGGCATGATTCCCCGCGGCGAGGTGGGCCTGGTCTTCGCATCCTTCGCCTACAGCCATAAGGTATTTTGTTGCGAGGTCTACTCGGCCCTGGTAATGGTGGTCCTGCTCACCACCATCGCCGGCCCCCTGCTGTTGAAGCCGCGGCTGAAGTACTTCTAGCAGTGGGACGGCGGACATAATGGGCAGTATTGGCGGACACCTGCGCCACTGGCAGCGACGCTACCGGAACGCGCGCAAGAAGCCCGACGTGTGGGTACTGGATGAGCACAAGGTCGCCTTCATCCAGATTCGCAAGGTCGCTTCGCGCTCCGCCAAACTGGCCTTCAGCCAGTTCATCCTGGCAGGCGACAGGGAACCCGGGGCAGCGGACATCGAGCGTATAGACAGGGAGTACGCCCATCATCTGCCGACCCGCAGCATCGCCCGACTGGCCCGATCCCACTACGTATTCACCATCGTGCGCAACCCGCTGGCCAGGCTCTACTCCTGCTACGCGCACAAGATCGTGGCGCACCGGCGGCAGGGGCTGGCCAACCCATTCGTGGACTGGGGCATACGCGCGGACATGAGTTTTGCCGAGTTCGTGGCGCGCATCGCCGACATCCCCGATAGCGAGAGCAACACCCACTTTCGCTCCATGCACCCCTTTCTCACCCACAGGGGCAAGCTGCTGCCGCACACGGTGTGTAAACTGGAATCGCTGGCCCGGGACTGGCAGCAGGTACAGCGGCATATCCCCGGGTTTCCCGACCTGCCCAGGATCAACCGCACCGATAGCGGTGCGCGACCCGCTTTCCTGGACGCCTACGACCGGCCCACGGCGCAGCTGGCCTGGCGGCGCTACCGAGAGGATATAGAACTCTTGGGCTACGCCGAGGAAACGGCGCAATTGCTGGCTGCCCTGCGCTGAAGGCGTCTACCGCACCGGCCTGATCAGTTGCGCGAGGCCGGCAGCGCGAGCGCCAGGGCGGCGGACAGCAGCAGGGCCACCCCAAGGCACTGGAATACCAGCTGGTAGTTGCCCAACTGGTCGTAGGCGTAGCCCGCCAGCGGCGCCCCCACCAGGCCGAAGGGCAGGAACAGGGGCATCTGGGCGCCATTGACCTGGCCGATGTTGGCCGCGTCGAAGTAGCGACTGTTCAGGTAGGGATGCATGGGAATGAAGCCCCCCGCGCCGAAACCGATCAGGCACATGGCGGGCAGCAATTGCGAGACGCCGTCCGCCGCCAGCAGCAAGTAGATCCCGGCCACCTGCAGCAGCAGCAACCCCGCTGCTATCCAGCGCGCGTAGTGGCGCCCGGCATCGCCCAGCCAGGCGACGATCCCCTTGCCGGTCATGCCGGCCAGTCCGGCCGCGGACATGAGCCAGCCGGCCTGCGCCACCGAGTACCCCTGATTGACAAAATGAGGCGGGTAGCAGATTCCCAGCACCAGCGACACGTTCAGGCCCAGCGCCACGCACAGGCCAATCAGCCAGAAGGCGGGACGCCGGTACAGGCCCGTCTCCAGCGCAGCGTGGGCGTTCCCCTGGGCCGCCGCAGTGTGCGACGGGATACCCGCCAGCACCAGCAGCCACAGGCACACCATCAGGCCCAGCGCCAGCAAGGCCAGCGCCAGGCGCCACTGCAGCCAGGCCAGCAGCACACCGACCAGCGGCGGCAACAGCATGGAAGCCACGCTGATGCCCATGGCCGCCACCGCCAGGGCGCGCGCCTCCCGCCCCGGGTAGGTCTTCACCAGCAGGCCGTTGACGACCACGGGGCCGTACAGGGTCAGGCCCACGGCGAAACCGAGAAAGCCCAGGGCGGCGACCCACAGGTTGGGGGCGATACTGCTCACGCACAGGGACAGCATGGCGCAGGTGACGCCAGCCAGCATCAGGCGCCGGATCGATACCCGGTCCACCAGCCTGCCCACCAGCGGCGCGACGAATGCCGGCACCAGCAGCAGTGCCACCGGCCCGGTATTGATGGCGGCGACCCCGACTCCGAAAGTCTGCGCCAGCGGCTCGACGAAAAACCCGTATATGCCGATGAGGCCGACCCCGCAGCCCAGGCAGGCCATGCCGCAGAGCGCGGGCAGCCAGTGGCGGACATTCATAATGGCGAGGGTTCCGCTGGCGCCACGCGGCGGTGGCGACTCAATTGAACAGGCTCGCCTCGGGGCCGATCCGGTCGGCCACTGCCTGCAACTTGTCCCGATCCAGCCCGTAGAACGCCACGGCGTTTTCTCCCAGTATCCTGCGCCCGTCGGACTCGGGGAAGTCGCTGAAAGTCTGGCGAAAATACTCCTGGGTATGGGGCCAGGTGCCCTCCGGGTGAGGGTAATCGCTGCCCCACATGATCTGCCCGGTACCGATAGCCTGGCGCAAGTCCAGGTCGGCCCGGGGCACGCAGGAGGCGCCGATCGCCACATTGCGCCGGTAGTAGTCGCTGGGCGCCATCGACAGGTGGGAGCGGAAGTCCCCCAGCTTGGCGGAGAACTGTACGTCCCGGTAATTGTGGTCCAGCAGCCGCAACCAGGGCGGCAGCATGAACATGGTGCCCCCCTCCACGATCACGGTCTTGAGGCGCGGAAAGCGCTCGAATACCCCGCCCCAGATCATGAAGGTCAGGGGTCGGTAAAGCCACCACATCACCTCGGAGACATAGATGCCCATGGCGCCCGGCAACTGCTCGCTGCTGTCCTCCACGGGCCAGTCCTTGCCGAAATATTCCGGGTGCGGCGCGGGGCCGGAATGAAAATGGACGATGACCCCCAGGTCTTCGCAGACTTCCCAGAAAGGATCGTAGCGGGTGTGGTGGTAGGGCGGGTTGTCGCCCCACAGGGTGGGAATCATCACCGCCTTCAGGCCGTTGGCGACACACCAGCGCACCGCCTCCACCGCCTGCCCCACATCCCACAACAGGGGGATGGACGCCACCCCGATATGGCGGACAGGGTCGTTGGCGCAAAACTCCGCCAGCCAGCGGTTGTGCGCCATGGCCCCCGCCCACTGCAGTTCCGGCACCGCGTCCCGGGGCGACAAGCCCAGCCCGGCGCCGAAGGGCGGGGTATTGTTCTCGGTGATGCCGTCGGGAAAGATGACCTCCGCGGCGATTCCGTCCCCCGCCAGCATCCGGGTGCGCTCGGCGTAATCCCAGGCCCCGGTGAGCTGCTGCTGTATGGGCGCCCGCCAGGCCTCGTTGATCTCCGCAATCAGGAAACTTTCGGAGGCCTTGGCCATCATGTCCAGTTGTATCGGCACCGCCACATCCATCATCTCGTGGTAGCGGGATTCGACGTAGGGCTTGTAGTCGGCGATGGGCAGTCCCGCATGGCAGTCGGTAGACACCACGATCAGGCGATCAGACATTGTTTGGCACTCCGGCTTGTTTGGTGGGTGATTTCCTGCGGCCGCGGGCGAAGCGGGCGCGCAGGTGCACACCGGAAACTAGATTACCCGGGAGGCCAATGCAATCAACTGGCGGCCTCACGAGCATGCCGGTTCAAACAAGTATCCCGACAGCAACCGGACAGCAAACAATCCGGGGACTGGGGGTCAGGCGGCACCGGCCACGGGAGCGGCCTGGCTGCCGCGGATCAGGCGCCCCGGCACCGCGCCCGTGTAGACGCCATTTTCCATTACGACCTCCCCCGCCACGATGGTCGCGACATAGCCGCGGGCGCCCTGGAACATGCGACGCCCGCCCGCCGGCAGGTCGAAGATGATTTGCGGCGCCTCCAGTTCCAGCGCCTCGAAGTCGATGATATTGAGATCTGCCTTCATCCCCACTTCCAGGGTGCCGCGGTCATACAGGCCGACACAGCGGGCCGTGTCCCGGGTCTGCATCTTCACCACCTGCTCCAGGGCCAGCCTGTGACCGCGCTGGCGGTCGCGGACGTAGTAGCTGAGCATCTGGGTGGGCACGCTGGCATCGCAGAGCACACCGCAGTGGGCACCGGTATCCGCCAGGGACAGCACCGTGGTTTCATCCTCCAGCAGCGCCACCTGCCGGCTCAGGTCGTTGGCGGCATAACCGAAACAGGGAAAATAGATCACGTTCCTGCCATCGTTCTGCATCATCAGGTCGTAGCAAAACTGCTGCGGCGGCACCCCCGCCGCCGCGGCCCTGGCGGCGATACTGTCCTCGGGCGCGGGCTCGTAATTGGGCGGGTCGCCCAGCTCGTAGAGCTTGTCATAGCCACCGATGATGGTGTCCATGAAGGCGTCTCCCATCAGCGGCAGTGGCTCCGCCAGGATCGCGGCGCGCACCTCGGGCTTGCGCAACTCCGCCAGGCGCGCCTCGTGCGTCATGATAGACAGCGGCGCGTAGTTGCCGTGGAAACTGAAGGGATTGATGGTGCCGTCCCAACTGAGCAGGATATTCACCGGGCGGGCACCGACATGGGGCACCAGGCGGGCGCCCTCGGCATTGGCCGCGCGCACGTAATCCAGCTGTTTGAGCACGCGCTCCCAGTCCTTTTCCTCCCGGAAAAACAGCACGAAGTTGATCTGGCACTGGTTCTCGATGGAGAGGCGCTTCATCCAGTCCATCTCCTTTTCCCAATCGGCGAAATCGGACACCACCCCATAGATGCCCTGGCCGCCCAGTTCCCCGATTACCCGGCCTATGCCCAGCAGCTCCGCCTCGTCCGCGTAGGTGCCGGGCATGGCGGCGTTTTCCCGGGTGGTGTGCAGCTCGGTGCGCGAGGTGGTAAAGCCCAGTGCGCCCCGCTGTATGCCCTCCCTGACAATGTCCGCCATGCGCCGCACATCCTCGGCGGTGGCCGGTTCGTTGTTGGTGCCGCGCTCACCCATGACGTAGGTGCGCACCGCGCAGTGCGGCACCTGGGCGCCCACATCGATAGCGCGGGGGAATTTCTCCACCGCGTCCAGGTACTCGGGAAAGCTCTCCCAGCTCCAGTCCACCCCCTCGTGCAGGGCGGCGCCGGGAATATCCTCCACATCCTCCACCACCGCGATCAGGCGATCGTGGGCCTCGTCGCTGCGCTCGCAGGGCGCGAAGCCTATTCCGCAGTTGCCCATCACCAGCGTGGTAATACCGTGATTGGCCGCGGGGCTGCACAGTGGGTCCCAGGTCGCCTGGCCATCCATGTGGGAATGCACATCCACCCAGCCGGGGGTCAGCAGGTAGCCGGTGGCGTCCAGTTCGCGACGGCCCACCCCGGGCACGTCCCCCACTGCGGCGATCTTGCCGGCGCTCACCGCCAGGCTCCCGCCGAAGGCCGGCTTGCCGGTTCCATCCACTATCAGTGCGTTGCGAATCACCAGGTCGTACATAAAACCCCCTGCTGTAGTTACCAGACCACGAGTGCTGTCACCCGCCCCAGACTAGATGACCGCAGCTTTGCTGGCCAGAAAAATTGTGTGCCGGCTGCCCTTGCCGGGCCGCGCCCGCACGGTGCGCACCGCGGCGTGAAAGCCCGCCTTCTTCAGGCGTATCAGGTACAGAGGGTCGGGGCCGGCGGACCACACCGCCAGCATACCCGCCGGGTCCAGCGCCCGGTGGATGGCGCGGGTACCCGCCTCGGAGTACAACCACTGGTTGTCCTCCTGGGTCAGCCCCTCGGGGCCGTTGTCCACATCCAGCAGGATCGCATCCCAGGCAGCGTCGCCGGCGGCGATCAGTTCGGCCACATCCCCGCTGTGTACCCGGGTGCGACTGTCCCGCAGGGGATGGCCGGCACACTCGCCCAGCGGCCCCCGGTTCCACTCCACCACCGCCGGGATCAACTCCGCCACGGTGACCTCGGCCGACTCGCCGACGCAGCCCAGGGCCGCGGCCAGGGTGAACCCCATGCCCAGGCCGCCAACCAGCACTCTCGCCCCCGCCCTTGCCCGCAGGCCCGCACAGCCCAGCTCGGCCAGCGCCTCCTCCGAGCCGTGCACGCGACTGTTCATCAGTTCGCCCCTGATCCCCGACAGGCGAATGGAATACTCCTGCCCGCGCCGGGACAGCTTGAGTTCCCCACCGTTGTTGGGTATCTGCACCCTGCCCAGCTCTTCCCACCTGTTCATACGCCCGCACCGCCGCTCACCAGAAGATGCCGCATTATGGCATCCCCGGCAGGTTCATGGGTGCAATAGCCGTCCGGCACCGCTATAGTTCCAGACACGGGAGAGAGCCATACATACCAACTGACGGCGGGATCCGGCGCGCATGATTACGAAAACGGCCTATCTGCTAACACTGCCTGTACTTGCCCTGCTGCTGTCGGCCACGGGCGGATGCAGCTGTGGTTTCGACTGCAACAATGACCGCGACAACAACCCGGCCACGCTGACCCTGGGTTTCTCCGACCAGGACCTGGAAGAACTCAAGCAGGTTGTCATCGAAGTGGATCGCATCACCCTGCAACGCAGCGGTGTCGAAGACGTGGTGATCGACCGCTTCACCATCGACGACCTGGGGCTGGTGGATGCGGACAGTTTCCAGGTGGACCTGCTGGATTACCAGGGCCTCAACCAGCTGCCGGTATTCGAGGATCTGGAGCTGGCGACGGGCAGCTATTCCAGGCTGCTGATCAGCATCCTCGAGAACGACATCAACCTGTCCTATGTGCAGGCGTCCGATGACAGCCTCAAGCCCATTGTCGTTGCCGGCGGCCAGCTGAGCCTGCCCGGCCCCAGCCTGTCCTCGGGCGAACAGATTTTCACCGTGGAGTTTGGGCTCGCCCAGGCCCTGCAATACCAGCCGGGGCCGGACAACTACCTGCTGACCACCAACGGTGTGCGCCTGATGAATGACGCCACCGCCGCCAGCCTGTCCGGTCGGGTGGACAGCGATTTGTTTGACAGCGTCGCGCCCTGCGACGCCAAGACGGATCCGGAAACCGGCAACCGGATCTACCTGTACAGCAGCGGCCCCGCACCGGTTGTGGACCTGGCGGACGTGTTTACCAGCTCCAGCAGCACCACCGTACCCGCCGGCAAACGCGCGCCTTACGCGGTGGCTTCCATGGCCCAGGACGTGCTAACCGGCGGCTGGCAGTACTCCCTGGGTTACATCGCCCCCGGAGACTACACCCTGGCGTTCTCCTGTGATGCCGCCGACGACAATCCGGTGAACTACGATGGCATCAGCATCCCGCTGCCGGAGGACCAGGTGTACGACATCACCCTGGAGGAGGGCGAGCGCGCGGTCTGCGACCTGGCACCCGACGCCACCTGCAGCTAGGCTGCGCTGCGCTTACTTAGCGGCCATCATTTTGGCGATTTTGCCGGTGGCGGTCATACCGGGGACCACACCCAGGTACTCCCGCTTGCCCAGCCCCACGCCGTTGTGGCGCAGGATGCTGTAGGCCGCGCCGTAGTGGAAGTAGAAATTGGGCAGGGCCCAGCCGTTGAGGTAATCCAGGCCGGAAAACCTGAGGGTGCCGATGGGCACTTGCATTACCACCTCGCGCGCGTCGCTGCCTTCGAACTGGGCCGGCTTCAGGCTGCGCAGGAAGGCCAGGGTCGCCTTGATGCGTTTGTCCAGTTCAGCGAAGCTGGTTTCGTCATCCGCAAACACCGGAATGCTGACGCCCGCCAGGCGCGCGCCGCAGCCCTTGGCATTGTCCGAGGCCACCTGTACCTGCTTTACCAGGGGGAACATATCCGGGGCCAGCCGCGCGTTCAGCAGCACCGAGGGCTCGATGCCCCGCGCCCTGGCGTCGCGGGCGGCGATCTTAAGAATGGCTGCCAGGTTTTTCAGCTGGTGGCTGAGTACGGGGACGGAACACTGGTACATCAGGTTGCTCATGGCGGTTTACTCCGAGGTGGGTAAGGGATAGGGGCTGCGCGGGTATAATAGTCCCGGCAAAGCCAACTTGCATAGGCAGCGCCGGCGACTGGAGCCGGCGTCAATGGGGCGCGCCCCGGGGTGTGGAGATCACAAGCAATGAAAATCGTCAAAGCTGTACTGCTGTTTGCCCTGCTGGCCCTGGTGCTGCTGGTGCTGGGCCTCAATGCCTGGGGCTACTTCACCCTGGGCACCCTGGAACCCGACCCGAACGCCCTGCGCGACGGCGGGGCCAACAAGGTCGTCATGATATTCGGCGCCACCGGGCGGGCCGGGGGCGGCCTGGTGGAAGCCGCCGCGGATGACCCGGAAGTGGAGCGGGTCTACGTCGTCACCCGCCGCCGCATACCCCTGCTGGATTCACTGGAGGCCACGGGCAAGGTCGAGATCCTGTTGCACCAGGACTACACCGACTACAGCGACCTGGCGGACATCCTGCCCGCGGTAAACACCGTGCTGTGGGCCCTGGGCACCTCCTCCCTGCAGGTCGACGAGGCCACCTATACCCGCATCCATGTGGACTTCCCCCTGGCCTTCGTCCAGGCCTGGCTGGCAGCCAGGCAGGAGGCACCCATGGCCTTCCATTTTATCGCCGGCATGGGCACCGACGGCGACGCCGCCTGGGCCCGGGACAAGCGCTACACGGAGACTGAGACCGCCCGGCTGGCCGAAGGCAACGGCCTGCGCAGCTTCAGCTACCGCTCGGGCTACATCCGCCCCGCCGATGCGCAGTCCAACGGTCTTCACTATATGCTCGAGGCCCTGTTGGCCCCCGGCGCCGTGGCCATCAGCTCCCGCGACCTGGGTCGCGCCATGCTGGAGATCAGCGCCCGCACCGGGGAGCTCCCCAACGGCACCTTGATAGACAATGCCGACAGCATCGCCTATGCCAGGGCCTACCGGGAGGCAGTGGCCGAATGAATTCGGCCCTACAGGGCTGGCCTACTGTAGGGTCGAATTTATTCGACCAATAAATCACCGGGCTTGCGTGCGGTGGGGTCGAATTATTCGACCGGCGGCGCACCCTGGCCGGCGGCGCTGATCCGGGCCAGGTACTCCAGCAGGACCGCGTTCAACTGCCCGGATGCCTCCAGGGGCAGCATATGCCCGGCGCCGGGTATCATCTTCACGTCCACCAGCCGGGGGAACATGGCCCGCAGCAGGCCGATGGGGTCCTCGCCGTGAAAGCCCTCCAGGTCGACATCGCGCTCGCTGCCTATGAACCATGCCGGCACCTGGCTCTGCACGCCCTCGAAGGGCTTGCGCTGGGCCCATTTGATGTCCATGGAGCGATACCAGTTGAGGCCCCCGGTAAACCCCGACTGGCTGTACTCGGACACGAAGAACTCCAGTTCCAGCTCGCTCAACCACGGCCAGGGCAGCGGCGGCGGCTCGTCCATGGCGTCGATATAACTGGTGCCCGGGGGATGGCGGAATACGTCGAAATAGTTGGCGGCGCCGCTGAGTATCCACATCACCTTGCGCAGGAACTCCCGCGGCGCCGCCGCCAATTCGTTATCCGCCCGCGGCGGCAGGCGGAAATACTCGATATGCAGGAAGTGCTGCTCGCCCATCTCGCGGTACTCCGTGAGCGGCGGCTTGTCCGGGTTGTGGGGCGCTGCGGGATTCTCCAGGCAGATGATGGCCTGTACCCGCTCGGGGTGGCGCAGCGCCAGGTCCTGTATGGCGAAAGCGCCGAAATCGATACCGACAAACACAGCGCGCTCCAGGCCGCAGTGATCCAGCAGGCCCAGCAGGTCGGCGGTGATCTCGTCCACCCCGTAGGCCTCGGGTTCCTCCGGCGCCTCGGTCTGCCCCATGCCCCGCATCGAGGGCGCGATTACCCGGTAACCCGCCGCCGCGAGCACCGGGAGCTGCCGGTGCCAGCTGAACCAGAGCATGGGGAAACCGTGACAGAAGACCACCGCCGGGAGATCGCCGGCCGCCGCCGGCGCCTGCTCGACGTAATGCATGTAAATGCCGTTGATCACGGCATAGCGGTGCTCCCAGCCGTAACCCGCGGTCACCCCGTCAGTACCGGTACTGCAGTTCCACGCCATAGGTGGTGGGCGTGGCGTTGGCAAAACCGCCCACCCCCTGGGAGTCCACCAGCGGGCTGCCACCGACGATATAGTTTTCATCGGTCAGGTTGTTGCCGTACAGCGCGCCCACCCACTTTTCGTCCCTGGACTGCCAGTTGATACGGGCGCTCAGGTCGCGTTGCTTGCCCTCCAGCCACAGGCCCGAATCGCAGCTGCCGGCGTCGAAACAGTAGTCCACGTCCGATTTGTAGCTGTACTGGACCCGCGGAATCACCCGGCCGATGGGTGTATCAAAGGTGTACTCGGCGGCCACATAGTAGGTCTGCTTGGGCAGGCGCGGCAGGTTTTCGTTGGAGCGGTCATTGGGACATGAATCCACCTGGATGAAGGTCAGGTCCGCCCGGGTACAACCCGCCGCCGGGGGCACGGCCGGGTCGGCGAGGGTGACCTGGGTGTCGTCGAACTCATCGATTGTGCCGTCGTTGAGCGTCATATTGAACATCAGTTGCAGGCGCTCGGTGGGATACCACATGGTCTCCAGTTCGAAGCCCTTGATGGTCGACTTGGCGGCATTGATGGTAGCCGGCGCCGGTGAATTGGTCTCGGGATTGATCACCAGGGAGGTCAACTGGCGATTCTTGTAATCGGTGTAGTAGAAAGCGCCATTGACCCGCAAGGTGCTGTCCAGCATGTCCAGCTTGAAGCCCAGCTCCCAGTTGGTCACCTCCTCGGGCTTGAAGGTCTCCAGCTGGCCCGAGGGCGCCTCGGACAGGCCGCCGGAGAGGAAGCCCTCACTGTAGGTGAGGTAAATGGTGCCGGCGTCTATGCCCTCCTGGTCGTCCAGCAGGTACTGGATACTGGCCATGGGCGTGGTGTCGTCATTGGTGGTTTTTTCGC
The DNA here is from genome assembly GCA_963704965.1 of uncultured Gammaproteobacteria bacterium. Lineage (GTDB taxonomy): Bacteria > Pseudomonadota > Gammaproteobacteria > Pseudomonadales > Halieaceae > JARRPM01. The sequence continues at coordinate 94,867 of CAVPIH010000001.1, forward strand.
TGGTCTGGTCCTGCACCGTGTAGCCGAAATCGGGGTTGTAGACGAAGCCCGGCTCGCGGTCGTACAGGCCGGATGCACCAAACAGGGGAGTAACCTCGCCGCCATTGGCATCCAGGGTGTCGGGTATGATCTGGTAGCGGGTGCGGCTGAGCTTGCGACTCTCGTCTGTATAGCGCAGGCCCAGGGTGGTGCGCCAGTGCTCGCTCCACTCCCACTCCAGCTGGGCGAAAGAAGCCACGGCATCGTTGTCGGCATCCAGCTTGGTGGAGTTGGTATTCAGGTACAGCCAGCCGGCCAGGGCGGGGTCGAAGGGCCCCAGGAAACTGACAGTGGTCTCGCCCTGGGTCTTTTCCCGGAACAGGTACAGGCCCGCCACATAGGTGAGCCGGTCGTTCACCGCGTTGCCGGTAACCTGGAACTCCTGGGAGTACTGATCGGTCTTGCGCGGCTTGCCGTTGGGGTGCTCACTCTGGGTGCGGTGCAGGAAGGGTATGCCGGTGTGGTCCAGCTCGTCGTCCTGCTCCGCATTGGTATAGCGCCAGGCGGTAATACTCTTGAGGCTGATGTCCTGGTTCAGGTCCCAGTCGGCGACGAAGCTGGCGCCCTTGTTCTTGGCCGAGTACTTGCCGCCCAGATCGGAAATGACCGTGTTGTCATCACCCGCCTCCGCCGCGTCGCGGCAGAAGTCGTCCATGGTGCGGCCGGTGGAGGGCACGATCGCCAGGGTGTTGAACAGCTCCGCCTGCCAACCCTTGTAGCCGGGCACCAATACGCACTTTTGTGGGCGCATGGTCTGCTTGGTTTTGGCCCACAGCAGGTTGAGATCCAGGGTGAGGTTCTCGGTGGGCACCATCCGGGTCTGCCAGTTCACATTCTGGCGGTCCTCGTTCATGTACTTGTCGCCGTCGTACCGGTTCTTTATGTAGCCGTCGCGGTTGACGGTGGACCCGGCCAGGCGGGTATACAGGGTATCGGTCAGGGGCAGGTTGAGGACGAAGTTGCCGTCGTGGCGATCGTAGTTGCCCACCCGGCCGCCGACCACCACTTCCAGTTCATCGGAGGGCCTGTTGGTGGTGAAGACCAGCGCGCCGGCAGTGGTGTTCTTGCCGAACAGGGTGCCCTGGGGACCGCGCAGTACCTGCACCGACTGGACGTCATAGATGTCCAGCAGGGCGCCGTCCGGGCGCCCCACATAGACCTCATCGATATAGATGCCCACGCCGGAGTCGATATTGGGACCCGTGTTGCGCTGGCCGACACCGCGAATATAGATGTTGGCCAGGGGCGCGGTACCGTTGGCGGAAGACACCTCGATATTGGGGGCAATCTGGTTGAGCTGCGCGAGGTTGCGCACGCCGGCATCGCGCAGGGCATCGGCGCTGAGCGCCGTCACCGCGACCGGTGTCTCCTGCAGACTCTCGGCGCGCTTGCGCGCGGTGACGATCACCTCCTCGAGGGCACCGTCCTGGGACAGTGCCGGGGGGATGAAAACGCCGGATCCAACCAGCGCCAACAACCCGGAGTACAGGGACTTGCGATACCAGCGATCAGCTGCCATATGCGACCTCGTTATTGTTATCTATTACCCGACAGTAGGCGCTGCGGGATTGCCAAAGAATACTACAGGTCGCAATACTGTTGATCCATTGCTGATTGCCGCCGCGGTAGAAGTTAATGAACCGCGCAGTGCAATTGGGCACTCCGCCACATGACGACAGCAGGGGATATCCGCATGGCATTGCGCGTAGCAGTCTGGGGAACAGGAAATGTAGGCAGGCCGGCAATCCGCGCGGTGCTGGCCCACCGGGAGCTGGAACTGGCGGCGGTCATCGTATCCAGTTCGACAAAAGCTGGACGCGACGCCGGGGAGATCGCCGGTGTTGCCCCCGCGGGCATTGCTGCCACCGACAACTGGCGGGAGGTACTCGCACGGGCTGACCTGGACGCCCTGGTGTATACCGCCAACGCCGACACCCGCGGTGCGGAGGCATTCATGGAACTGCTGGCCTGCCTGGAGGCGGGTGTGAACGTGGTATCCACGGCCTTCTACCCGCTGCTCTACCCGGACTGCGGCATGCGCGCGGCGGTCGAGCCGGTGCAGGCCAGCTGCGCGAGGGGCGAGGCGTCGGTATTTGTGTCCGGCATAGACCCGGGCTGGGCGCTGGACATCCTGCCCCTGCTGGCCAGTGGCGTGTGTGCCGACATCAGCGAGATACGCGTACAGGAAATCTTCAACTACGGCCTCTACGACCAACCCGAAGTGGTGCGCAACGTAATCGGCTTCGGCGGCGACATGCAGACCCTGCCGCGGATGCTGCAGGAGGCCTCCCTGCTGCTGGTGTGGGAACCCATGCTGCGCATTCTCTCGGCAGCCCTGGACTACCCGCTGGACAGTATCGAAACCTTCGTGGAGCGCAGGCCCCTGGAACAGGCGGTGGAAGTGGCCGGCATGGGAATCTTCGAGGCCGGGACCCAGGGCGCGTTCCGCTTTGAGGTGCGCGGCATTCGCAACGGCCACACCCGCCTGGTGGTGGAGCACATCACCCGCATCGACGATCGCTGCGCCCCGGACTGGCCCTACCCGCCCCGGGGGCAGGGCTGCCACCAGGTACTGATCAAGGGCAACCCCGACCTGGTGCTGAGTGTGCACGGCCACGACCCCATAGAGCCGGGCCCTGCCGGCGGCGGCAACTGCACCGCGGCCAACCGCATCGTGAACGCGATTCCCGCGGTGTGCGCCGCGGCGCCTGGCATACTCTCCCCGCTGGACCTGCCGGCCATTTCCGGAGCCGCCCAGCTGCGCAACTAGGGCCGGGGCAACAGCAACACCACCAGCGCCGCGGTGAACAGCCCCGCGGCCCCGGCGCGCAGGAACAGTGGCGGGCCCTGACCGAAGTGGGCGCCCAGGGTCTGCAGCGGGTCGCCGCCCGCGCGCACCCCCAGGCTGACCGGCAATTCCAGCACCAGCACGAATACCAGTTGCCCGGCCACAGCCGCCAGCAGGCTGATCGCGACCAGGGTGCCCGGCGCAACCGACAGCAGTAGCGCCAGCAGCAAGGCGACGTTGCCCAGCAGCCCGCCCGCACCCAGCGCCAGGAACTGGCCGGGGGTGCCGGCCCGGTAGTCGAAATCAAAGAACAGGGGGTGGACGGCAGCCTTCACGCTGAGGGCGGCACCGCTTAACAGCCCGCCCAGGAAATGACCCCACTCGTGGACGATGTGACTCAGCGCAATGCCGCACAGCACGCTCCAGGCCACTGCCAGGTAGAGCGGCCAGCCGCTGCCTCCCCCGTTTTCCCAGCGCATCAGCCACCCCAGCGACACTGCCAGCAGCGCGGCGATCCCCCCGTGGGCGATGAACTGCCGGGCAAGCCGCACGCCTACAAGCCGGACCAGCTGCCGCGGTTCACCGGCCCGGCGGCAGCCTGTACCCGCACCGGGATACCCGACAGGTGGGACATGCCCGACAGGGGCTCCACGCTGGCGGCGCCGTCCGAGGCCAGGATATTGACGTTGGCGCCCGCCAGTCTGCTGGCCACGGACAGCCCGCGCGCCGCCTGGTGACCCCAGCCGTGGGGCACCGACACTGTGCCGGGCATCAGTTCCTCCAGCCATTTCACCGGCAGGCGAATACTGGCGGTGGCCGAGTGAATATCCGCGACATCGCCCTCGGCCAGGCCCAGGCGATTGCCATCGCTGGGGTGGATGTAGACATAGTTGGTCTGGTTGGCCTCGCCGTTGGTGAGTTCCTCGATGTTCTGCGTCCAGGAATTGTGGGTGCTGTGGGCGCGCTTGGAAATCAGCCGCAAGGTGCCCTGCTCCGCCGCCGCCTGGTGCTCCTGCAGTCGTCCACCCAGGTTCGCCGCAGCGGCTATGAAGTCAACCGGCGCCAGGTGCACCAGGCCGTCATCGGTGGTGGGTCGCTTACCCAGGAAGCTGCCCGGCTGCACCTGCGGGCGCGGCAGGCCCTCGGGATGGCGCAACAGCTGCTTGAAACTGCCGTTGCCGGAACGGCGCAGGATCTGGTCGAGGATAAAGCGCTGGGGCAGTCCCGGTTGGGAGCGGGGATGGCGCAGGCGATTGATCGCCCTGAGTGCGCGCAGCCCCCGCTGCAGCACCCGGGAGCCGAACAGGTCGACCCCGCTGGCCTTCGCCAGGTCAGTATAGATGGACGCCTCGTCGCGCTGCTCGGCCTCGGGGGGCACCACGGCCTCGGTCGCCGCCAGGTAGGGGATGGACTGCATACCCAGGAACAGCGGAAAAATAAACGGCAGGTCCGGGCGCTGCAGGGGCGAGGTGGCGGGCAGTACGTAGTGGGCCAGGCTGGCGGTCTCGTTCAGGTAGATATCCGTGACCACCAGCAGTTCCAGTTGCTCCAGGGCCTGTCGCAGCCGGCCGGCATTGGCCATGGTCAGCAGCGGATTGCCGCCGGTTACAAACAGCGACTTTATCTGTTCCCTGCCGGGGGTGAGTATTTCGTCGGCCAGTATGCCGCCGGGAAAACCGCCATTTAGTTCCCGGAAGCCGCCGACGCGGGAGCGGGCCTCGCGCCTGAACATACCGTTCTTTTTGGCGTAGCCGGCAAAGTCGAATATGCCTTCCCCCACCAGGGTGCCGCCGCGCCGGTCCAGGTTGCCGGTAACGGCGCCGATACACTCCGCCAGCCACTGGGCCAGGGTACCGTCCTGGCCCATCCCCAACCCCGTACCGGTCACGATGGCCGCTCCGTTGGCGGCGCAATAGGTGGCCACCAGCTCGCGCAGGGCCGGCGGGGCGATACCGGTGACCGCGGCGGTTTTTTCGGGCGTCCATTCCTGCACCGCCGCGCGCAACTCCTCCAGGCCCGAGCAGTGGCGCTGCACGGCCGCGGCATCATAACTGCCGCGGGCGAACACCTCCTGCAGGAAGGACAGGAAGAAAAACACGTCGGCGTTGGGGCGGATGTAAAGGTGCTCCCCCGCCACCTTGGCCGTTTCCGTGTACCGCGGATCGATCACGATAATCCGGCCGCCGCGGGCCCTGACCTGCTTGAGGCGCTTCACCGGGTGGGCTACCTGCAGGAACGTCCACTTGGATACCACCGGGTTGGTGCCCACCACCAACATGCACTCCACATGGTCGAGGTCGACAAAGGGCTGGTAGAAAGGGAAGCCGTACATCTCGGTGGCGGCGGCGAAGCGGTTGGCGCAGTCCTGGGTGGAGGAGGAGAAGATATTGCGCGAACCGATACCCTGCATGAAACCCTCGGCAAAGATGGGGTGCAGGATGCTGAAACCCGCGGCCGTGCCCACGTACATACCGATGGAGTGGGGACTGACCCCGCGCAGCTGGCGCAGCTTGCCGCCAATTTCACGCAGTGCCTGGTCCCAGGAGATGCGTTCGAAGCCGTCCCCCACCCGCTTCAGGGGATAGCGCAGCCGGTCGGGAGAGTCGTACATCTTGTGCTGGTGCAGGCCTTTCATGCAGGAAAAGCCCAGGGTACCGTGGTGTTCCCTGATGGGCGCGATCGACACCACACGCTGGTCCTGTACCCCGGCGACAATGCCGCAACTGGCCTCGCATATACGACAGAACGTGTGCCGCTGCTGAACGTCGGGCATGAGAAAACTCACCTGTCTTGTTTTTGTGCATCCACGTTAGCAGAATTCAGCCCATACGGTAGGCCACCCGGGGGCGTTGGTTTGACAGCTTGAACCCGTTTTCCGCGACAGCACCTGTACAGCCCCCTATGGTGATAGGACCTGCTTTAACCGGGCCAAGGGCACACGACCATGACCAAGAGTGAAGGGATGGTGCGCATCTGCATCGCCTATGTAACCGCGCTGTTCGTCGGGGGCGCCAGCCTCTACCTGCTGGACCACGGACCGCTGCTGGACGCCCTGGTGGCGGACCTGATCGCCACCGGCGTGATATTCCTGTTCAGCCGGCTGTATGGCAATTCCAGTTGCTACGATGCCTACTGGTCGGTGGTGCCGCCGTTGCTGGCGCTGTACTGGCTGGCAGTGGGCGACAGCGAGGTCTCGTCCCTGCGCGAGCTGCTGGTACTGGGCCTGATCCTCTACTGGGCCACCCGCCTTACCCTCAACTGGGCCTACTACTGGGAGGGCATGCAGCACGAGGACTGGCGCTACCTGATGTTGCGGCAGCGCGCCCCCCGCTGGGCGGTGCTCACCGACCTGTTCGGCATCCACCTGCTGCCCACCCTGCAGGTATTTGCCGGCCTGCTGCCGGTCTACGCGGTGTACTGCCTGGGCGAGCGCCCCTTCGGCTGGCTGGACCTGCTGGCCTGCGCCGTCACCGCGAGCGCCATCACCCTGCAGATGTTTGCCGATTTCCAGCTGCACCGCTTCATCGCCGGGCGGGCACCGGGTGAGCAACTGGAATCGGGCCTGTGGGCCTGGTCGCGACATCCCAATTACTTTGGCGAACTGGGTTTCTGGTGCGGCCTGTTCCTGTTCGGCCTGGCCGCCTACCCCCAGGGATGGTACTGGTTCGGCGCGGGCATAGTGCTGATGACCCTGATGTTCCTGCTGGCGAGCATTCCGATGATGGAGCAGCGCAGCCTGGAGCGCCGTCCCGAGTACCAGCGCATCATCGATTCAGTGTCCATGTTGGTTCCCTGGCCGCGCAAACGGCTGCCAGGTCGGGTTGAATAGGTTAAGCTCCCGCAACCCACACCACAGGAGACTTGCAATGCGCGCATGGATAGTCGATCGCTTCGGCCCGCCAGCGGAGGTTTTAAAGCTCGATGAGCAGGTGGCGGATTTCGCCCCCGGCGAGGGCGAGGTCAAGGTAAAAGTCGAGGCCGCCGGTCTGGGTCTGCCGGACGTATTCATGTGCGCCAACAACTACCCGCTGACCCCGCCGCTGCCATTCACTCCCTCCCAGGAGGCCGCGGGCAGGGTGATCGCCATCGGCGCGGGCGTCGATGAGTCCCTGCTGGGCACCAGGGTGCTGGGGCCAACCCTGTTTCGCGCCGGCCGCGGCGGCCTGGCGGATGCCTGCCTGATGCACTCGCAGGCGGCCTTTCCCATCCCCGACAACATGACCGGTGAGGAAGCTGCCGGGTTCTTCATTCCCTTCCAGACCGCCTGGATTTCCCTCGTGCGTCGCGGCCAGCTCAGCGGGCAGGACACCGTGCTGGTGCTGGGCGCCTCGGGCAGTTCCGGCTGCGCCGCGGTGCAGTTGGCCAAGGCGCGAGGAGCCAGGGTGATCGCCGTGGCCGGCGGTCCGCACAAGACGGCGTTCTGCCAGGGCATCGGCGCCGACGCGATCATAGACCACCGCTCCCAGGACATCACCGCCACGGCCCTGGAACTGACCGACGGCAAGGGCGCCTCGATGGTTTACGACCCGGTGGGCGGCAAAGCCGGCAGGGCCGCGTTCAAGGCCACCGCCTTCGAGGGCCGCTTCCTGGTCATCGGTTACGCCAGCGGCGAGTGGCCGGACATCAAGCTGGCGGAAACCCTGCCGCGCAATATCTCCCTGGTGGGGGCCATGCCCGTGGGCTTTGCCCCGCAGTTGCTGCGCCAGGCCCACGATGAGCTGATAGCACACTGGCAGCAGGGCCAGTTGCAGGTTTCCAATAACCAGGTGTTCGATTTCGAGGACGCCCTGGGCGCCGTCGAACACATCGCCCGCGGCAAGGTCGAGGGCAAGGTCGTCGTGCGCGTCGCCGACGCGACCGGGCGAGGCTAGGCGCTCGCCTTCCTGCCGGAGCCTCGCGGCGCGCGCTTGCAGCGCCCCGGAGTGGCGGCGGGGGCTGCCGCAGCTTCCGGCCCCTCGTTGCGATCCAGGGTGCCGAGGTCCAGTACCGGCGACGCGTCTATATCCTCCGCATCCATCATGTACGCGACCCGCTGCAGGGCCGCAATCATCATGGCCTGCTCCCAATCCTGCAGGGCCGCAAAGCGGGCGGCAAACTGCTCCTGCAATGGCAGGGGCGCATCCTGCAGCACGGCCACACCCTCCGGGGTCAGCAGCGCGTGCACCTTGCGCTTGTCCTGCTCAGAGCGCTGGCGGTAAGCCAGTCCGCGAGCTTCCAGCCGGTCCAGGATGGTAGTCACCGTCGCCTGGCTGAGACTCACCTGCCTGGCCAACTCGCCGATGGTCACCTGGCCACTGTCGCGGATGGCCTGCAGCAACAGCATCTGCGGCGCGGTAAGCCCGGTGGTGCGAGCCAGATGACGCGAGTGCAGGTCGGTAGCGCGTATGACCCGCCGCAGGGCGACCAGTACTTCCTTGCCAGGATCCAGTTCCATGTCCATTTCCACCCCTGCTGTCAGCCGCCCCATTATAAGTGACCGGCAGCGCCGGCCAAGCAGCTGAGCCCGGGGGTCATGCTAATTTGATATGAGTCATTGCTTCCTATATAATTTACAGCACTAAACAGTTTTAATCTTTCGAATGCCTCTTCAGCAATAAATCTGTAAAAAATAACCGGTATTTTATGTAATTAGTGTGCAAACGAGCTCGACTTGTCTGCATTTTATTATTTAGAGCTATATGTTTTTAAGGAGGATTTTATTTTTAACTCGACGCCAGGAATGACTTTGCGCAAACCCGAAAGCACCGACGGTGCGGCCCTGCACAGTCTGGTGGAGCAGTGCCCGCCGCTGGATACCAACTCGGTTTACTGCAACCTGCTGCAGTGCACCCATTTCCGGGAGACCTGCGTCGCGGCGGAGCGGGATGGCGAACTGCAGGGATTTATCTCCGCCTACATCGTCCCCGGCCGCCCGGACACCCTGTTTGTCTGGCAGGTGGCTGTCAGCCCCGCCGGGCGCGGTTGCGGCCTGGCGTCACAAATGCTGGAGCACATCCTGCAGCGCCCTGCGTGCAGTGCCGTAACCTGGCTGGAAACCACCATCACCTCCGACAACGACGCCTCCAGGGGCTTGTTCCAGCGCCTGGCCAGCAATCGCCGGGCAAACCTGGAACGGACCCTTTTTTTCGACAAAAAGCGGCACTTCAACGGCGAGCATGACAGCGAATGGCTGACCCGCATCGGCCCGCTGAGCGCGCCGGACAGCACCTCGCAACAGACCGAGCAAACTTTTAAAAGGAGAGCATGAATGAAAATTTTCGAGCAGATCGAATCCGAGGTACAGAGCTACGCCCGCAGCTTCCCGCGCGTGTTCAACCGCGCCAAAGGTGAATTCCTGTACGACGAGGACGGCAACGAGTACCTGGACTTCCTGGCCGGCGCCGGCACCCTGAACTACGGCCACAACAACCCCCTGTTCAAGGAAAAGTTGCTGGAATACATCAACAGCGACGGCATCACCCATGGACTGGACCTGCACACCCGCGCCAAGGGCACCTTCCTGGAGGCATTCCGGGAGAAGATTCTCAAGCCCCGCGACATGGATTATGTCATGCAGTTCACCGGCCCCACCGGCACCAATGCCGTCGAGGCCGCCCTGAAACTGGCGCGCAATATCACCGGCCGGGAAAACATCATCTCCTTTACCAACGGCTTCCACGGCGTCAGCCTGGGCGCGCTGGCCACCACCGGCAACTCTCACCACCGCGGCGCCGCCGGCGTCAGCCTCAATGGCAGCAGCCGCATGCCCTACGACGGTTACCTGGGCGAAGGCATAGACACCACCGCTTACCTGGACAAGGTACTGTCCGATTCCTCCAGCGGCATCGATCTGCCGGCCGCGGCTATCGTGGAGACCGTACAGGGAGAGGGCGGTATCAACGCCGCGTCCATCGAATGGCTGCGCAATCTGGAACAGGTCTGCCGCAAACACGGCGTACTGCTGATCATCGATGACATCCAGGCCGGCTGCGGCCGCACCGGGCACTATTTCAGCTTCGAGGAAGCCGGCCTCAAACCGGACATGATCACCCTGTCGAAGTCGCTGGGTGGCTACGGCCTGCCCTTCGCGGTGGTCCTGTTCAAGCCGGAGCTGGACCAGTGGAAGCCCGGTGAACACAACGGCACCTTCCGCGGCAATAATTTCGCCTTTGTGACCGCCCAGGCGGCGATAGACCACTACTGGTCCGACGACACTTTCTCCGGCGAGATCCTGCGCAAGGGCCGGTATGTGACCAAGAGGCTGGAGGCGATCGTGGCGCGCTACGGTGAGGGCAACTTCACTACCCGCGGACGCGGCATGTTCCAGGGCATCAACTGCGTGAACGGTGAAATTGCCTCGAGCATTACCAGCAAGGCCTTCGAGAAGGGCCTGATAATCGAGACCAGTGGCGCCGAAGACCATGTCGTGAAGTTTCTCTGCCCACTGGTAATCAGCGACACCAACCTGAAGCGCGGCATCGACATCGTGGAGGAAGCCATTCGCGAGACCTGCGCCAGGGAGGATGCCATTCCCGAGGAATACGATTACTTCGAGCCCCAGCGGCTGGCGAGCTGAAACCGACCTGACAGGAGACAAGCAATGATAGTGAGAACACTACAGGAAGCCGAGCAAAGCGCACGCCGCATCGTGTCCCCCGACGGCAACTGGGAGAGCACCCGGCTGTTGCTGAAGGATGACGGCATGGGCTTTTCATTCCATATCACCACCATTTATGCCGGTGCGGATTTTCGCATGCACTACCAGAACCACCTGGAATCGGTGTACTGCATTTCCGGCGAAGGGGAGGTCGAGACGCTCGCCGATGGCAGAGTCTACCCCATAGCAGCCGGCACCCTGTACAACCTGGACAAGCACGATGAGCACATCCTGCGGGCCCGCACGGAAATGAAAATGGCCTGCGTATTCAACCCGGCCCTGCACGGCACCGAGGTACACAATGCCGAGGGAGCCTACGAGCTGGAGGCCGCACCGGTACTACCGGAAACGGCGCAGGCCTGAGCCGACGTCGTTTCATCAACGTAGGCCGAGCCCGGATGGGCCCGGCATTTACCAGCGACAAGGAAGACAATGACTGTAGTGAGTGACAACAGCATCAGCGTAGAAAAAATCGGCGGTACGTCCATGAGCGACTACGCCGCCGTGCGCGACAACATCATACTGAACCCGGTACGCAGTGATACCTTGTACCGGCGCGTGTTCGTGGTGTCGGCCTATGCCGGCGTGACCGATGCGCTGCTGGATCACAAAAAATCCGGGCGCCACGGTGTGTACGGGCTTTTTGCCAGCGGCCGCGACGATGCCGGCTGGCAGGAGGCGCTGCAGGCGCTGCGTGAACAACTGCACGGCACCAACCGGGAGTTGTTCGGCGATCAGCTCGCCACCCGCCGGGCCAACCAGTTCATCGACCAGCGCCTCGACGGCGCCCGGGAATGCCTTGAGGACCTGCAGCGACTTTGCCAGCACGGCCACTTCTCCCTGCAACAGCACCTGGACACCGTGCGGGAAATGCTGGCCAGCATCGGTGAGGCCCACAGCGCCTGGAACACCGCGCAGTTGCTGCAGCGCGATGGTGTGAACGCCTGCTTTGTCGACCTCAGCGGCTGGCAGTCCGACCGGCATATAGTCCTGGACGAACGCATTCGCCTGGCCCTGCAGGACATTGACCTGTCATCCACACTGCCCATCGTAACCGGCTACGCCCATTGCGAATCCGGCCTGATGGCCAGCTTCAACCGCGGTTACAGCGAGATGACCTTCAGCAGGGTGGCCGTGCTGGCTGCAGCCAGCGAGGCGGTGATCCACAAGGAGTTCCATCTCAGCAGCGCTGACCCGCGCCTGGTGGGTGCGGACAAGGCTGTGCCCATAGGGCGCACCAACTACGACGTGGCCGACCAGCTGGCCAACCTGGGCATGGAGGCCATTCACCCCAAGGCCGCCAAGGGCTTGCGCCAGCGCGACATTCCCCTGCGAGTCAAAAACACCTTCGAGCCCGAGCACGGGGGCACCCTCATCACGCGGGACTATGTGAGCGATACACCCAGGGCCGAGATTATCGCCGGCTGCAGGGATGTCTACGCCCTGGAGCTCAAGGACCAGGACATGGCGGGCCAGATCGACCTGTACGATCGGGAGATCCTGGCCTCGATCCGCCGTTTCGGCGCACGCATCGTGTCCAAGGACATCAACGCCAACACCATCACCCACTACCTGGGCGCCAACCTGAAAACCGTCAAGCGCATCCGGCGCAACCTGCAGGAGACCTACCCGGAGGCGGAGATAGACCAGAAGCAGGTGTCCATTGTTTCCGCAATCGGCAGCGACATGCAGATCGCCGGCATCCTGGCGGAAGCGGTGGGCTCGCTGGCGCGCAGCAGTATCAGCGTCCAGGCGATGCACCAGTCCATGCGCCAGGTGGACATGCAGTTCGTGGTGGACGACGAGGACTACGAGGCGGCGATCAGGAGCTTGCACCACTGCCTGGTCGAAGTGCACGACCACGGGACGGCCATATGCGCCGCCTAGTGACACGGCGGTGATTATTTCCTTCGCCGGCTTCCTGCTGGCTTTCACCCTGATCGGCGTGGCCTCGGTGTGGAAAAGCCGGGGCACGCGACACGACTACTACCTGGCCGACAGCAGCGTCCGCCCCTGGCTGGTGGGGCTGTCCGCGGTGGCGACCAACAACAGCGGCTACATGTTCATAGGGGTGATCGGTTATACCTACGTCACCGGCCTGGCCGCTATCTGGCTGATGATCGGCTGGATTCTCGGTGACTTCCTCGGTTCCATGTTCGTGCATGCACGGCTGCGCCAGGCCACGGCAACCAGCGGGGAGGTGAGCTACGCCGGCGTCCTGAGTCACTGGTACGGCAGTGACAATGCCCGCCTGCAACGCCTCATCGGCCTGCTATCGCTGGTCTTCCTGCTGGCCTACGCCAGCGCCCAATTAGTGGCCGGCAGCAAGGCCCTGCAGGTGCTGCTGGGCTGGCCCGCCTGGGCCGGTGCCATCATGGGCGCCATCCTGGTGGCACTGTACTGCTTCGCGGGAGGTATCCGTGCCTCCATCTGGACCGACGCCGCCCAATCCGTGGTCATGGTGCTGGCCATGGGTTTTCTGTTGGTCAGCACCGTGGCGGCACTGGGTGGAGTGGACGCCACCCTCGCCAGCCTGCGCGCGGTGCCCGACTACCTGGACTGGTTTCCCAAAGACCTGGTGCTGCCGGGGGCGGCAGGCGCGCTGCTGTTCATCGTCAGCTGGTTGTTTGCCGGCCTGTCGGTCATTGGCCAGCCGCACATCATGGTGCGCTTCATGACCCTGGATGACGGCAGCAAAATGCACCGCGCCCGGGCCTGGTATTACCTGTGGTACATCGTCTTTTACTGCCTGGCCACCGGGGTCGGCCTGCTGTCGCGGGTATACCTGCCGGACAGCGCCAGCTTTGACGCCGAACTGGCGCTGCCCAGCATGGCCATGGAGGTACTGCCGCCGCTGCTGGTGGGGCTGGTGCTGGCGGGCATCTTCGCCGCCACCATGTCCACCGCAGATTCCTTGATACTCAGCTGCTCGGCCGCCATCACCCACGACCTGCTGCCGCACAATATTGAAAACACCCTGCTGATCAAGCTCAGTACCCTGCTGATTACCGCCTGCGCCCTGGGCCTGGCGCTGTCCAACAACCAGAGCGTCTTCAGCCTGGTGATACTCGCCTGGTCCTGCCTGGCCAGTGCTTTCGCACCGCTGCTTATCGCCCTGTGCCTGGGCTGGAAACCGAACCAGGGGAGCAGCATCCTGGCCATGTTCACCGGCCTGGGCACGGCGCTGTTATGGCGCCACTTCGAGCTGCACAGCGCCGTCTATGAAGGCCTGCCCGGGATTCTCGCCGGATTCGCCGCCCTGTGGCTGCTGCGTCGACCCGCCACCCTCGCCTCCATCGACACCCCGGCCTGAGGCGTCGCCCGGGCAAACTTCTGCCCTGGTTCAAATAGCCGCATCACTGCGACGCGGCCATGCTTCGATACGGGTGCACGATGGTCTATCCTCTGGGCTGGCCCGCGCGCACACCGGGACCCGTTCGAATTCAAATAACTGGAGAGCTCAGGAACATGCAGGATTTCGCAGGAAAAGTCGCCGTCGTTACCGGAGGTGCCAGCGGCATAGGTCGTTCGCTGGTGAAGGAGTTGCTCGCCGCCGGGGCGAAAGTCGTTATTGCAGATGTCGAACAGGCTGCCCTGGACCGGGTGCTGGCGGAGTTCGCCGGCGCCGGCGAGGTGTCCGGAGTGGTGACCGACGTCTCCAGCCCCGCCTCCTGCGAGGCCCTGGCGGAACAGGTCTACGCCAGCCACGGCGCCTGCCACCTGTTGTTCAACAACGCCGGGGTGGCGGCCCCTTCGGCCAATGTATGGGAAACCACCGCCAATGACTGGACCTGGGTGCACGGTGTGAATGTACACGGGGTCATGAACGGCATTCGCGCCTTCGTGCCGCGCATGATCGCCGGTGGCGAGGAGGGCCACATCGTCAACACCTCCTCCGGAGACGGCGGGGTTTCACCCCTGCCCTACCAATCGGTGTACGCCTCCAGCAAGGCGGCCGTGTCCTGCATCACCGAGTGCCTGGGCGCACAGCTGCAGACCGAGGGCACCCGACTCGGCGCCTCGATCTTTTACCCCTCCGGCGGCCTGCTGGACACGGGCATCTGGACTACCGATCGCAATCGCCCCAGGGAACTGGCCAGGGAAAAACCCTATGACCCGGTACCCACCGTGCAGGATTTCAAGGTGGCGGCGGAGGCCGCCGGCATGACCCTGGAGATACAGGACCTGGACGAACTGGCCCGCTATTGCCTGCAGGGTATTCGCGAACAGCGTTTCATCATCATGATCGGCCTGGACGACGCCGCGGCCACGCTGCGCGACCGGGCTGAGCGCATCGCCAGGGCGGAACTGCCCATCAACCTGGCGGAAGTACCGCAGCTGTAAGCCGCAACCAGCCCAACGTGCGCCGGCCCCGCCGGCGCGCTCTCAGGCGTCAACCGGGTCCTGCCCCGGCTTGCAGGTCTTGAGCAGCAGGATGGTACAGCAACCCACCAGCATCAGCAGGCCTGTGGCAACGCGCAGCCTGTTGTCCTCCAGCGCGAACACCACCGAGGCGCCCCCGGCTACCAGCATCGATACCAGCGCCACCGCCTTCGTGCGGCAGGACAGGCAGCGCTTGCTCTCCCAGTTGCGTATCATGGGACCGAACAACTCGCTGGCCAGCAACCAGGCGTGCCAGCGCTCCGAGGAGCGGGCGAAAAACCAGGCCGCCAGCAACACGAAGGGCGTGCTGGGAAGAACCGGCAGCACGACGCCCGCCACGCCCAGTGCCAGGAACAGAAAACCCAGCGGCTTGTAGACGCGGCTTCTCACCGTGGGCTCAGTGCTGGTGTCCGCCCGGGCCGTGGGCGTGGCCGTGGGCCAGCTCTTCGGCCGTCGCCGCCCGCAGGTCCGTTATCTCTATATCGAAGACCAGGGCCTGGCCGGCCAGCGGGTGGTTGGTATCGATATCGGCGCTGTGCCTGCCCGCCTTGATGACCGTGACCGGCCGCATTCCCTCGCTGGTATTGAGCTGCACTACCGCGCCGGGGCGCAGCTTGCCCCTGAATGCCAGGTGCTTCACGGGCACCCGCCGGGTATTGCCGGGGTCGCGCTGGCCGTAGGCCTCCCCCGCCGCCAGTTCAACGGTAAAAACATCCCCCGCTGTGCGGCCGTCAAAAGCCGCTTCCAGGGCCGGCATCAGGTTGTTGTGGCCGTGCAGGTAGACGCTGGCTTCGTCCCCGCGGGAGGATTCCAGCTCCACCCCCACGGAGTCCCGCAGGGTATAGTGAAAACTGACGACTGTTCCGGATTCGATATTCAAGGCAGGTACTCCAGTGACCGCGTTATTGGCGCCGGGCATAATAGCATTGGCGGGCGGAATTGGGAGTCCGCCCGGGGGAGCACGCAGGCTTTGGCGATCACCAGGCCGGGGGTCGGCACACACCGCCACCCACTCCCTGACGCAAGCCTTCGCCAGCTTTCAGGGCACCACATCACCAGGCTGGGCTATACTGGCGCACTCATCATCAAGGTCGTGAACGGTTCCCCAAAATGATTGACGCGCTGCTGTTACTTTCCGGCCTGGTGTTGTTGCTCGTGGCCGCCGACCTGCTGGTAAAAGGCGCATCATCGGTGGCGGCCAGGCACAGCGTTTCACCACTGATGATCGGCCTCACCGTGGTATCGTTCGGCACCTCGATGCCGGAGATGCTGGTCAGTTTCATCGCCGGGATGCACGGCAGCGCGGATCTTGCGGTCGCCAACGTGCTGGGCAGCAACATTTTCAATGTGCTGGTGGTCCTGGGCGTAGCGTCCCTGATCAACCCGCTGAAAGTGCAGAATTCGACGGTTGTCTCGGAGATCCCCTTTTCGCTTAGCGCTGCTATATTGCTCGGCTTTCTCGCCAATGCCGCCCTCTTCAGCACCAACCCCGAATTGCGTATCAGCCGTCTCGATGGCTTTATCCTGTTGGGCTTTTTCCTGCTGTTCATGCTCTATATCTTCTCGATCTCCCGCGCTGATAGCGAAGGTGACTCCGGCTCTCCTCCGGCAGGGTCGTACCTCGGATCTATCGCCTTCATCCTGATCGGCGTGGCGGGGTTGTTCCTCGGCGGCAAGTGGGCCGTGGATGGCGCGGTGGCCCTCGCCGACCAATGGGGAGTTGACGACGCCATGATCGGGCTGACGATTGTTGCAGTCGGCACCTCCCTCCCCGAACTGGCGGCATCCGCCATGGCCGCCTACCGCAAGGAGACTGACATCGCCGTCGGCAACGTGGTGGGCTCCAATATCTTCAATATTCTGTGGATACTCGGTGTCACCGCGAGCATACGGCCACTACCTTTCAGCGCCATCAGCAACGTGGACATCGTTATGGTCATCGTGGCCACCTTGTTGATTTTGCTGGCAATTGCGAGCACTCGTGCCGCCGGGATCACGCGCCCCTGGGGGGCGGTATTCATAGCCGTCTACGTGGCCTATATGGCGTATGTAATACAGCGAGGCTGACCAGTCGGTTCGCGGCCCGAGGGCGCCGTTTTCGACCCGCGCCAACAGGCCCAACCGGTAATTTTCACAGTGTGACTAATACCCCTCGTACCCTGCCCGTGGGCATTGCCAGTTATCGGCACCGGACTTATGATCCGCCCCGGTGGCTCGCCCTGTTGTGAGCCGTTTCTAACCATCGAGCGAATATGTTCTTCCAGCAACTCCCCTCCCGCAACGCGTCGCTTATGCGCCGTGACGGTTGCGGTTCTGCGCTGCCCCGAGGCGTCGCATGTCATCCACCGCTGTGTGTGCGCACTGCAAAAAGAGGTTTGGCAGATGCTTGCCGTTGAGCGCGGACCGGTCAATTTCATGGGGCAACGCCTGGCACTGTTGCTCCTGTCGGGTGTGCTGGTAACCGTCTCGCTGGTGTCACTCTTCGTCCAGGGGCTGAACTTCGGCCTGGATTTCAACGGCGGCGTCGCCCTGCAGCTGGAGGTTCCCGGGGCGGCCTCGCGGCAATCGTCGCTGGAGAGTATACGTGCGCGCCTGGAGGCACTCGGCTACCGGGACGCCAGCGTTGTCGCCTTCGGCAGTGATACCGATGTCATGGTGCGGATCGGCAATAATGACGACCCCCTGCTGGGTGACAGGTTGGTCGCGGATTTACGCGCCCGCATCGACCCGGATATAACACTGCTGGGGATGGAGTATGTCGGGCCGTCAACGGGTGAAGAGTTGCGCGAACGCGGCGGCCTGGCAATGTTGCTGGCCCTCGGCCTGGTGGCGCTGTACATCACCTTCCGCTTCCAGGCGAAATTTGCTGCCGGCGCCCTGCTGGCACTGGTCCACGACGTCATTATCACCCTGGGCTGCTTCTCGCTGAGCCGCTGGGAGTTCAACCTGTCGGTGCTGGCGGCGATCCTGGCACTGATCGGCTACTCGATCAACGATACCATTGTGGTGTTCGATCGAATTCGGGAAGTGTTCCGCAAGGCGCGCGCCCTCAACACCGTGCAGGTCATCAATACCGCGATTTCATCCACCCTGGACCGCACCCTGGTCACGTCGCTCACTACACTGCTGGTCTTGCTGGCAATGTGTTTCTTTGGCGGGCAGGGTTTGTTTGGTTTTTCCATAGCGCTGAGTATCGGCATTGCGGTGGGCACCTATTCATCGATTTATATCGCATCCAGCCTGCTGTTGACGCTCAAGGTGCAAAGGCTGGATCTGTTTCCCCTGCCCGAGCGTTCCACGGGCGGGGACGCGCAGCCATGACCGGGTCTGTGCCGTTTGAGCTTTGGGTCACCCTGCTGGTGGTCACGGCAAGCCTGGCCTGCCTGGCGAGCAATCGCTTCGCGCCGGAAATCGTGCTGGTGGGCGCACTGAGTTGCCTGCTGTTGCTGGGGGTCCTGGATACCACCCAGGCCCTGTCGGGCTTTGCCAATCCCGGCCTGGTGACGGTAGCCGTCCTGTATGTCGTGGTTGCCGGCCTGGTGGACACCGGCGCGGTGCAGGTGTTCGGCACCCGGCTGCTGGGCCGGCCGCGCAGCCTGGCCAGCGCGCAAACGCGCCTGATGGTGCCGGTAATGGGGCTCAGCGCGTTCCTGAACAACACCCCAGTGGTGGCCATGCTGGTGCCGGTGGTGGAGGAGTGGTGTCGACGCCACCACCTGTCGGTGTCCAAGCTCATGCTGCCCCTGAGTTATGCCGCGATTTTCGGGGGTTGCTGCACGCTGATCGGCACCAGCACCAACCTGATCGTGCACGGCCTGGTGCTGGAGCGCACGACCCTCGGTCCCATGGGCTTCTTCGAGATCGCCGCGGTGGGGGTACCGGTGGCGCTCACCGGTTTCTGTTTCGTGCTGCTTACCCAGCGCTGGCTGTTGCCGGAGCGCATTCCGCCCCTGCAGCTTGCCGACAGCGCCCGCGAGTATACGATCGAATTCATGGTGACCAGGGGCAGTCCGCTGGCGGGCAAGAGCATCGAGCGCGCCGGCCTGCGCCACTTGCCGGGGGTATTTCTGTCGGGTATCTGGCGCGATGGCACCGTGCTGGTGGCGGTCCCCCCCACCGAGGTGTTGCAGGCCGACGACCGGCTGCTGTTTGTCGGCGCCGTCAACTCCGTGGTGGAACTGGTGCGCCAGCCGGGCCTGGTTCCGGTTACCGACAACCTGTATGACCTGGCCACGCCCCGCAGCAACCGGCAACTCGTCGAGGTGGTGATCTCGGCCAGCTGCCCCATGGTCGGGCAAACCATTCGGGATGCCAGGTTCCGCTCCCACTACGAGGCGGTGATCATCGCCGCCGCGCACAACGGAGCGCGCATAGAGGGCCGGATCGGCGATATCGTGTTGCACCCCGGCGACACCCTGCTGCTGGAAGCGCGGCCCGCCTTCGTCCAGCAGAACCAGCACAACCGGGACTTCCTGCTGATACACCCCCTGCGGGGCGACGCCGTACCGCGTCACGAGCGCGCCTGGCTGGCCGCCGCCATCCTGGTCGCCATGGTGGCGCTGGCAACGGCGGGCTGGTTGTCACTGCTGGAGGCGGCCCTGCTCGCCGGGGGCCTGATGCTGCTCACCCAGTGCACCACGGCGGCCTCGGCCAGGGCCAGCATCGACTGGTCAGTGCTGGTGATTATCGGCGCGTCGCTGGGCCTGGGCACCGCCATGCAGGTCAGCGGCGCGGCCCAGTTGATCGCCTCCGCCGGGCTGGACCTGGTGGGGCAGCAGCCCTGGCTGGCACTGCTGGTGATCTATGCGCTGACCAGCGCGATGACCGAGGTCATCACCAACAACGCCGCGGCGGTGCTGATGTTCCCCATTGCCCAGGCGGCGGCCGAGACCCTGGGTGTGTCCCTGTGGCCGTTTATCGTGGTGTTGATGCTGGCGGCCTCGGCGAGTTTCGCCACACCGATCGGCTACCAGACCAACCTGATGGTCTACGGCCCCGGCGGCTACCGCTTTTCCGACTACCTGCGCATCGGCCTGCCGCTCAATATCGTGCTGGGGCTGGTTACCGTGGGCCTGGCGCCCTTTATCTGGCCGTTCGGTTGAGGCGCGCTACCCAAAGGGCAGGCGGCGTTAAATTTTGCCGGGCTCACGGGGCGTACTTCACGACCTTCTTCCAGGGCGGGTCCAGTCTGTTCTCGCCGGCCCGGTAGAGTTTGATCCTGTTGCCGGATGGGTCCCGGAGCACCGCCTCTTTCCACAGATACGGCTGTTCGGTGGGCAGCTGCTCGAACTGAACGCCCCTGGCGAGCAGGCTCTCCACCAGCTGCTCGAGGTTTTCATTCTCGAAATAAATGACCGCGCCGTTGTCAAACCCGCCCTGTTCCAGGGACAGTGAAAACGTCGAGTTGCCGACGGGACAGCAGAACCGCGCATAGTGCGGTGTACCCACAATCTGGGTAAAACCCAGCCGCAGGTAGAAGCTCACCGCCGCTTCCATGTCACTTACCGGCAGGGTTACCTGGTTCAGATCCATCTACACTCCATAGTCAGCGATCTCATCACGGGGACCCGCCGGGAGCAACGGGTCGTGGGCCGGCGTGAAACCGCCACAGTCACCGCATCTGGGCCGCAGCGAAACCCTCAGTGCCGATCAGCGGCAACAGGTCAGTGCGGCCGATCTGCCGGACCAGGCTCGCCACGTCGAGGTACACGCGCTCGTTGGTGATGCCGTCGCCTTCGAAGGAGAACACCGCCACCACGGGCACGCGAAATGCCTTGCCGGTGGGTTCTGATTCCATGAATGGACCTGTGTTGGTGCCTATCAGGTCGAACTCGGCGACGATGGTATCGTCATTGCCGACGTGCATCCTGACATTCTCATGGCGCTGGTCCGGAAACGCCTGGCGCTGCGCCTGATGGTAGGCGCGCACTGCTTCGGCCCCCTCGTGGATATGCCCCATGGGGACGATCTCGTAGCGCGGGATGCCCTTGAAGGTGGCCAGGCACTGGTCCCAGTCGTGCTCGACTTCGGACGCGAAGTGCGTCTCCAGTACTGCCAGGCGCCGACGCGTTTGTGCGTCCATTCCCATGTTTTCCTCCTCACTGCCAGTCTCCCCCCTGGGCCAGGTACCGACCCAGGGCGGATTCGCGAATGCCGCTACTCCTCCAGCACCAGGGTCTCTCCCACCTGCTGGGCGACGATATCCTCCTCGCAGAAGGGGAACCGTACCCAGCGCTTGTCGGCGTACAGCTTGCTCTGGTCGCTGTAGTAATCCGAGTCCGGTTGCACGCTCTGGGAATGGGTGAGCATGGTATCGGCGATGGGGCAATCGGACTCGTCCCAGGTGACCGTCTGTATATAGGAATTACCGGCGCGGGGGTTCTTGTAGCCGCCCTCCTGCAGGCTGGCGCTGATGGCGCCGAACACGCCCATAGTGCCGGCCCCGCCGTGGATGGGCACGCGCTCGTTGTTGCGCTCCAGGAACTGCACCTCGCCCCAGGGGGCGTCCAGGGCGACACCCGCCGCGTCCAGGCGCTGGTGGGCCTGTAACAGCGATGCGATAACCAGTTCGCGATTGGCCGGATCCGCGGCGTCAATGCCGGCGGGCGTATTGAGCGGATCGGAGGGATCGAAATCCACCAGCCAGAAACTCTGCTTATCGACCACATTCTGGAACTCGTTACCCAGTTCGGCTCGAATGGCGGCCCAGTACTCGGTGAACACCTGGGCGCCGCGGCTGTCCAGCTCGACCTTGCGATCCCAGTTGGCCAGCACCGCGCAGCTGTCGGCCAGTGCCTGCAGGTCGGCCTCGCCGGCTTCGGCGGGCGGCTGCTCCAGGTAGTCCGCGCAGATCTGCAGGGTATCGTCCAGGGCGATCTCGGCGCCGTAAACCCGGTTGGCGTACATCAGGCCCTGCAGGGTGAGCAGGTCGAACTTGGGCGTCTCGCTGAGACCGTCAGTGCCGGCCAGCCGCTGGGCGATCATCAGGTGCGTGATACGGGTGCGCAGGAACTGCTGGGTGCCCTCGGGTCCCATCCATCCCAGCACAAAGGGAAAGCCGGTGAGCGGGTTGTTGGCATCGCTGAGCCAGTAACTGTTGTTGCTGTTGCCAACCACCCCGCGGGTCAATATCTTCGGCCGCGCCTCGTAACCGAACAGGCCGGTGCCCGCAGGGGTATCAGCATCCTCGCCCCACTCGCAATCCGAGGTACTGCCATCCATACCGAAGATGGCGTTGCTGGTGGCGTCGGCCAGCAACGCGCCTATACCCTGGACGCAGCGGTCCAGTTTGTCCTGGGTCAGGTGGGGCACCGCCGTCACCTGGCCGTAGAAGGCATCGCCGTGGCGATCGGCGGCGAACTCGTGAAATACTGGATTGCCGATGGCCTTCAGGGCCTCGGTGAACTCGGCCATATTGGTGGCCTGCGACTTCTCCACCCACTGCTGGGCCGAGCGGATACCGGTTTCCAGGTTGGCGTCGCGAATACTGAGAAGCGAGCCGTTGAACATCGGCCAGCCGCCCAGCAGCGGGTTCACCCCGCCCAGGTCGACGATCAACCCGTAGTGCGAGCTGTAAAAGGTGCGCTCCTCCTCGGTCGCGCTGCCGTCCGGCTGGGTGACCTTGACGCTGACCGTCTCGGCGGTGATCTCGCGCCACTCGCCGTCGTACTCGTACTCCAGGGGGTTGTCCGGGTTGAGCCTGAGTTCATACAGGGTAAAGCGGGTGGAGTAATCCACGGTGTGGGTCCAGGCGACATCCTTGGTGAAGCCTATGCCTATCCAGGGCA
This sequence comes from uncultured Gammaproteobacteria bacterium, assembly GCA_963704965.1. Classification (GTDB taxonomy): domain Bacteria; phylum Pseudomonadota; class Gammaproteobacteria; order Pseudomonadales; family Halieaceae; genus JARRPM01. The sequence continues at coordinate 117,500 of CAVPIH010000001.1, forward strand.
GGCCCTGCAGCGAGGCCCCGGCCACGTCGTATTCGCCGGGAATGGTAAGGTGGGCCTCGTACCAGCGCCCGCTGCCGTTCCAGGGCTGGTGGGGGTTGCCCAGCAGCAGGCCGCCGCCGTCCTGGGTGGCGTCGCCGCCGATCGCCAGGGCGTTGCTGCCCACCTCGCTGGGCTTGATGGTCACGGCCCGCGGCCGCCAGCGCGCGGCCGGGGAAGGGCTCGACACCCAATTGTTCCAGCGCGGCCAGCATATCGCCATCCGGTCCCTGCACCCGCAGGATGCCGTCGCGGATGATGCCCTGGTCGGAGCTGCCTGCCAGGCCGATCAGCCGCAGGTACTGGAACAGGTCGATCTCATCTATTTCGTAGACCCAGGCTGCACCGCGGCAACCGGCCTCCCCCTCGGGCAGGTTGTCCACCCCGGTTTCACGCAGGTAGCGGTTCATGCCAGCGGCGTAGCCCACTGCCAGGTCCTGGGCAAACTGCGGCAGGACGTCGAAGAAATTGGCGCGGTACTCTTCCTTGCTGCCGTTGAGGTAGCGGTACAACTGGTCCCGCCCCACATCCCCCTGCTCGCCCATCAACTCCGCCGAGCGCCCGGCGGCCTTGGCGATTTCGCCCATGGTGACGCAGTAGTTGTCCTGGGCGTAGGCATAGCCATAACCGTATCCCAGGCTGGCCCAGTCGTCCGCCTTGATATGCGGTATCCCGTACTGAGTGCGGCGCACCTCGGCGGAGTAGGTCACCGAGGGCTCTACCGGGGTTTCCGGTTCCTGTCTGTTATTGTTGTTATTGGAATCATTGCACGCCGACAGCAGCACACCCAGGGCGGCGCCGATCAACAGTTGCCTTGCAATAATCATAACCAGGACTCCTTGCGGCGATTTATTGGTTTTATTGAGCGCTGGCGCCTATTAACTTGCCACCGCGGTCTCACAAGCTAGCACATGCGGTATATCCGGCACCAGACGAGCTCCCCGCCCCAGGCTAACAAAAGCCCGACACAGGCCGTCAGTTCAGCTATCTGGTTCAGGCCTTGTAGGGCAGGAAGTCGAAGGAGTAATTTACCCGGGTGGTGAGCACGTCCTCGGCGGGGAAGCGGATCATGCGGATGCGCGCCAGGATTTTGCGAGTCAGCTCTTCGTCGCTGAGTTCGCTATCCAGCAGGCTGATCTCGGCTATACTGCCAGAGCCGTCGATGACCATCTCGAACACCAGCTTGCCCTGCAGCAGCGGGTTCCTGCGCAGGGCCTGGTTGTAGATGGCGAAAATGGCCCCCTTGTTGCGGTCCATCTCCCGGCGTATGGATTCATCGCTGCGCCCGCCCCGCTCGGCGGACTGGCTCTGCGGCCGCTCGGCCCTGGTGCCCGCGCCGCCGATGCTGCTCTGCACCTTCGTGGTCTCGGCGCCGGACAGCGCCACCCCGCCGGTATCGCGACTGAGCTCGCTGGTACGGATACCGCCGCTGCCGGCGCGGGCGCCACTGGTGATGATGGCGCGCTCGGTGGCGGCGGCGGTGGCGGCGCCGCGACTCAGCTGCACCTGCTCCAGGGTACTGACGTCGACGTTTTCGCGCAGGTCCTGCAGGTCGTCCTGGAAGGCCAGCACCCCCGCCACGGCCGCTTCGGCGCGCGCCTGCTCGGGTGTTATCGGTGCGGGCTCGGGGACCGGCTCGGGCATTTCCCTCGGTACGGCCTCCCGGGGTACCGGTTTCACTTCCGGCGGCGGCGTCTTGGCAACGGGCTTGGGCCTGGGTTTCGGCGCAGGCGGGGGCGGCGGCTCCGGTTCCGGCAGCGCCACCGGCTTCAGGATGACCTGGGCCAGGTGTTGCGGCTCCGGCTGCGGCTGCCGGGGCTGCAGGTCGGCGACAGGCAGCAGCGGCACGACAATGGCGACCACCAGGAACAGCCCCGCCAGCCAGGCCAGGATGCGGCGAAAGCGTTTATCCTCCTCCCCCGAGGATTCCCAGGGGAGCAGCAACTCGGGGCCGCGAATCGCAACAGTCATAGCCTCCGCTCCCCCGCCTGTTGCGCGCCGGTCGCGGCAACCGCCGCTACCGCTGGCGCGGCGTCCGGGTCGAAAGCCGCCGGCACACTGTTCACCGCCAGGCTTACATCGCGAAAGTCGCTGGCCGCGCAGGTGGCCATGATGCGCTTGAGCAAGTCATAGGGCATGTCGCGCGTACCCATGATAATGATGGGACGGCCGCGCTCCTGCTGTTCCTCGCTGAGCGGGGGCGCCAGCGCCGCCAGCCGCGCGAGTTCGGTCGCCAGCGGCGCCAGGGTCTGCTGCGGCTGGGCCAGCGCCTCCTCCACCAGGGCGACCCGGGCGCCGCCCACGCTGATATCCGCCGCGCTCACCTTGATGGTCAGCGCTAGCTCGGGCCTCTGCTCGGAGACCGATTCCGGCAAGTCGATATTGCGGTCCGCCTGCAGCACTTCCACATCGCCGTTGTTCACCATCAGGAACAGCACCAGGATGGTGAAAATATCCATCAGGGCCACCAGGTTCAGGCGCGGCTGTTGCCGCAGCCGGCGATGATTGCGCGCCATGCGCTTTGCCCGCAGTGAGGTGCTCATCCGGCGTCTCCCCCCGTCGCCGCGGGTGCATCGCCAAAGGCGATCTCCGGGAACAGGGCGGCATCGACCACCGAGGCCGCCACCAGCGTCTTGAAGGAGCGCACCGTATCCATGGCGGCGACGATAGTCTGGTAATCGATATCCTGCTCCGGCAACAGGGTGATGTTGCGCCGCTCTATACCCTGCTCCAGCAGCTGCCGCTTGACCTCCTGCAGGACCAGGCTGAGCAGTGCGAAGTCGTACTCGCCCTCCGCGGTCAGGGGTATGCTCTTCAGGCTGATACCGCGCGGGAAATCCACCCGCATGCCGTCGCCGCGGATCACCAGCTCGACCTGCTTGTTGTCGTCCGGTGTCGCGGCCAGGGTGGCGGCGGGCGGCAGGGTCACATCCACCACGGTGATGCGGCTGAATACCATACCCAGCAACAGTATGGGGACCAGCACGATCATGAGATTCATGAACGCGGTGATATCCAGTTCCGCCTCGCTGTCGCGGCTGTAGCGTTTACGTCGCACGCCGGGCACCTAGTCGCTGGCGCGGCCGCGAGTGGGCAGCACGTCCAGGTCGGACAGGGTATTGAGCACTTTCACGCTGGCCATTTCGAAGCTGTCCACCAGCTCGGTGGTGCGGGTCTGTAACACCGCGTGCAACAACAGCAGCGGTATGGCCGAAATAAGGCCGAACGCGGTGGTGTTCATGGCCACCGAAATCGAGCTGGACAACATGCTGGCCTTCTCCGTGGGCTCGGCGCCGGCCACCGCCGTAAAGGCGGCGATCAGGCCCACGATGGTGCCAAGCAGACCCAGCAGGGTCGCCACATTCGCCAGGGTGGCGAGGTAGGCAGTGCGCTTTTCCAGCCGCGGCAGGGCTTCCATGACGCCCTCTTCCATGGCCGACTCGATATCGTCCCGGCGCCGGCTGCCGGCAAAGCGCGCGATGCCGGCGGCGACGATGCGCGACATCGGCACACGCGAGTCCTTGCCCGCCGCGATAACCGACTGGTAGTCCCGCTCCCGCAGCTTCGCCATGGCGGCGTCAAAGGCCCGCCGGTTGGCTATGCGCGCGGTGCCCAGCACCAGCCAGCGCTCGGTGGCGATGGCCAGGCCCAGCACCAGCACCGCCGCTATCGGGTACATGAACGGCCCGCCGCTCTGGAAAAACTGGATAATCACTTCGTACGGTTCCATGGTGTGCTCCCCCTGCCTTACTTGCTATTTGAATTGGGCGCGGCCGCTGCCGCGGTATCTGTTGCCTCGCCGAGCAGTTCCCGGTATTCCAGGTCGCGGCGAAATTCATCGCGGTCCACCGGGCTGAACAGCTCCTCGGCGAAGCCGGCCTGCATTTCGTAGTCGAAGCCCTGCTCTCCCGGCTGCTGCCAGGGCACGAGATACATGACCCGGGGCTGCTGCTGCTCGCCGGTGACCTTGCTGCGCAGGGTCACCACCGGCTCCTGTGCCAGGCTCCATTGGCCGCCCAGTAGCAGCACTGCCAGCAGCAGGCTTCTCATTGCGCCCCCCCCTGCACCAGGGATAGCTGGCGCTGCTCCAGGTCGGCTATCCACAGCGCGACCCTGGGGTCGGCGCCTTCGCTGAGATCCCGGTAGCGATAGTAGTGTTGCAGGGCCGGCTCCGGCTGCCCCAGGTAGAGGTCGTACAACATCCCCAGGTTGCAATGGATGAAGGGCGTCGCCTCACTTACCTCCAGCGCCGCCAGGTAGCTGGCTTCGGCTTCCTCAAAACGCCCCTGTTGCCGCAGGAGAATGCCGTAGCGGTTGTACGCCTCGATGTCGTCGGGCTCATCGTCCAGCCGCTCCTGCAAGGTCTCCTCCAGGCGCGCCGCGGCTTCGGTACTTGCCACCGCAGCGGCGGACGGCATTTCTGCCTTGCCGTAACGGGCGGGCATCAGCTGCGCCAGTTCGACAAAACTGCCCTGCACCCACTCGTCATACACTCCCTGCCAACTGCGGCGCGTATTGGCCTCGTGAATGGCGATGGCTTTTTCCTCGAAGGGATAGGCCTGCTCCTCCAGCAACATCTCGTACTGCTGCAGGGCCAGCTCGTCGATATCCTCGGGGCGCTCGGACGCCAGCAGGTCGGCGCCCAGCTGCTGGTAGATCATGGCCATGCGATAGGTCGCCAGGGTGGCGTATTCCTGTACCCCGTAATCATTGGTGGCGCGGTAGGCGGCCAGCGCCTGTTCCATGGCCGCTTTCTTCGCGGCCAGGGAGGTCTTGAGGGGGCGGGTCAGTGGCAGGTCGCTGTAGCGGCGGTAGGCCTCATCCGCCAGCATGCTGGAGGCCCGGGCGGCCAGGTAAAGCGAACGCTCCGACTGGGCGGCCCCGGCCGCGTCGTGGGCAGCGACCAGTTCCGCCAGCCACAGGCGCTGCTGTTCAGCCTGGCCGGCTTCCGCCTGCAGTTCAGCCACCCTGTTCATGGCCTCCATGCGCGGCCCCAGGGGTTCGCTCCAGCTGCGGGCGTAGAGCTGGTAGCGCTCGCCGGCCGAGCGGAAATCACCCGCCCGCTCATAGTATTGCGCCGCCAGCAACAGGGCCTGGCGCCGGGTCTCGGCGTCGCCCCCGGCGCCGTGGATCAGGTCCAGTTCGGCGGCCGCCGCGTCCCACTGCTCCAGCGCTTCGTAATTGCCTACCAGCTGCGCGGCAATAGAGCCGGCGAGCTCGTGATCCGGGTACTGCCGGCGGAAATCCACCAGCAGGCTGTTGGCCGTCGCGATGTCTCCCGCCTGCGCGAAGTGCGCCGCGGCGTCGTACTGGGCGCTGGCGCGGATAGCGGACGCCGGGGCGAGACTGACCACCCGGGAGAACTGCTCCGCCGCCTGCAGGTGCTCGCCGCTCTCGGCGGCTGTCTCGCCCTGGCGGTAAATGCTGGCGGCGAACCGATCCACGACCAGCGCGCGCCGGTCGTCTTCGCTGTCCAGCAAGGCCAGGGCCTCGCTGTAGGCCGCCTCTGCCTCGGCGTGCTGCTGCAACTCAAAGTAGCTGTGCCCCATCACCAGGCTGGCGGTCAGCAATTCCGCCTGGCCCGGCTGCGGCTGACGGTAGGCCAGGTTCTGCGCCGTGAAAATGGCCTCGTCGTATTCCCCCAGCGCCAGCAGCGCATCCGCCGCGTGAGCCAGTACCGTGGCGGCCCGGGGGTCAGAGGGGAAGGTGGTGGCAAAGGCCAGTTCGCTGTCTATGCGAGCGCGATCAACCTCCTCCCCACCGGGGAGCTGCTCATAGGCAAGAATGGCGCGATAGCCGGCGTCGGCCGCCTGGCTGAACTCCGGAAAGCCGTAGGCGACCCATTCGTAACTGGCGATCGCGGCCCGGTACTCGCCCGCCTCCAGGCGGCTGGACGCCAGCTGGAAGCCCATTTCGGGAACCGCCGGGTCATCGGGAAAACTGTTGATGAACAACTGGTAGTAGTCGCTGGCCGCCAGGTAGTGGGTGCGGGCCTGGGCGTCCCCCGGCTGCTCCGCCCGGTCGCCGTCCTGCTGCTCGCTGGCCCCGGCCTCGGGGCCGGCAGCCGCGAGCGCCTGGGCGGCGGCGTGGTGATACTCCGCCAGCTCCTCGATAAACTGGCGCAGCCGGGGGCGCAGTTCATCCTGCACGCTCTCATCCGCCTGCTGCCAGTAGGGGCCAGAAACGCCGAACAGCCCCACGTAGCGCTGCTTTTCTGCCACGATCAGGTCGGGAAAGCCACCGGCCTCATAGGCTGCGATGACCTGCATCTGGAAACGGTGCGCCACCGGCGAGTCCGCAAAGCGCTGGTTGTAGGCCTGGTAGGTTTCGGCGCTGTCGCGATAGCGCTCCTGGGACAGGTACAGTTCACCCAGGGACTGGTACAGCAGGTGCTGGTAGGGCCGCACTCCCAGCTGACTATAGGTCCGGGCAATGGTATCCGCGCCCTGCTGGTAGCTGAACACCACCGCCAGCATGCGCAGGCAGTCCTGCGCCAGTTCCTGGTCGCCCCGGGGCAGTCCGTCCAGGCTGTTGTCCTCCGGTACCAGCTGGTCCAGCGTGGCGGTGAAGGAGACCACCGCGTCATCGTAGCGCCCCTGCTTGAAACCGGACCAGCCCTGCATGTACAGGGCGTTGGCAAAGTGCGCCGAGTCCGGGCCCGCCTCTATCACCCGGGCATAGGCCGCCTCCGCCCGCCCGTAATCGGCGGCGGCGAAGTAGCTCTCCCCGCGGCGGAACTGCGCTTCGGCCGCGTGCGCCGAGTCCGGCCAGTCGGCGTTGAGCCGCTCCAGCGTCACCAGCGAGCGGGCCGGATCGCCGTTCATCTCGTGGGCGCGCGACAGCTGGTACAGCAACTGGTCGTTCGCGGGGTTGTCGGGATCCTGCTGTAGCAGCGTTTCGTAGGCGGCGATAGCCCCGGCGAACAGTTCATCGCCAGTCTCGCCGGCCCCCAGCCGGGACTCCGCCTCCAGCATCTCGATGTCCGCCAGGCGGTGCATTACCTGGCGCCGGGTCGCCTCATCGTCGCTTACCTCCAGGACATCCCGATAAACCCCGGTGAGCTCCACCAGGGACACCTGCGGCAGCGGTTCACCGGCGGCCGGCAGGGTGGCTGGCTGCAGGTCCGCCAGAGTCGGCTGCTGGTGGCCGGGCGTTATGCCCAGGTAGCTGCAGCCTCCCAGCAGGGCGAGGGCCAGCAGCGGCGGCAGCCGGTTCATCGCGGCACCTCCGGGCTGCCCTGGTCGTACAGCCGGGCAATGGCCAGGCGGGACTGTCCCAGGGAATGTGACAACTGGGCCGCCTGCCGCTGCAGCTCCGCCACCGCTACCTGGCGCAGCTGCTGCTGGGCCGCGGCGATAGCCTGCTGCACCCGGGCCGCCCCGGCCTGCACCCGGGTTTCCAGGGCGGCGATACGCGGCGCATAACCCGATTGCTGGCGCCGCGCCATGGCCTCGTCCAGGCGCACGGTGCCGGCGCGGGTCTGCGCCACCAGTGCTTCGGCATCTTCCAGTTCACGGTTGAGCTCCCAGGCCCGCCCCGGGTAGTTCTCGCTGTCCTCCCAGATGAGCAGGCCCCGGTACAGGGCCAGTTGCCGGGCCTGCTCCGGGGTCACCGGCAGCGATGCCGCCATGGATGCGGCTCGCTCCAGGCGCTGCCAGCGGGCGGCCTGTTCGGTACCGGCCAGCAGCCGGGTGTCCCCGGAGGCCGCGGCTGTTTGCAGCCGCTGCCGCAACAACGCCACCTGCTGCTCCAGTTGCCGCTGCCGCAACTGCAACTGCTCATCCCGGTCACCCTCGATGACCGAGGCCCAGCTCTGCTGCTGCTCCAGGTCCGCTTCGCGCAACACCAGCAGGCGCTGCTGCGCCGCGGTGAGGCGGGCATCCATGCTGTACAGGTCGCGCAATTCGCGCAGGGCCAGCTGGAACGGGTGGCGGGTCACCAGGTGGGCGATATAGGGGAGGTGATCAGCACCGGGCAGGTCGGCCTCGGGCAGAATTGCCTCCGGCGCCAGCCAGTCCCCTGCGGCCTCACCTGCGGGCTGCAACAGGGCCGGCAGTTCACCCTGGCTGAAGCCCTCGATGGCGGCCTGCAGTCTCGCCAGCTCCGCGGCATAGACCTGGCTCGCCAGGCGGTAGCGCTGCAGCGCGGTGCCGCGTAGCCCCAACTGTTCGTAGGCGTAGGGAATGGCCAGCAGGCTCTCCCGCACGCTGGCACTGACCGGGTCCTGCTCGCCCAGCACCAGCCAGGGGCTCAACGCCTCCCGGTAGTTGTCCTGTTCCGCATAGGCCCAGCCGTAACCGAGCAGGGCGCGATCCGCCAGGGGACTCTCCAGGCGCACCCGAGTAAATTCCCCGGCCGCCTGCACATACTCTCCCGCGGCCATGGCGGCAAAACCCGCGGCGGTGTAGGCCTTGTCCTGCAGGGCGAGGCCCTCCGCGGTGGGCAGGGGCTGTGGGCCAAGGCGCTGGAAAGCCGCTATCGCGGCTGACCAGTCGCCGCCCGCGGCCAGGGCTGCGCCCAGGTTGTAGTCCAGGTAATAGCGCCAGGGAGAATCCTCGGGCAGGCGCATCGCCAGGGACGTGGCCTGGGCCAGGTCGCCGCGGCGCAGGCTGATCGAGGCCCGCAGGTAGTCGGCCTCGGCTGCCAGGGAACCATCATAGCCCGGCGACATGCTCGCCAGCGCGGCTTCCGCCCGCGCCAGCTCGCCCCGCTGCCAGGCGATCTTGGCCAGGTAGAACCAGGCCTTGTCGCGATCTACCGCAGGTCCCGATTGCGCCAGCATCTGCCGGAACAGCGACTCCGCCACCCTGTCCATGCCGTAGGAGAGGCTCATGCCGGCGCGCAACAGCTCGCTGTGGGCCGCGTGGGTCGCCAGCTCTCCCAGTTGCTGGGCCACCATCAGCTCCGACAGGGCGTCAAAATAGTCCTGCTGGTAAAAGTAATAGAGGCTGACGCCGTAGCGCAGGGAGGTCAGTCCGTCCGCCTCTTCCCCGGTCGCCTCCTGCTCTGCGGCCAGCGCCGCGGGCGCCGCCAGCAGCAGGGCGGCGGCGAGCACAGCGCGCCCCAGCGTCGCGCTCAGCCGTCCGGGCAGCGCGCTCAGCATCGCCCTACCATTCCTTTACCGCGAATTCCGGCTGGTTGAGCGCGGTCGAGTCGGTGATGGTCAACTCCACGTATTTGGCGCCACCGGCCTTCTCCACCACCCGCTGGGTGGCGCGGCGGTAATCGCGGTCGCTGGGGCCCTTGCCGGTAAACACCGCCACGATCTCGTGCTCCCCCGCTTTCACGTTGCCCTCGTACAGGCGGTGCACCCCGCCCCGGCGCAGGGCGTCCACCTGGCGCTCGGTGTACAGGTAGTGGGTCACCACCACCCCGTCGATGCTTAGCTTGACTGCATCCAGGGCAAAGAATTCACCCACGTCCAGGGACAGGAACACACCCAGGCGGGTGTCACCGGGATACAGCAGTTCCTCCTCCAGGATGAACAGGTCGCGGTTCAGTTCCAGGGTCTGCTGCTTGATATCCTGTATCTGCTGGTCCAGGCTGGCGCCCTCCTCTGCCAGCGCCGCCAGGCCCGGCAGGCAGCTGAACAACAGGACCAGCAGTATTTTGCAGGCTGGTGTTTTCATATCAGGACAGTACCCCCCCGTTCATGCTCTGCAGCGGCTCGAATGCCACCAGCCGATCGCGCGCTGCTGCCCCGCCCAGGCCGTGACCCGGGAAGAACTGCTCCTGGGCAAACAGGTTCTGCTGCCCGTGCAGGGCCATGTAATTGAGGATGACGGTTTCCACCATCAGGTTGACGTTGTTGGCGGCGGGCGAGGCGGAGGTTTCCACCGAGGCGTCCGGCCGCATCCAGCCGATCTGCTGGGCGCGCAGGGGGTCGGCGCTGCCCTGGTTCATCACCGTCGGCGCGCCGGCGGGGTCGTAGACCAGGAAAAACGAGGCCGCGGTGGACGAGTTGTCGCCGCTCCAGACCCCCTTCTCCACCCCGTTGACCATCTCGATGCCGCCATCGCTGGAGACCGAGCCGTCGCTGAACACGTAGATCATCACCGGGGTGGCGGTGCGGCGGGCATAGTCCAGGCAGGCGCCGATGCACTGTCCGGCGCGGAAGTCCCGCTCCTCCCCGGTACGGCGATCGCCCGTGTGGTAGTCGTAACCCCCCATCTCGATGGTGCCGGCGCCGGCTATGCCGTCAATTACCAGCTTCATTACCGAGGCGGCCTTGCTGAACTCGCGATCGCCCTCGAACTCGGCGGCGCTGAAAATACCGCCACCGCCGACGATGTTGGGATCGGCGGAAGGATCCAGCGCATCCGGGTTGGAGTATTTCTCCAGGGTATCGGCGCTGCGCAGGTACTCACAGCTCAGCCTGTCCTTGAGTCGCTTGTCCTCGCTGGCCGGGCTGCTGATGCGGGTGTTTACCAGGTCGAGCTTGAAGTCGGTAATCCGCTTCATGGACTCCAGCACCGAAACGATGTCCTCGGGGTCGTCCAGCAGCAGGTTGAGATCGCCCACGTCCACCAGGCCGCTGGCATCCGAGGGCCGGTCGATCTTGGTGGGACGGATCTCGGGATCGATCAACAGCGCCGGTGCCATGGAGTTGCCCCCGGACAGGGAGTTTTCCGAGCCGATCAACTGCAGTATCTGGCCGCGCAGGCCGGCGCGATAAATGCCGTACATGGGGTTGTGGGGATTGTTGCCGGTGTCGTTGTCGGAGCGCCCGGGAATGACCGCGCCGTTGACGAAGCCGCGCAGGCCGCTGGACCGTGACAGGATGCCGCGCAGCATGGCGCTCTCGCTGTGGAACAGCAGGCCGAGGCTGTCGTCGGTAAAATCACCGGACAGGGTGGCCACGTTATTGGCAAATGGCGCGATGGCCGGCGGCAGGCCCAGGCGTCCGTAACCGCTGGTACTGAGGGCGTCGCGCTGGCCGCCGGGCCCGCCGACGATCACATTGGAACCGGCGATATTGGCGCCCCCGGCCAGGTCGAAACAGATAAAAGGCAGCTTGCGTCCCGCCACCGCTCCCAGGTCGCAACTGGTGTAGGGGGTGCGGGCCGGGTCCAGCAGGTCCGGCGAAATCGCCAGCGCCCGGTTGCCCAGCAGGCTGGCCAGCGAGGTACCCAGCAGGGTGGCGCCGCCGGCGCGAAAACCCTGCGCAAGCAGCTCCCGCCGGGTCAGCGGACGGCGGTGATCGGGGTGGCGCAAAGCCTCGTCCGGTCGGAAAAATCTGGGTCGCCTGGCCATCGTCAATTAACTCCTTTGCCGCTACTGCATCAGCACCACGGCGCTGCCGAACACCGCGGTACAGGCCGCCTTGACCACATCGGCGGTGCGCGATGGGGGACAGACGGCATTGTTTTCGCAATAGATCAGGCCATCGCGCTTGGTGTGTGCCGCCGGGTCGGGGTCGCTCACCCAGTTGCCGTTGCGGAACACGTAGGGTTTGAGGTCCCGGTCGTCGGTGATCAACAGCTCCACCTCATCGATCATGCGAGCCCGGTCCGCATCGCTTAGCAGGCCGCTGTTGAGGGCCCTGTCCACCAGGGGGGCAGCCACCTGTTGCCGCCAGTTGATACCGGGGTCGGCCACCGGGGCGTCGAAATCGAAAGCGGCGGGTATGATCGCCCGGCGCAGGGCATTGTCCTGCACCATGGCGTCGCAGTAGGCCGCCGCCAGCTGGGTGGCCGCCATCTGGTGCGAGGACATGAAGGCCTGAAAATCCGCTACCGAAGGCAACGCCCGGCGCACGATCTCGTAGGTTTCAGCCACGGTCTTGCCGGTCACGGGACTGGCGCGGTCGCTGGCAACGGGCACCCCGGTGAGGCGCGACAGGGTGGCGTTGATCTCGTCGAAGGTGCGCACGGCGATATCCGAGGATTCGCCCCCGGTCAGGGTGTGCTGGAAAGCCAGCGAGCGGCCGTCGTCCACCGCGCCCGCCTGGCCCCCCAGTTCATCGAAGCCGAGGAAGAAAATATCCTGGTCGGGGCCGTTCTCCAGGGGAATGATGCTACCGATGTCCGCCAGCGACCGCCCCCCCGCACCCGCCGCCCCGGCGTCTATGCGGGCGCTGACGTTGACGAAGCCCTGGCCCACCTCCGCCAGCTTGCCGTTGATGCCCAGGCGTATGCCGCGCAGGTCGAACACCACATCCCCGCCCGCGGGGTTCAGGTTGACGAAGAACGGCTCATTGAACAGGTAACTGGTGCCGTCGAACTGGCTGACCTCGAACACCACGTAGCAGTAGTTGGTGCGCGCCCCGTCCTCGATGCGGTGGCAGACTCCCTCGCGATCGAGGATCTCGGCGACGCTGAACAGCAGGTAGTATTTCTGCCCGACCCCGACATCGAAGTTCTGTACCACCTGCTGGGGCGTGAGCGCGGTATTGTGAATCGCCACCATGCGAATGGTGCCGGCCCAGGGGTTGGTGCCGGCAGTGGAGTTGCCCAGCACCACGGCGTAGGCCTCGCTCCAGTTGTTGAGCAGGCCGCCGCCGGAGGGATCGACATCGCCGCTGAAGCGGCCGTTGACGTAAATCTTGCGCCCCTCCACCGGGTCGTAGGTGACCACCACGTGTTGCAGGCTGGCCTGGGCCAGTTCGGCGTCGTCGTCGGTGGCCAGCGCCGGCGCGCCGCCATTGTTATCCTCGGTGGCGGTGCTGCGGGTAAAGGCCTCGTAGTTGTACAGACTCTGGCTGAGCAGCATATTGCGGCTCTCGGGGCCGCCGGCGTAGCCGACTATCCAGGCCTCTTCCTGGGATACATTGGCCGGCGCCACCCAGGCCTCTATGCTGTATTCGCCCACGCCGGAAATCATATTGAACAGCTTGCTGCTGGCGCTGGCGCCACCCTGGGCCTTGCCGTCCACCAGGCGCACCCCCCAACCCGCCTGCCAGCTGTAGTCCCCGGACAGGGACAGGGGAATCTCCGGAGGCACCCCGCTGGTATCGGCGGAGGTCGTGCCGGCGCCCTCGCGGAACTCCCACTTGGCCACCAGCGACGATTCGAAGCGGCCGCCGCTGGTGGCCACGATACCGTCGGTCTCCAGCACCTGGGCGGTACTGATCAGCAGTGACGGATCGATATCCGTCAGGGGCACGACCTCCCGCAGGCGGGAAATCGCCGCCGCCATGGTGTCGGCATCATTGTCGCAATCGCTCCAGCAGTTGTGGCCCTCCGGCGCCAGCCGCAGCACCAGCCTGGAAGCGCGGGGCTGTACCAGGTCTACCTTGCCGCGCAGGGCGGCGTAGGCCAGTTCGGGGCTGTCACTGGCAAAGTAAGGCACCTGGGGCACCGGGGCGGTGTCGGCGTGACAGTCAGCGCAGTACTCGTGCAGCAGGTCCAGCAATTGGCCCGGGGCGGTGAGATCCAGCCCCCCCGCGAGCACCTGGTCCAGGGTGGCCGGCAACACCCGGGTGCCGCTGGCGGCCACCGGCCGGCGCGGGCTGAGCTGGATGGTGGTGGCGGAATCCACCGCGGTGGCCGCCCAGCGCTCGATATAGGCGGTGACCGTGGTGGCACAGGTGGCGGCCTGGTCCGGGCCCAGCCAGCAGTTGTGGCCATTGGCCACCCGCTGCACCACTGCCGAGGCGCCGGGGTCCTCGAGATTGACCACGGTGCGCGCCTGCTGCCAGGCAGTGTTGACGTCGCCCTGGTCAACGAAATGGGTGCTGCCGGATTTTCCGGGGGTATGGCATTCACCGCAACGGTCAGGCCCCACCAGGGGATCGTAGAAAGCCACCTTGAAATCCTGTATTTCCTGGCTGGCAGGGGCCGGGCCGGCGTATACGAATTCCGCCGTGCCGCCCGGGGTACCCAGGTCCACCTGGCGCTCGCTGCCACCGCCGCCGGTACCCCCGCTGCAGGCCTGCAGTAGGGCCAGCAGGGGCAGCGCCAGCAGTTGGTGGCTTCCCGGTATGCGTGCAAATGCGGCTCTCACGACGTCACCCCTACAAATGGTCGGCGCAGTACGCCGCCACTTCAGCGAACACCTGCTTCATGTTGTGGCTGGCATGGAAAGTGTTCACAAAGCTATCCACCGCCATGGACTCTTCCAGCGTGGACCTGGGCTCCCGCAGGCACACCGCCCGGAAGGACTTCTTCACCTGGCAATAGGCAAATGCCTCGGTGTTGGCCAGCTCCCTGCCCAGGGAGGCCGCGCCGTCGCCCTCGGAAAACGCCGGGTTGAGGGCCAGGTCGATGGCGCCGCTGTTGCCGGCGGGTGCGCGCCAGCCGATGCGCGCGCTGTTGTCACCCAGGCGCCAGTAGTTGGTCCAGTGGTCATTGGGCGTGACATACCCCGTGGGAAAGCTGGCTTCATTGATCAGGTATTTGGCCTGCACCGCGCCGGGGGTGTAGGCGATTGCGCCCATATCCTTGCGGGCCTCCAGTTCCAGCCCGGGAAACTGCTCCTCGTCCGGGTAGGGAAAGTCGTAGTAGGCAAAGGCCTGGGCCAGTGGGTCCATACCGTTGTGACAGGCGACACACTGGTTGAGGAACAGCTGGCTGTCGCCCCCCGGGCTGCGCGACACATCCTGGCGAATCCGGTCGGTGGGGCGGGTCGTGTCCTTGAGCTGTTCCAGGTCCATGCACAGGTGGTTCAGCAGGGTGAAGCGAAACATGGCGCGATTGGTGCCATCGACAAAAAAGGCGCGGGCCGAGGCGCGGCTGGTCATAACACCCGCCACCGCCGTCGCCGGCAGGCCGGTTACGCCACTCTGGGTGTCGCGCACCAGTACCCCCGGATCGCCGAGATTGCCGCCACTGGCTTCCAGGAATTCATAGTGGCGGTTGTCGCTGCCGGAATAGGGGGGAATACCCGCCACGGCGCCGCGATAGATGATGTCGCCGTAAAGCACCTGGCGAAAGTCCAGCTCGTCGCGGACCATGCCGACGACGGTGGCGCTGTAGTCGTTCAGCGGTGCGAACACGTCCTGGGCCTCATTGGTCCAGGGGCTGACCCAGTTTTTCAGGGTTACCGTGTAGAAGTCACCGGTGGCGGGCACCCCGGGTGCGCCATCGATGGCGTACAGGGCCGCCTGGGTGGCGCCGCCCCCGCCGCTGATGGCCGCCTCCATGGCATCCAGCATGGCATTGGTGGGCGGCACGCCGGTCAGGCGATCGTGGATGCGCCTGGCCTGCTCCCGCGGCCCCGCCTCAGCGACGGTCGCGCCGAGCAGGCAAACGCATACTGCTATTGCAAAACTGTTGCCCATGTCCCCTAACCCGATCTCTTCTGGTCTTTGTCATCTGTTTTTAAAAGGTGGGGGCTGCCGGCTTGTGCGGGATGCGGGTCCGCTGCCGATCGGTGTCGCCCTACGCAGTGTCAGAGGTCCGCGTACCGGGGGCGCTCCCCCCGCGGTTGAATACGAGCTTTGCGCACCAGGTCACAAACCGGCAAGAAAAACCTGGCGAAAAGTGCAGATTGCGGAATGTCTACTTTCCGCAGGTTTTTCCTTGCCGCTCTGTGACCCAGTTTGCAAAGCTGGCTTGCAAACAAGGCCGGTAACAGGCCGATCAACAGGGGATAAGACCATTCGCAGCGCATACACGGCGCTGGTACTGCTCGTCTTCCTGGCACAGACCGCGGGGCTGGCGGGGTGCACGGGAGGGGGCGGTGACAGTATCACGCTGACAAGCAACGACCAGGGCGAGGATCCGGTAGTACTGGAAATCCCGGTGGCCTATATCAAGCGGCCATTGCCGGAGACGCCCACCGACCTGCGCGACCCGCTGGCCTTCAACCCGGGCGCCCGGCTGTATGTGCGCGAGCGCTCTTCCGCCAGCGCTGATGACGTGGACATCACCGCGCAGATCGCCGCCACCGTCGCCGCCGAGGAGGGCGTAACGCCCGCAGAGATCGCCATCGATGTGAAAGGCCTGGAGAGCTCCTACGACGGCGGGACCCTGGTGTTCGCCGCACGCGCGGTACCGGAACCCTTGGCCGCCAATCTGGAGCGCACGACCTGGAACCTGTGGACCCTGGACCTGGCAACCATGCAGGCCGAGTACCTGATTCCCTCGCGCATCAAGCGCAACGAGGGTGTGGAAACCGGCGGCGGCCACGATATCGCCCCGCACTTCCTCACCGATGACCGCATCGTATTCAGTTCCACCCGCCAGGTGGCCGGCCAGTCGCGGTTGCTCAACGAGGGCCGCAGCCAGATCTTCGCCGCCCTGGACGAGGATGGCGACGACCCCGCCGCGGTCCTGCATATCTATGACCCGCAGCGCCGTAGCGCCGAGTTCCGGCAGATTTCCTTCAACCTCAGCCACGACCTGGACCCCAGTGTGCTGGACAGCGGCGAGATCGTATTCAGCCGCTGGAACAACACCGCCAGTAACCACATCAGCCTGTTCCGGCTGGACCCCGCCGGAACTGCCCTGTCGCCCCTGTATGGCTTTCACAGCCAGGGCACCGGCACCGAGGGCGCCAGCGTGGAGTTCACCCAGCCCCGGCAACTGGATGACGGCCGACTGGTGAGTGTCGCCATGGCATTCAACTCGCCCACTTTCGGCGGCGAAATCGTGGTGATAGACGCCGCTGGCTACGCGGATTTCGGCCAGCCCGTGTGGCAGGGCGTCGCCGGCGATGGCCAGCAATCACTGACCGAAACCGAGGTACGCACCGATGGCCTGCGCTCTCGCGGCGGGCAGTACGGCTGGGTTTACCCGCTGCGCGACGGCACCCGGCGGTTGCTGGTGACCTGGAGCGAATGCCGGGTAATCGATGCCGACGCCAACCCCGATCCGGATGCGCCGCCGCGGCCCGGCGATTACCAGCCCTGCACCCTGCAGCCCGACAACACCAATACCGCCCCGCCCCTGTACGGGGCCTGGATCTACGACACGGTGCAAAACACCCAGCGACCAGTGGTGCTCGCCAGGGAAGGGGTGCTGGTCAGCGAGATCATCGCGGCGGAGCCGCGCGACTACCCCGACCTGGTACCCCAGCGCCCCGACTTCAACAGTGAGCTGGCCAATGCCAACCAGGGCCAGTTGCTGATCGACAGTGTCTACGACTTCGATGGCGAAGACCGCTCGCCCAGCGGTATCAGCGCCCACGCCCGCCCGGGTACCGCCGCATTCCGCGAGCGCCCGGCGCGCTTCCTGCGCATCAGCCAGCCGGTGCCGATCCCGGACCGCGATGTCTTCGAGATTCCGCGCTATGCCTACGGGGTAAGCAGCGCCTTCGGTTTCCGGGAGATCACCGGTTACCTGCCGGTGGAGCCCGACGGCTCGGTCACCGCGACCATTCCGGCCAGCCGGGCTTTCACCTTTGAAGTACTGGATGCCAGGGGGCGCCGCATAGGGCCGCGCCACGACTACTGGTTGCAATTGGCCCCCGGCGAGGTCCTGCACTGCACCGGCTGCCACGACGGCGGCAGCACCGCGCCCCACGGCCGCCTGGATTCCCAGCCGCCCTCCGCCAACCCCGGGGCCCGCGCCCTGGACACCGGCGATACCGGCTTCCCCGGCACCGACAGCAACGCCCTGTTTGCCACTGAGCCGGGACAGACCATGGCCACCACCTGGGATTTTCACCAGCCGCTGGACAACCCCGTGGCCGCGGTCAGGGAACTGGCGCTGGCACCGCAGTACACGGACCAGTGGAGCGCCCCCGGGCTGACCCCGGACGAGGATATTCTCGATCGCGACTACGACCCGGCGTGGACCGACATTCCCGCAGACAGGCCCATCGTGATCCCTAACCTGGACCCCGGCGAACCCAGTCGGATAGTCATCAACTACGTGGACCATATACAGCCGATCTGGGAGCGCGAACGCGACCCGGTAGCCGATGCCGCCGGCAACCTGGTGTCCACCTGCGTCGGCTGTCACAGCAGCGCCGGCGACACGCTGGTACCGCCCGGCCAACTCGACCTCAGTGCGCAGCCATCCGATCGCGATCCCGATCAAATGCGCTCCTACCGCGAGCTGCTGGACAGCGACAACGAACAGTGGCTGGACGGAGGCCGGCGCGCTGGCCGACCGGGTCCGCCTGTGCACCACGACCGACGCCCAGGGCAACACCGTTACCGAGACCGTTACCCTGCCGGTGGGCGCCAGGATGCGGGCGGGCTCCGCCGGTGGCAGCAGCGCCTTCTTCGCCTGTTTCGAGGGTGACGACTGCGGCCGGGACCCGGCACCGCCCCTGCCGGCCAACTGCGTGGAGGGCGACGGCGCCGTGGCGCCGGCCACCCGCGGTACGGTTGACCATGGCGACTTGCTCAGCGCGGCAGAGCTGCGCCTGTTGTCGGAGTGGCTGGATATCGGCGCCCAGTATTACAACAACCCCTTCGACCCGCGTCTGGTCGACTGAGTGCAAGCGGGGCGCGGGGAGATGGCCGGGGTCAACAAGTGGGGATACGCCAGCCTTTGCGCGGCGCTGCTGGTGGCCTGTATCGGCCCCCTGTCGGGCCAGGCGCTGGCGGAGGACGAAGCGGTGCTGCAATCCACCGTGGCCCAGCCCTATATCGATATGCGTACCCAGCCCGGGCGCGGCTACCCGGTATTCCACGTCGCCGAGCGCGGCGACAAACTGGAATTGCTGTTCCAGCGCACGGACTGGATCAAGGTGCGCACGGCGAAGGGCATAGAGGGATGGGTGCACGTCAACGATATAGGCCGCACCCTGGATGCCCGGGGCGAACCGCTGGCGTTCAAGAGCCCCGACTTCGACAGTTATACCAGCCGCACCTGGGAATTCGGCTTCATGGTCGGTGACTACGACAGCACCGATACCCTGGTGGCCTACCTGGGCTGGCACTTCACGCCCAACCTGTCGCTGGAACTCGCCGCCAGCGAGAACTACGGCGATTTCTCCGATGGCAAGATGGCCACGGCCAGTATCGTGCACCAGATGTTTCCCCAGTGGCGCTACTCGCCCTTCCTGACCATAGGCGGCGGGGTGCGGCAGACCAATCCGCGCTCCACCCTGGTATCCACCGAGGACCGCACGGATAACACCGCCAACGTGGGCGCCGGCCTGCGTGTGTACCTGACCAAGCGCCTGCTGCTACGCCTGCAATACAAGTATTACGTGGTAATGACTGACAGAGATGATGACGAAGAGGTGAACGAATGGACAGTCGGCTTAAGCGCATTCTTCTAGCAGCTGCCCTGTGCAGCCTGGCCGCGGTTTCCGCCCGGGGCGACGACGAACCAGAGTCCTGGCAGGTCATCGACCCGGAAGTCAAACCCCGGGAAATCGAACCGGTGGCCATGGACACCGAGGACTTCGAGGTGGGGCCATTTTTGGGAATACTGGCCATACAGGACTTCGACGCCGACTTCCTGTACGGCCTGCGGGCCGCCTGGCACTTCTCCGAGGACTTCTTCTTTGAAGCCAGTTACGGGGCCTCCCAGGGGGACCTGACCAGCTACGAGAAACTCAGCGGCGGCGCTCCCCTGTTCGAAGACAGCGAGCGGGACTATACCTACTACGGCATCAATTTCGGCTGGAATGCCCTGCCGGGCGAGGCCTTCGTACTGGACAGGCGCGCCCTGAAATCGGATTTCTTCCTGATCATTGGCGCCGGCAACACGCACTTCCTGGATGACAACTTCTTCACCGTAACGGTGGGTGCCGGCTATCGCCTGCTGATCAACGACTGGATCACCTGGCGCCTGGATGTGCGCGACCATATTTTTGACCGGGATGCCTTTGGGGAGAACGATACCACCAATAATTTCGAACTCTCCACCGGCGTCACCTTCTTCTTTTAGCCTGCCAGCAACCGGGAGTTATCGCGATGAAAGCACTGTTAGCAGCAATCCTGCTGATCCTCAGCCCGATGGGAATGGCGCTGGATGCCAGTGGACCCGCCGCCAATTTCACCCTGAAGAGCGCCGACGGCGACAATGTGCGCCTGAGCGAATACCGCGGCCAGGTGGTGCTCATCAATTTCTGGGCATCCTGGTGCGGCCCCTGTCGCCAGGAGATGCCCGAACTGGACAACATACACCAGAAATACGCCGGGCTGGGTTTCACCGTGTTCGGCGTCAACGTCGAGCAGGACCGGGCGATGGCGGAGAAGGTGCTGCGGGATATCCCGGTCAGCTTTCCCATCCTGTTCGATGACGCCAACCAGGTCAGCGAACTCTACGGGGTGGACGCGATGCCCGTGACGGTACTGGTGGATCGCCGCGGCGCTATTCGCTTCATGCACCGGGGCTATAAGCCCGGCTACGAAGATCAGTACGAGGCGCAGGTGCGCGCCCTGATCAAGGAGTAGCAACATGCGAGCTATCGTAAAGAGTTTGATGCTGGTGGCGATCTGCGTCCTTGCCGGTGGCTGCGCCACCGACCCCTGGGTGAAGCCCTACCAGCGCCAACACCTGGCTGATCCCATCATGAGCTTTGACCGCGATCCGATATCCAGCGCGTACGGCCATCATGTCTACCAGGTGCGCGAGGGTGCCCGCGGCGCCGAGGGAGGCGGAGGAGGTGGCTGTGGCTGCAACTAGAATCGCCTGCGCGGGCCTGCTGGTCTGCGCCGCGACGGCCCAGGCGGCGGTGCTGCCCGAGGAACGGGGTGACATCATGTACCACCGCTACGACGGCGGCGGGGTCACTGTCGACGGCCCGGCCGTGCTGGTGCGCAAGAACTTCAAGGAAACCGTATTCCGTCAACGCCAGCTACTACGTGGACAACGTCAGCAGCGCCTCCATAGACGTGGTAACAACCGGTGCCTCCGCCTACGGCGAAACCCGCACGGAATATTCCCTGGGAGGTGATTACCTGTACGACAAGAGCATCGTCGGCATCGGCTACACCAACAGCGACGAGAGCGACTACACCTCAAACACCTGGTATTTCAATGTCAGCCAGGATTTTTTCGGCGATTTGACCACCCTGAGTTTCGGTTATTCCCAGAGCCAGGACGATGTCTACCAGAACGGCAATCCCGACTTCGAGGGAAATATCGACCGCCATAACTACCGGGTCGGCGTCAGCCAGGTGATCACCCCGGAACTCATCCTCAGCTTCAATTACGAACTGATCACCGATGAGGGCTACCTCAACAATCCCTACCGCAGCTATCGCTACCTGACCAACCCGCTGGACCCGGCGGCCGGCTACCAGTTCGCCCAGGAGGTGTACCCGACCACCCATACCAGCGATGCCGCCGCGCTGCGGGTCATGTACTACCTGAGCTGGCGGGCGACAGTGGGTGCAGGTTACCGCTACTACACGGATGACTGGGGCGTGGACGGCAACACCTTCCAGCTGAGCTATACCCACACGCTGTACGATAACTGGATCTTCGACATCGGCTATCGCTACTACGAGCAGTCGGCGGCGAATTTCTACAGCGACCTGTTCCAGACGCCCTCCCAGGACAGCAAGGACTACCGCGGCCGGGACAAGGAGCTGAGCAACTTCAACGACCAGACCCTGTCGCTGAAACTGAGTTACGCCCGCCCGGTGCACTACCGCTTCGCCGATCGGGCCGCCCTCACCCTGCGCTGGGACCGTATCTGGTTCGACTACGAAGACTTCCGCAATCTCAATGACCACAGCGCCATACCCGGTGATGAGCCGCTGTACGATTTCGAGGCCGACGTTTACCGACTGCTGTTCACGGTCTGGTACTGAGCAGCAACTCCGCGGAATAGTGCAGCTTGCCAGCGCCATCGATGAGGATGGCGTCGACGCCGGGCAGGCTGTTCACCAGTTGCAGGCCGCGCTCCACCCCCAGTACGAATACCGTGGTGGACAGGGCGTCGCTGTCCACTGCCAGCGGCGCCAGCACGCTGGCGCTCTGCAGGCCCTGCACAGAGCGCCCGGTGTCGGGATTCAGGATGTGATGGACACGCACCTCACCCTGCATGAAGAAACGCTCGTAGTCTCCGGACGTTGAAATCGCCGTGTCGGCCAACGGAATCATTACCGCGTACTCGTTCTTGTTGCGCGGGTGGCGAATGCCGATGGTGCGCGGCCTGTCGCCCAGGTCGCCCAGGATACGGCTGTCGCCGCCAGCGCTGATTACGGCGGACTCGACCCCGGCGCGCCGCAATATATCGATACCGCGGTCCACCGCGTAGCCCTTGGCGATTCCGCCCAGGTCCACCTGCAGTCCAGCTTTGGCAAAGCGGATGCTGCCCGCATCCTGGTCGAGTTCGATGGCGAGGTAGTCGATATTTTCCCGATCGCGCGCTATCACTGCGGCGCCGGGTGCCCTGCCCTGCCGGTAATCGTAATGCTGGCCCACCGAGGCGAAGCTGATATCGAAGGCGCCTTCGCTAAGGCGCGAGTAGTAAAGAGCGCGCTCTACCACCCAGAGGATTTCCGGGGTGGTCACCACAGCGGCGCGACCCGCTTCGCGATTGATGCGCGCCAGTTCGCTGGCGGGATTCCAGGGGTTCATCATCAGGTCCAGGCGCTGGAATTCGGCCAACACAGCGGCGATAAGCTGGCGACTGCGCGCCTCGTCCTCGCCCCACAGTTCAACGCTAACGCTGGTTCCCATCAACTGTGCGTCTTCGCTGAACCAATTTGCACGCACCTGCACGGCGGGCAGCGCCAGCATCAGCAGGCAGCACCAGAAGAACGTTTTTCGGAAAAGTTTCAACAGGACTTCGCTCCCTTTGCGGGGAGCTTACACGATGGTGGGCGCAAGGTCTGCGCTACTTTTTTACCCGGACTGGCTACCGGGCCGACAGCAACCGGCCAGGCTGTTATTACTCGCCGGCAATGCCGGGTTGATCACGCGCGAATTCGGCTGCATAGCGCTGAATCCATTCCCGTGCAGCCTCGTCCTCGCTGAGCACCCTGCCCTCGTCGAGCCTGGCCTTCCAGCGATAACGCTCGATCTGGAAGCACTGGAACTCCATGCGCGCAAGAAACTGCTCGTCGCTTTCCCTGTGTTGACTTGCTGCGTGTGTCACGGCGCACCCCCTGGTTGCAAACTCGCTTACCCTTTAGATAGCACTAGCCAGCGCCCATTGCAGCGAAAAAGGACCAGAATCGTGAAGTTGAACACAAAAAGCCGTAGATATGCCTGTTTTTGAGGGTATTCAGCCATCCACCTCGGGTGCGCCGGGCTCGGGACCGGGCTCCAGCATCAGTCCCGGAAACAGGTCACTGCCCTCGATACCGATATTGAACAGGGCGTAACCAGTCAACACGATCTGGGGTACGGCCATGCCAATTACCGTACCTGAGCGGCGGGCGAGGACGGGAGTCTCGGTATCGTAGCCTGGTGCGTAGATAGTGCCCAGGCGTTCGCCCGGTTTTACCCGGGACCCGATTTCGACCTCCGGGAAGAAGAAGCCACCACCACTGTTGGGCACCCGCTCCCAATAGGTGCGCCGATAGATATTGTTGAAAGGGATGGTTGCGCCGCGCTGGTCCAGCATGCCCATCCAGGCCATGACGCTGCGCACCCCGTCGGCGCCCACCCGCGCCGCCTCGGCATCAAAGCGATGCGGGCCCGCAGCCTCGTAGATAATGGCGTCCACCCCCGCCTCGCTGGCTTCCCGGCGCAAACTGCCGCGGGGGCCATCACCGAGCACGACCACGCCACTGCCAAAATGCCTGGCCATATCCAGCGCCCCGGGGCGCTCACTGGTGACTCGAATCTGCGGTACGTTGGTGCGCGCGAAGGAGCCCGTGTGCAGGTCAATGAGGGCGCGGCAATGGGCGGTGACCAGTTCGAATACTCCCCGGGCGACGATAGACGACAGACTGCCATCGCGACGACCGGGAAACAGGCGGTTCAGGTCGCGCCGGTCGGCCATGTAACGTTCGCCACTGCGAATACCCGATAGATTGATCATGGGCAGGAGTATGACGCTGCCCCTGAGTTGCTCCGGCTCCAGGGAGGAGAATACGCGCCGGGCTATCTCCACCGAGTTGATCTCATCCCCATGTATGCCCGCGGTGATACACAGGGTTGGGCCCGCCTGCGCGCCGTGCACCACCCAGACGGAAGAGTTGATGAAGGCGGAGTCAAAATTCCGGTCCTCCGCCAGCGGGAACATGCTCTTGCTGCCCGGCGCCACGCTGCGGTCCAGTATCTGCAGTGCGCCCCACCCGGGTACCGCCCCCGGCTCCTGGGCCAGCGCGACTGTCGCCACCACGCCCGCCACAGCGACCCGCAGGATCGATGCCAGCAGCCTAGGGAAGCGGATGTCCGTTTTGCTGGCGTGCACCGGCGGTGACTCCCTGGAGAAAATGGAGGCCGATTCTACCGCAGCCTCCGGAATGGTTATAGCGGGGGCAGATCGGGAATATTGGCAGGGGCTGACGGCGACGGGGAGTTGGCAGTCTCGGCATGCGACTCATGGCCTATACTTTCAGCGTTACCGGACTGGCAGTACCCAAGCAGGCAAGCCCTGCACCTGGCAGCCGGGTCGTCCACCACCAGGGAGGAAACCAACACGTGACTACCAGGACATTCCTCAAGCTCTGCTGTTACCTGGGACTTGGCGCGCTGTGCGCCGTCGGCACCACGGCCCAGGACATCGACAACATACAGGAGCATCCCCTCATCACTCGCTACCCCGGCCAGGAGATTCGCTGGCAGGTAATCGAGAATTACATGCCGTACCGGGTCGCGGTGGGGCCGGTAACCGGATACCGCCAGATCGGCGCATGGATCGATACCCAGGGCAGGGTCACCCGCACCTTTTATCGCTACAAGGGTACCGACCGCAGCTTCGCGGAGATCTACAAGAACTACCTGGACGCACTCACCCGGGAGGGCTTCGAGATTCTCGGCCAGGGCATGTCGGCGGACAGGCGCGGAGCGGGCGTGGGTAGTCGCCAGTGGTCCGAGGTGCTGTTCCAGGAAAATCCCGCCACCAAACCTGGCGAGGTGGGAACCATGTTTTCCGGTACCTCTTCCTCCGGGGGCGCCGGCGCCATTGTGGCGCGGAAGGAACGCGCCGCGGGCACGGTCTATGTGCTGGTAAACGTCGAGCAGCACTCCGCTGACTACGTCGGTACACTGATAGACATTATCGAGGAAGAAGCGGCCGAAACGGGCATGGTGGCAGTTGACGCCGAGGCCATCGGCGCGGATATCACCGAATATGGCCGGGTCGTGCTGGACGGTATCTTTTTCGATTTCAACCAGGCCACCATCAAGCCTGAGTCTGCCCCCGCCCTGGCGGCCATTGCCGAATACCTGCAGGCCAATGGCGACCGGCAGTTCTACATAGTCGGGCACACGGATTCAGTGGGAACATTCGCCTACAACCAGAAGCTGTCGGCGGATCGGGCGGTAGCGGTGGCCAGGACCCTCAACACGGATTACGGCATCGACGCCAGTCGCCTGGAGCCACACGGCGTGGGGCCACTGGTGCCGGTGTTTTCCAACGCCGGTGATGCCGGACGGGAGCACAATCGCAGGGTGGAACTGGTCGAGAAGCAAACCGCGCAATAGCCGCGCTCAGCCTGCAGCCGGGCCGGCACCCCGGCAAAAGCGCATCACCTGGCCCTTGAAGGGTTCCGGCATGGCCGGGTCCTGCACCGCCGGGCTGCAGGAATGGTCGAACCCGTAGCCGTCCATCTGGCGACAGAAAGCCGGCCTGTTGCCCCTGCCCGCGTCGACGATGATGGCTCGGGAACGCGGGCTGGCGTGCCGGTCGATAAATCCGGCGAGCAGCGTGGCGTGGTCCGGCTCGTACAGCAGGTCACTGCCAATAATCAGGTCGAATTGCCCCAGGGCCGGGTTGCTGTCAGCCCAACTGCCACGGAAGAACGGGATCACCCGGCCATTGTTGAGCCGGGCGTTGAACTGCAGCAGGGCATTGGCGGAGGGGTGGTGGTCGCTGGCGGTAATATCCGCCAGCCGCTGGTTCAGCAACAGGCTGGACAGGCCCAGGCCACAGCCCACTTCCAGGATACGCAGGCCGCGGATATCGTAGTCCTGCATCATGCGGGCGAGCAGTTCGCCCGCCGCCCACAGCACTCCGAACATGGGCCAGGAGGCGGAACAGATACCCAGCGACTCTGCCAGGCCCTCGGGATCGTCAAACTGCTGCCGATCGCGCAGGCTGCGCAAGTGGATGTCCTGGTCGCCAATCTCCAGGGTGCGAAATCGGTAGCGGAGCTCTGCCATGCTGGATCCGGTACGCGTCAGCGCATGATGAATGGGCGATCTGGCCACCACCTTACGCCCTGGCGGCCACTATTGCCATCGAATATCAACCCGGTTTTTCCCGGGCGGGAAACTCTATACAATGCCCGCTCGAGCAAACGGAGAGAACACCTTGGAAGCACTGCTTGAGCGCGTGATGTACGCAGCCCGCTGGTTGCTGGCACCGATTTACCTGGGATTGAGCCTGGCGATCATATTGCTGGGTATAAAGTTCTTCGAGGAAGTGGTGCACGCTTTTCCCATCGTGCTGTCCATGTCGGAGTCGGAACTGGTGCTGGTCATCCTGAGCCTGATCGACCTGGCCCTGATAGGCGGCTTGCTGGTCATGGTGATGTTCTCGGGCTATGAGAACTTCGTTTCGCGGCTGGACTCGGTGAACGAAGAGGACGGCCTCAGCTGGCTGGGCAAGATGGATTCCGGCAGCCTGAAAAACAAGGTCGCGGTCTCCATCGTGGCGATTTCCTCGATACACCTGCTGCAGATTTTCATGAATGCGGCCAATACCGAAAACGACAAGATCATGTGGTATGTAATCCTGCACATGACCTTCGTGATCTCCGCCTTCTGCATGGGCTACCTGGACCAGGTCACCAAGAAGAAATAGGCCCGGTGCGGCCCGTTCAGGGCATGGACAGAACGTCGCAGTCCAGCTTGTCCAACACCTTTTCCACAGTGTTGCCCTTGAACACGGCGGAGAGGCCCGTGCGGGCGGAGTTGCCCACTACCACCAGACTGGCGTCCAGGTCCCTGGCTCCGCGCACGATGACTTCCTCCGCTTCGCCCATTTCGATATGGACGCGGTCGCTGCTGACCCCGCAGCTTTTCACCAGGGCATTGCGATCCGGGACGGCATCCAGTTCATCGAAAGCATTGATAAAGTGCACCTCGGCGCCACGGCTGTCCAGCATACGCTGGCTGAAGTCGATGATATGCCGATTGAGTTGCTCATAGGACTCATTGGCGGCGCGGATATCTATGGCCGCCAGCACCCGGCGCAAATCCCGGTGGCGGCTGTCCTTGACCAGCAGTACCGGACAGGGGCAGTTGCGAATCAGGGTCCAGTCGGAGGTGCGGTTGAGGTAGCGCTCCCTGCTGGAATGCCGGTAGGAGGATTTGAGGACCACATCGGCCCTGTTGCGCTTCGCGGCGGCCACCACGGCGCGGTACCAGTCCTTGTCCCACTCCACTTCGATGGATACCGGTACCCCCCGGCTCCGCAGGGGCAGCACGGCCGTATTCAGGCGCTCCCGCTGGGAGGCCAGCAGGCGTGTTATCTCGGTTTTCCAGTCAGCGGACTTCGCCATTTCAGTATGGATGGCGACGTATACGTGTACCTCACCACCTATTTCCCTGGCGATATTCCCGGCGCGCTCCAGCGCGGGCTGTTCCGACCGGGTTGGATCGTACACGACAAAAATATTCTTGAATTCCATGGCATTTGCCTCCGCTGTAAGCCGCTTCCTGGCCTGATTATCTGCCTGGAAATTAGAATCCACATTCTAGAAACCACGGTATTTGTTGCCATTTTGGCGGCACCGGAGTAATCAGCCACTAGCCAGCCCTGTCGCGGCATGGCGCCCGGCTTGTGTTTCCCCGGTGATTGATTATGCTGCCAGCTAACGGCGACCCTGGAGTCCACCACCATCTACCGCTCACTTGTTTCGCTGTCCCTGCTGCTGACCCTGCTTACGGTCATCCTCAGTGCCTATATCCGCCTGGCGGAAGTGGGCATAGGCTGCGAGCCCTGGCCGCAGTGTTACGCCCGGTTGAATCCCGAAGTGGAGCAGAAAGGTATTGCGGTGCTGACCGCCCAGGGCCGCGACATGGCCCACTATGGCGCCCGGGTGGCGCATCGCTACATCGCCAGTGTCCTGGGCCTGTTCATTCTCGCCATATTTATCGCCGCCCTGCGCCAGGGCAGTGATCGCGCCACCTCGGTGCTGGTGCCGGTAGCCATTTTCGCCATCACGGTATTCCTGTCGCTGCTGGGCTATTACACCCCCACCCGCAGTAACCCACTGATCACCATGGGCAACCTGCTGGGAGGTATGGCCCTGCTGGGCCTGCTGTGGTGGCTATTGCAGCGGGAAACCGAGGCCAGGGCGGTGCCTGGGCCGGCTCCGGGACTGCGCCCCCTGGCATGGATTGCGCTGGCACTGGTACTGCTGCAGATCGTACTGGGGGGCTGGAGCAGCGCCAACTACGCCTCGGCGAGCTGCCCCGGACTGATCAGCTGCGAGGGAGACATACTGTCGGGTGCCGCGGTGGCCGATGCCTTTGACCCGGCCCGCACCATTGCGCTGGATGGGGAAGGCCAGGTTGTTCGCAACGAGTCCCTGGGCTTGCTGAGTATGACCCATCGCCTGTTCGCCCTGTTTACCGCGGGCTACCTTGCCTGGCTGGTGCGCCGCCTGAAGCCGCAGCCCTCGCTGGCTGGCAGCGCAGTGGCCCTCGCGCTGTTTTCTATCGCCCAGCTGATGGTCGGCGTGAGCACGGTGTGGCTGGGCATGCCGCTACTGCTGCTGACCCTGCACAATGGCCTGGCGGCGGGCCTGTTGCTGGCGAGTATCAACGTGTTGCATCGGCTGACTCCGCCAACAGGGTCAGCACCTCCTGGGTAACCGCCAGGGAATCGTCCTCGGTGAAACCCAGGGCGGAGAAACGCACCTTGCCACGCCGGTCCACAACATAGTGGCTGGGATAGCCCGCGACCCGGTACAGCCGGCTCACCGCACGATCGGGGTCCCGCACCAGCGGAAACTCCAGACCGTAGTCGGCGGCGAACTGCCGGGCCGCCTCCACATCCTCGTCCACATTGATGCCGATTACCTGGAACCCCGCCTCCCGATGCTGTTGCCAGAGCTGCTGCAGGTGCGGCATCTCCTCGCGGCAGGGCACACACCAGGAGGCCCAGAAACTCAGGTAAACCACCTCGCCCCTGTAGTCGGCCAGGGAAATACGCCCATCGCCCTGCAGCAGGGGCAGGGAGAAAGCCGGCGCGTCCGGCGCCAGGAAGCGCTGCTCGCCGCAGCCGGCCAGCACCAGCAATACCAATATCCCCATCAACGCCCTGCGCCGGGGGCCAATCTTGCCAAAAGTCATTGTCCAGTCACCTCGCCTACGGCACCATGGACTTCAATCCGGAGGCTGCCCATGGAAATAGTCCTGTTTACCGGCGTAGGCATCGCGCTGTACCTGCTTTGCGACCGGCTGTTGTTAGTCATGGAAAAACTGCACGGCGAGCCTCTGCCCGCGCGCAACGTGGTGTTTTTCGTGCTGATCCTGACCCTGTCACTGTCCACCTTCAGCCTCATGCGCATGCTGCTGCATCCCGGTGAGGGCCCGCAGTACGATAACCAGGAACAACAGCCCGCCGATGGAGGAGATCAGGCCACCCAGCCCCATTAGCCCCATGCCGAGCACCCGCTCGATGGAATCCAGCGCCTGCTCGCTGCCGGCCACCTTGCGCTGCACCCCGTAACCGCCCGACCAGACCAGGCCGCCCACGTGCATCAGTTGCCCCGTCGCGTAGAGAATGGGCTGCCAGATAACCAGTTTTGCGTGGCGCAGGGGATAGCCAAGCCGCGGCAACAGGGCATAGCACACCCCCATCATGGCCAGGGTGACGCCCACTATGGAACCGTGGTAGTGGGCCGGGATCGTGACATTGCTGCCGGAGATGAGAAACCCGATCAGGCCACCTATGCCGAACAGGAACAGGGAGCACTGCAGGGCGGAGCGGGCCTGCCACTCCCGCTGGTTCTCGCCGCCGTAGCGCAGCAGCGCCACCAGCACCGCCAGGGCCAGCGGCAGGGTGCCCAGGCTACCACCCCAGCGCATCAGCCAGGTGAACAGCTGCACATGCTCCGGCGTGGTCAGTGGATAGGCCAGGTAGATAAGCGGTGACACGAATACGCAGGCCAGGCCGACAAACAGAATGACCAGCACCACTCGCGGGGTGATGCCCAGGCGCAGGCCGGCCTCCCGCGACAGCCACAGCCAGCACACCAGCATCAGCAGCGTGTAGGTGAACTGCAGCACGTGGCCGCCACCCCAGAACAACAACTCAAAGAAGGACTGGCCCATCAGGTAGTCCGGCATCTGCAGGTAGGACCAGGCAAAACAGATCAGGGCCACCGCCGCGGACACCGCCGCGGCATTGAGGCCAAAACGCAGCGCGCCCCGGGCGCTCATCGCGGGCCCCACCGGCACCATGAAAATCATGCTGTTGACGACCAACAGGGCAAAACCCAGGGCAAACAGCAGCAAACCGGAGAAGAACAGCGGATGCTGCAATACCGGCACGTAATTGCTCATCAGGGGCTGGGCGTCACGCACGAAGGGAGACAGGATGATGACCAGGGCTCCCAGGCAGGCGAGCACCAGGGCGGTCCAGGCCAGCCAGGCCCGGCCCGGGCGCTGGTTGAGACTCCACAGGATGCCGCCGAAGGACAGGCTCCAGACCAGCACCGACAGGTCTACGTGCACCACCAGCGCAGAGTGGAAAAAATCGATCCAGGGAATGTGCTCGGACAAGTAGGGCGTGCGCGACACCACCAGCAGTACCGAGAACACACCCGCCCCCAGCAGCGCCAGCACGCACAGCCACAGCCAGCCCAGGGCCAACTGGCGCCGGGCATCGCCCGGCACATCCAGGCTGTAGTTCTGTTCTGAAGTCATTCCAGCTTGAATCCGTCCTTGAAGCTGGCCACCAGTACCTGCGCGGGCTGCAGTGCCACTTCCGCCTCCAGTTCCCAGGGGTAGCCGGCTACCGCCACATCATCATTCATCCGCAGCAGCAGTCTATGGGTGCCCGCGGGTATCGTGAAACGCCGGTAGGTACTGGACACGCCATCATCGTGCAGGCCGGAAGCGGGCACGGTGTCGCGGTACAGGATATCGCCGTCCAGCACCAGTTCCAGTTGCAGGGGTGAGCGCTCTCGCGGACAAATTTGGGGACGCACGGCAGCGCCCGGCAGGGCCCGGTAGTCTCCGGCCACCACGTCGGTGCATTCCCCGATCACCTTACCGGCATGGCGCACCGCAATTTTAAGCTCGGCCATATCCTCGGGCAGGTGCCTGTGCAGGGGCTGGTGGGTGATGTAGACAATTGGCAGGAAAAACAGGGCGTACAGCACTGCCTGGGCCAGGTATCGGCGGGCACTAGCCACTGCTCACATCCTCCAGCTCGATCAGTTGCGGCGCCCCGGTGGCCAGTTCCCGCTGGAACTCGACCACTTCCCGCTGCAGCGCCCGGGTCCCCTGGGCCCCCAGCCAACGCAGGCGCACCCGCTCCCGCGGCACCCGGGTGCGCAGTACCGGCATGCGCTCCATGCTGAAGCGCTGATCCACCCAGGTGTTGCCCAACCGGTGAAAGCAATCACCCTCGCAACAGCCGCTGATCAACACACCCTCCGCCAGGTCCTGGCGCAAGACATAATCCACGAAGGCCGGCGGCACCAGGGCCGCGCAGGGCATGCTGATGGCAGCCACGGTGCTGGACTTGATGTCCTGCACCACGCTGCCGTGGTCGCAGCCATAGAGCATGATACGCGGCTGGTCGGTGCTGAGTCTGGCCAGGCTCGCTTCAGTCCGGGCCAGCAGTTCCTTGATATGCAGTTCCGGAATACTGATGCCCGTGGTCAACTCATCCACGTGGCGAAATGGCGACGAAGACGGGCAGGCCCCGGCACAGATGCCGCAGCTGACGCACAGGTCCGGGTCGACCACCGACTGCTTGTGCCCCTTCTTGAAATCGTGCTCCTTCATACTCACTGCCTCGTATGGGCAGTCCGCCAGGCACCAGCCGCAGCCGTTGCAGTTGTCCGGGTCCACCACGGCGACCGGCGTGCGCCTGGGGCGCCTGGAGGGCATCCAGGGCAGCAGGCACAGGACCGTGGACAGGCCCACCAGCAGCAACCAGGTGTTGCCCGGCCCCCAGCTGTTGATCACCGGGTAGGGGTTGAGGAAAACCCAGTCCAGGCCCACCTCGGTAACCGCCATATCCAGGTTGGCCGGCGCCTGGCTGAGCGCGGGCCGCCACAGGGAAACCGCCAGCATCGCCAGCAGCGTGCCCGCCGCCAGCCCCCTGGCCGGGTTGCTGCGCGGCGCCGTCACCCGCTTGATATGGATGAACATGCCCAGCAGCAGGGCCAGGGGGATGCCGATGTGCAGGAACACCAGCAGCGAGAAAAAGCGGTCGCTGAGGGTCGATTCGTTGAGAAACAGGCTGGCCATGGGGTCGACCATGATGGGCAGCGCGTCAAACCACTCCGCGGTGAGGATGGCGATGTACTGGGCCTGCTGGTCCCACACCAGCCAGTAGCCGCCAATGGCGGAGGCAAACAACAGCCACAGCAGTGGTATCCCAGACACCCAGCTGAACCAGCGCGGACCGCTGTAGCGGTCCATGGCAAACTCCCGCAACACATGCAGGGTAACGCTGATACCCATCGCGGCCGAGGCGTAGCGGTGAAAACTGCGCATCACCCCGCCGATGTACCACTGTCCGTGAGTGATCTGCTCGATAGAGCTGTAGGCGCCGGAAATACTGGTCTCGAAAAAAATAAACAAGTAAACGCCGGTGACCGCCACGATCCAGAAGTAGAAAAAAGACAGCGCGCCCAGCTGGTACAGCGGATTCCACGCCGGGGTAAACGCCCGGGAGAACAGGCTGTCCAGCAGGTTGAATACCCTCTTCAGCAAGGCTTTCATTGATCCGCCCTGATACTCTTGCGCCATTCTTTCAACAGCACATAGCCGAACAGGATAGAAACGATTATCCCCACGATCGTGCCGATAAATACTGATATATCGATGCGATAGCTGTCGGTGGCCGGGTCGTATACCGTACAGAACAGGCGTATGCGGTTGCCCAGGTAAGACAGCGAGGACTGCTGCTGCGGCTCCCCGAACACCAGCTGCTTGAGAGGCTCGATCAGTTGCGGCGTGGGAAAACGTATGCCGTATACCTGGCGATAAACAACACCGTCGGCATCGATAATAGAGGACTGGATCAAGTGGTCAAAGCCGCGCGGGGATGGCGTGTAGATAAACCCCAGTTGGCTAGCCAGCGCATCCATGGTCGTCTCGTCCGCCGCCAGGAACTGCCAGCGGGGGTCGGTCACCCCGTTGTTCCTGGCGAACTCTGCCATGCGCCCGGGGCTGTCATTGGCGGTGTCGAACCCCACGGTGATCACTTCGAAACTGTCCTCGCCCAGGGCACCCCGGGCTTTTTTCACCACCTCGTTCAGGTACTGGGTGGTACTGGGGCAGATATGGTGACAACTGGTGAAAATCAGGCTTACTACCAGCGGTCGACCGCGAAAGCTCTCCAGCGCGCGCGGCTCGCCGTCGGCACCGGTGAGGGTGACGCCAGAGACGGCCCTGCCAATGGCCTGCTGGCTGTAGGCAAGCGCCTCCTCCCGGCTGAATTCGGCGGGAGCGGGCTCCGAGATCGCAAAAGTGGCGCTCAGAAACAAGCAAAGGCCGGCGCAAGCCGGCCAGGACATCTGTTGCATTGACACCTGCTCGATAGAATAAAGCCTAGCTGATTCCCCAGGTCTCGGCCAGGTACTTCCAGTTGATGAAGTAGTACAGGGCGAAACTGATAAAGAAAATCATCGCCAGCACCACGGTGCCGGGTATGGCAAAGGCGCTGCCGCCGTTGGCGTTGTACTCTTCCTCGGTAACGGGCACGGCAATCCAGGGCACATCCATCTTCTGGTCACCCAGCTTGCGGCCAAACAGCAGTGAGCCGACGATGATGACACAGAATGCGGCACCGCCGATCACCGCCACGATCACCGACATGCCGTTGAGGGCCAGCATGGTGTAGGCCGCCGCGGGAAACTCGTGGGTGATGCCGCCGGTACCCGCGAAGCCGATATCCCAGTGGCGGCGCGGGACGCCCAGGGTGCCGGCACCCATCAGGAACAGCGACACGCCGGACATACCCAGGCCAAACAGATAGGGCTGCCAGCGGGCCAGGCCCTTGAAAATGATCTCACGCCGGAACAGCACCGGCACCAGCCAGTAGGTCAGCGCCATGAAGGCCAGGGTCGATCCCACCACCACCGTGGCGTGAAAATGGCCCGGTACATACAGGGTATTATGAATCAGCAGGTTGATCTGCTCCGCCCCCATCACCACGCCGGTTATCCCGCCGAGGAAGCCGAAACCCACCAGCGAGATGAACATACCGGAGAATGTCGGGTTGCCCCAGGGCGCCTTGCGCAGCCAGGTGAACAGGCCGGCGCGGTGCCCCTTGGCCCGCTGGGCCGCCTCGATGGAGCCGGGCACGGTGAGACCGTGCACCATGGATGCCATCACCGCCAGGTACATGGCGTAGCTGGTGTTGAACATCTTGAAGTTGGAGCTGACGCCGGGGTCGACCAGCAGGTGATGGGCACTGGCGATCTGCAGGAACAGGATGTACATCAAAAAGGCGGTGCGGCTGACTTTCTCCGACAGCGGTCGGGCGCCGAACAGGATCGCCGCGATGGCGTACCAGACGGAGACATGGGCCGCGACATTGATCTGCTGCGAGGAGTGTCCGAAAGCCCACCAGATCAGGCGGTAGGCCAGGGCATCTATCTCCCCGACGATACCCACGCTCCACAGGAAGGTCGGTATCAGGATAATGGCGCCGCTGACAATGGTGAACACCGCGATAATCGCCGCGGTCATCGCGCCGAAAGTCACCAGCGGCAGCGAGCCCTCGTAGGTCCTGTCATTTTTCGCGATTACCAGGGTGCCGAAAAACACGAAGCAGCCGATCAGGGCACCCACCGCGAACAGGATGAGACCGAGGTAGAACAGCGGCGGCGCCTCCATGGGCGCATAGGAGGTCATCATCACGCTGGCGTTGCCCTGCAGCACCACCACGTTATTCATTATCGCCCCGACCACCATCAGCACAAAGCCCGCCCAGGCCCACTTGGGGGTGGCGATGCGACAGCCCAGCAGCACCGCCGAACAGAAATAGAGCACGGCGATCTCAAAAAAGATCATCCAGAAAATCAGTACGTTGATACCATGGGCAGTGAGCACCATGTAGAAATCCTCGGCGCCCAGCAGGTGCACCGCCTGCCAGCGGGTCAGGCCCACCAGCAGCCCAAAGATGCCGCCCACCAGCAGGAATACCACGGCGGCCACGGCATTGGCCTTGATCAGGTTTTCCGCCGGGCCGTGAAATTTCAGGCCGGTATCCGGGCAGGTCCGGAATACCTTATTCAGCATTTGCGTTGTATTGACCATGTCCGCTCCCCCTATTCCACGACCAGTATCTTGCCGATCATCAGGTGATGACCGATGCCGCAGTATTCGTTGCAGATCACGGAATACTCCCCCGCCTCAGTGGGCGTCAGGTTGAACACGTGCTCATAGTTGGGCACGACCTGTATGTTGATATTGGCCGGTTGCAGGGAGAAACCGTGTTGCCAGTCCAGAGACGACAGGTGGAACCGGTAGGTTTCGCCTTTCTTCAATTGCACAATGGGCCACCAGTCCCACAACCGCCCCAGCATGTAGACATCGCCGCCCGCCGGGGGCGCGACCACCGGGTGATTGCGGGGACCCTCGTTGCGCACCGTGAACTTGTCAACGAAAGCCTGGGTGGCCTGCTGGAAATCCGCCGGTGTGGTTTTGTAGGTCTCGGTGCCGAGGTTCTGTTTTCCCACCACGTGCCAGTAAGGCATCATGAAGGTCATCACCAGGCCCCAGACGAAGACCAGCGAGATCCACAGCAACTCGGATTTGTGAATGGGCTCGTTCCACCAGAGCTTTTTGACGGGAGGTGACAAACTGGACATGATTCAGGCCCTCTTGGGGTTATTCTTATAGTGAATACTTACTTTACGGGTATCGTGACAATCTCCATGATGCCCCACACCAGGTATAAAAGGGCTGGTGAGGCCACTCCGATAAATAAAAGCAGGAAGGGGTTGTCCAGCAGTTTCTGCATCATCGGCACAGGGCCGGATTCGTCGGGATCTTGCTCTGACATTATTGTTCTCCTCACATAACCAGACCGGAAGCACCGCCAGGCGGTGCACCATTCCTGTTCATGCTACTCCCTCTTATGGTGCAAATATTGATCCCTGTCAATAAACAGGGATACCTTAGCAAAAAACTTGGTTAATCAATCCGCCAGCGCAGGGGATGGCAAGCAACGCCCCTTCCCGGACAGGAAGTTCGCCAGCGACCGGCAGGAATCAGGGGCAGGGCCCGCCCCCAGCAGGTCCACCGCCGCCGCAAAGTCGGGACAGGCAGCGGCGATCTCCCCGCCGGGGGGCTGGTAGATGAACGCGCAGAGCTGGAGTGTGCGCCGCAGGCGATCTTCCGGGGCGCATTGCCCGGTCGCAGCGGCCAGTTGTTCCAGCTCTACCCAGGCGGCGCTGCAGTCCACCTGCCAGTGAGCCTCCAGTTCCACCCGGCTGACCGGGATGCGTTCGTTGACCGTGTCCGACACCGGGGCCGCCGCCATTACCAGGGGCGCTAGACAGAAAAGCAGGAGCCTCATTTGCAACATGGTTTGGCGTTATCCCGAATCGCGAGGTCAGGTAGTTTGATACAGATCAACTGTAACAGCACTGGCCGGCACTAGCATGACCTGCCATTATCATGACGGTAATGCGCTCACTGGGCGGAATCAATAAGATGAATATGCCGGCTCGCTACCTGCTGCTCCTGCTGTGCTTACTGGGTCAGATCGCCTGGTCAGGCCTTGCCCGCGGGGGGGAGCTGACCCTGGCCGATGTACGGCATGTGTTTCCGACGGCGCAATCCATCTCCCCACTCAATGGCAAGGCGCCGGCCTACATGGTCCGCGGTGCTGGTGGCCAGTTGGGATACGCCTTCAGCACCGAGGCCGTCGCGCCCATCTCGGCCTACTCCGGCAAACCCATCGACACCGTGGTGGGACTCGGAGAGGACGGGCTTATCCGCGGGGTGCATATCCTGCACCACGAGGAGCCGATCCTGGTCATAGGCATATCCGATCGCGACCTGCAGGCCTTTATCGACCAGTTCGAGGGCAAGAAAAGCACCGACCGCATTCGGGTGGGAGCCCGGGGGCGGGAGGGCTACGTGGGCATCGACGGCATCACCGGCGCCACCATCACCACCATGGTACTAACCAGTTCGGTCAACAAGTCGATGACTGGCGTCGCCCAGGCATACGGCATACCGCGCGGCGCGGCGCCCGCCATGCCCGGCATGGAAACCCCTGCCGCCACAGGGACCGCCGCAGCCGATGAACCGGCCTGGGTGCTGTTGTGGGAGGAGCGGGCCTTCGAACTCATCGTGGTCTCGCTGGCCCTGCTGCTGCTGATGTTTATCCTGTTTTTCCAGGACTGGCTGGTAAAGCGCACCGTGCTGTTTCATCGCCTGCGGGTGGGCTACCTGCTGTTCACCGTGTTTTTCCTGGGCTTTTACTGCGCGGGCCAGCTGTCGGTCATCAACCTGCTGGCTTTTTTCCACAGCCTTACCAGCGGCTTCTCCTGGGACACCCTGCTTATCGAGCCGGTGATCTTCCTGCTCTGGGCCTTTGTAGCGGTGAGCATCCTGCTGTGGGGCCGGGGGGTGTACTGCGGCTGGCTGTGCCCCTTCGGCGCCGCCCAGGACCTGATCAGCAAGCTGGCCCAACGCCTGGGCTTTGAGGGCTACCGGCTGCCGCAAATGGTGCACGAGCGCCTGTGGGCCATAAAGTACTTCATCCTGATCGCCCTGGTGGGGCTGTCCCTGGACTCCATGGTCAACGCCGCCCGGCTGGCCGAGGTGGAGCCCTTCAAGACCACGTTTGTATTGCGCTTCATGCGCGAACCGGTGTTCGTGGCCTACGCGGTGGCGATGCTGGCGGTGTCGGCGATCAACAGCAAGTTTTACTGCAAGTATGTCTGTCCCCTGGGGGCGGGGCTCAGCTTTGTCACCCGCTTTCGCATCTTCGACTGGCTGCGGCGCCGGCGGGAGTGCGGCAAACCCTGCCAGGCCTGTGCCCACCAGTGCCAGATCGCCGCGATCAAACCCACCGGTGAAATCATCGACAACGAATGCCACTACTGTCTCGAATGCCAGGTGAACTACTGGGACGAGCATCTTTGCCCGCCGCTGGTGGAGAAG
This sequence comes from uncultured Gammaproteobacteria bacterium, assembly GCA_963704965.1. Classification (GTDB taxonomy): domain Bacteria; phylum Pseudomonadota; class Gammaproteobacteria; order Pseudomonadales; family Halieaceae; genus JARRPM01. Next base: position 155,773 of record CAVPIH010000001.1, read on the forward strand.
CGCAAGAAACGCGAGACCAGGGAACGCAAGCGCCAGGAGGTCATCGCCTCGGATACCTGAGCATTTTGCTTGGGTTTAGTTGACATGGGTCAAGGCACTTCGCGCAGATCGGCCTAAGCTGCACTATGCTACATGCACCCGCAATACCCGAGGAGGGAACAACAATGACAAAGCAACAAAAACACCGGGGAAAACTCTTGCCGATGGCTGCGGTCTTTGCCGGCCTGGCCCTGTCCGCCTCAGCCACCCTGGCCCAGGACAAGACCGACCACCCGGGCGTCACCCCCGGTGAAATGGCTTACAAGGGCGCACCCGTACCCTCCGGGGAGATGAAGCGCGTTATCTCACCCGGCGCGCCGGATATGACCCAGCAGGAATTCGACATCGCCACCAAACTGTATTTTGAGCGCTGCGCCGGCTGTCACGGCGTATTGCGCAAGGGCGCCACCGGCAAGCCGCTGACCCCGGATATTACCCAGGAGCGCGGCACCGAGTTCCTCAAGGTTTTGATCAACTACGGCAGCCCCGGCGGTATGCCCAACTGGGGCACCTCGGGCGAATTCACCGAGGAGCAGATCGATATCATGGCGCGCTTCCTGCAGCACGAGCCGCCCACGCCTCCGGAGTGGGGCATGAAGGAGATGAAAGAGACCTGGAAGGTCTACATCCCCGAAGACAAGCGTCCCAAGACCAAGCAGAACAACTACGATATAGACAACATCTTCGCTGTCACCCTGCGTGACTCGGGCGAGGTGGCGCTGATCGATGGCGACAGCAAGGACATTATCGCTATCCTCAAAACCGGCTACGCGGTGCATATCTCCCGCTCCTCGGATTCCGGCCGCTACGTCTACACCATCGGCCGCGACGCCAAGGTGGATATGATCGACCTGTTCATGGACCCGCCCCAGATCGTCGCGACCATCAAGATCGGCCTGGAAGCCCGCTCGGTGGAAACCTCCAAGTACCCCGGCTATGAGGACAAGATCGCCATCGCCGGTGCTTACTGGCCACCCCAGTATGTGCTGATGGACGGCGGCACCCTGGAGCCCTCCAAGATCATGTCCACCCGCGGCATGACCGTGGATACCCAGGAATATCACCCGGAGCCTCGCGTGGCGGCCATCGTGGCCTCCCACGAGTACCCCGAGTTCATCGTCAACGTGAAGGAAACCGGCAAGATCCTGCTGGTGAACTACAGCGACCTGGATGCCATCACCGTCACCACGCTGGAGGCCGCCCGCTTCCTGCATGACGGCGGCTGGGACTCCAGTCACCGCTACTTCATGACGGCGGCCAACCAGTCCAATATCATTGCAGTGGTGGACTCCAAGGACAGGGAGATCGAGGCACTGATCCCCGCTGAAAAGATCCCTCACCCCGGGCGCGGCGCCAACATCAACGACCCCGAGTTCGGCCCGGTGTGGGTGACCTCCGGCCTGGGTAACGAGAATATCAACTTCATCGGTACCGATCCCGAAGGTCATCCCGACAATGCCTGGAAAGTGGTACGGGTTCTGCCCTCCCAGGGCGGTGGCTCGCTGTTCGTCAAGACCCACCCCAAGTCCAGCAACCTGTGGGTGGATAACACCCTGCACCCCGATGCCAAGGTCAGCCAGTCTATCGCGGTCTACGATGTCAACAACCTCGAAGCCGGCTATGAAGTCCTGCCAATCGCGGAGTGGGCGGATGTGGGTGAAGGCCCGGCCCGTGTCGTACAACCTGAGTACAACGCCGCCGGTGACGAGGTGTGGTTCTCGGTGTGGAACGGCAAGGACCAGACATCGGCAATCGTGGTGGTCGATGACAAGACTCGCAAGCTGAAGAAGGTCATCAAGGACGAGCGCCTGATCACCCCCACTGGCAAGTTCAATGTCCACAACACCCGCAAGGATGTCTACTAAGAATATCCAGGGGACGTAAGGAAAACCGGCGCCACAAGCGCCGGTTTTTTTTGGTCGAATGAATTCGACCCTACAGGGTTCTTGGGTGAATTCGAATCGCACGGCCCTGCCCCGCGGTCGAATGAATTCGACCCTACAGGGTTCTTGAAGGAATTCGATCCGCACAGCCCAACCCTGTAGGGCCGATTTCAATCGGCCCGGGGTATGCGGGGCCTCGCGCGGCGGTATGTAGCGAGAAGCATAAAGCCCCCCGTTCCAGCGGGTGTGACGGCGGCGAAAATGCCTACCAGTTCAGGGACAGCTTCATCGCCACGCTGCGCTCGGCGGCGTAGAGGTTTTCGGTGGAGGCGATGTATTTTTTGTCCGCCAGGTTCAGCAGATCCAGGGTCAACTGGTAACGCTGGTCGCGGCCGAAGTCTATCCCGCCGGACAGGTTGATGGTCCCCCAGCCGGCCTTGTCCTCGAGCACATCGCGGGAGGTACCCGGCTCCTTCAGGTCGGAGGAGGACTCCCCGCGCACATAGGCATCCGCCCACAGGTTGGGAACCGACAGCAGCGCGCCCTGCCAGCGCAGGCCCACCCTGCCGCTGATATCCGGCACGGCGGTATCCCAGGTGGAGAACTCCTCGTATTCGACCTTGCGCTTCATCCAGGTGAGGCTGGTGTAGGGTTCCAGGCCTGCGGGCAGGCCGCCGTACACCAGGTACAGCTCGAGGCCATGGCCCTGGGATTTGCCGACGTTCTGGTACAAGCGATCGCGACTTCCGGGGCAGTTGTCCTCGGGGGTGCAGGGCAGGTGATTGATGTAATCCTTGGATTTCGAGTAGAACGCCGTGGTGTCCAGGGTCAGGTCATTGGTCTGCAGACGCAGGCCCAACTCATAGTTCATCGAGGTTTCCGGGTCCAGGCTGGCATCCGGGTTGACGAAGTTGGAACCGGCGTAGGCACCGGTGGCCAGTTGCGTCAGCGAGGGGTAGACGTAACCCTGGGAAACGTTGGCGCGCAGGCGAACCGTCTCGCTGGCCGCCCACACCAGTCCCAGCGAGCCGATCAACTCATCGTCACTGTCCAGCTTACCCGGCTCCAGGCTCTCGCGGTCCGTTTCGTCCAGCTTGCCGTCCACGTAGTACTGGCGCAGCCCCGCCGTCAGGGACAACTGGTCATTGATTTCCCACTGGTCCAGCAGGAACAGGGCCCAGGTCTCGGTATTGGCCTTGTCGCGTATCACCTCGATACCGGTGGTGGCGATAGGCGGCGTCCAGGAATCAGTGTCCACGTGACGGGTCTGATCCACCTCGTCATAGAGATACTGCAGCCCGGCGATCAGGCGATGATTTCCCAGGGGCTGGAAATCGAACTGGGCAAGCGCCCCATCGGTATCCAGCTTGCTGTAATTATTGATGTCGCGGGCGTACCAGACCGTTTCCGTGTAGGTATAGAAGTGCCGGTCGTTCTGTTGCTGGTAGGCATTGGCGGAAAAGCTCTGCAGCCAGCTGTTGTCCACCTCCCACCGGTAAAAGAGGCCGTGCTTGTCGCGGTCGCGCTGCGGCGATTCAACGTAGAAATCCGTCAGCGGGTAGGTAGTTTTGACTTCCTCCTCCACGTACACGTTGCTGCTGGACTTGTATTCCTCGTAGGTATACTCCAGGCGATGGGCGCCGAAATCGCGCCCCGCGTAAAGATAGAGACCGTCGTTGTCGTAGGAAGTGTTGTCCATGCTGCCCGAGGGTGTGGAGCGGTCCTCGTGGTCGCTTTTGGTGCCGGCGAGGCGGTATTCGAAGCCGTCGATGTTGCCGTAGAGACTGGCGAAGCCATTGTAGCCGTCGGTGGCGCTGTCGTAACCGCCTTCCAGGGTGGCCTGCAGGGGCTCGGTACCGCCCTTGCGGGTAATGAAGTTCACGACCCCGCTGAGCGCGCGCGAGCCGTACAGCACGGAGCCGGAACCGCGCAGCACCTCCACCCGCTCCACCATGGCCGGCTGCAGGGTGAGGGGCGTGCCCACTTCGTAGTGATCGGTGATCTCCTGGCTGTTGACCAGGATGGCGGTGCGCCGGGATTCCTCCCCGCGAATACGGATGCGACCCAGGCCGGGCTGGCCAGAATCGGTGACCTGCACGCCGGGGATATCCCGCATCAATTCGGCCAGGCTGGGCACGGTGGCGCGGGCCAGCTCTCGCTCGTTGATAACGCTCAGTGAGGCGGGGCTGTCAAACAGCCGCTCGCGGCTGCGACTGGCCGTAACCACGATTTCCTCCAGCTCACTGGCTGCCTCGAAGCTGCCGTCAGCAGCCGCGGCTAAGGGCGGGGCGAGGCCGGCGCAAACCGCCACTGCCAGCGGCGCCCGGTGAAAGGTTCGACTGATCATGATGATGCACCTGATTTTTGCCGGCCATTGTATAGTAAAGCCGCGCTCGTATCTTGATCTGGGACAGCCTGCCGACTTCGGGCTGTGGGTTAGTGAGCGCTTGAGTCTATCGAGGCTACTTGCTAACGTGCCGGCCTAATATAAGAACCGGAGTGAACCCATGAGGCTGTATCCCGCCATCGCGATAACACTGGCAACCCTGCTGCTGCAGGCCTGTGACAACAACAGCTCCAACGCCACCGCCCAGGTGCCGCCCGTGGCAGCGCAACTGCAGGCCGGCGCCGCCAGTCGCAGCATGTTGCCCACCGTCAACGGCGGACGCGACTACCTGGCGGACGCGCCGGGCTGGCTGGCGCCAGAGGGCGTGGACCCGGATAACCCCGGGGTATTCATTCCCGCCTGGGACCAGGGCGAGGTGGACGTGGGCAACGGCAACTCCGACTCCGCCTGGGTTCACGATGACCTGAGGATAAGCGTGCTGGCCCTGGCGCGAGGCGAGGAGCAGGCCATCCTGGCCATGGCCGATGCCTACTCCTTTTTTAGTGGCGACATCGAAGCCATCACCGAGCGCATCCGCAGCCGCCTGCCCGCTGACTGGCAGGCGGCGCCAGTGCTGGTTTCCGCCACCCACAACCACCACGGGCCCGACACGGCCTTCAGCATCAACAGCGAGTGGTTTTCCCTGCTGGCGGACGAGATGGCGTTTGCCGCCGAGGACGCGGTCGCCGCCCTGCAGCCCGCGACCATGGCCACCGCCACGGGCGAACATGGCTACGGCGTCAGCGACCAGCGCGACCCCATCATCCGCGACACCCGGCTCAAGGTTATCACCGTGGACGCCGCCGCGGACGGCGCGGCCATCGCCACCATGGTTCAATGGACCAGCCACCCCGAGTCCACCCTGGGCTTTGAGCCGCCGGCGGAGGCCGCCGGGCTGGAGGAAGCCTGTGCCGCCAAGGGTTGGAGCGGCAATGATTGTACTGCCGAGGGCCGCTACCTGACCGCCGATTACCCGGGGGTACTGCGCGAGCGGCTGGGGCAGTCCCGCGGCGGCGAGGTGCTGTACTTCAACGGTCCGCTGGGCAACCAGGTGGGCCCGGGAGCGGCACCCACCTGGGTAGTGGACGAGAACCACCCCGTGGGCGACGGGCTCAGCGCCCCGCCGGGGGCGGTGCCGCTTTCCACTTGCGACCGCAGCGATCCCTACCTGTGCCGCAGCTTCGCCAAGACCGAATCCATAGGGGTGGAACTGGCCAATGCCGTCTCCGCGCTGGCAGCACGCGCCCAGCCCATCGAGGTAGAGCAACTCACCGTACACGTGGAGCCGTTTTTTACCCGCCTGACGAATATCGGTTTTCGCCTGCTGATCGCCGAGGGGGACATCGGCTGGCAACCCACCGATCTGTACAACTGCCAGGGCACGCCCCTGTCGGCGGACAACTGTGTCTCCACGGGACAGGAACTGGTGGACGACCCCTGGATCACCCCGGTGCTGGGCAGCCAGATAACCCGCGGCGACGTGCTGCGCACCCAGCTGGCCCACCTGGACCTGGGCGATGTCGGCATCCTGTGGATGCCGGGTGAGCTGCCGCCGGAACTGGTGCACGGCCTGCCCGAGGATTTCAATACCGCGCCCCCGGAGAAGTACTACGAGCAACCCCACCTGCACGCCGTGGGCGCCGATTACAAGTTGCCCGGCCACCTGCTGGCGCTGGTGGAGGAGTCCACCACACTCACGGTCGGCCTGGGTGGCGACCAGGTGGGCTACTACGTGCCGGTTGACGAGTACCGGCTGGCCTGCCTGGACCTGGTGCTGCCCCGGGGCGCCAGCTGTGCTGACCTGGCCGCGCGGGGTGTCATTGAGGACCCCACCTGGATCGGGGGGCGCACCTGCAAGAACATCACCGATGATCCCGCAGCCCTCACGTCGCTGGGCGCCGATGCCGATGCCGTGGCAGCCATCTGCCGCTACGGCCAGGGCCTGGGCCGCGAGCTGGGCGAACCAGAGGATCACTACGAAGAAACCAACGCTGCCGGCTGGGATTTGATCGATGACTTGTGGGCGGCGGCGCAGCGGCTGTTCGGGCAGTAGCGCCGGCCCGGCGGTTGCGGGCACAATCCCCATTACCCGAGCGGACACAGGAGATCAGTTCATGAACATGCAAACCGCGGTAACAAACGTGCTGTCAAAGTACGCCACATTGCAGGGCATCGATGGACGATAACGCCAGAGTACCCTATGCATCAGTAAGGCCGGTGCAGAGCCTGGACCTGCTGTCCCAACGGGAGATGGCCAGCCTCGCCGCGGCGGGGGCGGAGATTCACGACTTGTTCCGCCGCTGCGCGCTGGCGGTGTTGAACACCGGGGTTGACGTGGACGACGCGCGGGCGCTCTACGACCAGTACCAGGACTTCGAGGTGAAAGTAGTCCCCGAGTCCCGGGGCCTGAAACTGCAGCTTTACAACTGCCCGGCCCAGGCGTTCGTCGACGGCAAGATGATCGAGGGCATTCGCGCCCACCTGTTTTCAGCCCTGCGCGACATCATTTTCACCTACCACAAGCTGGTGGAGCAGCAGCACTTCGACCTCGACAGCCCGGAGGGGATCACGGATACCGTGTTTCGCATCCTGCGCAATGGCGGTATCGTCAACAGCAACCTCCCCCCCAGGCTGGTGGTGTGCTGGGGCGGACACTCGATTTCCCGGCAGGAGTACGATTTCACCAAGGACGTGGGCTACCAGTTGGGCTTGCGGGGCTTCGATATCGCCACCGGCTGTGGCGGCGGCGCCATGAAGGGCCCGATGAAAGGGGCTACCATCGGCCACGGCAAGCAACTCAACAAGAAAAGCCGCTTCGTCGGGATATCGGAGCCGGGGATTATCGCCGCGGAATCACCCAACCCCCTGGTCAATGAGCTGGTCATACTCCCGGATATCGAGAAACGCCTGGAGGCCTTTGTGCGCCTCGCGCACGGCGTGGTGGTATTTCCCGGGGGCGCCGGTACGGCAGAGGAGATTTTCTACCTGCTGGGGATCAAGATGCACCCCGCCAACAGCGACCTGCCGCTGCCGCTGATCCTCACGGCCCCTGAGTCCAGCGCCAGCTATTTCGAGCAGATCGACGGGTTCCTGCGCGGCACCCTGGGAGACGATGTGGCCAGGCACTACGAAATCCTTTGCGGTGACCCGGTTGCCGTGGCCAGGTTGCTGAAAAAACGCATCAAGAAGGTTCGCGAATTCCGCATGGATAAGCGCGAGTCTTTCAGCTACAACTGGGGCCTGGTCATACCCGACGACCTGCAGCACCCTTTCGAGCCGACCCACGAAAACATGGCGGCGCTGCAACTGCATCGCCGCCAGCCGGTACACCACCTGGCGGCGCAATTGCGCAGGGCTTTTTCCGGCATCGTGGCCGGCAATATCAAGGACTTTGGAGTGCGCGCCGTCGAGGAGCGGGGCCCCTACCGTTTGCAGGGGGACCCGGATGTGATCGACAGCCTGGGCGACCTGCTGCAGGCCTTTGTCGAGCAGGGTCGCATGAAGCTGGATGCCAGCAAATACGTGCCCTGTTTTACCCTGGCGTCATAGGCCGCCCACTCAAAAACGATCACAGGCCCCGTAGGCCTCCAAACGGCTCTTCAGTTTGCGCAGGTCGCGCTTGAAAAGCTGCTCGAGCAGCCAGGCGATGAGTTTACCGCTAAAGGGTATCCAGCAATCAAAGCGGATTGCCCAGCGCACCCGGCTCCTGCCCTGCCCGTCTTCGGTCACGAAGATATCGCCCTGGTGCTTTCGAAACGGCGCGCCACTGCGCAACTGGTATGCGTAGTGCCTGCCCTCATCCCAGGCCGTCACTTCCTCCAGAATTCGCATTCCGGGGGCGGTCAACTCACGCACGCAGCCAATGCCGTCGGGGTCGTTCCCACCGGGACGCAGAACCTTGCACCTGAACGTCGACCAGTTGCCGATATTCGCGTGATCGGCAAGTTGCGACCAGACTTCGCTGGCGGGAGCATTTATCTCGATTTCATTCTCTACGTAGGCCTGGGCCGGCCTGAAGCCCATCATCGACCAGAAGGGTTTGCGTACCGTGAGCATCTCGACGCTGAATCCGTGGCGGTCATTCACATACATCACCTTGCCCAGCCCCAGGTCTACCACCTCTCCATTGGGCCGCATCCCTTCCCGGGCAGCCTGTGCAAATGCCCTGTCGTAATCATCCCGGTCGCGAAAACCAAACGCTATATTCATGAAGCCCTGGTCCTTGATTGAGTAGCCCTGCGGCCATGGGCGGGGCTTTGGAGTTCTGTATTCAACCAGTTCGAGCAGGAAATTCGCACTGCGCAACACCAGCGACGAGGCTTTCACCCCTTTCAGCCCCCACATCGCCTCGTCCCGCGCAGTGTGCAACTGGAACTCTTCCACCACCTGCAAGCCCATGGCATCCACGAAGGCATCGCGCGCCGCCTCCAGGTTGGGCACAGAGGCCCGCATGGCGCGCACCGCGGCGGGCACCTCCGGCCGGCATACGCGGGTATCGGCGCCCTCGATAAGCGTGAGCGGATCGCGCTCGTATATCTCCACCAGATTACCTTCGGGGTCCGCGACGCAGGCCCGGCGCTCTCCGGCCTTGCCAAAGGTCCTGGGTGCTTCAAGCGACGAGTAAGCCGCCACATTGCGCAGCACCTGGTCGAAATCCGTGACCGCGATACCCAGCATGTTGTAACCAATATCACAGGGGCGCCAACCCTCGGGCCTGAGCCGGGAGTGCGGCTTCCAGAACTGGAAAAATTCCAGCTGGAAGTAGTCCTGCTGGTCGATCAGCCAGCTGCACTTTTCCCAGGCACCGGGTATACCCTGCACCGTGGAGGTGGCGGGTGGAAAAAACACTATCTTGCCCGCTTTCACCAGGCCGAAAACATTGGCGTACCATTCCCGCAACCCCGGGCCATTCAGGGCGGAGAAGGCCACCTGGCATATGTGCCTCTCGCTGCTCATCTGCATCCCATTACCTGACGCTTTCAATCGTTGGTCACTGTAACAGACTGGTGGTCCGGAGAGCCGATAACACAATGCCGCTTGTGCCCCAGTCTCCCGGCTTCTGACCGGAGTCCAACTGGACACAATTATAGTGGATGGCGCCACAAGCTGCTGGAGGTTTGCGCCGGATGTTCCTGAAAACGCGACCGATGTTGCCGCGCCGATGACGCGGCAAGCTTGGTCGGTGACTTCGGGTAGTGGCGGACAGTGGCCACCCGAACCGGGGCTAATCGTCGATACTGCTGACCTGCTCTATGGTCACCGTGCCGCTGCCGTACAAGGGCGCCAGGTAAGCGCTGACCTCAATGGCATTCTGGGTAAAGGCGAATTCATTCAGCGGCAGGCGATTGCACTCATAGCTCTCGTGCACGCTGCGCCGGGAGTAATAATTGCCCTGCTTGTTCAGCGCCCGGTCCACCCGCTCTACGTCATCAGCCACTATCGACATACATACAGTTCGCGCGCTCCAGTCGCCCTGGTAACGAGCCGACTTGCCTGCTTCACCCGCCGCGGTCCAGGCGGAAGCAACAGCCAGTGTCACCGCGACCCCACCTGCAACCAACATGCTCCGGGTTTTCATAACGAAATCTCCTTACTGGGCAGACCCAGTTACGCTTGCATCCCCACTGTCGCCATTCGGCAGCGGAACTGACCGATTAAGCCTAGCCCCGGCAGCGGGAAGCGCCTGATTGCAAGATGATCCGTCGCTGATTTTTAGATGATGCCTGCCGGGTCAACAGTGTCTGATCAACAAAACCACGAAGAGCCCGGCGGTTGCCGCTCAAGCTTGCCGGGATCCTGTATGACAGGAGAGGGTACAGAGGGCGCAGGGACATCCGCATCGCCCTGGTCGTGCAGGCGGTAACCGATGCGCGGCACGGTTTCGAGCAAGCCGCTATCTCGATGCTGTTTGCGCAGCAGGTAAATACAACGTGTCAGGCACTCGTCGGTCGCGTGGCGCCCGCTCCACGCCTCCCTCAAGAGGGTTTCGCGACTGACAACCTCACCGCGGTTACGCACCAGGCACAACAGCACATTGCGAACCTGGGGCTGCATGTGTTCCGGTTTGCCGGCAACCCTGACCTCATATGCTTCGGGGGGGAAGAAATCGACCGTGCCGATACGGAAACGGACCATAGTGCCACTCCCGGGCTGCATCCAGAATCACTGCCCAACTATAGCAGGTCGGCGGCCCGTCCAACGCTCCACCCGAGGCTTCCCAACTTTTCCGGAATACGCCCCCTGAATTGGCAACCTATTGTATTCAATATACTTTTCCGGCAATTCCGGGCAGGCAGGCTGCACAGCACGAACAAGATTATTTGCTGCTATCGACACGCGCTATTAGACCGGCCCGCTATTATGATCCGCCGCGCCCCGGCGAGTGCCCGGTTGGAAGAGCTGCTTGCAAAAAGCGACGTTATGGTCGACTCTTAGCATCCCAATCGCGGGACCGGAACCGACCCTCGCGCTCTCTCATCAACACCGGCAGGAATCAAGTCATGCAGATAAAAATCAGCTCCCTGGTAATCGTTTCCCTTTTGGCCCTCACCAGCCTCTTCGCCCAGGCCGACGAGTATACGGAGGCCAAACAAGTCTTCGAAAACGCCGGCGAAAGCGGTGCGTTTTTCAGCAACAGCTACGGCTACGCGCTGTTTCCCACCATTGGCAAGGCGGGGATTGGCATTGGCGGCGCCCACGGCTCCGGCCGGGTTTATGTGGGTGGCAAGCATGTCGGCAACACCACCATGAACCAGCTGTCCATAGGCCTGCAACTGGGTGGCCAGGCCTACAGCCAGATCATTTTCTTCCAGGACCAACGCGCTTTCGATGACTTCAGCTCGGGCAACTTCGAGTTCAGCGCCCAGGCCACCGCCGTGGCCATAACCGCCGCGGCCAGCGCCCAGAGCTCTACCGGCGGCGGCAGTTCCGCGGGTGCCAGCGGCGGCATGAATGACGCCTCCACGGTCTCCGAGGGCTACGACAAGGGCATGGCTGTGTTTACAGTAGCCAAGGGTGGCCTGATGTACGAGGCGGCACTGGCCGGACAAAAGTACAGCTACGAATCCCTCTAGTTAATATCCGCAATAGGGGAAACTCTCCATGTCGACTCAACAGCTAAACAGACTCACTGTGCTCGGCGCCGGGGTGCTGGGGGGCCAAATCGCCTGGCACAGCGCCTTCAAGGGCAAGCAGGTGGTGGTCTATGACCTCTATGAAAAGGGCCTGGAGCAGTGTCGCGCCGACCAGCAGCGTTATGCGGATATCTACCTGGCTGACCTGGGCGCCAGCGCGGCCAACCTGGAGGCTACCCGGGGCAGGCTCAGCTTCACCACCGACATGGCCACTGCCGCGGCGCAGGCCGACCTGGTTATCGAGGCCGTCCCCGAGGCCCCGGAAATCAAGATCGCGACCTATGGGGAGTTGGCGAAGCACCTCCCGGCGCACAGCCTGATCGCCACCAACTCGTCCACGCTGCTGCCCAGCCAGTTCGCGGCCGCCACCGGCAGGCCCGAAAAGTACTGCGCCCTGCATTTTGCCAACCTGATCTGGCAGATGAATGTCGCCGAGGTGATGGCGCACGCGCACACTTCCGAGGAAACCCTTACGGCAGTCACTCGTTTTGCCATCGAGATAGGCATGGTGCCAATACCGGTGCGCAAGGAGCAGAACGGCTATGTGATCAACACCTGGTTTGTCGCCCTGCTACAGGCCAGCCTGTCACTGGTTGTGAACGGGGTGTCCACGCCGCAGGACATCGATCGCACATACATGATCACCAATCGCTGCGCTGTCGGCCCCTGCGGCATGATAGACGTGGTCGGCATGGCCACCGCCTACAATATCTCCAGCCACTGGGGCGCCGTTCACAATGATGAGCAGATGCTGAAGAACGCCGCTTATATCAAGGAAAATTTCCTGGACAAGGGCAAGCTGGGGCTGCAGTCCGGAGCGGGGATTTACAACTACCCCGACCCTGAATATGCCCGGGCGGACTTCCTGGACGTACCAGATCTATCCCGGGCTGAGGAAATCGCCAGCCTGGCATTCCCGAAGTAAACTAAGCGGCGGCCAGCGCCCGTGCCGCCGCCGTACTCCCTATTTTTCCGCCTTCCTGGGTAGCGTTATTTTCAGCTTGCCGTTCTTGTATAGCCTGGCGCTGCATTTTTCCGTCTCCACCGCGCAGGGCAAAAGCAGGCACTGATAGAAATAGGCGCTGCGGGATTGGGTCTGCCTGCTGCCCGGAGCGGAGGTATTGTCAGTGTCCGTGTGTGAGCCGAATACCCGCAGTTCAGCGCCGCCCACTTCTATCTCGATATCCTTGGGGGAGAATCCCCGCAGGCTGCCCTCGACCACAATATTTTTTTTCTGCTCCTTGAGCTCCAATTCCAGGGGGCTGAGCACCTCCATCTGGGCTTCCAGCCAGTCGCTGGTGGAATCGCCCCCGTCCGGATCTCGCTGCTGGAAAATATGGTAGGCGCGTTCGCGGACACGTTCCTGGGCCTGCTCGAAGGCTTTGCTGAGCTTATGCACGATCTGCAGGGATACCGGTTCCTGCTGCGGTTCTTTACTGGTGGCCATCGCGTATCTCCTTCCTCAAACAGCCCTGACGGGGCCTGGCTGGCAATGGCGTATCATTGATCCGGTCGGGGCTCGCTGTCCTTGAGTCAGGTCAACCGAACCGCAATCAGCGAGACAGCGGCCAGACGCCTGGCTGCAGTGGGTTTCAATGGGCCTTGAAGGTGGGTATCGGGAACAGCCGGGGTGGCATACCGTTCCTGTGACGGCTCAGGAAGCGGTCGGGAAAAGAAGTTGCCGGGGGGCGAATGCCCCCCGAGCAATGCGGGGAATCGAGCCCCGCCTAGCTTGCCGGCGACGCCTTGGGGGCCGCTTTTTTCCGGGGCGCTGACTTGCGCTTGGCGGCGGCTTTTTTGGCGGGCGCTTTTTTCTTGGCCACTGCCTTTTTCTTGGCTGCTGGTTTGATGCCCAGAGCTTTTTCAACCGCAGCCTTCTGCTTGTTCACAGCTTTCTTGGTTGCAGTACGCTGTTTCTTCACGGCCTTCTTGGCCGCCGCGGTTTCCTTGTCGACCACTTTTTTGGCCGCCGCGCTCTGCTTGTTCACGGCCTTCTTGGCATCCGCAACCAGCTTCTTCCAGACTTTGATGTTAGCGTCCGTGCGTTTTTTGACGATCTTCTGCGCCTGGGCGTTGGTCTTGCTGGCCATCTTCTGCAGGATCTGGACGTCCTTCTTCGCCTGGTCAACGACCTTTTTCAGCTCCTTGACGATATCGGAGCGCCCACCACTCACCTTGCGCAAATCTTCGAGCAGACCCTTGAGCATATCGGCCTGGCGCTTGGCGATATCGATATAGCCCTCGACGATCGCTCGATTGGCATCGGCGATAGCCTGTACATTCTTGCTGGTGCCTTCCAGCACATCATCCAGCTTGTAATTGCCGATTTTCAGATCATCCAGGTACTTGCCCAGATCCAGTCCGCTGGACTTCTTGCCAGCCGACGCCTTCTTTCTTGCCGGGCTCTTGCGAGCCGCCTTGGGTTTTGCAGCTTTCTTTGCTTTTGCTGTAGCCATTGTGAATCTCCCTGATTCTTTACTTAAAGAGCATGCCCATCACTCGAACACCAACCGTCACACACCACTGAGTGTCCTGATTATGTGCAAGTCCGGGTACTCTTACATTGACGCAGGACAAATACCCGGCAACAAAACTGCGAGCTATCTGTGTACCCTTGCCATGAGACCACGAAAGTCCCCGTGACGGGCATTATTCTATAATTACCCGCGCTGTGCCATGGGTATTTAGACCGCCGGCAGGCCCGGACAACAGCGCGCCGGGCACCGGGCAGTCTTGATCAGCCGCCCCAATCGTACTAACCTCATCCGCGTCATGCGCGCGCCGGCCCGTTACCCAGCGGGCCCAAACCTTTCTCACAGCAGGAGTCCAGCCATGCCAGTTCGCTTCAAGATCGCTCTACTAGTTCTGCCCGTGGTACTGGCAGGTTGCACCTCAAGCACTCAGTTCCGGCAACAGATGGAGCCCGTGGCCGTGGCGGAAGCGCAACGTCGCGGATCCTTCGAGATGAACTGCCCGGATGCGAAAGCCACACTGCTGTCCAGCGAAACGCTGCAGCCAGCAGTGCGCACCTTCGTCTACACCGGCCCCGAACGGGCAGTCTATAACGTGGGAGTCTCCGGTTGCGGCAAGCGCACGACCTACGTGGTGATCTGCCCGGACAACGGCGATAACGCCTGCTTCGATGGCGGCTCCCGCACCGAGGTGCAGGAGGACTAGCTTCGGGTATCGCTGGCGGCAGACCGCAGCTCGCGGTAACTCGCCGGGATCAGCTTGCCCAGCTCCCCGATACCGGGCAGATGCGTGGGACAACTGACCAGTGCAAAGCACAGCTTGTTGGCATGGCTGACCACGGTGATATTCAAACCCATGCCGTCGGTGACAATAGACAGGGGGTAAAGGGCTTCCAGCTCGGCCCCCTCCAGGTACAGCTTTTCCCGTGAGCCCGGCACATTGGAAAAAATAGCATTGGTAGACGGCGGCACCCGCTCGGTGTTGCCGGTTACCGTGAGCAGTATCACCGGCGCCATTATCAGGGCGTAGAAGTCCTCCGCAGCCGTCACTGAAACCTTACCCAGCTCCGCCTTGGCCTGGCGGGTCACCTTTATCACCCGCTGCAGGCGCCGCAGGGGATTGCCCTCGTTGGTGAAAAAGGGCGCGGATATATAGGTGATTTTGTTACTGCCACTGTCGTCGCCGGCTTTCAGGGACACCGGCATACCGGCTACCAGTGAACTGCGCGGCAGGGCCCGCTGGCCCTGGAGGTACTCCCGCAAGGCGCCACCGCAGACCGAAACCAGCACATCGTTTATGGTACCCCCGGAATCCCGGGCCAGCTTCCTGACGCCGCTCAGGGGCAGGTCACAGGTAACTATGGAGCGACAGGAATCCAGTTCCCTGTTCAGTATCGAGCGCGGCGCCGTATGCGGCAGGCGCATGACATCCTCCTTGCCGCGCAGCGCATCCGCGCCCATATGGGCCAACAGGCGCGACAATTCGGGTATCGCCTTGTACTGCTTCTGCAGCCCCTTGCCCAGGTCGCCCAGGGTTTCAAACAGCGAGTGATGGGCGCTGTGCCTGTCGATCGCAGGCCGCTCTGCGTCGAAGTCTATTTTCTGCGCCGGCGAGGGCGCCAGCAATGACTGAATCATCTTCATCGCCGCCACGCCATCCGCCAGGGCGTGGTGCATTTTGCAGTACAGCGCAAACTTGCCCCCGGGCAGTCCCTCGATGACATGCAACTCCCACAGGGGGCGGGACCAATCCAGAGGTCGCTCATGAGCGCGGGTGACGAGCTGCAGCAAATCCGCCATGCGGCCAGTGCCTGGGCCAGGCAGGGCGTAGTGGAATACATGCCGCTCTGGCAGGTAGTCATCGGCGGGGACCCAGCCCGCGTCGGAGAGGTTTTTCGGGTTGCTCAACTTCTTGTTGAAGACCGGCCACAACTCATTGAGCCTGCCGCACTTTTGCGCCAGCTGCCGCAGGTAGTTCGCATTGGCGCCGGCGGGGGGCTTGAATATCATCAGACCCGCGACATGAAACGGGCAGTGCGGGGACTCCATCCTCAGGAAACTGGCGTCCTGTGAGGTAAGCTTTTCCATGTGAATCTCCCCGCTGGTTTTCAGACCCGTGACCCTAGCGCGGGTACCGCGCGGGCGCCAGCGACTGGATCAATGTTTCAGCTCCGGGGCGGGGAAAACCTTCGCCCCGATGGTCAGCTTATGGCCGCGATAGCCTCGCCCAGCTCCAGCAGGCGCTTTGCCTCCTCGACATGGAGGTTTTCCACCAGCCGGCCGTTCAGCACCACCACACCCTTGCCCTCGGCCTGGGCCTGCTCGAAACATTCGATAATCGCCCTGGCCTGGGCCAGTTCGGCCTCATCGGGCGCAAAGGCCGCGTTGGCGGCGGCTATCTGCCGGGGATGGATCAGACTCTTGCCGTCAAAGCCCAGGTCCCGGCCCTGCTCACAGGCGGCCTGCAGTCCCGCATCGTCCTCCAGGTCCAGGTGCACGCCGTCTATTACCTCCAGGCCATGGGCGCGGGCGGCGTAGACGCTGAGGTTGAGCGCGGTCATAAAACCCAGTCGATCCGCGGTGTGCCTGACCCGGGTGTCCTTGGACAAATCGGACGTGCCCATCACGATCCCCTTCAGGCGGGGGTGGGCCGCGGTCACCTCACCTATATTGAGAATACACAAAGGCGTCTCGATCATGATCCAGAAGTCGACACTCTCGGGACAACCGGCCGTCTCGAAAGCACCAATCGCCTCCTGGACGTCAGCGGCGGTGGACACCTTGGGAATCAGTACCGCGTGCGGCGGCGTGCCCGCCGCCGCGATGGCGGCCACGTCATCCAGGCCCCAGGGAGTAGAAAGGGCATTGATGCGTACCAGCAATTCGCGGTGCCCGTAGCCACCCTCGGCCAGGGCCGCCACGATCTGCTCCCGGGCCAGCGCCTTCGCATCGGGTGCTACAGCATCCTCGAGGTCGAGAATAAGGCCATCGGCTGGCAGGGACCTGGCCTTGTCGAGGGCCCGCGGGTTGGATCCGGGCATATAAAGCAGGGAACGGCGCGGCTGGATGGCCATATGGGACTCCTGTGTACTGTCGGTAAGACCTGGCGGGCTCTATGAAGACCGGCAGCATACAGAATGCACTGCGCGGCAGGCAAGGCCACTTGACACCCGAGACCGCAGAGCCGCGGCCCTCTTGGGCTATTGAGCGCTGCCGGATCACCCCGGGGAGGCCGAAATCCTGTGTGAAATTTCACTGGGTATATGCTCAATAGTTACTATTTTCTCAGTAGTGAAAGCCTCATAGTGCGCGCCACTGACCGGGCAAATCTGTCCGGCGGATTTTTACTCGATTGAGAGGTAATTGACATGAAAAAGACATTGGCATTGGTTGCTTCCGCTCTGCTGGCCGCCCCGCTGGCTGTCTTTGCAGCTCCAGGTGATGGCCCGGTAAAGGGCGATCGCAGCTTCACCGTCTCCGGTAGCGGTACCAGCGACAAGGACTTCGATAATTCCGCTTACGGCGTGAACGGCGAACTGGGCTACTTCCTGACCGACAAGTGGCAAGCTGGCTTGCGCCAGAGCGTGAACGGCGTTGACCAGGACCAGGGCGGCAACAGCTGGGCAGGTGCGACCCGCGGCTTCATCGTGTACAACTTCCTGGACGGCAACTACCGCCCCTACCTGGGTGCAAACCTGGGCGGTATCTACGGTGAAGACGTTTCCAACACCGGAGCCGCCGGTATCGAAGCCGGCCTGAAGCTCTACGTACTGAAGAAGACCTACATCAACTTCGGCATAGAATACTCGTGGCTGTTCGAAGATACCGATGATTTCGACAACAAGTCGAATGATGGTCTTTACCTGTACAACATCGGTGTGGGCTTTAACTGGTAAGCCGTAACACTTGCTCCCCCTGAGGGTGGCGGCGACCCTCGCACTAAGCAAAACCCGGCCACCGCGCCGGGTTTTGCTTTTTCCAGGCTTCCATTGTGGCTCGGCGCGGCCGCCATCCGTCCAGGTTTGGCACCCCTCGCTATCCCCGCCCCCCCGGGTATCGACTGCGCCCGCGGTTGTATGCCCCTGCCCCGGACGATAAAATACCCTGCTCAATTCGAGAGAATGCTCGAATCCATCATGTCCTGCACACTCCAGCCCCGCAGGGCCAGGCTGATTCGGCGCGAGCCCCATTTTTCTTTACAAAGGCAGGATGCATCATGAGCGACGTCTCTCCGACAGGCGAGCAACTACTTGAGCAGGCAGGGCCAGTGCTCAGGGACACCCAGGCACTCATAGACAAGGCGCTGAGCGCACTCAAGGCGAGAACCGTGGTGGAGGGCAAGCTCTCCAACGCCAGGTTGGACGAATACCAGCTGGTATCCTACGAACTGTCCCTGTGCTGGGCTGAGTGCTGCGCGGCCCGCTTCATGCTGGATCACGCTGTCGAATGCCAGGACGAGTTCACCAGTCGCCTGTGCGCCCTGTTCTGTGCCGAGGCCGTCACCGCCACCGGTGCGCGCCTGCGCGCCCGCAGCGCGGATTTTGAGCTTGCCGATGGCGATATCGCCGCCGTCCTCGACGGGGAAGTCGCCCGGCATTTCCTGCCCGCCCAACTCGCGGCGGCCAATATCGCCGCCATAGGTCAGGAGGTGATGGAGCGCGGCGCCGACCTCGGCCCCGACGCCCTGGAAGAGCGCTACACCATGATGCGCGACAGCTTCCACCGCTTCGCCGATGAAGTCGTTATGCCGCTGGCAGAGTCGGTGCACAGCGAGGACCTGATCATTCCCGATGAAATCCTGAAGCCGCTGAAGGAAATGGGCGTGTTCGGCCTGTCCATCCCCGAAAGCTACGGCGGCCTGCAGGAAGATGACAAGGAAGACACCCTGGGCATGATCGTGGTGACCGAGGAGCTGTCGCGGGGCTCCCTGGGCGCGGCCGGCAGCCTGATCACCCGGCCGGAAATCCTCGCCCGGGCCCTGCTCAAGGGCGGCACCGAGGAGCAAAAGCAGCACTGGCTGCCGCAAGCTGGCCGTGGGCGAGCCCCTGTGCGCGGTGGCGGTGACCGAACCCAACTACGGCTCCGATGTCGCCGGCGTAAGGCTCAAAGCCACCCCGACCGAGGGCGGCTGGCTGCTCAACGGCGCCAAGACCTGGTGCACCTTTGGCGGCAAGGCCGGTGTGCTGATGGTGCTGGCCCGCACCGACCCCGACCCCGCCCAGGGCCACAGCGGCCTGTCCATGTTCCTGGTGGAAAAGCCCAGCAGCGACGGCCACGATTTCGAAGTACCGCCAAGCGCAAGGCGGCACGCTCACCGGTCGCGCCATCGCCACCATCGGCTACCGCGGCATGCACTCCTACGAGCTGTTCTTCGACGACTTCTTCGTGCCCGCTGACAACATGATGGGCGGACCGGAGGGCGAGGGCAAGGGTTTTTACTACGCCATGGCCGGTTTTGCCGGCGGCCGCATCCAGACCGCGGCGCGCGCCGTAGGCGTGATGCACGCCGCCTTTGAAAAGGCCATTTCTTACTCCGGAGAGCGAGTGGTGTTCAGGCACGCCGATTGGCGACTACCAGCTCACCCGGGTCAAGCTGGCCCGCATGGCCGCGCACCTGGCCGTCTGCCGCCAGATCACCTATGGGGTCGCGCGCCTGATGGACGAGGGCAAGGGCGACATGGAGGCCAGCGGCGCCAAGCTGTTCACCTGCAAGACGGCGGAGTGGCTCACCCGCGAAGCGCTGCAGATTCACGGTGGCATGGGCTACGCCGAGGAGGTGCCGGTGAGCCGCTACTTCGTCGACGCCGGGTGCTGTCGATCTTCGAAGGCGCCGAGGAAACCCTGGCCCTGAAGGTGATCACCCGCTCACTGGTCGAGAACGCCGCCTGAGGACTCCAGCCATGACCCTCATCCCTGCACACTGACACCGCACAGCAGGAAATCGCCGCGCGGATGATACCGGTCGAGATCTGCAGCGCAAGTGCGCCAGCCGCAGTACGGGCGCTACCTGGACGAGCTGGATCCCGGGCCAGGTGTTCGAGCACCCCCGGGGTTTCACCTTTGACCGCGGCAACATGCTGGACTTCGCCCGCACCTATATGCAGGCCAACCCCCTGTACCTCAACCTGCAATACGCCCGCGCCCACGGCTTTCGCGATCTGCCGCGCCAGCCCGCAAATGGTGTTCAACGTCACCCTGTCGCTGGGGGTACAGAACGACTCCGAAAAGGCCATCGCCAACCTGGGCTACTACCAGGTCCAGTTCCTGCGCCCGGTCTACCCGGGCGACACCCTGCGCGCCTTCACCAAGGTGCTGGAGCGCAAGGACCGCGGTGCGGACAAGCCCGGCATCGCCCGCATCCGCACCGTGAGCGTCAACCAGGATGACGAGGTGGTGCTGCAGTACGAGCGCAAGATCATCGTGGCCTGGCGCGGCGATCGCCTGCCCACCACCCCGGCAGCGGAGGTCAGCGTGGCCTTCCCGGGAGAGGACAACCCCGTCGTTGCGCTGCCCGAGTCCGACGGCAATTTCGGCACCGGCCTCACCGGCCCCAACACCTATTTCGAGGACTTCGCCCCGGGCGACATCATCGTACACGCCAATGGCCGCACCATTACCGACGAGCATATGGCCCTCACCTACCTGGTGGGCAACAGCCATCCCCTGCACTTCGACCGGGTGTTCTCCAGCGGCCTGTCGGGCAAGATGAGCGGCGAGCCCATTGTCTACGGCGGCCTGGTCTTCGCCTGGCTGGACGGGCTGGCCAGCCGCGACGTCAGCGAACACGCCCTGTGGGAACTGGGCTTTCACCGAGGGCTACCACACCCAGCCCGCCTCCGCCGGCGATACCGTGGGCGCCCTCACCCGCATCCTGGCGGTGGAAGACGCGCCGGGAGCCAGCGGCTATGGCATCGTCACCATGCAACTGATCGGCGTGAAAAATATCTCCGCCGCCGCCGCCCTGGAAGAGTACGGCGCCGACCTGTTTATCAAGGAAGACACCAAGCGCGAGCTGGGCAAGGATAAAATCCCCGCCAAGATATTTGAAATCGAGCGCCGCCTGCTGATCAAGCGCCGCCCCCGCTGAGGAAAGTACTGTGAGCCAGGACACTGCGAAACGCGATCGGCCATGGCTGATGCGCACCTACTCGGGCCATTCCTCGGCCAAGGCGTCCAACGAGCTGTACCGGATGAACCTGAGCAAGGGCCAGACCGGCCTGTCGGTGGCCTTCGACCTGCCCACCCAGACCGGCTACGACTCGGACCACCCACTGGCCCGCGGCGAGGTGGGCAAGGTCGGCGTGCCCATCGACCACATCGCCGACATGGAGGCCCTGTTCGAGCAGATTCCGCTGGACCAGATGAACACCTCGATGACCATCAACGCCACGGCCCCCTGGCTGCTGGCGCTGTACGTGGCGGTGGCCGAGCGCCAGGGCGTGGATCCCGCGCGCGCTGCAGGGCACCACCCAGAACGACGTGCTCAAGGAGTACCTGTCGCGCGGCACCTACATCTATCCGCCGGGCCCCTCCGTGCGCCTGACCACGGACCTCATCACCTACACCGTGGAAAATATCCCCAAGTGGAACCCCACCAACATCTGCAGTTACCACCTGCAGGAAGCCGGCGCCACCCCCACCCAGGAGCTGGCCTACGCACTGTCGCACCGCGATCGCCATCCTGGACGCGGTGCGCGACTCCGGGCAGGTCCCGGCGGAGCGCTTTGCGGCAGGTGGTGGGACGGATTTCCTTCTTCGTAAACGCCGGCATCCGCTTCGTCGAAGAAACCTGCAAGATGCGCGCCTTCGGCGCCATGTGGAACAAGCTCGCCGAGGAGCGCTACGGGGTGAGCGATGCAGAAGCAGCGGCGCTTTCGCTACGGCGTGCAGGTCAACTCCCTGGGGCTGACCGAATCGCAGCCGGAAAACAACGTACAGCGCATCGTGCTGGAGATGCTGGCGGTCACGCTCTCAAAAAACGCCCGGGCCCGCGCGATACAGCTGCCCGCCTGGAACGAGGCGCTGGGCCTGCCCCGGCCCTGGGACCAGCAGTGGGCACTGCGCATGCAGCAGGTGCTGGCGCTGGAGACCGACCTGCTGGAATACGGCGACCTGCTGGACGGCTCCCCCGTGGTGGAGGCCAAGGTACAGGAACTGATCGCCGGTGCCGAGGCGGAGATGGCGCGCATCAGCCGAGCAGGGCGGCATGGTGCGGCCATCGAGAGCGGCTACGTCAAGCGCGAGCTGGTGCAAGAGCCACACCCGGCGCATGCGCGCCATCGAGAGCGGCGACCTGAAAATCGTCGGCGTGAACTGCTACAAGCAGACGGCTGAGTCACCGCTGACCGCGGGCGCGGATGCCGGCATCATGAAAGTGGACGTACAGGCCGAGCGCGACCAGATCGCCGCCCTGCAGGCCTTTCGCGCCAGCCGCGACCAGGCCGCAGTCGACGCCGCCCTGGCGGCGCTGCGCCAGGCGGCGCAACGGCGACAACATCATGCCCGCCTCCATCGCCTGCGCCCGGGCGGGCGTCACCACCGGCGAGTGGAGCGAGGTATTGCGTGAGGTGTTCGGCGAATACCGCGCACCCACCGGCATCGACATCGCCATGGCGGGCCAGGTGGATTCCCCGGCGATGGATGAGGTGCGCGCAGCGGTGCGCGTCACCGGCGAGGAACTGGGCCGGCCGCTGCGCCTGCTGATCGGCAAGCCCGGCCTGGACGGCCACAGCAATGGCGCCGAGCAGATTGCCGTGAAGGGCCGTGACGCCGGTTTCGAGATCGTCTACGAGGGCATTCGCCTCACGCCCTCGCAGATCGCCCGGGCGGCGCAGGAAGAAGGCGTACACCTGATCGGCCTGTCAGTGCTGTCCGGCAGCCACATGGAACTGGTGGAGGACATCCGCAACGAGTTGGAGAAAATTGGCGCCGGCAAGCTGCCACTGGTCATTGGCGGGATCATACCCGAGGACGATGCCAGGCAACTGCGGGCCCAGGGCGTGCAGGCCGTATTTACACCCAAGGATGTAGACATGAATGTCATCATGACCGACATGGTTAACATCATCCGCCGCGACCACGGGCTGGCAGAGCTGGCGTAGCTCCAGCCCATGGGCCGCCCAGAAATCACCAGTGACTCCGCGAAGCTCGCCGCCGCCGTGCGCCGGGGCGAGCGCCAGGCCCTGGCCGAGGCACTCAACCTGCTGGACAACCGGCGCCCCGGCGCGCGGCAACAGGCCGCGGCCCTGGTCGCCCAACTACAGCGGGAGCAAAGCGGGGACAGCGGCCACCTGATCGGCATGACCGGCCCACCCGGCGCGGGCAAATCCACCCTCAGCGCGGCCCTTATCCAGGTATGGCGGCAACGCGGCCTGCGGGTGGGCGTGCTGGCGGTAGACCCCTCCAGTCCGGTGAGCGGCGGGGCCCTGCTGGGTGACCGACTGCGCATGAAAACCAGTGCCGACGACGACGGGGTATTTGTGCGCTCGCTGGCCTGCCGCGGTGAGTTCGGTGGTCTCAGCGCCGAGGTCTGGCCCATGAGTCTGGTCATGCTGGCGGCCTTCGACGTGGTGCTGATCGAGACCGTGGGTGTGGGACAACGGGAAATCGACGTGTCGCGCATGTGCGATACCACCTGCTTTGTCGCCCAGCCCGGCTCCGGCGACAGCGTGCAATTCCTGAAGGCGGGCATCCTGGAGGTGCCCCATGTACTGGTGGTAAACAAGGAAGACATGGGCGCCGTGGCCAGGCGCACCCTGTCGGAGCTGGGCAATGCCCTGGGCCGCAGCCACCGCGACGGCAACTGGCAGGTGCCGGTACTGGCCGCCAGCGCCGCCAACGGCACCGGCATCGAGGCCCTGGCCGACACTCTGGCGCAACACCATGCCATACTGGTCAAGGGTGGCCAGTTGGGTGCCCGCCGCCGGGACTACCAGGCCCACTGGATACTCAAGCGCCTGCAGGAAGAGTTCGGTACCCACGGTATCGACCAACTGGGAGGCGAGCAGGCCATCACCGTGCAACTGGTGACAGAACAACAGTCGCTGCTGGACCAGTACCAGTCCTTCCGGCAGCGGCTGCTCAACACGACTACACACTGAAGGAGGCAAGACCAACCATGCGCAGCCCAAGAGATTTCTTCAAGCCCCTGGCGCTGGGAGCGCCTGAACCCCTGCGCGACATCCCGGTGCGCCCGTCGCGGATGATCCACTTTTTCGACCCCAGCAACCCCAAAATGGCGGAAAAAGCCCCCTCCATCGCCAGCAAGGTGGACATCCTGCTGGGCAACATGGAAGACGCGGTGGCCATCGACAACAAGGAAGCCGCGCGCGAGGGCCTGATCAATATCGCCCGCGACAACGACTTCGGCGATACCCAGTTGTGGACCCGGGTGAACAGCCTGGACAGCCCCTGGTTCCTGGACGACGTCACCCGCATCGTCACCGAGGTGGGGGACAAGATCGACGTTATCATGCTGCCCAAGGTGCAGGGCCCCTGGGACATTCACTACGCCGACCAGTTGATCGCCCAGCTGGAAGCACGGGCCGGCCTGAAGCGCCCCATTCTGTTGCACTGCATCCTGGAAACCGCCCTGGGCGTGGCCAACGTGGAGGAAATCGCCAACGCCAGTCCGCGCATCCAGGGCATGAGCCTGGGCCCGGCGGACCTGGCCGCCTCGCGCCGCATGAAGACCACCCGCATAGGCGGCGGCCACCCCGGCTACCTGGTGCGCAACGATCCCGACCCCGCCAACCCGGAAGCCCAGCGCGGCACCCATGCCCAGGACCTGTGGCACTACACCATCGGCCGCATGGTCGACGCCTGCGTGGGTGTCGGCGCGCTGCCCTTCTACGGCCCCTTCGGCGCCATCGACGATCCGCTGGGCTGCGAGGACCAGTTCCGCAATGCCTTCCTCATGGGCTGCGTCGGCGCCTGGTCACTGCATCCCAGCCAGATCGAGATCGCCAAGAACGTGTTCAGCCCGCCGGCCGACGAGGTGGTGTGGGCCAAGCGCGTACTGGAGGCCCTGCCCGATGGCAGCGGCGCGGTGATGGTGGACGGCAAGATGCAGGACGATGCCTCCTGGAAGCAGTGCAAGGTGATGGTGGACCTGGCCAGGCTGATCGCGGACAAGGATCCGGAGTACAAGAAGCTGTACGGATTTTAACCCAAGGGGAGAGTGCAGCCGCGCCACCGACAAAGGGTGGCAGGGATCCGACGCTAACTGGCGCCCAACAATCCGGCGAGGCTCTGGGCGTGCGCCAGCGCCTCGATCCCGGCGTCGGTAAGGTAACCGCCGTCGTGCTGGCTGACCAGGCCCCGGTCGCACAGGCGCCGGCAGGCCTCGATGACCTCGGGGCGGGCACTGGAGTGCACCTTGATACCGCGGTCGAGAGTGGCGCTGTCGAATTGCAACAGGAGGTTCAGTTCTTCAAGAGTACCGGCGGTAAAAGACAAGGTCGCTTTCCTTATTATCGATGCCCGTGCACAGGCTTGAAAAACCGCCGGCACCAACAGTGCCGGCCTCAGGATTCCTCAAGCATAACCCCAAGTTCGTTGCCTTCATAGACCAACTCGAAAGTGCGCAGTCCGCGACAGGGCTCCTCGGTGGCATGCAGCAGGCGGCCATCAGCGATGCGGAACCGGTAATGGTGCAGGGCGCACTGGATCACGCCGTCGTTCAGGGTCGCCATGTCCAGCGGGTGACCCCGGTGGGGACACTGTCCCTCTATCAGGTAGCGCTCCCCGTCCCGCTGGATCAGCAACAGCTGTAAATGGTCGATCTTGAACTGGCGCGAGTAATCGTCGTGGAGGTTGATCAGCTTTTCCAGGGGATAAAAGCGCATGCCGGGCCTCGCTGGCTAGAGCAGCTCCACGATCCGCCGGGCGGCGGCATAGGCGGTCGTCTCGTTGTGTTCCACCTGCTGTTCCAGCTGCGGCAGCAGTTGATTCACCGCCGGGTTCTGCTTCAGACGCAACAACACCATTTCCTGCACCAGCTGGTGCATCCAGTCGAGGTTCTGGTGGGCCCGCTTGGCGGCGAAGGACTTCTCCTCAACGGCCTGGAAGTAGTAGTCCAGCACCATGCCCCACACCGCGTCGATGTTGCGCGACTTGAGCGCGGAGCAGGTCATCACCCGCGGCGTCCAGAAGCTGGTGTGTCGCAACAGGCTCATGGCGCTGGTGTAGTGGCTCTTGCTCTGCTTTGCCAGGTTCTCACTTTCACCGTCGGCCTTGTTGATCACCAGCGCGTCCGCCAGCTCCAGGATGCCCTTCTTGATACCCTGCAACTCGTCGCCGCCGCCGGGCAGCATCAGCACCATGAAAAAATCCACCATGCCGGCCACCTGGTACTCGCTCTGGCCCACCCCGACGGTCTCCACCAGGACCACGTCGTAGCCCGCCGCCTCGCAAAGCAGCATGGTCTCGCGGGTTTTCTGGGCCACACCGCCCAGGGCGCCCTCGGAGGGCGAGGGCCGGATAAAGGCCTCTTCCCGCCGCGACAGTTCTTCCATCCGGGTCTTGTCCCCCAGGATGGAGCCGCCGGCCAGCGGCGAGCTGGGATCTACCGCCAGCACCGCCACCCGCTTACCCTGCTCGATAAGATACAGCCCAAAGGCCTCGATAAAGGTGGACTTGCCAACGCCCGGCACCCCGGTGATGCCGATGCGGATGCTGTTGCCGCTGTGAGGCAGCACCTGCTCGAGTATGTCCTGGGCCTGCTCGCGGTGGCTATCCAGCTTGCTTTCCACCAGGGTGATGGCCTTGGCGAGGGCGCGGCGGTTGCCGTCGAGTAACGGTTGTAGGTCGAATGGCTTCATCGAAACGAGGTTAAACCTGCCCGGGATTTTTTCGTCCGTGCGCTCCACTCGCGCCTCGCCAGTGGATTTACCCTTGGCGGAAACGCCAAAAAGCGTACATCCATGTACAGGCTCGGCGGCCGCCGTCCATGGCGGCCGACGTTCCGCCAAGGGTAAATCCACTGCCAAGTCGCTCCCATGGGTCCTCTATCCAAAACTGATCGCGGAACGAAAAACCCCAAGATTCCGGGCGCTATTTGTCCCGCTCCGACAAAACTGTGATAGTACAGCCTTCCTGCCCACCTACCCAATACGAAGCTAACGCTCCAGCGAAGTACTGAGCGCCGTGACGTCAAGAGTGGGTTTGTCGGAACGTCGGCCGCCATGGACGGCGGCCGCCGAGCCTGTACATGGATGTACGCTTTTTGGCGTTTCTGACAAACCCACTCTTGACGGCGCGGTGCGGTGTCACGCGTGACAGCCAAAATATCCGCTACGGCCCGCAGCAGCTACTGGCTTGAGTTATTTGCCCCGCTGCGCCGCGTTCACCGCATCCAGCACATCCCGCGCACACACCGGAATCGGCGTACCCGGTCCGAAGATGCATTTCACGCCGGCCTCGTAGAGGAAATCGTAATCCTGCCGCGGAATAACGCCACCGGCGATCACCACGATGTCGTCGGCACCCTGCTTTTTCAGTTCCTCCACCAGTTGCGGTACCAGCGTCTTGTGGCCGGCGGCGAGGGAGGAGGCGCCCACCACGTGCACATCGTTCTCGATGGCCTGGCGCGCGACCTCCTCCGGGGTGGAGAACATGGGGGACAGGTCGATGTCGAACCCCACATCGGCAAAGGCGGTGGCGACGACCTTGGCGCCGCGGTCGTGACCGTCCTGGCCCATCTTGCATACCAGCATGCGCGGGCGGCGGCCGTGGGCGGCCACGAAATCATCGATGTCCTTGCTGATGCCCTGCCAGTTTTCGTCCTGGGCGAAGGCCGAGCCGTAGACACCGGATACGGTCTGGGCCTGGGCGTTGAAACGGCCGAATTCTCTCTCCATGGCGAAGGAAATCTCCCCGACTGTGGCGCGCCGGCGGGTCGCCTCGATAGCCAGTTCGAGCAGGTTGCCCTCGCCGCTGACCGCGCACTGGTAAATGTCTTCGAGTATGGCCTCGACCGCCGCCTCGTCGCGACTTTCCCGCACCGCCGCCAGCCGCTTCAGCTGGGCCTCGCGCACGGCCTGGTTGTCGATATCGAGAATCTCCACGGCGTCCTGCTCATCGCGCCGGTACTTGTTGACGCCGACGATGACATCCTCACCGCGGTCGATGCGAGCCTGCTTTTTGGCCGCGGCCTCCTCGATGCGCAACTTGGGCATGCCGGTCTCGATGGCCTTGGCCATGCCGCCCGCCTGCTCGACTTCCTCGATCAGTTCCCAGGCCTTGTCGGCGATATCCTGGGTCAGGCTCTCCATCATGTAGGAGCCGCCCCAGGGATCCACCACCTTGGTGATGCCGGTTTCTTCCTGTATGATCAGCTGAGTGTTGCGGGCGATGCGGGCGGAGAACTCGGTGGGCAGGGCGATCGCCTCGTCCAGGGCGTTGGTGTGCAGGGACTGGGTACCACCGAAGACGGCCGCCATCGCCTCGATGGTGGTACGCACCACGTTGTTATACGGGTCCTGCTCGGTGAGCGACCAGCCGGAGGTCTGGCTGTGGGTGCGCAGCATGGAGCTCTTGGGGTTCTGCGGGTTGAATTCGCTGACGATGCGCGCCCACAACAGGCGCGCGGCGCGCATCTTGGCGATTTCCATGTAGAAATTCATGCCGATGCCCCAGAAAAAGGACAGGCGCGGCGCGAAATCGTCGATACCCAGGCCGGCGGCGATGGCGGTGCGGATATATTCCTTGCCGTCTGCCAGGGTGTAGGCCAGCTCCAGGGCGGCGTTCGCCCCGGCCTCCTGGATGTGGTAACCGGAGATGGAGATGGTGTTGAAGCGCGGCATGTGGCTGGAGCAGTAGGCGATGATATCGCCGATAATCTTCATGCTGGGCGCGGGCGGATAGATGTAGGTGTTGCGCACCATGAATTCTTTGAGGATATCGTTCTGGATGGTGCCGGTCAGCTGTTCCTGCGACACGCCCTGCTCCTCGGCGGCGACGATATAACCGGCCAGCACCGGCAGCACGGCGCCGTTCATGGTCATGGAGACGGATACCTTGTCCAGCGGAATCCCGTCGAACAGGATCTTCATGTCCTCCACCGAGTCGATGGCCACCCCGGCCTTGCCCACATCGCCCGTTACCCGCGGGTGATCCGAGTCGTAGCCGCGGTGGGTGGCGAGGTCGAAGGCCACGGAGATGCCCTGGCCACCGCCGGCCAGCGCCTTGCGGTAAAAGGCGTTGGACTCCTCGGCGGTGGAGAAGCCCGCGTACTGGCGAATGGTCCAGGGGCGGCCGGCATACATGGTGGCCTGGGGGCCGCGGATATAGGGGGCCAGGCCCGGCATGGTGTCGGTGTAGGGCAGCTCCTGCACATCGGCGGCCGTGTACAGCGGCTTGACCGGGATATCTTCCGCAGTATGCCACACCAGCTCGTCCAGGCTCTTGCCGCGCAGCTGCTTGCTGGCCAGTTCGCGCCAGTCGTCCACGGTTGCCTTGCTCTTATCGTAAATCTTGTCGCTCATGGTGAGTCCTCGCCAACGCGCTCAGTGATCCGCGGCGGGCTGATTGATCTCGATCAGTACGCCGTCACAGCTCTTGGGATGGATAAAGATTACCAGGGAGTTATGAGCACCCATGATGGGTCCATCCGAGAGAAACTGGTAACCCTTTGCTGTCAGCCTGGCAATGTCTTCCTCGATGTTGTCCGAGCGGAAGCACAGGTGGTGCAGGCCGCCCCCCTTCTTCTCCAGGTACTTGGCGATCGGGCCGCCCCCATCCAGGGGATGTACCAGTTCGATACTGGTTGGCGGCAGGGGGAAAAAGGCGGTGGAGGTCTTCGCCTCGGCGACGTCCTCGGTGCCTTCAAAAGGCAGGCCAAAGTCCTTCATGAAACGCTCGATCGCCTTGTTCAGGTCGGGGACCGCGATGGCGATATGATCCAGGGCTGTAATCATCTGCTGCTCTCCTACAACTGCCGTAAAAATCCGTCGGTGACTTCTCGCCGCCTGGCCGCGATATCCTCTGCGGACTCCAGCACCACGCGCTCGTCAGGCGAAATCTTGAAGATGGGCTGGCCCTTCTTGATGATCAAGCCGTCGGTATCGATGAGCACTTTCTCGATGGTGCCCGCGAAAGGCGCGTAATACTTGTTGAACATTTTCATCACTTCGATGATGAACAGCGGGTCGCCCGCGTTGAAGTGGTCGCCCTCCTGCACATAGGGCTCGTGCTCGGGGGTTTCCCGGGAGTAGAACATGCCACCGCTCTCCGCCAGAATCTCGTCGGACTTGGCCGTGGGCGGCGGCACCAGTACCTTGGCCATCGCCTTCTGCAGCTCGGCATCGTTCAGGCGCTGGGGGATATGGATGGTCAGGTCCGGGTTGACCCTCAATTCATAGAAACCGGTGGCCTCGGCAATGCTGGGCAACAGGGCGATGATGTCCGCGCCTGCCTGGAAGCCCACGTGGGCGCTGCGCACGCGGGTCCACATGGCATCGTCAAAGCCTTCGGGCGCCCTGTCTTCGTCGAGCATGGAACACAATTCCACCCAATCAGCTGCGTTGAGGCGGTTATTGAGTTCGTCGTAGAAGTCGATCGCCTCCTGCAGTATGCGGTTGTCGTGATCCCAGATCATGGCGGCAGCCGGGGGGCGGTCACCGGGCACGTAATCCATGTTGAGATAGTGGTAGGTATCGGCAAGCAGTTGCAGCGGATTCTCGTTCCAGCAGATTTTGCCTTCTATGATGGTGTAGCAATCGCGGTTGATGCTGAGCCAGCCGCTGAGCATATGGGGTTCCCCGAGCAGGAACTGCAGGGGGCGCAACAACAGGGTTTCCTTGAGCTGCAGGGTTTCCGCCAGCGCGTGCGCCGCCTCCCCCTCCTGGCCGGCCATGGCCACCTTGCAGATGGACTTATAGGCGTAGGCGAGGTCCAGGTTGTTGGCCTGGCGCTTCAACTCACCGACAGCGGTCAGGTAGGGCACGATGAAGCGGGTGGTCGGCCGCGCGTTGACGTTCTGGGCGATGAACCAGTTCACCAGCCCGTAGTGAAACTCGAGGTTGGTGCTCAGGTCCTGGCCGCGCATGCGGGTCTGGCGGATGATCTCGGCCATGTGCTGGTAAGTCGCCAGGCGGCTTTCGCCAACCGTGAGCAACAGGGCGATATTGGAATCGTAGGCCCCCGCCAGGGTGTACTTCATGAACACGTCGGTGTCCGGGTTGTGCAGGCTGATGCCCTGATCGTCGCGGATCTCGCCCTCGATGGCATCGCTCCAGGACTCGATGACCCCGCCGGCATGGGGTTGCAGGGCCTGGTTGGTGGCATTGAGGCGCGCCTCGACGCTGTCGTTGTTACGCACCCGGCGCTGGGGCATGGGCAGTCTTTTGCCGTGGGCGGCAAGCAACACCATCGCCTCAACCAGGGATTCCACCACGAAGTAATCCTCGGGGTCATCGGGGTTGCTGAACTGCAGGGAGTAGCACAGCTCGGTGACCCGGTGCTCCACCTGGATACGGGTGTTCATCTCCATGAAGAAGTGCTTGTCGCGATCGACGATACACTCGAAGGTGGACACGGAGTCCAGGCCCACAGCCTCGCCGAAACGCGCTGACTGCTCTTCCATGGCCTCGAGGGTGGCGAGATCCTGGCGCAGCACCCGGGCCTCTTCCTGCTGGCCACTGCGCTCGGCCTCGGCGATAGCCGCCTGCAGGGACTCCACCGTCACCGACACCTCGAGCAGCTTCTGCTCGTGCATTTGCAGGGAGCAGTCGCGGCCGCCCATGCTCATGCTCCACACACCATTGCCTATGACCTGTATTTCCATGTGCCGGGTGGTCTCGATGTTGAGCTCCACCAGCACATTCTTGTTGTCGCCGACGCCGGTGGTCTTCACCTCGTTGAGGATTTCCCGCACCATTTCCGCGGTGCGCGAGGCCTCGCCGATACCCAGGATACGCTGTCCCTTGCCGCCACCACCGCTGATGGCCTTGAGGCGGACCCGGTTTTCCGGGTAGTCCCGGGCCATCTTCTCGACGGCCTCGGTGAGGGTGTCGCACAGTTCCTCCACCGTGTAGAGGTCTATGCCCTTATCATAGGAGGCCGCCAGCACCATGTCGGCCTTGTCCTCCAGCGAGACCGCCTCGTCGTCCAGGCTGGCCGGGTCCAGCGGCAGTTCCTGCTCCGCCACGAGTTTTTTCAGGGCGGCCACGTCGGGGTGTTTTTTCAACAGCGTGAGGGCGGTGCCGTTGTCGATGCCCGGAGTCACGGAGACACCGATTTTCAGGGCGGTGCGCTTGGCCTCGTCCTTGAGCCCGGCGTCGTGCACGGTCCGGGAGCAGGGCCCGATAAAGTTCAGCCCTGCCTGCTCCATGGCCGCGACCATGGTCTCGTCTTCGGCCATGAAGCCGTAGCCGGCGAAGATCGAGTTGTAGTTGTTGTCCCGGGCGATGTTGATGATCTGGCGGATGCGCTGCTCGCGCTCCTCTTTGTTGGCGCCGCTGTAATCCGGCACCCGGTGAACCCGGTCGGGGTCCGTCAGGGAGCGCAGCTCCGGCGCCAGGGCGTTGCGGTAGACGATGGAATCCTTTTCAGACAGCAGGATCCCGTAGTGCTCGATACCCATCTCGGAGAAGACATCCATGGCCTCCTTGCGGATCGGGCCGCGGCAGATGATCAGCGGCCGCATATGCGTGCAGTCGAACTGGCTCACCCACGCGCTGGGGCTGCGCCCCAGTCTGCGGTCGCGGTGAGTGAGCGGGTTTTGCAGGTAATATTCGTTGGACACGCCTGGGTTCCTCGATTAAGTCTGTTGGCCGGGCCGGATCAGTGGAATTCGCGCTGTACCGATTGCATCGGGCCGGGCTGGTAGCGGCGCAGGTAGAAGGCCATGTTTTCCGCCAGCACCTGGCGCAGGTCGGAGGGCATCACGATCTGCGAGATGGAACCCAGGCTGAGGGCTTCATTGGGGTTCATCAGCTCCTGCTCGTAGCGCTTGGCCAGCAGCGCCTCCTCGGCCTTGACCCAGGCGCCGACGATTTCCCCGGCCGCTTGCGTCGCCTGCTCTTCAGACAGACCGGCAGCTACCTGGGCGGCGGTCTCGGCCTTGATCCTTGCGGGCATCGAGCCGCGAATCTTCTTCAGCTCGTCCTTGTAGACGTACTCGACCCCGGCAGGCCCCATCACCGCCACCCGGGTGGTGGGCAGCGCCACCACGAAGTCAGCTCCCACGGCGATACTGTTGAAGGCGGCGTAGGCGCCGCCGTAGGCGTTGCGCACCAGCACCAGGAAGCGCGGCGTGCGCAGGTCCACGATGGCGTCGAGCATGGCGCGCCCGGCCTGCACGATACCGCCGCTCTCCTGCTCGCGACCGGGCAGGAAGCCGGTGGTGTCCTCCAGGAAGATCACCGGAATGTTGTACAGGTTACAGAAGCGGATAAAACGCGCGTTCTTGTAGGCCGCGGCGATATCCACCTGGCCGGAGGCCACCGCTGAGTTGTTGGCTACGAAGCCGATCACATTGCCGCCCATACGGCCCAGCGCCGTCACGGTATTGCGGGCCCGGTCCGGCTGGATTTCCAGGAAATCGCCGTGGTCGCACAGCTGCTGGATCAGGATGCTGACATCGATAGGGGTGTTGAAACCGGTGGGAGAGTTGAAGGCCTTCTTGAGCAGGATATCGATATCCCAGGTCTTGCGGGTGATGGGGTCGGAGCTGGGCTCGTGGGGAGCCAGTTCACCGTTATAGCTGGGCAGGTAGTTGAGCAGCGCCCGTACCTTGCGCAGGGCCGCCACCTCGTCCTTGACCACGAAATCGGTCACCCCGCTCTGGCTGTGCACGCCGGGGCCGCCCAGTTCGTCCGGGGTCACGTCCTCGCCCAACACGGATTTGACCACGCCGGGCCCGGTCAGGCCGAAGAAGGTCTCGTTGGGCTGGATCAGGAAGCTGCCCTGCCGCGGCAGGTAGGAGCCGCCACCGGCGTTGAAGCCGAACATGCACATGATGCTGGGCACGATGCCGCTGATTTTGCGCAGCGCCGCGAAGGCCTCTGCATAGCCATCCAGGCCGCCCACGCCGGCGGGGATATAGGCGCCGGCGCTGTCGTTGATCCCTACCACCGGGATGCGCTGGCGCGCGGCAAGTTCGAACAGGCGGGCCAGCTTCTCGCCATTGGTCGCGTCCATGGAACCGGCGCGCACGGTGAAGTCGTGGCCGTACAGGGCCACATCGCGCCCGTTCACCTTGATGATTGCCGTGACCAGCGAGGCGCCATCCAGGTTGGGGCCCCAGTTCTGGTAAAGCACCGTCGGCTCACCGTCGGCGAGAAAGCGGATACGCTCCCAGATTGTCATGCGGTTTTTCTGGTGCTGGCGCTGGACATTCTTGACGCCGGCTGTCTGGTAGGGACGCTGCTGCAGCTCCCAGCCGGCCTTCAGGGATTCCTCGTAGGGACCGGGGGTGGAGGCGATCTGCCCGGGTACGGTAAAGGCCTGCTCATCCCGCTCGGCGAACGGATTTTCGAGAGTCGCGATGACCCCTGCCGGGCTTTGTGCATTCATATAATTCGTCCAATTTTCCGCTAGCGAATGATCCGGGCCCGAGGGGCCGAGTTCCGGCAGGTGAACCGCGACCGGGCCACTGAGCCCGGTTCGCTGCCGCACTGGATTTGCATGTATTCAAGGGGAGGCATAGCATGCAAAACCTGCCCGAAAAACAGCCGGTAACGATAAGTGTATTGCCATTTGAAGTCAATTCTGGACAGTGTCGCATTGCAGCTGGCCGCGGCGCCTGTTTGATGGCCGCTTTCACCATCCTGTCACCCACCGCGATCCTCGGCTACGGCTTCCCGGAGGACTCTTTCCAACGCGGCCTGGAATGCGCCCCGGACCTGATCGCTGTGGATGCGGGCTCCACCGACCCGGGGCCCTATTACCTGGGTTCCGGCAAGTCCTTCACGGACAGAAACGCCGTGCGGCGCGACCTGGCGCTACTGCTGCAGGCCGCTGTGGGAGCCGGCATACCACTGGTGATCGGCAGCGCGGGCGGCGCCGGGGCCCGGCCACACCTGCAGTGGACCGTCGCCATCGTGCGCGAACTGGCCCGGGAGCTGCAGCTGTCCTTCCGCCTGGGCATTGTCAGCGCCGATGTGCCCCGGGAAAGGGCGCTGGCGGGGCTGCGCCAGGGCCGGGTGAGCGCCCTGACCGGGGTACCGCCGCTCGATGAAGCAACCCTGGCGGACAGCACCGCGCTGGTGGCGCAGATGGGTGTGGAACCCATACAGCAGGCGCTGTCGCTGGGCTGCCAGGTAGTGGTTGCCGGACGCGCCTACGACCCCGCCGTATTCGCCGCCCTGCCCATGATGCGCGGCTTCGACCCGGGCCTGGCCCTGCACCTGGGCAAGATCCTGGAGTGCGCCGCCATCGCCGCCAGCCCGGGCTCCGGCGCCGACTGCGCCCTGGGGATCCTGGAACAGGACCGGTTCATCCTGCGGCCCCTGAGCGCCGAGCGCTGCTTCACCCCCACCTCGGTCGCCGCCCACACGCTGTACGAGAAATCCAATCCCTACCTGCTACCGGGTCCCGGCGGCGACCTGGACCTGCGAGGAGTCAGTTTCGAGTCGGCGGGGGAGGGCCAGGTGGCGGTGCGGGGCAGCCGCTTCATCCCAGCCGCCCGCTATTGCGTGAAACTGGAGGGCGCCCGCCGGGTGGGCTGTCGCAGTATCTCCATTGCCGGTGTCCGCGACCCGGTCATGATCGGCTCCATCGACACGATCCTGCAACAGGTGCGCGAGCGGGTACGGGCCATGCTCCCCACCGCCGAGTCTGACCGGGGGCTCAACTTCCACGTATACGGCTGCGATGGGGTGATGGGCGCCGGCGAGCCCCGGCGGGCGCACCCCGCCCACGAACTGGGCATCGTCATCGACGCGGTTTGCCCCACCGCTGAAGCCGCCGACACCCTGTGCAGCCTGACCCGTTCCACCCTGCTGCATTTCGGCTACCAGGGGCGTATCGCCACCGCGGGCAACCTGGCCTTTCCTTTTTCGCCATCGGACCTGCGGGCCGGAGAGGTGTACGAGTTTTCCGTCTACCACCTGCTGGAGGCCGATCCGCTGGAGCTGTTCCCGGTGACGGTGGAGGAGCTGCAGTCATGACGACCCTCAGCGACCTCGCCCAGGTGGTGCGCAGCAAGAACACCAGCCCCTTCACGTATTCGCTGGACATCATGTTCAGGGAGGAAGCGGATTACCAGCGCTTCAAGTCGCTGCAGCTGGTCAATGCGTCCCTGGTCGCACGGCTCTACGGCGTGCCGGAGAGCCGGGTGCTGGACGTGATCTACTTCGATCCCGCCCTGGCGATCAAGGTCTGTTTGCCCCGGGAGGTCTCCTCCGGGGCCCCCGGCGATCGCGATGTCTACGGGGCCCAGCAACACGCCCCCCTGCTGCTGTGGGAGTTTGAGCTGCCGGATGCCCCCGGCGGGCGCCAGTCGCGCAACTCGCCATTGCCTCCTGCTTAATATGAATATATATTCATTTAACACCCGAAACAGATCATCCGGCTGCCAGCCGCCACCAGAACCAGGGAAAGAAATATGAAACAATCCTGCCGTAGAGGCCTCGCCAGCCAGTTCAGGCGAGGCTGCGCCATCGTCGCCGCGAGCGTATCCGTGCTGGCCACTGCGGCCCCCGCGCCGGGGGAGGCGCCGGTTACCGCCGCCAGCCTGGGCCTGATGCAGGGCTTCCCGCCGCCGGCGGAGAAGCGGGTCACCCGCGACAATATTTCGGAGTACCCTTACAGCCGCTGGGCCTTCCAGCATATCCGCGAATTACAGCCCACCCGGGGCATATACCGGGGCGACGGGCCGGTCTCCAGCCTGGTTACCAGCCCGGTGGACCTGGACGCACTCAGCTTCAGCCTGCCGGAAGACAGAACAGTGAACCTGGCTACCTGGCTGGATGAATCCGTCACCGATGCGTTCCTGGTACTGCACCGGGGAGAGCTGATCTACGAGCGCTACTTCAACGGCATGGCAAGACCCTCACAGCACCAGATGTTTTCCGCCACCAAATCCTTCGTCGGCATGCTGACACTCTGCCTGATAGAAGAGGGCGCCATTGATCCGACGCAGACCATGCAGCACTATTTGCCCGAGCTGAAGGGCAGTGCCTTCGCAGATGCCACCGTACAACAGGTGCTGGACATGACCACCAGCCTGGAATTCAGCGAAGACTACACCGACCCGGGCGCCGATGTCTGGAAGTACGGCTACATATTCGGCATCTCCACACCGCCTGCTGGATACCAGGGCGCGGACAGCATCTATGAATACCTGCCCAGCCTGCGCAAGGCCGAACGGCCCCACGGCGAGGCCTTCCTTTACGTCACCCCCAACACGGATGCCCTGGGCTGGCTTACCAGCCGGGTCAGCGGCAAGTCGGTGAGCCGGCAACTGGAGGAGCGGATCTGGCAGCGGCTGGGCACGGAACGGGACGGGTACATGTGGCTGAATGACAAGGGCGAGGAAATGAACGGCGGGGGCCTCAATATCACCGCCTCCGACGCCGCGCGCTTTGGCCAGATGATCCTGCAAAAGGGCAAGTATAACGGCCAGCAGATACTGTCGCAGGCCATCGCCGAGCGCATCCTGCAGGCCGGTAACCGCGCACCCTTCAACCGCTACTACCAGGACCCCTGGTACGAGCATATCGGTTACGCCTACCACGACCAGTGGTGGACCTTTAACACCCCCCACAAGCCGGTCAGCGCGATTGGCGTGTTCGGGCAGTTTATCTACATCGATCCGGTGGCCGAGATGGTCATCGTCAAGCAGTCCTCCCACCCCGAGGCCGAGAGCGAGGCCAACGAGGTGAATGGCCCGCTGATCTGGCACGCCATTGCCGAACACCTGATGCAGCGACCCTGAGGCCCTGAACCAGAACGACCGCCGGCGGCGGTCGTCAGGTCATGCTGTGACTTGTGCCTACCAGCTGTAGGTGGCCTCCACGGCATAGCTCATGCGCTGGCCCGGGGTGCTGACAAAGCTGCCCAGGTCATCGCCGGTGCCGCTGGTCCAGTACTCCGACTCGGTCAGGTTCTTGCCGATCAGGGCTACCTGCCACCGGCCATCCGTGGAGCCGACCCAGGCCCTGGCATTGAGGATGCCGTAGCTGTTGACGTTATAGGCGGCATAGGACAGCGGCGTGATGGCCATTTCCTCGCCGTAGATGTCATCGCGCCAGCTGTAGTTGAGCTGCATGCCCGCGCCCAGGGAACTGCTTAACTGCCACTCATACCGGGCCTGCAGATAGGCGCTCCACTCCGGGGCGTAGGGGCGGGTGTAGCCGTCCAGGTCCACCGCCACATCGGCGGGATCCAGGCCGAAGTCATTGGACTTGTACTCCGCGCTCAGCCAGGCGACCGAGGCCTGTAGAGACAGGCCGGGCAGCATCCCGGGCAGCCACTCCATATCCAACTCGGCGCCGATATGTTCCGCGTCTCCCAGGTTTCCCAGCGCGGATACCACAGTGCCCGTCTCCTCGCTCAGGCGCTGGGTATAGCCCTGCACATCCTGGTAGTCGTAGTAAAAGGCGGCGCCATTGAGCTTGAGGGTATTGGCCAGCCAGGTCGACTTGAATCCCAGCTCATAGGACCAGACCGTCTCTTCATCGTAGGGATTCAACTCCTCGGGGGTGAAGGCGAAACCACCCGGAAAACCGCCAGTCTTGTAGCCGCGGGTTATGCGGCCGTACAACATCAGGTCGTCGCTGGGCGCCCAGTCCATGCCCGCGTGTCCGGACCAGTTCTCCTGCAATTCATAGGATTTGTTGACATCCTGGTAGTAGTAGAAGCCCTCGATAAGATCCTGGGTGAAACCGTTTTTGTACTTCTTGTTCTCGTCCGAATAACGCAGCGAGCCGTGCGCGGTCCATTCGTTGTTAAGGTCATACTCCAGCTGGCCATATACCGACCAGTACTCGTTTTCCTGGGTGAACCCCCTCTCCGTCAGGCTGGGAAACACAAAGAGATTATCCAGGGTGTTGCCGAAGCGGTGCTCCTTGTCCTCGTCCTCGCCATAGGCTGCGCCGGCCAACCAGTTCAGCGGACCGTCGCTCTGGGAAACCAGGCGGAACTCCTGCGACCAGACCGTCAACTCAGCCTTGCCATCCTCCTCGAAAAGTACCAGCGGGGAGCCATCGTAATCGAAGACCTGCTTGTTGTCGTAATCGAGGTAGCCGCTGATCGACGTCAGCATGGCGAAGTCGAGATCCCAGTTCACCTGCAGGTTGGCACCGCTCCATGAGTTGTCGAGCTTGTTGATGGGATTGGACAGCACCACACTGCCGTCACGCTTCTGGGATGAGGCCAGCGGTCCCGCGTCCCCCGGAGTCAGGGCATAAAAACTGGTGATGTTCGCCAGGGTCGCGCAATCTTTCTGATTGAGCGTCCCGGCGTAGGCGCTGGCACAGTAATCGCCACTGCCGGAGGGATCAAACAGGGCCCGGGAATAGGCCAGGGTGGTCTCGGACTTGTCCTCTCCCCCGTCGACCTTGAGCAGAAATTCAAGATTCTCGGTGGGCTGGAACAGCAGCTGGGCACGACCGGAGCTGAAATTCCGATCACCGTAATCATCGTCCCCCGGCGTGGCCAGGGTGTCCTGCCAGCCGCCATTCTGATCGGTCATACCCGCTACGCGAAAAGCCAGCTTGTCGGTGATTTTCCCGCCTGCCGCCCCTTCGGCAATAGCGCGGTCCCAGCGGCCATAGCTGCCCTGGATATAGCCATTGAAACCCTGCTCCAGGTCGGGCCGTACCGACAGCACCCGGACCGCGCCACCACTGGTATTGCGGCCATACAGACCGCCCTGGGGCCCCTTGAGCACCTCCACCCTGGCGATGTCGTACATACCGATGCCACCCATGACATTGGAGGTGAGGTAGAACTCGTCGAAGTAGATGGCCGCGGTAGGCGTGTTATTGGCGTTGAAATCGGCCAGGCCCACGCCGCGAATAACCCAGGTGGGCTGGCCTGAACCGCGTTCGTCGAACAATTCCACCCCGCTGACCGACTGGGTGAGGTTTTCCAGGTTGGCGATTGACAGGTTACGCAGCTCCTTTTCACTGAAGGCGGCTATGGCGATGGAGACGTCCTGCAGGCTTTCTGTGCGCTTCTGCGCGGTTACCACAACCTCCTCGAGGGTGGCCTGCCCCTGGGCGGACACGGCGGCGGACAACAGGGACAGTGCGCCCAGAGCGCGGGATACACGGATACTCATTGTGGTCATCCTGGTTGGCAGAGAACTGGAAAATTATTGTTCGGGCAATGGTGGACCCGGCCTGCGCGCATGTCAAATAATATGAATTAGAGTTCATATTAGTGGTCGGCGAGGAATTGCGCTAGCCTCTACAGCATATCTATCGAGATCCGCCACACGGAACAGACCATTGCCCCAACGACGCAAACCTTCCCAGCGACGCTCTCAGGAGCGGGTAGCGCTGATTCTTCGCTCCACGGTGGAGATTCTGCAAACGCAGGGTATCGCCGCAGTGACCACCAACAGTATCGCCAGCCAGGCCGGCATCCCGGTCAGCTCCATTTACCAGTATTTTCGCGACAAGGTGGAAATACTCGCGGCCCTGTATCTGGATTATCTGGCGGGGATAGAAGCAGTGATGGACGAATTCAATACCCCGGAGCGCCTGGCGCTACCATGGCAGGCATACTTTACCGAGTCGATCGAGGCTGTATCCCGGCAGGAAACCCGCGACCAGATAACCCGGGAGCTGGATATCGGGCTGGCCCTGTTTCCCGAGCTCATGGAGATAGAGCTGGCGCACCGGGAGAAAGTGACCGAGAGGCTGGCAGCGACGCTGCGCCAGCTGGGCTCCAGATGGAGCGCGGCAAGGCTCAAACGCCTGGCGCTGTTCCTGTACGAGATCAACTCGTCCGCCTGGCGTCACCGGGAGCAGCCTGACACAGTTGCCAATGAGCTGCTGGAATGGCAAACGGCGGCCATGCTGGCGGTGGTCGGCCGCTGCATGGAAACCTAGCCGGACCAACCGGCATTCCCTGACCGACACAGCCTGAGAGGACAAAGCGATTACTTTTCCCGCACCCTGTCATACCGCACTGCAGTCGCTGCGTATCGGCACTGCCTGCCTGTTGCTGGCAACGCTGGCCAGCGCCAGCCTCGCCCAGAACCACTGGGGGCACTACGGCGCCAGCCCGGGGGGTGGCCATTACTCTCCCCTGACCCAGGTCACTGCCGGCAACGTGCAGCAACTGGAATTGCTGTGGGAGCATCGCTCCGGCGATATCCGCAAAGCCAGCGAGGGCAGGCCCGGCAGCGCTTTCGGGGACAGCGACGGGCCCATGCCACAGAGCTCCCTGCAGGTAACGCCCATCGTGGTCAACGATACGCTGTACTACTGCACCCCCTTCA
Source organism: uncultured Gammaproteobacteria bacterium (assembly GCA_963704965.1). Taxonomy (GTDB): domain Bacteria; phylum Pseudomonadota; class Gammaproteobacteria; order Pseudomonadales; family Halieaceae; genus JARRPM01. The sequence goes on from CAVPIH010000001.1 coordinate 197,082, forward strand.
ATCGTGTGTTCGCCCTGGACGCCGCCACCGGGCGCGAGCGCTGGGTCTATGATCCGCAGGTCGATATCGGCCCGGTGGCGCTCACCAACTGCCGGGGCGTCAGCAGCTGGCAGGATCCCCTGCCCCGGGGCGAAGCCTGCGAGCACCGGATATTCACGGGCACCCTGGACGGCCGCCTCATCGCGCTGGACGGGCGCACCGGTAAGCCCTGTGAGGACTTCGGCGAGGGCGGCCAGCTCGGATCTGAGCCTGGGCCTGGGTGATTACCGACCGGGCGAATACGCCATCACCTCGCCACCGGCCATCCTCGGCGACCTGGTGATCACCGGGGCCCAGGTGCTGGACAACCGTCGCACGGATTCGCCCGGCGGTGTGGTGCGGGCTTTCGATGTGCGCACTGGCAAGCTGGCCTGGTACTGGGACCCGCTGCCCCCCGGCGTCGACCCCCGCCTGACAGATGCCGGCCAGCGCTTCCAGAAGGGCACCACCAATGTGTGGTCCATTATATCTGTCGACCCCCGGCGCAAGCTGGTATTCGTGCCCACCGGCAACAGCACTCCCGACTATTTCGGCGGACTGCGCGGTACCCTGGAGCAGGGGCTGGATTACTATTCCAGCTCCGTGGTCGCCCTGGACGGCGACAGCGGCAAGGTCGCCTGGCACTTCCAGGCAGTGCACCACGACCTGTGGGACTTCGACACCCCTTCCCAGCCCACACTGTATGAAGTGAACCGGGCCGGCCAGCAGATTGCAGCCCTGGCGCAACCCACCAAGATGGGCCACCTGTTCCTGCTCAACCGGGAGACCGGGGAACCGCTGTTCCCGGTGGAAGAGCGGCCCGTTCCGCAGGGCGACAGCCCCGGGTGAGTACTACTCGCCCACCCAGCCTTTCCCGACCCTGCCCGCGACCCTGACCCCGGAGATCGTGTCGCCGGAAACAGCCTGGGGTATCACCCCCTGGGAGAAAAGCGCCTGCCGGGAGCTGATCAGCAAGGCCCGCTGGGAGGGGCTGTTTACACCACCCAGCGTGCAGGGCTCCATCACCTACCCCTTCCAGGGGGGCGGCAACAACTGGGGCTCGCCGGCTATTGATCCGCACCGCAATATCATCGTGCTGCGCACCAATCATGTGGCGGGTATCATCCACCTCATACCCCGCCAGGCCTGCGATAAACACCCCACAGCGCACCCGCAGCTGGGCACACCCTTTTGCGTGACGCCCGACATCCTGCTGTCGCCCTGGGGGCTGCCCTGCACCGCGCCGCCCTGGAACACCCTGGACGCGATCGACCTGACCAGCGGTGCGAAACTGTGGAGCGTACCCCTGGGCACGACCCGCGATATGGCGCCGTTTCCGTTCTGGTTTTTCCGCGGTACGCCCGGCGTGGGCGGGCCCACCGTAACCGCCTCCGGCCTGGTATTCATCGCCGGCTCCGGCGACCACAATTTCCGTGCGTTCGACATCGAGACGGGCGCCGAACTGTGGAGCACCCGCATGCCCACCGGCAGCGCCGCCACCCCCATGACCTACCTGGCGGCTGACGGCAGGCAGGTTGTGGTCATCGCCGCGGGCGGCCACTGGTCGGGGGAGTCCGGAGCCGGTGACCACATCCTCGCCTACGCCCTGCCGGGCGCGCCGGCCGGGTCCAGGGAGTAAGCAACCATGCACAACATTAGCTTTGCACAAACCACCGTTACGCCGTCCAAAATCGTCTGTGTAGGCCGCAATTATGTGGCTCATATCCAGGAACTGGGGAATGAGATTCCCGGCGACATGGTGGTGTTCAACAAGCCCAACTCGGCGATCAGCAGTCGCTTGCGGGCGCAGATCGATGGCGAGCCCTTGCACTATGAGGGTGAAATCGCCCTGTTGATCAGCGCCGGGGAGATTGCCGGTGTGGGCTTTGGCCTGGACCTGACCCGGCGCGAACTGCAATCGCGGCTGAAAGCAAAGGGGCTGCCGTGGGAGCGCGCCAAGGCCTTCGACGGCGCCGCCCTGTTCAGCGAGTTCGTGCGGGCGCCGGCGGAGCTGCACAGCCTGTCGCTGCGGCTCACTGTCAACGGCGAACTGCGCCAGGCTGGTGGCGTCGGGCTGATGATCTACTCCCCCGCGGAGATACTGCAAGAGCTGGGCAGATTCACCACGCTGGAGGACGGCGATATCGTCATGACCGGCACCCCTGCAGGCGTTGGTGCCATCCACTCGCAGGATAGTTTCCGCGGCGCCCTGCTGGACGGCGACAGGGAACTGGTCAGCGTCAGCTGGCAGGCGCAGTAAACACGCTATTTGGCGATTGTTAATGCCGGCAAATTGCAGTAGCGTTTACGCAGGTAATCGAGTGGGCAACCATGCATACCATCCTGCGACTGGACGTGGCCGGACAGCCCCGCGGCTGGATAACGGTGCACGAGGCTATTTCGGCCTACGCCAAGGGCGATGTCATCTACGGCATCGGGGAGACTCTGCCGCCCTATTTTGGCGGCATCCAGCGAATCAGCGGCAAACGCTCGCGCATAGAACTGCAACCCATAGTCGCCATCCAGGGCCGCATTACCCGCAATTTCAGCCCGCCCCTGTGCAACCGCACCCTGTTTCGCCGCGATGACCACCGCTGCCTCTACTGCGGTGACCAGTTCTCCAGGTCAGACCTGACCCGCGACCATGTTCTGCCCACATCCAGAGGTGGCACGGACCGCTGGCAAAACGTGGTGGCCGCCTGCAAGCGCTGCAACTGGCAAAAAGATAATCGCACCCCCGAAGAAGCGCACATGCCCCTGCTGGCCGTGCCTTTTCGACCCAATCCCTTCGAGTGGCACTTCCTCGCCAAGGAACGGATTCTCGCCGACCAGATGGACTATTTGTCCCAGCAGTTTCGGGCCCCGCGGGCCTGGGCGAGTTAATCTGCGACGGAAGTCAGGCTATACTCGTCGGCGCTGATCCCGCCGGGTGATCAGGCCGAATTTTCCTGACAGGGGAGCAAGTCAGTGTCCAGTGAACACCTCAGCGCTATCCACTCCATGATGCAGCAAATGGGCAAATCCGTTATCGGCCAGGAAGAAGTGGTGCGCACCCTCACCCTGGCGCTCCTGTGCAACGGCAATGTGCTGCTGGAGGGCCTGCCGGGCACCGCCAAAACGCGCTCTATCAAGACCCTGTCGAAGGTCCTGCAGGCAAAGCTGGGACGCATCCAGTTCACCCCCGACCTGTTGCCGTCGGATATCACCGGCAATGAAACCTACCTGGACAACAACCAGGGCAAATCTGAGCTGCTGTTCCAGCCCGGCCCCATTTTCAGTGAACTGGTACTGGCCGACGAGATCAACCGGGCGCCGGCCAAGGTGCAGTCAGCCCTGTTGGAAGCCATGGAAGAGCGGCAGGTGACGGTCGCGGGCAAGACCTACGAGCTGCCGGCACTGTTCATGGTACTGGCTACCCAGAACCCCATCGAACAGGAGGGCACCTATCCGCTGCCGGAGGCCCAGATGGACCGCTTCCTGATGAAAATATCGGTCGACTACCCCCAGGCCGACGCGGAACTGGAGATCGTGCGCATGCTGCAGCTGGAGGAGGGCGCCAGGGGCGAACAGCTGCAGATGATTTCCCAGGACAATATCTTCGCAGCCCGCGAGACCATCCAGCAGATGGGCGTATCGGAGCCGGTGGAGCAATACATCGTCGATCTGGTGATGGCCACCCGGCAACCCGAACTGTTCGGCGCCAAGCTCGGCGGCTGGATAGACACCGGATCCAGCCCCCGGGCCAGTATCGCCCTGCACCGCAGCAGCCGCGCCAGCGCCTGGCTGGATGGGCGTGATCATGTCACGCCCGATGATGTGCGCTCGGTTCTGCACGCCATCATGCGCCACCGCCTGATCATCACCTACGACGCCCTGGCGGACAAGATATCCCCGGACGACATCATCGACGAGATCATCCGCCAGGTGGCCGTGGGCTGAGACGCAGATGGCCGCCGCCAGCAACGACGATATCTACACCAGCCTGCGCGCCCTGATGCGCCTGCGCTACAGCGCCCGGGGCTTCAGCTACCTGCCGCGGCAACCGGTGCGGTCCCTGCTCAGCGGCCGCAAGCGATCGCGCTTGCGAGGCCGTGGCCTGGATTTCGACGAGTTGCGCAACTATCGGCCCGGCGACGATATCCGCACCATGGACTGGCGCGTCACCAACCGCACCGGCAAACCCCATGTGCGGGTGTACACCGAGGAGCGCGACCGGCCGGTGGTGGTGATGGTGGACCAGCGGCTGCCGATGTTTTTCGGCAGCCGACAAAAGATGAAGTCGGTGATCGCCGCCGAAGTGGCGGCGCTGACCGCCTGGCGGGTGCTGGCCGTCGGGGACCGTGTCGGCGCCATACTGTTCAACGACCACCGCATCCTGGAAGCCAGGCCCACGCGCAACGAGCGCAAGGTCATCGGCTGGTTGGGGGACCTGGTGGCGATGAACAACGAGCTGTCCGTAACCGCCGGCCACGGCAGTCACGCCGGCGGGCTCAACGACGCCCTGCAGGTGCTGGAGCGCAGCATCGGTCACGACTACCTGGTGGTGCTGATTTCCGATTTCTACGGCTGGAACGATGCCACCCTGGGGACGATACGGCGCATCAGCCAGCACAATGACATCATCTGTTCGCTGGTCTTCGACCCGCTGGAGCGGGATATTTCCGGAGCCAGCACCCTGGTGGTCAGCGATGGCCGCTTCCAGTTGGAGATAGACCCCAGCGAGCGCGAGCTGGGCAGGAAATTCGAGGCCAGTTTCGAGAACGCCTTCAGCCTGGTGCAGGGTGAGCTCAAGCGCCACCAGATACCCGTATTGCCGGTGGACACTGCCAACCCGGTCACCAGCCAGCTGCGGGAAAAACTCGGCGGCCAGAGGGTGCTGCAGTGAGCGCACCGCCGCTGCCGGAGGTCTTCGGCAACTACGCCCTGGGCGACTTCATCGAGGTGGTATCCCCGGCGGGCGTCAGCTGGTGGCCCCAGACCGTGGGCTGGCTATGGCTGGGGGCGGGGCTGCTGGCCTACCTGGGTTTGCGACTGTGGCGGTTCCTGCGTCATTGGTATCGCAACCGCTATCGCCGGGAGGCCATCGCCCGGCTGCAGGCACTGTCGACCGCGGCGGCGCCCGCCGGGCTGGCCAGTGAAATCAACCGGCTGCTGAAACTGGCGGCCCTGGCTGCTTTTCCGCGCGAGCAGGTGGCCCGGCTTTCGGGCCCGGAGTGGATACAGTTCCTCAACGCGCAATGCCCCACCGCGGTTTTTTCGCCGCAGCAGTGCCAACTGCTGGCCGAGGGACCCTACAGCGGAGCGCAACTGGAACCTGCGGACGCCAGCCAGCTGCTCGCGGCCTGCGTGGCCTGGGTGCGCAATCACGAGAACCCCGCGGATGTTTGAGCTGGCGCACCCCTGGGCCCTGACCCTGCTGGCGCTGCCGCTGTTGATGCGGCTGCTGCCGGCCTACAAGGAAAGCCGCGACTCGGTGCGGGTACCCTTCTTCGACAAACTGGTAACACTCAGTGAGCGGCGTCCGGAAACCGGCGCCATGGTGCTGCAGCGCGACCGGGCCCAGCAGTTCCTGGTGAATTTCATGTGGCTGTGCCTGGTGCTGGCCGCCGCCAAGCCCGAGTGGATTGGGCCACCGGTGGAACAGCAGAAATCCGGGCGCGACCTGATGATCGCGGTGGACCTGTCGGGCTCCATGGAAACCATTGATTTCACCCTGCCGGACGGTACCAGCGTGAATCGCCTCGATGCGGTCAAGTACGTGCTGGCCGAGTTGACTGACCAGCACGCCTCGGACCGGCTGGGCCTCATCGTATTCGGCAATGCCCCTTACCTGCAGAGCCCGTTCACCGACGACCACGCGGTATGGGCACAGCTGCTGGCGGATACCCGGATTGGCATGGCCGGCCAGAGCACTGCCTTCGGTGACGCCATCGGCCTGGCCATCAAGCTGTTCCGGGAAAGCGATTCCGACAACCGCGTGTTGATCATGCTCACCGACGGCAACGATACCGGCTCCATGGTGCCCCCGGTTGACGCCGCCAAGGTCGCGGCCAGCGACGCTATCCGCATTTACACCATTGCCATTGGCGACCCCGCATCGGTGGGCGAGGAGGCGCTGGATATCGACACCCTGCAGCGGGTCTCGGAGCTTACCGGCGGCCGCTACTTCCAGGCCCTGGACCAGCAGCAGCTGTTGCAGGCCTACCAGACCGTCGGTGAACTGGAACCCGAGCTGTACGAGACCATCAGTTTCCGGCCCCGGCAGAGCCTGCACTGGGTGCCAGTGAGCGTGGCCCTGAGCCTGTACCTGTTGTACCACGCCCTGGGCGCCTGGCGCAGCTGGCGCCGGGAGGTGGCAGCCAATGCCTCCTGAACTGGCCGTGCTGGAACATTTCCACTTCCTGCGCCCCGCCTGGGCGCTGGCCATCATCCCCTGGATATTGATCAGCATCGTCCAGGGTCGCCGCCGGGCCAGCCGGGACATGTTCGGGGGTATCATCGCCCCGCACCTGCTGGAGCACCTGCGCCTGCAGCGCTTTGAGTCCCGCTGGCTGAACCCGGTAAACTTTACCAAGGTGATTGCGGTACTGTTGCTGCTGCTGTTGATGGGGCCTACCTGGAAGCAGCAACCGTCGCCCCTGAGCCAGGATGAGGCGGCGCTGGTAATACTGCTGGATGCGTCCTCCTCCATGCAGCAAACCGATGTGCAACCCAGCCGTTTGCAGCGGGCAAAACAGAAAATAAGCGACCTGCTGGCCCTGCGACCCGACAAGAAAGCGGCCCTGGTGGTCTACGCCGGCAGCGCCCATACAGTGCTCACGCTCACTGCCGACCAGGAAATTCTCAATCAGTACCTGGCGGCGATCACTCCCGCGATCATGCCGCGCCCGGGCAAATTCTCCGAGTACAGCCTGCCACTGCTGGGGGAGATATTGCGAGACACCACTGCCCCGGCCACCGTGGTGATGTTTGCCGACGGTCTGGGTGCGGACAGCGGCGCGGCGTTCGCAGACTATTTTGCATCCTCCGGCTACCAACTGCTGGTGGTGGGGGTGGGGACCGAGCAGCAAGAGCCGGGCCTTGCGCCGCTGGAACGCCGCTCACTGCAACAACTGGCCAGTGAGACCGGGGGCAGCTATTTCGACCTCACCGTGGACGACAGTGACATGCGGCGCATCAACCGCCGTATCAACAGTCACTTCGTGGTCATCGAGGACAGCGCCCTGCCCTGGCTGGACAGCGGCTATGTGCTGGTGTTTCCGGCCATGGCCCTGTTCCTGATGTGGTTTCGCCGGGGCTGGACCCTCACCTGGGCCTGGCTGCTGGTGCCGCTGCTGCTGGCCGGCACACCAGGGCCCGTCCAGGCACAGGAGGAGGCGGAGGCCGCGGTCGAGGCGGACAACCCCGCTGACGGAGGCCGGCACTTCGCCCCCCTGCAGTGGTTCGTCGACCTGTGGCTCACCAGCGACCAGCAGGGGCGCCTGCTGATGCAGATGGGGGATTACCGCGCCGCGGCCGCGCGCTTCGAGGATCCCATCTGGAAGGGCCTGGGCTACTACTACGCCGAGGATTTCATGCTGGCAGCCGAGTACTTTTCCCGCCGCGACAGCGACGCCGCCCTGTTCAACGAGGCCAACGCCCGCGCCCAGGCGCGCGACTACCTGCGCGCCGTGCAGCGCTACGACCGGCTGCTGGAGCGCAACCCGGACTACCCCGGGGCCGCCCACAACCGCCAGCGCGTGCAGGAACTCATCGACGAGATCAACCGTCTCAGCGAGAGCCAGCAACAGGAACAGGGCGTGAGCGGGGAGGACAAGGAACTGGGGGGCGATGATGCCATTCCCGCCCAGGGCGCCGAGGAGATCTCCTGGGAGCAGGCCGAAACCATCGAACTGAGCGCCGACGAGATCCTCCAGGATCCGGCCACCCGGGAGATGTGGATGCGCAACGTGCAGCGGGATCCGTCCGATTTCCTGGCCATCAAGTTCGCCATGCAGTTGCACCGCGAGCAGCCTGCCGGGGGCGAGGCGCCGTGATGTCCGCCGGGCTCCGTCGCAAGCGCCTGGGGCCGAGCGCGCTGCTGCTGTGCGCCATGGCTTATGCCGCGCTCGCCCCCGCCGCCACCATCGATGCCCTGCGGGCGGCGGGCGACCTGGAAATTGACGCTTCGCTGACACCGCAGTCAGACATCGTCCCGGGCCAGAAATTGACCCTGACGCTTAAAATCGCCACTGATCGGTGGTTCAGCGGCGGCACTCGCATCACTCTGCCCGAGGTGCCCGGGCTGGTCATTCTGCAAACAGAACAGTTCGCCAGCAACGCCAGCGAGCAGCGGGGCGAGAGCAACTGGGTTATCCAGCGCTGGAACCTCGATATCTATCCCCAGCGCCCCGGCGATTTCAGCATACCGCCGGTGAAGGCGCGGCTGCGGGTGAACACCGCCGACGGCGATGTAGAGGGGGTGCTGTCCAGTCCCGGGATGCAGTTCACGGTCGGGTTACCCACGGCCCTGGCAGGGGTTGAGCAATGGGTGGCGGCGCCCGCCTTCACGGTGAACCAACAGTTTGATCGATCCCTGGAGGGGCTGCAGCCAGGGGATGCCTTTGAACGGGTGGTGACCTTCGAGGCCAGCGATGTCATGGCCATGATGCTGCCCTCCCTGCCGCCTGAGGACAACCCCGGCCTGGCCGCCTACCCGGCCCCGCCGGTTCTGGACGACAGCAACAACCGCGGCCAGGTCAGCGCCAGCCGCCGCGAACGGATCAGCTACGTGGTACAGGCAGAGGGCCGCTACCTGCTGCGGGCCCGGGATTTCCACTGGTGGGACACTACCCGGGGCGAGTTGCGGCTGGTGTCGCTGCCGGCCGTGGAAATCACGGTGGGCAGTGGCGTCGCCGGTGAGGTCCCGGACGGCCCTGCCCTGCCCCGCCTGAGTCCGCGCCAATGGCTGGTAATCGCGGCCGGCCTGATCGGCCTGGGGCTGCTGCTGTGGCTGGGCTGGCGCTACCTGCCGCGCCTGCCGCCGGGCACAGTCTCCGCCCGGGTGACGGGGCTGCGACAAACGCTGCGCGAGCTGCGCAAACCGGCCCTGGCGGAGCGCCTCAACCCCGGAAGTAACGCTGGGGAATAAACGGCATGGGGGTCACCGTGACCGGCACCAGCTTGCCCCGCACATCCACATTCAGCTCCGTTCCGGGCTCTCCCAGGCCGCGCTCGATATAAGCCATGGCTATCGGGCCGCCGACACTGGCGCCGTAGCAGGCCGAGCACACGCTGCCCACCTGCCGGCCCTGGGCATCCAGCACGGCCTGGCCGTCCCGCACCGGTCGCTTGCCCTGCACAGTCAGGCCCACCCGGCGCAGGGGGCTGCCATCCTCCATCTTCTGGAAGATCACCGCGGCCCCCGGGAAGCCACCGGCGCGCTCACCCCCGGGACGGCGGACCCGGCTGATGGACCAGAGCAGCCCGGCCTGGACCGGGTCTATATCCGCTGTCAGTTCATGGCCGTACAGGCACAGGCCAGCCTCCAGCCGCAGGGAGTCCCGCGCGCCCAGCCCGACCGGTTCCACCGCTTCGATGTCCAGCAGGCGGCGGGCCAGCGCCGGCGCCTGGGCGGCGGGCACGGAGATTTCGAAGCCGTCTTCCCCGGTGTAGCCGGAGCAGGTGATATAGACCTGGACGCCATCCAGGGTGGTGGCGCAGCCCTGCATGAAAACCAACTCCGCCGCCGCGGGACAAAGCCTGCGCATCACCTCCCGGGCGGCGGGGCCCTGCAGGGCCAGCAGGGCCTGCCCAGCCAGCACCGTCAGCTGCTGGCCCTGCAGGTGGGCCCGCAGGTGAGCGATGTCCTGCTCCTTGCAGCCGGCGTTGACCACCAGGAAAAAGCGCTGCTCATCCCAGCGGGTGATGATGAGATCGTCCAGCACGCCGCCCTGTTCGTTGGTGAACAGGGCATAGGTCTGGCGGTTGACCCCGAGGCCATGGACATCCACGGGCACCAGTTTTTCCAGCGTGGCGGCAGCGCCCTCACCCTCGATCAGCACCTGCCCCATGTGGGAAACGTCGAACAGCCCCGCGGCAGCCCGGGTGTGCAGGTGCTCCCTGATAATGCCGCCGGGATACTGTACCGGCATGTCATAGCCGGCAAAGGGCACCATTTTGGCGCCCAGTTCCCGGTGCAGTGCATCCAGAGGGGTAGTCAGCAGGGTCACGGTGCGCTCCTTGGTCGTGCAGGTCGATGTCGGCGAGGCGTCACTCTAACCAGAGCCCAACAGCGGCGCAAGGCGGGGGCATGACACCCGCCTGGCGGGCGGGGATAATGGCCGCGCCGGCATAAGCCAGGCTAATAACCGGGATCGCCATATGCCAAGCAAAACCATCAGCCTCATCGGCATGCCGGGGGCAGGCAAAAGCTCCATAGGGGTCATCCTGGCGAAACGCTGCGGCCTGCGTTTCGTCGATACCGACCTGGACCTGCAGGTGCGCGCGGGGGCCACCCTGCAGGAAATCCTCGAGCGGGACGGTTTCCAGCGACTGCGGCAACTCGAACACGAGGTGCTGCTGGCAATCGACCTGCAGGGGGCCGTGATCGCCACCGGCGGCAGCGTGGTGTACAGCGCCGATGCCATGCGGCGACTCAAGGCCGCCGGCCCGGTGGCCTACCTGCGGGCCGACCTGGCCACCCTGCAAAAGCGCGTCGCCGCCGCACCACCCCGGGGCATCGCCTGTGATCCCGAGCTGGGCTACGCCGCTGTTTTCGCCGAGCGCACGCCGCTGTACCAGCGCTACGCTGATCTCACGGTGGATGCCGACCGGGGTGATGCCGAGACCGTGGCATCCCGGCTGCAGGAATTACTGCAGACGGGGGGATTTCCCGCCTGACGGACGTGTCCGGACGCGTCCAGCCAACTGGCGGCCTGCGTGGCCACCGGCCGAACCCCCCCGCCATTAAAGGCTTGCGGGTGTTGGCACAGGTATTGCTTTATAGGCAGGGGGGAGCGGCCCGCCGGTGCGACGCAACGACCACGGATGGTCGGGACAGGGATGTAGCCAGCACCGGGGGATGCCAGGGAAGGCAGCGGGCCGCCCCGCTTTCCCCGGGTTTGGGTTCTGGGAAAAACCCTATATAAAGCAATGCTTTGTAAGAAATTACACAAAAAAAAGATTTACAGCCAACCAACCCTGAGTGATATTGCCGCGAAATGGCCCAGGCAAATCATCGGGAGGTGATTTATGGCAGAGCGCAACCAGGATAGCACTTCAACAGAAGAGCTGGACGATTTCTTCGAGCCGGTGCTCGGGGATATATCGGACGACGACATGCAGGAACTGCTGCCAATCTCCACGGAGAAGCAGCGCCTCGCAGCCAAGCGGCGCCGCGCGGAACAGCGTCTCGAAGAGCGCCGCCTGCGCGATGAACTTGGCTACTACGACCTGAGTCTGGACGACTACTGAGACCGGGCCCCTGCCGCGGTGGGAAAATCCGCGGCAATCCGCTACATTGCTGCAACACCAATCGACTGCGGAGGTCGACCTGTTGCAACGCCCCGTTTGGCTTCTCAGCATGGACTCAGAGCAGTTCAATGCGCCGCCCACCACCACCGCTTCCCTGACAGCCTATTTTCGCAAGTACGGTCGCAGCGCTGACGCCACCGACATCCGGCTGGTCCACTTCCACTGCGGGGACGACATCGATGCCTGGCTGGCGAACTGGCAGGACAGCGAACTGGCGAGGGCCAGGCAAGCCCTGGCCGCGGGCCTGGCGCCCGTGGTGGGGTTCAGCGTCTATACCTGGAACGCGGCAGAATTCCTGTCGCTGGCGAGGCAGCTCAAGCAACGACTGCCGGAATTGCTGGTAATAGCCGGGGGGCCGCACGTGCAGCAGGCCGGCGACTACCTCGGGATCGATCCCATCGATGTGGTGTTCCTGGGGGAGGCGGAGGAGAGCTTCCAGGAGTTTCTGGACTGCGGGCATCGCGATGAGTGGGCGGCGGTGAATGGCCTGGCCTACCTGGAGGGCGGCAGGCAGGTCATCACGGCACCCCGGGCCCGCTGCCAGGACCTGGACCGCTTTCCCTCGCCGCTGGACGCGCTGCAACTCACCGACCCCCGGGGGCGCCCGCTGTACGACTCCATCGCCTATGAAACCAGTCGCGGCTGTCCCTTCAAATGCGCCTTCTGCGAGTGGGGCACCGGGGCGATCGGCAGTAAGATGTACCAGTGGTCGCTGGAGCGGGTGCGCGCCGATTGGGAGGCGATCGCGGCGGCCGGCATCAAGAACATCTGGCTGGCCGACTCCAACTTCGGAGCCCTGAAACAGGACGGCGACAAGGCGCGCTTCATCGTCGACCTGAAGCGGCGCACTGGCCTGCCGCTGTCCTTTGCCACCTCCTGGTCCAAGAAGCACAGTCGGCAGGTACAGGAAATCGTGCTGCTGTTGCACCAGAATCGCCTGTTGCCGCACTACCAGCTGGCGCTGCAGACCCTCACCCCCGAGGCGCTGCGCCTGAGCAACCGGCAGAACATGAGCTCCAATGAATACCAGCCCATCGCCAAGTCCATGGCAGAACAGGGCGTGCCCATTGCGGCGGAACTGATCTGGGGCTTGCCGGGAGATAACCTGGCGGATTTCGAATGCAACCTGGACCAGTTGCTGGCGACCTTCCCCAACATCAATATCTTCGGCTATACCCTGCTGCCGGGGACCGAGTTCCACGCGCGCCGGCGGGAGTACCGCATCGAAGCCATTCCGGTGGCCGGCTACGGCAAGGCCAGGGGCGAGTACGTGGTGGGCTGCCACAGCTTCAGCCGGGACGAGGGCGAGGAGGGCTATTTCCTGATCAGTGCCCATATCCTGCTGGTACACGGCCATATCATGCCCCTGACCACCAGGCTGCTGGCACTGCGCAAGGCGGTACCCGTGTCACCGCTGCTCAGGGCCGTGCTGCGAGCTCTGCTGGAGCAGCTTGCCCGGCACGCACCGGACCTGGATGGCGCCGACAGGATGGCGGTCTACGAGCAGCGCGATCGCATCTACCTGGCGGCACTGAGCCGGCGCGAACAGCTCTACAGGATTGCAGCCGAGGTGCTGCAGCAGCACTGCCGCGACCACGACCAGGACCCGCGGGAAGCCCTGCAGGCCCTGCAAATCGATGCCGCGCTGTGTCCCCGCGAGGGCGGTGAGATAACCCTGCAGGAGCAGTTCGGTTTCGACGCAGTGGGCCTGCACCGGGCGCTGGCCTCCATGGAACTGCCGCCGCCTGCCCCGTTGGACGACCGCCCCTGCCTGCTGGACATCTTCCACCCCGGGGGTGTCGGTGACATCCTGCTGGGCGCGGATGGCGGCAGTTGGCTCTCCGGCAGCATCGTCAATCCCGCACCGACAACCGGTGAGCCGGCAACTGAAATAGTTTCAGTGGCTGTTGATCTCGCGCTAGCATAGGCGTGGTAGAGCAAAGCGACGAGGACGTGCCATGCCAGAGATAAAGCGCGAGGTGAGGCCGGTAGAGGTCAATTATCTGTGCGACGCCTGCGGCCAGGGAATGATGGTGGGCGCGGGCGCAATGGATCCCGAGACCGGCGATATCGAGCATCGCTGCCTGATCTGCGATCAGCGGCAGACGTTCAAATGGCGGGAGTATCCGCGCATCGATCACATGGGGCTGGACGAGTCGATCTGATGCCGCAGGCGGGCCAGCCCCTGCTCGCTGGCCTCGTAGATACCGTGCTCGGTCACCAGGGCTGTCACCAGGGCAGCGGGGGTAATATCGAAAGCGGGGTTGAGCGCCCGGCTACCCGCTGGACCCAGCCGCACTGCGCTGTGTCGCTCGTTGCTGTCGAAGCCGCTCATGGTCAGCACTTCGTCACCGGAACGCTCCTCTATTGGGATATGGCCCCCATCGGGACAGCCCCAGTCGATGGTGGACTCGGGCAAGGCTACGTAAAAGGGTACCCCGTTGGCGGCGGCGGCCAGGGCCTTGAGGTAGGTCCCCACCTTGTTGCACACATCCCCGTTGGCCGCGGTGCGATCGCTGCCCACCAGCACGCAATCCACTGCGCCCGCGCGCAGCAATTGGCCGCAGCTATTGTCAGCCACCAGGGTATAGGGCACACCGGCGCGCTGCAGCTCCCAGGCCGTCAGGCTGGCGCCCTGGTTGCGCGGGCGCGTCTCGGATACCCACACGTGCACCGGCATATCGGCCCGCTGCGCCTTGTATACCGGCGCCAGCGCTGTGCCCCACTCGATGGTCGCCAGCCAGCCGGCATTGCAGTGGGTCATGACCTGCAGTGGGCCCTCCGTTGGCAGCGCCCGCAGCAGTTCCAGGCCGTGCTCGCCAATGCGGGCACAGTGGCGGATGTCCTGTTCACGCAATTCCAGAGCCCGCTGCAGGGCGACGCGGGCACGGGCGCCCGGCTCCAGCCCGGCCACCGCCTGCCGCACCTGTTGCAATGCCCAGCCCAGGTTGACCGCCGTTGGCCGGGTTTGCAGCAGGGCCGCCACGGCGGCCTCGAGGTTCTGGTCAGAAGCGTCGCGGGCAAGTTCCAGGGCCAGGCCGAAAGCCGCCGTGATACCTATCAGCGGGGCGCCTCGCACCTGCATTGAACTGATGGCATGGCAAAAAGACTGCAGGGTCTCCAGGGGCTGCCACTGCAGGCGGTGCGGCAACAGGGTCTGGTCAATAACCTCGACCCGCGCCAGTACCGGGTCCCAACGCAGGCTGGTCAGGGTATCGGGTGCCTGCACTGCTGCGCTCAGGCGGGGACCGCCAGCTCCGGGTCGGTGGCGTGCTGCCACTCAAACACGTTCAGCTCGATGAATATAAAGGCGAACAACCACAGGGCGGCATCCCAGAAGTCGAGAAAATCTCCGGCGAATCCCCAGTAGATGGCACAGGCGAACAGCACCGCGTAAAGCAGGAACTTGATGATCTTGGTGGCGTCCATGACCCGCTCTGAGAGATCCCCGCGCAGTTGCAGGCGCACCTCGACCTCGAGCACGATAACCACCAGGATCCAGTCCGCGGCATTGATGACGTCTACCCAGGCCAGCCACTGGGCCGCGCGCAGTGTCTCCCCGTCGGCGAGGATGCCGAAGTCGGCTATGGTGTAAAGTTGGCTGCCCACCGCGACACAATTGCCACTGTCCAGGGGCAGGTACTCATCCAGGTCCATCAACAGCGAATAGCCGGACTCCACCAGGGTGCAGGCGTCGGTGACCGCCAGGGGCGTCACCTGGTAAAGGGTGACCAGTTCATCGTAGTAACCGGTGAAAGCATAGCCCAGGGCCAGGTAGCACAAGCCGCGCAGGCCGTGCAGCACCCATTTGAGCCCACCGCGCAACTTGTTGTCGTCCAGCACCGAGGTTTCCAGCTCGAACATCAGCAGCAGTATCACCCAGGCCGCGGTGTCTATGGTGGCGGAAAATGCCTGGATAAGCTGTCCCGGCTGGATGCCGTCGGCAAAGGTATAGGTGAGCGCCAGCAGTTCTTCCTGCAGGAAGAGATAGACGTTCAGGCTCAGCAGCGCGTAGACGATGTACTTGGCGGCAGTGAAGATTCGAAACCGGGTAGCGCTGCCGAGATAGTGATTAGCTTGCTGCATACCCGGTCGACCGTCCCATCAAACCTGTAGCAACAGGTGCTCGCGCTCCCAGGAACTGATGACCTGGTTGAACTCCTCGAACTCGTCGAGTTTCACAGCGGCATAGGCGCGCAGGAACAACTCACCGAACACCTCCTGGATCTCGGGCGAATCGTGCAGATGGCGCAGGCCCTCCTCCAGGGTGCGGGCTACCTCGACTTCTTCCTCGTTGGCCGTACCCTGGTGGGGCTCGGTGGGCGTCAGCTTGCCTTTCATGCCGAGATAACCACTGGCGAGGGTGGCGGCAAAGGCGAGGTAGGGGTTTACATCCGCGCCCGGGAACCGGTTTTCGATGCGGGTTGCCGGGCCATCGCTTTGCGGCATGCGGAACGCGGTGGTGCGATTATCTACCCCCCAGTTCAGGTTGATGGGAGCGGCGATTTCCGGGGCCAGGCGGCGATAGGAATTGACGTTGGGCGCATACAGGCTGATGAGCTCGGGCGTATAGCGCTGCAGGCCCCCTACGTAGTGCAGGAACAGGTCGGAGTAGCCGCCCTTGGGCTTTGCAAACACGTTTTTGCCCGTCTTCATATCCACCAGGCTCTGGTGAATATGCATGGCGCTGCCGGGTTCCGCCTTCATGGGCTTGGCCATAAAGGTCGCATACATGCCGTGCTTGTAGGCGGTCTCGCGAACGGTGCGCTTGAAAGTAAAGACCTGGTCCGCCAGGCTCAGCGCATCGCCGTGGAGGAAGTTGATCTCCATCTGGGCGGCACCGCTTTCGTGAATGAGGGTGTCTACCTGCAACTCCTGGACATCGGCGTAACGGTACATGTCCTCTACGAAGTCCTCGAACTCCGCCACTGCATCGATGCTGTAGGACAGGCGCGACGACTCCGCGCGACCGGAGCGGCCCTGGGGCGGCGCCAGCTCGTAGTCGGGATCGAGGTTTTTACCCACCAGGTAGAATTCCACTTCCGGCGCGACCACCGGCCGCAGGCCGTCGGCCTCAAACAGTTCCAACACCTTGCGCAGGATGTTGCGAGTGGCCAGGGGGTGCGGCCTGCCGTCCATGGTGTAGCAGTCGTGAATGATCTGGGCGGTGGGTTCGCGCGCCCACGGGACCACGCGCATGGTGCTCGCATCGGGCAGGAGAATCATGTCGGCATCTGTCGGCTCGACGAAATCCCAGTGCTGGTCGGAATACTCGCCAGTAACGCTCTGGATCATGATGCTTTCGGGAAGGCGGGGATGCCCCCTGCTGAGGAACTGGTTGGCCGGAATGAACTTGCCGCGCGCATTGCCCGTCATATCGGGAACCAGGCACTCCACTTCGGAAATCTTGTGCCGTTTCAGCCATTCCTTTATGGCCTTGGTATCCGATTCCATACGTCTCTCTGGTAGCCTAAAGTGCCAGTATCGCAGCAGACTGAATAAAGCTTCAAGGCTTTTCCCCGGCCCCTAACCCTAACGTGTTATCCCCGCGCGGGAGACCAAACCGGTATAGTTGCCCCATGCAAAACGAAGCCCATGTCGATTCCTGGTACGCTGCTACCGCCAACCTGCAGCTGGACCTGCCGCCACTCGCTGGTAAACACAGCTGTGATGTCTGCGTCATAGGCGGCGGCTATACCGGCCTGTCAACAGCCCTGCACCTGCGGCAACTGGGGTACAGCGTGATCCTGCTGGAGGCAAACCGGATTGCCTGGGGCGCCTCCGGCCGCAACGGCGGTCACGTGGCAACCGGGCAGCGAGTGGACCAGGAGACACTGGAGAAGATGGTCGGGCTGGAACGGGCCAGGGGGCTGTGGCGCCTGGGCCTCGAGGCAGTGGATCTGGTTTGCGATCTCATAGGCCAACACGCCATCGACTGCGAGTTGAAGCAGGGCAACCTGCACGTGGCCAGCAAGCCCGGTGATATCGCCGCCCTGCCCGCCGAGGTCGAGCACCTGCAGACAGTCTACGGCTATGACCAGATACGCTTCATAGATAGCGCTGAACTCGCGGACATGACCTCGGCCCAGGGCTTCGGCGGTGCCACGCTGGACAGCGGTGCACGTCACCTGCACCCGCTCAATTTCGCCCTGGGCCTGGCCCGGGCGTCACTGGACGCCGGGGCGCAGTTGTTCGAGGGCAGTCGGGTCCTTTCCTACAGCCAGGGTGACAAGGTCAACGTCAAAACCAGCCGGGGTGAAGTGGAGGCGGATTACCTGGTACTGGGGTGCAATGGCTACCTTGACAAGCTGGAGCCGCGCGCCGCCGGGCGCATCATGCCCATCAACAACTACATGCTCGCCACTGAACCGTTGCCGGAAGCCACGGCACGGCAGTTGATCCGGGATGACACCTCGATGTCGGACAGCCGCTTTGTGATCAACTACTGGAAGCTGTCGGCTGACAATCGCCTGTTGTTTGGCGGCGGCGAATCCTATTCGCGGCGCTTTCCGGCGGATATCAAGGGTTTCGTGCGCAAGTATATGCTGCGCATCTATCCGGAGCTGGAGCACACAAAAATCGATTATGGCTGGGGCGGTACCCTGGCCATTACCCTCAAGCGCATGCCGGATTTTGGCCGGCTGGGCCCCAATGTTTTCTACGCCCATGGCTTTTCCGGCCACGGCGTGCCCACTGCCACCCTCGCGGGCAAGTTGCTGGCCGAGGTCATCAGCGGCACCGCCGAACGCTTTGATGTCATGGCCGGCGTCCCCGCCCCCCGGTTCCCCGGTGGCACCCTGCTGCGCTGGCCGGGGCTGGTGGCGGGAATGCTGTTCTACAGCCTGCGGGACCGCCTGGGCTGAAGCGACAGGGCGGACCCGCGGCCTGCCGCCGGCACCACACGACCATCGCGCCCGTTTCGTTGCTACAATGGCTCCCTGGCATCACCGCTCGCCCGAAAGCCCAGTGGAGCACGCACTCATGGCCCTGGAAGCCCTACCGATAACACCAGACCCGGACTGGCAGGTACAGCTGCGGGGCGTCATCACCTCCGCGGAGCAGTTGCTATCCCTGCTGGAACTGCAGCCGCAGGATGTTGGCTTTTCCGCCGCGGCCTGTGCGGACTTCAGCCTCAAGGTTCCCGTGGCCTTCGCCCGCAGGATGCAGGTGGGAAATCCTCGCGATCCCCTGCTGCTGCAAGTCCTGGCACGGGCCGAAGAGATGGTGGAAACCGCTGGATACAGCCGCGATCCCGTGGGCGAGACCGGCGCGGCCAACCCCGGCAGGGGCATCATCCATAAATACCGCGGGCGGGTACTGCTGCTTGTGACCGGCGCCTGCGCGGTGAACTGCCGCTACTGTTTTCGACGCCATTTCCCCTATGCCGACAACCAGAACAGTCGCAGTGAGTGGCGCGATGCCCTGGCTTACATCGCCGCCGATACCAGTATCGAGGAGGTTATCCTCAGCGGCGGCGACCCCCTGCTGGCAAATGATCGCTACCTGGCCGAGCTGGTGGCGCAGCTTGCCGCCATCGGCCATGTCCGGCGCCTGCGCATCCACACTCGCTTGCCCGTGGTCATTCCCGACCGGGTGACTGGCGGGCTGATCGATGCCATTTGCCATCCGCAACTGCAGACTGTTGTTGTCATCCACTGCAACCACGCCAACGAGCTGGACAGCGCAGTGGATGAGGCCCTGGCTCGGCTGGCCAGCGGGGGCATTACTCTCCTGAATCAGGCGGTGCTACTGGCGGATGTCAATGACAGCGAGGCAGCGCTGTGCCACTTGAGTGAGCGCCTGTTCAGTGCCGGTGTCCTGCCCTACTACCTGCACCTGCTGGACAGGGTACAGGGCGCAGCCCATTTCGATGTGCCGGAAGCTCGCGGCGGGCAGCTGATATCAGCTATCAGTGCCCGCCTGCCCGGCTACCTGGTACCCCGCCTGGTGCGGGAGGTGGCGGGCGCGCCGGCGAAGACGCCTGCTCCCGCTACTCCCTGAACCGGCATCTGTCCGCCGATAGCCCGGCGCTTCCCGACACCAGCAGCAGTCGGCGCCTGCTGGCGGACTGCGAATACTGGTCTATAGTGAGGGTGGCATACCGCCGTTCCCAAGCGGCAATGCGTCATACGGCAGAGTGGTAACACCCGTTCGCCCTGCCGATGATCGGAGGGCTACCAGTGAATGATGGCTGTTATCCACCGCCACCCCGCACCGGCAAGTCGCGGCCACCACTCGCCCTGCGCGTCCCGATCCTGGCCATCGCACTGTTGCTGGCCGCCTTGCTGCCCGCCTGCAAGATCGTGGTCACTGTGCCTTTTGGCGGCAAGGTCGTCACCGAGGAAGGTTTTGAGTGCCTGTCCGGCCAGACCTGCGTTATCGATGTAAGCGACGACAGCTTCGACAGCACCTTTGCCGCCGTGCCGGACAAGGGTCACAGTTTCGTTCGCTGGCGCCGCAAGACCGCCGCCTTTTGTGGCGACGAGACAACCCCCTGTTACCTGAGCACCAATGGTTTTGCCGAACACCAGGCGCTACTGGATATTCTGGACTCGGACCAGGAGTTTTTTCTCGAGCCGGTGTTCGTTCACTACAACCTCGGCTACTGGACCAGCATCCTGCGCCAGATCGAGCAGGGTACATTTTCAACTCAGAATTTTCTCTACGCCATCCTCCCCGACCCCGAAAACTGCAATCCCGGCGCCCTGACGGACGCCGCCAGGGCCAGGGCCCTGCAGGCCGTCAACCGGGTACGCGCGCTCCATTACCTGCCCCCTGTCAGCATCGATCATTTCTACGATATGCAGGTGCAGGAAACCAGCCTGGTACAGAAAGCGAACAACTACCTCAATCACTTTCCCGCCGGGGGTGACCGCTGCTATACCCAGGGCGCCAGCGACGGGGCAGCCACCTCCAACCTGAGCGGAGGCAGTGGGGGCGGCGGGCGCACTGATCCGGCCAGCGATATCATCGGGTGGGTCAACGACAACCTCAACATCGCGATACTGATGGAGGCGGGGCACCGGCGCTGGGTGCTCTTCCCGGAACTGGGCTATACCGCTTACGGGCAGGTAGAGGGTTTTTCCACCCTGAAAGTGTTCGGCTTCGGCATGCCGCCCGCGAAACCCGTGCCGGCTTCCCTGGAATTTGTGGCCATGCCCTACAAAAGTTACCCGTACGTGCTGGTGTCCCGGGGCGCCTCACCCACCCCCTGGAGCCTATCCATGGTGCCTCCGGCGGGCGTCTCCAGCGGCTTTGACTTTTTCCGGAATGCCAGCGTGAAGGTGGTTGACCTGGACACGGGTAAATCCCTGCCGGTGCAAAACCTGCACCGGGACAACAAGGGGTTCGGCCTGTCCAACTTCCTGTCCTGGATGGTGGCCGGGTGGGACTACGACCGGGTCTACCGGGTAACGGTAAGCGGTATCAATATGCCGGGCGGAAACAGCAAATCGGTTTCCTATCCAGTGATGGTAGACCGTTTCGATCTCTTCAACGTGAACTACCCCCTGGAAGTCTCCGACCAGAAGGTGGGCAACCAGTTCCAGGGCCGGTTCGATACCGGCATCGACAGGGACAGCTACACGGTCCGACTGGCGGGAAGCAAGACCCTCAGCGGGCGCAGTGAGTTTTCCAACCAGGCCTTTTTCATCCTGGTATACGATGCCGGCAAACGCCTGGTTGCCTCGGCGGACGGGGACGTCACCCGTAACTTTGCGGCCGGGAAACACACCGTCGTACTCAGCCCCTGCGACGAAAGCGGGCTTTGTTACCAGGGCACCCAGACCTACACCGTAACGATCAGGTAGGAAAGGGGAGAGCGCGAACCCAGCCGACATACCGGACTGGCCCATGGCGGGCAACCGCGACCACGGCAGCACCGGCGAGACAGCTGCACCTTGCGGTTCAAATACGTGGCCGGAAAGGACATTTGGAAATTGGTCGGTGTGAGAGGATTCGAACCTCCGACCCCTTCCTCCCGAAGGAAGTGCGCTACCAGGCTGCGCCACACACCGATGCTTTGAGGCGCGCTACTATACCAAAACAATACTGCGCAACCAATGGGTTACTGCTCTAGTAGATTCCCGCCCAGCGGGCCAGTAACTGGCTCAGGATACTGAGGCCCACCACCACGCCAATCAGGATGAGAAGCAGTCGCATGGGGCGGAAGGGTTTGCGCTCCACGGAGTTCACGCCGCGTTTGACGAACGCGTCTACCCTGGCCTGGTCTTCCGGGTAAAGCCGGTTTTCCGGGTTGCTGGACTGCTCTTCTGGGTTGTTACTGGTCATAAAAAAATGGGGAGAGAACGTTGATGCGTATTCTCTCCCCTCAAGGCAGGAATGTCACCCCACAAGTGAGCGAGATTCCTGAGCAGCAACTGCTGTGCTAGAACTCGAACAGGGCCTCGGGCATCTGCATCAGGTTGTCAGCACCGGACAACATGGTCTGCTTCAGCGAGACGGTGCGCGGCAACAGGCGCTCGAAGTAGAAGCGGGCCGTCATCAGCTTGGCCTCGTAGAAGGCGGTGTCGCCCGCCCCTTCGGCTATCTTGCGCTTGGCCAGCACCGCCATACGCGCCCAGAAATACGCCAGGGTCACGTAGCCGCTGTACATCAGGTAGTCCACCGCGGCGGAACCCGCCTCATCCGGGTTCTGCATGGCGGCCTCGCCGATCTTCATGGAAATTCCCAGCCACTCATCCTTGTAGGCCTTGAGCACATCAACGAACTCGGCGCCTTCGTTGGCGGCACAGAATTCATCTATCAGGGCGGTGAAGCCGAGCAGCAACTTGCCACCGCTGCCGATAACCTTGCGGCCCAGCAGGTCCAGCGCCTGGATGCCGGTGGTACCCTCGTACAACATGGATATACGGGCATCGCGGACGATCTGTTCCATGCCCCACTCGCGGATAAAACCGTGGCCGCCGTAGACCTGCACGCCGATATTGGCCGCCTCGTAGCCGGTCTCGGTCACGAAAGCCTTGCCGATCGGGGTCAACAGCGCCATCAGGTCGTCCGCCGCCTTGGCCTGCTCCTCGGTGCCCGCGTCGACGATATCGCCCTGCTGGGCGAGGAAATACAGAAAAGCGCGGCTGCCTTCTACAAAGGCCTTCTGGGTGAGCAACATGCGCCGCACATTGGGGTGCACGATGATGGGGTCGGCGGGTCCATCGGGGTTTTTGGGCCCGGTGAGGCTGCGCATGGCGAGCCGCTCCTTGGCGTAGGAAAGCGCTCCGGTAAAGGCCAGCTGGCCGTGAGCGAGTCCCTGGATCGCGGTGCCGATACGCGCGGTGTTCATGAAGGTGAACATGCAGTTCAGGCCCCGGTTGGGCGGCCCGATGAGGTAGCCGGTGGCACCATCGAAATTCATCACGCAGGTGGCGGAGGCCTTGATACCCATTTTCTTCTCGATGGAGGCGCAGGTCACGGCGTTGCGCTCACCGATACTGCCATCGTCGTTGACATTGAACTTGGGCACGATGAACAGGGAGATACCCTTGGTCCCGGCCGGCGCGTCCGGCAGTCGCGCCAGCACGATATGCACGATGTTCTCGGCCATATCGTGGTCACCCGCACTGATGAAGATCTTGGTACCGGTGATGGCATAGCTACCGTCCGCCCGGGGCTCTGCCTTGGTGCGCAGCAGACCGAGGTCGCTGCCGCAGTGAGCTTCGGTAAGGCACATGGTGCCGGTCCACTCGCCCTGGACCAGCTTGGTCAGGTACTTCTGTCTTCTGCTCGGCGTCGCCGTGCTCCTCGATGGTCTTGACCGCCCCGTGGCTCAGCCCCGGGTACATCAACCACGACCAGTTGGCGGTGCCGGCCATCTCGTTGACGACAATACCCATCAGGTTGGGCATGCCCTGGCCGCCGTCTTCCACGGAGGCGCTCAATGCCGGCCAGCCGTTGTCCACGTATTGCCGATAGGCATCCGCGAAGCCCTTGGGCGTCGTCACACCCTGCTCGCTCCAGTGACAACCCTCTTCATCACCACTCTGGTTCAGGGGAGACAACACGTTTTCGGCAAACTTGGCACCCTCCTCGACAATGGCATTCATCAAATCAGCGGTGGCTTCCTCATAGCCGGGAAGGGTCTGGTAGAGTTTCTCGGACTCGAGCAACTCATTCATGACAAAACTAATATCGCGCAGGGGCGCCTTGTAAGCCGGCATGGTAACTACCTCCAGGTTGGATAAGCCCGTGACTGAAGCGCGCGGCTGCGCGCACGGGGCCATGTGTTCAGTGCTTACATTTTGGCGCTTTCGCCGCCGAAGTCAAATACATTTTTCGACTTTGGACACCGGCAAACACCCTACAACCGGATATATAGATCCAGGTCAACTTTCAGGTATGTGTGTACTTACTTACCCAACAAGCTTGTCAGATCAAGGTATTGGGCGGCGATCGCGGGATCAAAGGGATCAAGATGGGGCACTTCACCCAGCAGCGGCGCCGGCAGCAGGGACTGCAATGTGCCCAGGTTTTCGGCGTGGCAGGCCATGGCTGCACCGGCCTGGTTGGCGACCCAGCCCGCCAGTACCAGGCCGTCGCGCTGGATGGCTTCGGCGGTCAGCAGGGCATGGTTGATGCAACCCAGGCGCATTCCCACCACCATGATCACCCCCACCTGCAGGGTCCTGGCGAGATCCGCGAGGGTCTCGCGGGGCCCCACTGGCACCCGCCAGCCTCCGGCTCCCTCGATCAGGACGAACTCCGCACCCTGTGACATAACCCCCCTGCACAGTCCCGCAAGGCGACTGACCTGCAGCCTGCGGCCCTCCTGTTGTGCCGCGATATGGGGCGCTATGGCCGCCTGCAATGCCACCGGGTTGACCTGCTCGTATTCCATATCGGCAGTCATGCAGGCCATTAACTGCAGGGCATCCTCGTTGTGACCCTGCGCATCGCAGCCCGCCGCCACGGGCTTTATCGCAGCCGTGCGCAAACCCCTGGCGGACGCCGCCGTAAGCAGCGCACAGCTGATGGCGGTTTTGCCGACCTCGGTGTCGGTACCGGTCACAAACCAGGTTCCGGTCATATCCTGCGCACCTCGCCAAAAATCACATCGTAAGTAGCCGGGAGCAAACCGCTCTCGCGCTGCGCCTCGTAGGCTGCCAGCATGCCTTGCATTACCCGGCGGCTGGTGAGGCCAGCGGGACGGTCACGGTTCATATTGTGCGCTCCCAGGGTTTTCAACTCGTTCAGCAACTCGCCTACCCGGTCATATTCCATACGATAGTACTCCCGGTCCAGCGACAGGCTCATACCCGGCACCCGACTGCCCGCTTCCTGCAGCTGGTCCAGCGGAAGGAAACGGTTCACGTGCTGGTGGGCGTCGACAGCGGCCCAGGCAGTACGCAACTCGCGGAGGGTATCCGGGCCCAGGGAGGTAAACAGGCAGCGCCCTCCCGGAGTGAGAATGCGCGCCAGCTCGGCAAACAGTTTCTGCGGCTGGTAACACCACTGGAAGGCCAGGCTACTGAACACCAGATCCACCGATCCGGCGGCCAAAGGCAGAGCTTCGGCATCGCCTACCAGCCACAGCGCGTCGTTATCGAACCTGTCCCGTGCATAGGCAATCATGCCTGGTGCCAGATCCAGCCCGATGTAGCGCGCCCGCGGATAGCGTTGCAGCAGGTCAGGCTGGGAACTGCCTGTCCCACAACCCAGGTCCAGGATAGTCGCGGGGCTGTCGGCGCCGGGTTCGAGCCGCGCCATCAGCCGGCTTCCCACGGCGCGCTGCAAGGCGGCAACCGAGTCGTACCGGGGAGCCGCCCGACTGAAGGAGGCGGCGATATCCTGCTTGGCAGGCACCGTCGGCGGTGTACCCGGGATGGCCAGCATACCCCTGGCATCCAGAAACCCGCCAATCCGGGCCGCCACCGCCGCGGGCATTTCCAGGGGAACGAGGTGACTCGCCCCCTCCAGGAGCTGCACTTCAGCCAGGCTATTGCCCGACAACTGCTCCTCCAGTCGTGTTGCCAGCGCGGCGCCGGGCACCAGCGCGTCCCGCTCCGCCTGCAGATGCAACTGGGGAATCGCCAGCCGGGTCAGCCCTTCACGCTGGTCCAGCTGCGCCAGCCAGGCGAGGCCGGCTTGCAGTTCCTCGCCCGGTGACAGCCGTCGCTGGCGTTGCAGTTCCCGCAGCAGGCCGCGCCTGGTGGCTGCGCCTGTGCTTTGCAACATATCGAAACGCCGCAGGCCGGCGACCGGGTCTTCCTCGCAAGCAGCCTTGAAAGCGCGGAAGTCCTGGGGATTCATGCCAGGCCAATCACCGGTGGCGACAAAACAGGGGTTGCTGCAGACAGTCACTACGGCGGCGACCCGTTGCGGTTGCCGGGCCGCCAACTCCAGCGCGAGCTGCCCGCCCAGCGACCAACCGACCAGCACTGCCCCGTCGGGGCAGCAGTCGGCAATGCTGTCCAGCACCCGATCCAGCGCCGGCCGCGCATTGCCCCCGCAGCCGGGCGCCAGGCCGGGTAGGTCCAGGAGGCTGATATTGGCCCAGGGCCGCATGGCGGCAAGCATGGGGCGCCAGATTTCCCGGTTACAGCCCCAGCCATGGAGCAAAACCAGTTCCTGCCGGGCATCCCGGGTAGCCGGCAAATACTCGCGACTCAGCTCCACCTCAGTTCCCGCTCCAGCAGACAGCCAGCTCTTCCAGAAGGCGATCTATATGCTCCGGGCCGTGGGCGGCGCTGAAGGTAATGCGCAGACGCGAGGTCCCGGCAGGCACCGTGGGCGGCCGGATGGCGCCAATCAACAGGCCGCGCTCGCGCAGCTGTTCGCTGCAGCTGACAGCGCGCGCGGCGTCCCCCAGCAGCAGTGGCTGAATGGCGCTGGAGGAGTTCATGAGTGGCAGCCCGAGCTGTTCCGCGCCCCTGCGAAAGCGGGTGACGAGGTTTGCCAGGTGTGCCCGACGCCACGCCTCCTCCTGCAGCAACTGCAGCGACGCCAGGCTGGCGGCCGCCACCGCGGGTGGCAGTGCGGTGGTGTAGATATAGGTCCTGGCCTGCTGGATAAGCGCCTCGATAAGGTCTTCGCTGCCCGCCACGAAGGCGCCGGCGGTACCCAGGGACTTGCCCAGGGTGGCCATCAACACCGGCACCTCGGCGATTCCCAGGCCGGCGGCCTCGGTGCTGCCGGCGCCGCGCTCGCCCATCACCCCAAAACCGTGGGCGTCGTCCACCATCAACCACGCAGCCTCCGCGGCGCAGGCGGAAGCCAGTTCCCGGAGGGGCGCGGTATCGCCATCCATGCTGAACACGCCGTCCACCACCACCAGCTTCAGGCCATCGGCCGCGGCCAGCCTGGTGCGCAACGCCGCCACATCACCGTGGGGAAAGCGCTGGAAGCGGGCACCGCTGTGCAGGCCACCGTCCAGCAGGGAGGCGTGGTTCAGGCGGTCCTCGAACACGTGATCCCCGGCCTGCAACAAGCTCGTCAGGATGCCCGTGTTGGCCATGTACCCGCTGGAAAACAGCAGCGCCCTGGGCCTGCCGGTAAGTTCCGCCAGAGCCTCCTCCAGGGCATGGTGGGGGGCGCTGTGGCCGCAGACCAGGTGCGAGGCTCCGCTGCCCACACCATAAGTGGCCGCCGCTTGCTGAAAAGCGGCAACGACGCGGGGGTGGGCCGCCAGGCCAAGATAATCATTGCTGCAGAAGTTGAGGTATTCCCGCCCGCCCAGGCGCACCACCGGTCCCTGGGCGGAGTCCAGGGTCAGGCGCTGGCGATACAGTCCCTCAGACCGGCGCCGGCTGAGCACCGCCGCCAGGCGGCGGGAAAAGGAAGCCATTGCCGCGCCTTAGTGAGCCCCACTGGCTGCCGCGGCATCGTAGAAGCGCGGGCTGGGATTCTCCGGCTCGCTGCGCACCTCGCGTTGCTCCGGTTCGATACCGAGGCGGGAAAACAGCGCCATGTCCTTGTTGGCCCGGGGGTTGGGCGTGGTCAGCAGTTTCTCGCCGTAAAAGATGGAATTGGCGCCGGCGAAGTAGGCCAGGGCATGCATCTGCTCGCTCATTTCCTCCCGGCCCGCCGACAGGCGCACGTGCGAGGCGGGCATCATGATGCGCGCCACGGCGATGGTGCGGATAAATTCGAAGGGGTCCAGGTCCGCTTCATTTTCCAGAGGGGTTCCCGGCACCCGCACCAGCATGTTTACCGGCACGCTTTCCGGGTGTTGCGGCAGGTTTGCCAGCTGTTGCAACAGACCGGCGCGATCGCTCTGCTGTTCACCCATGCCCACAATACCGCCACTGCATACCTTCATGCCGGCTTCGCGCACATACTCCAGCGTCTCCAGGCGGTCGTTGTAGGTGCGGGTGGTAATGATATCGCCGTAAAACTCGGGCGAGGTATCCAGGTTGTGGTTGTAGTAATCCAGGCCGGCCTCGGCCAGTTGCCCGGCCTGCTCACGGGTGAGCATACCCAGGGTCATGCAGCTCTCCAGGCCCAGTTCGCGCACCCCCTCGACCATCGCCACCACGTGGGGCATGTCCCGGGGCTTGGGGCAGCGCCAGGCCGCACCCATGCAGAAGCGGGTCGCGCCGCTGGCCCTGGCCGCCCTGGCCTGCTCCAGCACCTTCTCCACCTCCATCAGTTTTTCCACTTCCAGGCCCGTATCGTAACGGGTGCTCTGGGGGCAGTAGGCGCAGTCCTCGGGACAGGCGCCGGTTTTGATGGAAAGCAATGTGCTCACCTGCACCTGGTTCGGGTCAAAATAGCGACGGTGGATGCTTTGCGCCCTGAACAGCAGGTCATTGAAGGGGAGTGCGAACAGGGCTTCCACCTCTGGTCGGGTCCAGTCATGACGAATTTCGGGCTGTTGCCCCGCTGTTTCCACAGGGGTCGTGGTGGCGGCTGTAGACATGGCTGATCCAACTTCAAAGGAAAGAATGCTGGTAATGATAACCTCGGCCCACCCACTGTCAACCCGCGAGGCGGCAGGTGGTTAACAGCCTGGGAACCGCCATGCTGGAGGGCTTGTTCCCCAACTACTGTGTGCTCTGCGGACTGCGCAGCCAGCGCCCGGTGCCGCTGTGTCGGCCCTGCGAGGCCGAGTTGCAGGCCAACAGCCACTGCTGCAGCCGCTGTGCCATCCCACTGTCTGCGGCGTGCAGCGGATCGAAGGGGGAACCGGCGCCCCCCGGGCTCTGCGGGCGCTGCCTGCAATCCCCACCCCCGTTCCAGCGGGTGGTGGCGCCCTGGTTGTACTGCGAGGGCCTGGCGCACATCATTCACCGCTGGAAATTCAGCGGCGAGACCCGGCTGACACCCCTGCTGGCACAGCTGTGGCTGCGACAGTCACCCGCGCCGGGGCCGGTGGACGTCCTGCTGCCGGTACCGCTGCACTGGCGCCGGCTGTGGTGGCGAGGATTCAACCAGTCCGAGCTGCTGGCCCGGCAACTGCGCAGCCTTGCGCCGGATATCCGCGCAGCGCGCCTGGATCACCGTTCGGTGCGGCGCCGGCGGGCAGGTACTGCCCAGGCCCGCGCCGGGGCCGCCCAACGCGTCGCCAATATGCGGGACGCCTTTACAGCCCATGGTCGCTATGCCAACCTGCGCATCGCCATCGTGGATGACGTGCTGACTACCGGGGCCACGGCCGCCGCCCTGGCCAGGGTGCTGCGCGGCGCCGGGGCAAGTCACGTGGAAGTGTGGTGCCTGGCGCGCACCCCCGCCCTGAACACCTGAGGCATTGGACTCCCTGAAAGCAGAGGCCTGACCCCACAATGCATCGTTATCTGCTGCTGTTAGTGCTGCTGATGCCCGGTCCCGGACGCGGCGCAGAGCCCGTCAGGGTTGCCGTGGCGGCCAATTTTCGCGCCACCCTGGAGCAAATCAACCCGCTCTTTCAACAGCAGACCGGTTATCAGGTGGTACTGAGTTCTGCTTCCACGGGGGTACTGGTCAGCCAGATCCTGCACGGAGCCCCCTTTGACGTGTTCTTCTCGGCAGACCGGGAGGCGGCCTTTGTGGTAGCGGACGCCGGCGTCGCCACACCCCGTGGCCAACCCTTTTGTTACGCCGTGGGCACGCTGGTCCTGGCCGGTGGCAACGGCCGGCTGTCGCAGCTCGGCGACCCGGCTCTCAGCCTCGCCATTGCCAACCCGGCGACAGCGCCCTACGGGGCCGCGGCAATGACCGTGCTGGAGCGCCCGGAGTTCAGGGCGGGTCGCGACCGCAAGCTGCTGCGCGGCGCCAATGTGTTGCAGGCCTACCAGTTCTGGCACAGCGGCGCGGCCGATCTCGCCCTGTTGCCGGCGGCGATGGCACCCCAGGCAACTCCTGTGCCCCCCGCCTGGCATGGGCCTCTGGAGCAATTCGCGCTGGCCCTGCGGCCGCGCGCCGACCATCCCGCCCTGAACAGCTACCTGAACTGGATCAGAAGTGATACGGTGCGGGCACTGATAACCGACGCCGGCTACCAACCTTGTCCCTGAGTACCACCGAGCTCGATGCGATTTACCTGACCCTCGCGCTCGCTGCCATCACCACCGTCCTGCTGCTCATACTGGGAACGCCCCTGGCCTGGTGGCTGTCACGCCAACGGGCGCAATGGCCCGCCATCATCGAGGCCGTGGTGGCCATGCCCTTGATCCTGCCGCCCACGGTGCTGGGCTTCTACCTGCTGTTGCTGTTTGCGCCGGATACCGCACTGGGCCGGGCCTGGGAGCAACTTACCGGCAGCCAACTGGCGTTCAGCTTCAGTGCACTGGTTATCGGTTCCGTCATCTATTCACTGCCCTTTGTGGTGCAGCCCCTGCAGAGCGCCTTCCAGCGGGTACCGCATACCCTGCTGAACGCCGCGGCGACCCTGGGCGCGTCCCCACTCGACCGGTTCCGCTCTGTCGTCCTGCCCCTGAGCCGGCGCAGCTTCGTCACGGCTGCCAGTCTCGGCTTTGCCCATACCATCGGGGAGTTTGGCGTGGTACTGATGATAGGGGGCAATATCCCCGGCGAGACCCAGGTACTCTCCATCGCCCTCTACGATTACGTCGAATCCCTGCGCTTTGACGAGGCCCACCGGCTGGCGGCGGGGCTGGTAATCTTCTCCCTGGTCCTGTTGTTCCTGCTGTACCGTCACGATCGCCGTGACAACTGGCGAGTACAGGCGTGAGCGGCCTATCCCTGCGCCTGGACTGCACCGGGGAAGCGGACTTCCGGCTGCGCCTCGATTGTGAATTGCCCGCTGCAGGTATCACCGCGATCTATGGACCCAGCGGCAGCGGCAAGAGTACGCTGCTCGACTGCATTGCCGGTTTGCGGCGGCCCGGGGCCGACAGCGTGGTGCGCTTTCGCGACGAATACTGGCAACGGCCGGGCGGTTTCGTCCCGACCTGGCGACGCCGGGTGGCCTATGTATTCCAGGACGCACGCCTGTTTCCGCACCTGGATGTCCGGCAGAACCTGCACTATGCACTGCGTCGCCGGCATCGCGATAATGGCATTGGCCTGCAGCAGGTGAGCAACTGGCTGCAACTGGATGAATTACTGGAGCACGACCCGGGCGCCCTGTCCGCAGGACAGGGACAGAGGGTGGCGATAGCCCGCGCCCTGCTGTCGGCCCCCGACCTGTTGTTGCTGGACGAACCCCTGGCCAATCTCGATCACGCCGCCAGCCAGCAATGTATAGTCCAGCTGCGGCAATTGGCCGTCGAGCTGGACTTGCCCATGCTGTACGTAAGCCACGATATAGAGGAAGTCAGTCAGCTGGCAGACCAGTTGGTGTTATTACAGGACGGCTGCCTGGTGGCCCAGGGCTCATTGCTGGAGCTCTGCAGCCGGCTGGATACCCGCCTGTCCCAGGAAGAGCAGGCGGCGGCCATCGTCATCGGCACGGTTGCGCGCCACGATCCCGAATTTTGCCTGACAGAGCTTGCCGTGGAGGGCCAGCCGCTGCTCGTGGGCGGGAACTGCCACGCCACGGGCAGCAAAAGACGCCTGCGCATACCCGCCCGCGATGTCAGCGTATGCCGGCAAAAACCGGCGGACAGCAGCATACTCAACATACTGCCCGTGATCCTAAGCGACATGCAGACCGATGGCGCCTCGAGAGTACTGCTGCGCCTGCAGTTGGGATCGCAGTTCCTGCTGGCTCGCATCACCCGCAAATCGGCCGCGGGCCTGCAACTGCAGGTAGGCGACCACCTCTTCGCCCAGATCAAGAGCGCCGCCCTGCTGATGGAGTCAACTGATAGCAATGAGTGAGCATCCCTACGACAGGCTGGGCCCCGACATGGTCATCGACGCGGTGGAATCAGCAGGCTATCTCAGCGACGCCCGCTTGCTGGCCCTGAACAGCTACGAAAACCGCGTCTACCAGGTGGGCATGGAGCACGGCGAACCGCTGATCGCCAAGTTCTATCGCCCGGAGCGCTGGAGCGACGCCCAGATCCTGGAGGAACACCAGTTCAGCCTGGAGCTGCGGGATGCCGATATCTCCGTGATAGCGCCCCTGGTGGACACTGCCGGCCACACCCTGCACGAGTTCGAGGGTTTTCGCTTTGCGCTGTTCCAGCGCCGCGGCGGCCACCCGCCGGAACTGGATAACTTCGACAACCTGCTGGTGCTGGGCAGAACCCTGGGCCGAATCCATGCGGTGGGGCGCTCGAAACCCTTCGAGACCCGCCAGCAGATAACGGTAGAACGGATGTTGACCGCCAGCCGTGAGTTTCTGCTGGACGGGTTTATCCCGGCAGCGCTGCTACCGGCTTACAGCACACTTACCAGTGACCTGTTGCAGGCCGTGACGGCTATTTATGCGGAGGTGCGCCCCACCGACATGATACGGGTACACGGTGACTGCCATGTGGGGAATATCCTGTGGCGCGATGATACCGCCCATTTCGTCGACCTGGACGATTGCTGCACGGCGCCGGCCATACAGGATCTGTGGATGTTCCTCAGCGGCGACCGCCCCTATCGCCAGTTGCAGCTGGCGGAGCTGGTGGAGGGTTATTCCGAGTTCTGCGATTTCGACCCCCGCCAGTTGCGCTGGCTGGAAGCCCTGCGCACCCTGCGCCTGTGCCACTACGCCGCCTGGCTGGCGCGCCGCTGGAACGACCCGGCCTTTCCCCGCAGCTTCACCTGGTTCAACACCGAGCGCTACTGGGCCGATCATATCCTGGAGTTGCGGGAGCAGATGTCGGCCCTGCAGGAAGAGCCGCTGCGCCTGTTGTGAAAAACCGCCGCTAGAGGCGGGAAGCCGGGTACACCACCGACCACAACCAGCGCCAGAAGCTGTTGCCGGCCAGTACTTCCCGGTTGATCGCATCGAAGAACCGCTCCAGTTCGGCGGGATCTGCAAAATAGTCCATGCGGGTGGTAAAGCCGCGCTCCGGGTCCAGGTCCTTTACCACCCGGGCCGGGTTCCCCGCCACCACCACATTGGCGGGCACATCCCTGGTCACCACCGCGCGGGCGGCCACCACGCTGTTTTCCCCGATGCTCACTCCCTTGAGGACCGTGGCGTGATCACCCAGCCAGACGTTGTCGCCAATGCGCACCGGCGTGGCCCGCTCCGCGCGTTGGGTGCGATCGTAGATCGTGTGCCAGTCGGAGTCGGTCACATAGGCACCGTTGGCCAGCATCACGCCATCGCCGAGCACCACCTCGTCACTGGCACTGATCCGCGAGCCGGGGCTCATCAGTACACAGTCGCCAATCTGCACCCGGCCCTCGCCATCGGCCCGGCCCCATACACCGATCTCCACCCGGTTTCCCGGCTCACCGATAGCGGTAAAGCAGCGCCCTATATGGATGTTGTTACCCGATATACTCACGTACCAGGGCTTCATGATGGTGTGGTACGGCCCCAGGGAGGCGCACTCGGGGCGCAGGAAATACTCCGCATACCAGTACGGAAATTCAGGTAAAACCTTTTCAGCCAGTAGGGTCGCAGGTCTGCTCGCATGTTCTGTGGGTTCCACTGTGGATGTTGGCGATGTCGGGGTTTATCATCGCAGCGGCGGCGCCTTACGGCAAACACCTGCCCGCACTACCATAGGCCAACGGATATCCCAGACCTTGCATAACCCCTCCCGCCAGGTTGTCAGCAACCAGCAGTACCTGCACCCGCGACTGGCGGAAGTGGTGACCAGGCATCTGCGGGCGGGCTACCAAAAACCGGTGGCGCCCCACAGTGCCGCGGCCTTTGAGCAACTGCTGCAATCGCTGGCGGCGGCACCCAGGCCGCTGGTGCTGGACTCTTTCTGCGGTACCGGTCACAGCACGGCCGATCTGGCCCAGCGCCATCCGCAACACCTGGTCGTTGGCGTAGACAAGTCCGCCCGGCGGCTGGCCAGGCACCCGCACACCGGCGCTACTGAATACCTGTTGCTGCAGGCCGATTGCGCGGATATCTGGCAGTTGCTGGCGGCCCACGGACTCAGCGTGGACTACCACTACCTGCTCTACCCCAACCCCTGGCCCAAGGCAGCACACCTGCAGCGCCGGGTACACGGACACGGGAGTTTTCCCCTGTTGTTGCGACTCGCCTCCGGCGGTACCCCCGGCATGCATAGAATTGCGCAGCAACTGGCAGGTCTATGTTGAGGAGTTCGGTATCGCCATGCACCTGGCGGGGGTGCCGGGCCGGGTAGCGCGCCTGCCATCCGGCCCAGCCCTGACCCTGTTCGAACGCAAGTATCGCGACAGCGGCCATGAGCTATGGTGCTACAGTGGTGCCGCGCGACCCTGGCCTGGTGGCGCCGGGCAGGCGCTCCGCCAGCGATAACAGCGCCGCAAGGCCGGGACCGCCGTGACCTTCGGCGCCATCTGGGCTACAGTGACGTCATTGAGGAGAATTGCAGATGTCTACAGCTGTCAACGACCCACTATGGGATCGCATTCGAGAGGAAACCGTTCGTCACGCCGCAGAGGAACCGGTACTGGCCAGCTTTCTTCACGCCACCATCATCAATCACCCCACGCTGGAGTGCGCGCTGAGTTTTCACCTGGCCCATCAACTGGATAGTCCCACAGCGTCTTCCCTGCTGCTGCGGGATGTCATCCTGCAGGCCTTCCAGAGCGATGATTCCATCCGGGAGGCCATCCGGGCGGACCTGCAGGCGGTGCTGGACCGCGACTCCGCCTGCCACGAACTGTATGTGCCGTTCCTCTATTTCAAGGGTTTTCACGCCCTGCAGACCCAGCGAGTGGCGCACTGGTTGTGGAACTGCGGCCGGCAATCCCTGGCGCTGTTTTTCCAGAATCGTATGACCACCACCTTCGGCGTGGACATCCACCCGGCTGCCCGCATGGGTAAGGGGGTCATGCTCGATCACGCCACCGGGCTGGTCATAGGGGAGACCGCCGTGGTCGGCAATAACGTTTCCATTCTGCAGTCAGTGACCCTGGGAGGCACTGGCAAGGACGAGGGCGATCG
The DNA here is from genome assembly GCA_963704965.1 of uncultured Gammaproteobacteria bacterium. Taxonomy (GTDB): domain Bacteria; phylum Pseudomonadota; class Gammaproteobacteria; order Pseudomonadales; family Halieaceae; genus JARRPM01. Next base: position 232,003 of record CAVPIH010000001.1, read on the forward strand.
CCATCCCAAGATCGGCGATGGGGTCCTGATCAGTGCCGGCGCCAAGATCCTGGGCAATATTCACGTGGGGGAAGGCGCCAAGGTCGGCGCGGGCAGCGTGGTACTGGAAGATGTCCCACCGCATACCACGGTTGCCGGGGTGCCGGCGAAGATAGTCGGCCGGCCCGCCACCGACCAGCCGGCGCTGGATATGAACCACGATTTCTGCTGCGACGAGGCCGCAGCGAAGCAAATGGCCGGCTGATTCCGCCGCCGACGCGATTTGCTCTCAGTCCACCAGGTGATACTGGGGGGACAGTTCCTGCACTGCGTCCACAAAAGCGGTCACGTGGTCAGGGTTTACCCCCGGGGTAATGCCGTGGCCGAGATTAAACACGTGGCCGGGGCCATGGCCGTAGCCCGCCAGGATTGACGCCACCTCTTCCCTGATGCGGGCGGGAGAGGCATACAGCATGCTAGGGTCCATATTGCCCTGCAGGGCCACCCGGTCACCCACCAACTGCCGGGCCACGCCGATATCCGTGGTCCAGTCGATGCCCACCGCCTGGGCGCCGCAATCGGCGATGGCATTGAGCCACTGGCCGCCGCCCTTGGTAAATACGATAACCGGCACCCTGCGGCCATCCGCCTCGGCGGGCAGCCGGGAGATGACCCGCTGCATGTATTTCAGGGAAAACTCCCGATAGGTGGCGGCAGTGAGACTGCCTCCCCAGGTGTCGAAGATCTGCACAGCCTGGGCACCGGCCCTGATCTGGGCGCCGAGATAGTCGGCCACCGCATCGGCCAGCAGGGACAACAACTGGTTCATCAATTCCGGGCGGTCATAGGCCATGGCCTTGACGCGGGCGAAATCCTTGGAGGAACCGCCTTCCACCATGTAGGTGGCCAGGGTCCAGGGGCTGCCGGAAAAACCGATAAGCGGCACCTGTCCGTTCAACTCCCGGCGTATGGTGCGCACCGCCGCCATGACATAGCCCAGGTCGTCCTCCGCCGAGATCGTATTGAGCCCGGCGAGATCCGCCTCGCTGCGCACGGTCTTGCGAAACTTCGGCCCCTCGCCCTCCTCGAAGTACAGGCCCAGGCCCAGGGCATCGGGCACCGTGAGGATATCGGAGAACAGTATGGCGGCGTCCATGGGATAGCGGCGCAGCGGTTGCAGGGTCACTTCACAGGCCAGTTCATCGTTCTTGCACAGGTCCAGGAAAGAACCGGCCTGTTTGCGCGTGGCCCGGTATTCAGGCAGGTAGCGCCCCGCCTGGCGCATCATCCAAACGGGAGTGCGGTCCACCGGCTGGCGCAGCAGGGCGCGCAGGAAACGATCATTTTTCAGTTCAGTCATGAATTATAAATATCCCGCTCACACGCCCAGGTAGTCGAGAATGCCCTCGGCGGCCTGGCGGCCTTCCCAGATGGCGGTGACCACGAGGTCCGAGCCCCGCACCATGTCGCCACCGGCAAAAATTTTCGGATTGGATGTCTGGAACTTGTACGGCTGTTCCTCCTCGGCCTCGATGCCGCCCCAGTCATTGGTCTGCACCGAAACATCGGCCAGCCAGTCGGGAGGGTTGGGCTGAAAGCCGAAGGCGATGATGATAGCGTCCGCCTCCAGCACCACTTCGCTGCCGGGTATGGGGCGGGGCCGGCGGCGACCGTCTGCATCGGGCTCTCCCAGCTTGGTCTTGACCATCTTGACGCCGCAGGCCTGGCCAAAATACTCCACCACCTCGATAGGCTGGCGGTTGTAGAGAAATTCCACTCCCTCCTCGCGGGCGTTTTGCACCTCGCGCCGCGAGCCGGGCATGTTGGCCTTGTCGCGACGGTAGGCGCAGATAACGTGTTCAGCCTGCTGCCGCACCGCCGTGCGCACGCAGTCCATGGCGGTATCGCCACCACCCAGCACGATCACCCGCTTGCCCTTTAGATTCACATAGGCCTCGGCGGGCTGCTCGAATCCCAGGTTGTGGTTAACATTGCCGATCAGGTAGGGGAGTGCCTCGTATACCCCGGGCAGGTTCTCGCCGGGAAAATTGCCGCGCATATAGGTATAGGTGCCCATGCCCATGAACACCGCGTCGAACTGCTCCAGTATTTCACTGATGGTAATGTCCTTGCCGACATCGGTGTTGAGCCGGAACTCGATACCCATGCCCTCGAAAACCTCCCGACGGCGGGTCATCACCGACTTTTCCAGCTTGAATTCGGGGATGCCGAAGGTCAGCAGACCGCCGATTTCCGGGTAGCGATCGAACACCACCGCCTTAACCCCGTTGCGCGCCAGAATATCCGCGCAGCCCAGGCCCGCCGGGCCGGCGCCGATAATCGCCACGTTCTTGTCCGTGGGTACGACCTGGGACATATCCGGACGCCAGCCCATGGCCAGCGCGGTGTCGGTGATGTATTTCTCGGAGGCGCCGATAGTGACCGCGCCGAAACCGTCATTGAGGGTACAGGCGCCCTCGCACAGGCGATCCTGGGGGCAGACCCGGCCGCAGACTTCCGGCAGGGTATTGGTCTGGTGACTGAGTTCCGCCGCCTCGAACAGGTTGCCATCGGCCACCAGTTTCAGCCAGTTGGGAATGAAATTGTGCACCGGGCACTTCCACTCGCAGTAGGGGTTACCACACTCCAGGCAGCGGTAGGACTGTTCCGCGACCTGCTCCTGGGTGTAGGGATTGTAGATTTCCACGTACTCGGTCTTGCGCGCCCGCAGGGTTTTCTTGTTCGGATCATGGCGCCCGACATCGATGAACTGGAAATCGTTGGAAACACGTTTACTCATAGCCTGCTCCTGCTTCTAGTCTGTATTGCGCAAGCGCGATAGCAGACGGTCGAGATCAGCCGCCTTGGGTTTCACCAGCCAGAACTTTCCGAGATAGTCTTCAAAGTTTTCCAGCAGGTAGGCGCCCCACTCGGACTGGGTTTCCGCCACGAACTCCCTGATGCTACCACGCAAGTGGTTGCGATAGGGCTCCATGTACTCGGCGCTCACCCGGTGGATTTCCACCAACTCGCTGTTGTACTTGTCGATAAAACTGCGGTCCATATCCAGCACGTAGGCGAAACCGCCGGTCATACCGGCGCCGAAGTTAACTCCGGTGGGCCCCAGTACCGCCACCATGCCGCCGGTCATGTACTCACAGCAGTGGTCGCCTGCGCCTTCCACCACCGCATGGGCACCACTGTTACGGACCCCGAAGCGCTCACCGGCGATACCCGCGGCGAACAGCCGGCCACCGGTGGCGCCGTACAGGCAGGTATTGCCGATGATCACCGTGTCGTTGGACTTGAAGGAGCTGTTGCGGGGCGGGTAGACCACCAGCTTGCCACCGGCCATGCCCTTGCCGACGTAGTCGTTGGAATCTCCCTCCAGGTACATGTGCAGACCACCGGCATTCCATACCCCGAAGCTCTGGCCGGCGGTGCCGCGCAGGCGCAATACGATCGGGTTGGCATCCATGCCGGTATTGCCGTAACGCCGGGCGATCTCGCCGGACAGGCGGGCGCCGATGGAGCGGTCGCAGTTGGTTACCGCGAACTCGAACTCGCCGCCACTGCGCGCCTCGATGGCGGGCAGGGTGGCAGCCACCATCAGCTCGGCCTTCTCGCCCCGGTCGAAGGGGACATTGGAGGCCACCTGGCAGAACTCGGGCTGCTCTGCTGCCTCCGGCGCCTTGTACAGGATAGGCGACAGATCCAGCTTGCCCTGCTTTTCGGTGTTGCCGGGCAGGCGTTCCAGCAGGTCGGTGCGGCCGATCAGGGCTTCCAGCGAGGGCACACCCAGTCGCGCCAGCCACTCGCGGGTCTCAGTGGCGATGAAGGTGAAGAAATTCATCACCATCTCCACCGTGCCGTTGAAGTGGTCATCCCGCAGTTTCTGGTTCTGGGTGGCCACTCCTGTCGCGCAGTTATTGAGGTGACAGATACGTAAGTACTTACATCCCAGGGCTACCATGGGCGCCGTACCGAAGCCGAAACTCTCGGCCCCGAGGATCGCGGCCTTGATGACATCCAGGCCCGTCTTCAGGCCGCCGTCCGCCTGCAGGCGAATAAAACCGCGCAGGCTGTTGCCGCGCAAGGTTTGCTGCACCTCCGCCAGACCCAGTTCAAAGGGTGAGCCGGCATAGCGAATGGAGGTCAACGGGCTGGCCGCCGTACCGCCGTCATAGCCGGAAATGGTTATCAGGTCGGCATAGGCCTTGGCCACCCCGGCCGCAATTGTGCCTACCCCCGGTTCCGACACCAGTTTCACAGACACCAGGGCCTGGGGGTTGACCTGCTTCAGGTCGAAGATCAGCTGGGCCAGGTCTTCTATGGAATAGATATCGTGGTGCGGTGGCGGTGATATCAGGGTCACCCCCGGCACCGAGTAGCGCAACCGGGCAATCAGTTCATTGACCTTGCCGCCCGGCAGCTGGCCGCCCTCGCCGGGCTTGGCACCCTGGGCAATCTTGATCTGCAGCACCTCGGCGTTGACCAGGTAGTGGGGGGTGACCCCGAAGCGACCCGATGCAATCTGTTTGATCTTGGAGACCCGCTCGGTTCCAAAACGCTCGGGGTCCTCTCCTCCCTCCCCGGAGTTGGACCGCGCACCCAGGCGATTCATGGCGGCGGCCAGGGCCTGGTGTGCCTCTGGGCTCAGGGCGCCCAGGGACATTCCCGCCGAGTCGAAGCGAGGCAGGATATTCTCTATGGGTTCCACCTCGTCCAGCGGCAGCGGCTGCGCCGCCAGTTTGGGCCCGAGCAGGTCCCGCAGGGTCGCCACCGGGCGGTCGTTCACCAACGCGGCATAGCGCAGGTAGGCCGCGTAGTCGCCGCTGGCGACCGCCTGTTGCAGGGCCATGACCACATCCGGGTTGAAGGCGTGGTATTCCTGGCCGTGCACATACTTGAGGAGCCCGCCCTGGCTGATCGGTTTGCGGGCGAGCCAGGCGCTGCGCGCCAGCGCTGCCTGGTCCTGCTCAAGCCCGGCAAAGTCCACGCCCTCTATCCGGGAGGTTACGCCGCAAAAAGCCAGGTCCACTACCTCACTGGCCAGGCCCACCGCCTCAAACAACTGGGCGCCGCGATAAGAGCTGACCGCCGATATGCCCATTTTGGACATGATTTTCAGCAGGCCCTTGTTGATCCCCTTGCGGTAGTTCTTGTAGCAGGTACTGGGCTCGCCCAGCACCTCACCGTTGCGTATCAGCTCCTCCAACACGCTGTAGGCCAGGTAGGGGTAGACCGCCGTGGCGCCAAAACCCAGCAGACAGGCAATCTGGTGGGAGTCGCGCGCACTGGCGGTCTCCACCACGATATTGGCGTCCACCCGCAAGCCGCTGCGAATCAGGTGATGGTGCACGGCGCCCGCCGACAACAGGCTGTGGATGGGCAAGCGGTCGCGCCCGATGGCGCGATCGGAGAGCACGAGTATGGTAAACCCGTCGCGGATCGACTGCTCCGCCGCAGCCACCAGATCCTCGATTGCCTGGCGCAGGCCTTTTTCCGCGGGGTTATAGGTGCACTCGAGCTTCTTCACCATGAAGCCCGGCCGGTTGAGCTGCATCAGGGTGGTATATTTGCCGTGGGACAGTACCGGCGAGGACAGCACGACCCGATCGGCGTGGTCGGGGCCTTCCTCGAACACGTTCTTTTCGCCGCCCAGGTCCGTCACCAGCGACATGACGATCGTCTCGCGCAGGGGATCTATGGGCGGGTTGGTAACCTGGGCGAACTTCTGGCGGAAGTAGTCGTACAGCGAGCGCTCCAGCCGCGACAGCACCGCCATGGGCGTGTCATCGCCCATGGAGCCGACGCCCTCGTTGCCGGTTTCCGCAAGCGGCCGCAACACCTGGTCGCGCTCCTCGAAGCTCACCTGGAACATTTTCATGTAGGTGTCGAGCTGCCGCGGCGTCGATACCGGCGGCCAATTCACCGCCGAAAGCTACCCTCGATGCGCTGGGATTTTTCCTTCAGCCAGCGCTTGTATGGCTGGCGCGGACTTGAGGCGATTATCGATCTCATCGTTCTGCAGCAGTTCCCCGGTCTGGGTATCGATCATGAGTATCTGGCCCGGGCCCGACCCGGCCCTTGGCCACCACGTCCTCGCTCTTGTAGCCGTGAGTCCCCACCTCGGAGGCGAGGGTGATAAAGCCGTCGGTGGTCTTCACCCAGCGAGCGGGACGCAGGCCGTTGCGATCGAGCAGGCAGACCGCGTAGCGACCATCGGTTAGTACGATCCCGGCAGGGCCATCCCAGGGCTCCATGTGCATGGAGTGGTACTCGTAAAACGCCTTGAGATCGGGGTCGATCGACTCGATATTCTGCCAGGCCGGCGGGATCAGCATGCGCAGGGCGCGCGGCCATATCGACACCGCCGGTGAGCAACACGTCCAGCATATTGTCCAGGCTGGAAGAGTCGGAACCGGTGCGGTTGACCAGCGGGGCTATCTCGGCGATGTTCGGGAGTTGATCGGTTTCAAAGCGCGCCGTGCGTGCGTCCGCCCAGTTGCGATTGCCCTCGATGGTATTGATCTCACCGTTGTGGGCGAGCAACCGAAATGGCTGCGCCAGCGGCCAGCGCGGCATAGTGTTGGTGGAAAAGCGCTGGTGGAACACGCATATCGCCGTCTCCAGCCTGGCGTCAGCGAGATCGAGGTAAAACCGCGGCAGGTCCACCGGCATGACCAGCCCCTTGTAGGCGATGATCTTCGCGCCGAGAGGCTGCAGATGTAAAAATCCGGATCGGCGGCATTGGCTATCTCGGCCTTGCGCCGGGCGACAAACAGCTTGCCGCTCAGGACATCGGCCGGCGACGCCGGCGGCATCCACAAATACCTGCTCTATGACCGGCAGGCTCGCCAGCGCGATCTCCCCGCACACCGAGCTGTCGGTTGGCACTGTGCGCCAACCGACCACTGACAGGCCCTGGTCGGTCAGGGCGCTGCTCCATGGCCTGCCGGCGGCGCTGGCCCGCTGCGGATCCGCGCCCAGGAAGATCTGCCCCATCGCGTAGGTATCGGCAAGCGCCACCCCAAAGGACTCCTGCGCCAGGGTGCGCATGAAGCGATCGGGCATCTGCATCAGCAGGCCGCAACCGTCGCCCGTCTTGCCGTCGGCCGCAATCCCCCCGCGGTGCGTCATGCAGGTTAGGGACTCGATAGCCGTCTGCAGCAGGCGATGGCTCGCATCACCGGCCGTGTGGGCTATCAGTCCGAAACCGCAGTTGTCGCGGAACTCTTCAGGTCTAAACAGGCCTGCGTTCATAGTCAGGTCCAAATTAATAATAAAAACAGCAAGTTAAACGCGGATCACCCGACGCCACGGGCAGTGTGCGGGCAAATGGGGGGGGAGCCATTTTACACAGATGGGCGGTACTGGAACAAACACCCTCGGGGAGGTCAGGAGCGCATCGATCAGCTATCCCAGCAGCGCTTGCAGCTCGTCCGGCGTGACATCATCGACGATGCAGGCCTCACCCAGGGCGGCCAGCAGGATCAGGCGCAGGCGCCCGTCAACAACCTTTTTGTCGCGCCCCATTAACTCGATAAAAATCGCCGGGCTCATGTCCGGCGGCGGCTGCACGGGCAAGCCGGCGGCCAGCAGCAACTTCCGCAGGGCAGTGACTTCCGCTGCCGGCACCAGGCCCCGGCGCGCGGACAGTTCCACCGCCAGCACCATGCCCACGGCTACCGCCTCGCCGTGCAACCATTGCCCGTAGCCCTGGTGCGGTCTCAATGGCGTGACCAAACGTGTGCCCCAGGTTGAGTATGGCCCTGAGCCCGCCCTCGCGCTCGTCCGCCACCACCACCTGCGCCTTATTGGCACAGCTGCGCTCGATGGCCTCCGCCAAGCGCCGCTTCCTCGCGGGCCAGCAACTTCGGCATCTGCTCCTGCAGCCAGCGGTAAAAAGGCTCGTCACAAATCAGGCCGTACTTGATTACCTCGGCCAGGCCCGCGGCCAGCTCTCTGCGCGGCAAGGTCTGCAGGCTGTTGGTATCGATCAGCACCGCCCGCGGCTGGTAAAACGCGCCGATCATATTCTTGCCCATGGGATGATTGACCGCTGTCTTGCCGCCCACGGATGAATCGACCTGGGCCAGCAGGGTAGTGGGCACCTGCACGAAATTGACCCCGCGCTGGTAGCAGGCAGCGGCAAATCCGGTGATATCGCCCACCACGCCGCCGCCAAGCGCCACGAACGTGGTGGTCCGGTTGTGCCCCGCCGCCATAACCTGGTCGAATATCGGACGCCAGCGTGTCCAGGGTCTTGTAGGCCTCACCATCGGGCAGGATCACCTCGGTGAGCAGGCTGCGCTGACCCAGGGCGGTCCGCAGCTTGTCCATATAGAGCGGGGCAACCGTGTCATTACTGACGACAACAACCTGGGGACCGCTCACATGCCTGGCGAGCAGCTGGGGATCTGACAGCAGATCGCGGCCTATGTACACCGGATAGCTACGCTCCTGCAGGTCCACATGCAGGGTATGCATCAGAAGTGACAACGGGTTTCCTCGGGCAGGTGGGTGAGGGGAAATGATACCGCCAGGCACGCCCTGTTGTCTTTACTGCAGTTCCGCTACCAGGCGCTGGGCCACCGTCCTGGGACTGCAGCCATCGGTCTCGATAACATGATCGGCGATCTCCCGGTAGAGGGGGTCGCGCACCGCCATGAGCGAACGCAGCACTTCCTCGGGATCGCCCTTCTGCAACAGGGGCCGGCGCCGGTCACGCCGGGTGCGCCTGACCTGCTCTTCCACACGTGGCGTACAGATAGACCACGAAACCCCGGGCAGCCGAGGGCCTGGCGGTTCTCCGGGCGCAGATCACCCCGCCGCCGGTAGCCAGCACGATGTCGTCCCACGTGGTCATCTCCTCCACCACCTGCTGCTCGCGCTCGCGAAACCCCTGCTCGCCCTCGACGTCGAATATCCACGGGATATCCGCGCCGGTACGGGCCTCGATTTCGGTATCGGTATCGGCAAAGCGCAGCTTCAGGTGCTGCGCCAGGTACTTGCCAATGGTGGATTTGCCGGCCCCCATGGGGCCGACCAGAAAGATCCGGTGTAGCCTGGCCATCGTCGCCCTGCGGAAGCCCTAGTCGAGCAGGGTGTCGGCGAGAATGCGCGGCGTGATGAAGATCAGCGTCTCGGTCTTCGTGTTGTTGGTGGACTCGTTGCGGAAGAAGGCGCCGATGTAGGGCAGGTCGCCGAAGAACGGCACCTTGTTGACCGACTGGATGTTCTCGGTCTTGAACACGCCGCCCAGTACCACCGTCTCGCCATTGCCCACCAGCACCTGGGTGTTCAACTGGGTGGTATCGATGGAGGGGATGAAACCGCCCTGGCCACTGGGCACCAGTTCGCCCACTGAATCCTGGTTGACCTGCAGGTCCAGCATGATGCGGTCGTCCGGGGTGATATTGGGCGTCACGTCCAGGGACAGCACCGCGTCCTTGAAGGTAACCGTTGTTTCACCGCTGGCCGAGGACTCCTGGTAGGGAATTTCGGTACCGGACTTGATAGAGGCCTGCTGCTTGTCACCGGTTATCACTTTCGGTTGCGATACCACCTCGCCTTCGCCGGCGGCTTCCAGGGCGGACAATTCAGCGGTCAGGAACAGGTCGCCGCTGGTAAAGCCGACGGCAAAGCCGCTGTTCCTGGTGACGCCGAGATCCACCAGCAGGGCGCCCGGGTAATTCACCTGGGGCTGGGTGCCATTGATCACCGACTCATTGAGGCCGACGACATTCGCGGTATTGCCGGAAACAGAGGTAATACTGTCGTTATCGTTATTGAGGTAGGCACCGCCCCACTCGATACCCAGGTTCCTGGTGGCGTCCGACTGGGCAATAACGATGCGCGCCTCGATCATCACCTGGCGAATCGGGATGTCGACCAACTCGATCAACTCGCGAATTTCAGCCAGTTTGGGCGCCGTGTCCGTGATGATCAGCGAGTTGGTGCGCGGCTCTACCACCACTGAGCCACGCGGCGAGATCAGGCTGCCGCCCTCCTCGGAACCCGCGGAAAACAGATTCACTATACTGGCGGCGCTGGCGTAACGTATGCGCACGAACTCGGACTGCAGGGGAGCCAGCTCGGCTATCTGCTTGTTGGCCTCGATCTGCTGGCGCTCGCGCTCGGCTATTTCCGCCGCCGGCGCTACCATCAGGACGTTGCCTATCTGGCGCTTGTCCAGGCCCTTGGTTTTGAGTACCAGTTCAAGCGCCTGATCCCAGGGAACATTCTGCAGTCGCAGGGTAATGCGACCGCTGACGGTGTCGCTGGCAACCAGGTTCAGTTCGGTGAAATCGGCGATCAGCTGCAGCACCGCACGAATTTCGATGTCCTGGAAGTTGAGGGAGATCCGGTCACCTACGTAGGTGAATTCGTTGCGGCGCTCCTCGACCTCTTTCTTGGACAGCGGCTTGACGCTGAGTATGTACTTGTTGTTGGTCTGGTAAGCCAGATAATCGAAATCACCTGTGTTTTTCAGTGTCAGGGTAGCACCGCGTTCACTGGTATTGACGTCCACGCTGGTAACCGGGGTGGCGAAGTCGGTCACGTCATAGCGACGCATCAGGCGCTCGGGAATAGTAGTATCGACAAACTGCACCTTGATGTCGCCGGCCTCGCTGAAAACGTTCACGTCCACACCCGGGTTGGTCAGCTCCAGAGTCAAGCGGCCTTCGCCGTCAGCGGTGCGCTGGAACTGCAGGTCGGTGATTTCCGAGGCTACATCCATTACCGGCACCACGGCAGTTTCAACACGATAGGGATCGGCGGTCTGCTTGACGTAGTCACCGCCGCTATCCTGCCCCACTTCCAGGTACAGGCTGTTGCCATCGACCCGGGTTTCAAAGGGCACGACCTTGACCAGGTTCACCACCAGGCGCGTGCGGTCCCCGGACTCCAGCACCACCACACCGGTGGCATTGCCGTAGGGCAGGGAATAACGCTTCTGGTCGAGCGCGCTTTTGGTGTTCGGGAAATCGATGGCAATGCGCGCAGGCTTCTCGATGGTATAGGACTTCATATCCGGCGGCGGCTGATCGAAGTCCATGCGAATTTCGAACTTGCTTCCCGGGCGGGAACTGAACTCTATGTCCGTGATTGTCGGCTCTGCCAGCGCCGAGCCGGCCCATAAAAATACCATCAGGCCGCCGACGGATGCGCGTAACCTTTTGCCGATGCTCACTGTTATCTTTCCCCACGGCCTTAATCCCCAGATTTTGTTTATTACTTGTCATGGCAATAATCCACGCTCTCGGCTTATACGCCGCTCAGTTTGATGGTGCGCGGGCGCTCTACCCATCCATCCTCAGTACCATCGCTCACTATTTCAACCACCGCCAGATAGGTATCCGTCATCTCGACGATTTTACCGTGGTGACGGCCCAGATAGTTACCTATGGTTACGCGGTGCACCCCACCATCGGGGTCTTTAATCAAAGTCCAGTTGTTACCGTCGCGCTCCAGAGTACCAACCATTCTCAGGGAGTCGAAAGTATACTGCTCGAGAAACTCCTTGGCCCTGGATTCATCGGGCTTGATGGCACTGATCGCCTGCAGCTGGGTAATTTCGCGCACTTCTACCGGCCTGTCGAATGGGCTGCGCAAGGTAGTGGCGCTGTAGGAGAAGGCCTCGTAGGCCTTGAAAGTCGGGATGGGCGCAATAACGCCGCCCGGGCGATCACGCTTCGACGCCATGAATGCGTCCAGGTCGGAAAAATCACGCCCCGCGCAACCGCTCAACAGCGCTGCGGAAGCGACCACGACAGCAAAAATACGAGGGAGGCTGGTCATCTCTAGGCGTCCCCATCCTTGTAACGATAGGTCTTGGCAATGATGTTCATGCCCAGGTGGTTGGCGTCATCGCCCCGGGCAGTAATCGTGAAGTCGTGCAGCGTAACGATGCGCGGCAGGCCGGCCATGCCGCTGATGAAAGCACCGAGGTCGTGATAGGAGCCCGAGGCCGAGATAGCGATGGGCAGTTCGACGTAGAACTCCCTGGCCGTCTCCTTCTGCAGGTCGATACTGGCGATCTCCAGGCCGTTGAGCAGGCCCTTGTTGGTGATATCCTCGAGCAGGCCGGGCACCTCGGTATCGCTGGGCAACTGGCTGACGAGGGCGCCGAAGGACTCTTCCATCTCCGCCATCTGCTGGCGATAGGCCTCCAGGTTGGCGGCCTGGAAGGCTTTCTTCTCGAAGTCTGTTTTCAGTGCTACTTCTTTGGCTTCCACCTTGGTCAGCTCGGTTTGCAGGTCCTTGATATGGTAGTAGTAGCCGGCCGCGAGGACGCCGATAAAGAGCACCGTCCAGATCACCAGCTTTACGGGAACCGGCCAGGAACCAACGTTATCGAAATCAAGATCGTTGATATCGAATTCGCGCAACGAGCGCATGGTGTCTTCAAATGCCATTGATCAACCCCCCCCTGATTTTTTCTCGGATTCCGGCGCCTGTATCTGCACCGTCAAGTTGAAGGTATTGGCCTGATCACCAAATTCCGGCGCCGCCCGCACTGCATCGAGGTTTGGGTTGGCCAGCCAGTCCGATGCGGCCAGGCGCCGCATCAGGCTGGAGACCCGGTTGTTTGACTCCGCCACACCGCGAATGGAAATCGTCTTGTCCTTGGTCTGCAGATTGGTATAGAACACCCCGTCGGGCACGGTGCGCACCAACTGGTCAAGCACCCGCACGATAATCGGCCGGTTCCCCTGCAGCTCCTGGATCACGCGCATCCGGTCCAACAGTTGGTTGCGTTTGCTTTTCCAACTCGCGGATCTCGGCCACCTGCTCGTCCAGGATCTTGATGTTGTCAGCCAGGTACTGGTTGCGGGCATTCTGGTTTTCAATCTGCCCGTTCACGATGCGGTCACCCAGCACAACAAGGCCTAATGCCAGCAACAACACCAGGCCGACAGTGATCAGAAATTCTTTCTTGAGCTCCTGCGCGTCGCTCTTCCCTCCACGGCAATAGGTTAATATGCGCCATCAGCCGAAGCTCCGTAGGGCCAGGCCACAGGCGATCATCATGGCCGGCGCATCACTGCTCAGGGCCACGGCATTCACCCTCGGCGAGATAGACATATTCGCGAAGGGGTTGGCAACTGCCGCTGGCGTACCCAGCTTCTCCTGGACCAGGTCGGCCAGCCCCTCCATGGAGGACACGCCGCCGGCCAGGATGATGTAATCGACATCGTTGTACTGGCTGGAAGAGAAGAAGAACTGTAGCGAGCGCGCTACCTGCTGCACCACCGCTTCCTTGAATGGCTCCAGCACCTCGGGCTCGTAGTCGTCGGGCAGTCCGCCCTGCTTCTTGGCCAGTCCCGCCTCCTCCAGAGGCAGGCCGTAGCGGCGCATGATTTCATCGGTGAGCTGCTTGCCGCCGAACAGCTGCTCGCGGGTATAAATGGTCTGGCCGTTGTTGAGCACGCTCAGCGTCGTCATGGTGGCGCCGATATCCACCACCGCCACAGTGCTTTCCTCTTCGAGATCCAGCTGATGCTGCATCAGGGCAAAGGCCCGCTCCATGGCGTAGGCTTCCACGTCCATGATCCTGCGGTATCAGTTCCGCGCCTTCAATCGCCTCAACCCGCGCATCAATGGTTTCCCGCCGACAGGCGGCGAGCAGCACTTCGACCTGATTGGCGCGCTCCGGGGAGGGCCCCTGAATCTCGAAATCGATCGCGACTTCTTCCAGCGGGTAGGGGATGTACTGATCCGCCTCCAGAGTGAGCTGGGTTTCCATCTCGTCGTCGCTGAGACCATCGGGCATATCGATGATCTTGGTGATCACCGACGAACCCGCGACGGCGGCCGCGACGGTTTTCAGTTTGGTCCGGGACTGGGCCACGACGCTGCGGATGGCGTTGGCCACGCCGTCCACATCGTTGACGCTCTTTTCGATCACCGCATCCTGCGGCAACGAACTCACCGCGTAGCTTTCGACGCGATAACGGTCCCCCGAATAGCTCAACTCCAGCAGCTTGACTGTCGTTGAACTGACGTCCAGCCCCAGGACCGGCGTCGTTTTTCTTTTCCCCATTCGCCCGAGCAATGTCTTTTCCCTATCAGTATCACTAACTTAGGATATTTTTATGTGCTGATACATTAATTGTTAGCTACAACTTTAGATATACCACAGTCGAAAATATATCAAAACTGAAAAAAAGCATATAATTACCACACGATCACCGGCACCTCTCCGCTTGCACCATATATGCCACTGTTTTTAAAGGGATAAATGAGATTCCTACGCGTTGTTTTACGCCTTACATTATTTGGTTTTTTCGGCGCTTTATGGCTGCTGGCAGGGGTCTATTTATACCTCAGCCCCAACCTGCCCGACGTGGCCACCCTACGCGATGTCAAACTGCAAACTCCCATGCGTGTGTATACCCGTGACGGCGAGCTTATCGGGCAGTTTGGCGAGCAAAAGCGCAGCCCCCTGAGCTTCGAGGAGATACCACCACAATTTATACAGGCGCTGCTGGCTGCCGAGGACGACAGCTTTTTCCGCCACTCCGGCATCGACGTCGGCGGCCTGCTGCGGGCGGTGTCCGAACTGGTGCTGACCGGGGAGAAAGGCTCCGGCGGCAGCACCCTGACCATGCAGGTTGCACGCAACTACTTCCTCAGCCTCGAGCGCACTTTCATGCGCAAATTCAATGAAATCCTGCTGGCGATCGAGATAGAACGGGCCCTGGACAAAGAGGAGATTTTCGAGCTGTATTTCAACCGGGTTTTCCTGGGCCACCGCGCCTACGGTTTCGAAGCCGCCTCCCAGGTCTACTACGGCAAACCCATAGCGGAGTTGAGCCTGGCCGAGCACGCCATGCTGGCGGGCATACCCAAGGCCCCATCGCGCAACAACCCCATCAGCGGACCTGAAGCCGGCATGCAACGGCGCGACTGGATTCTCGGCCGCATGCGCGACCTGGGGTATATCGACCAGGCCCAGTACAGCAGTGCACTGCAAACGCCCAATACCGCCGCGGTCCACGGCGAAAGCCTGAGCTTTGCAGCCCATTACGCCGCGGAAATGGTTCGCCAGCAAATGCTGGATCGCTACGGCATGGCGGCCTACACCGATGGCTACCAGGTGTACACCACCATCGACAGCAAACTGCAGCAGGTCGCGCGCCGGGCTGTTATCAACGGCTTGCTGACCTACGACGATCGCCACGGTTACCGCGGCCCGGAGCGCAGCCTGCCGCCCCCCGACAATGGCACTGACCCGCGGGTGCAATGGCTGGAAGTACTGTCCCAGACCCAGGTTATCGCCAGTTTGGAGCCCGCCGTGGTAACAGCGGTGGACACCACCGAGAACCAGGTATCCATCCTGCTGGCGGATGGCAGCGAGAGCTATGTGGCATGGGACAACGGCATCTATCGAGCCTCGCCCTACCTCAGCGAAAGCGCCGTGGGCAGAAGACCGCAATCCGTCGAGGAGGTCCTGGCAGTGGGGGACCTTATCCGCGTGAGCAGAAACGATGAGGGGGAGTGGGTACTTACTCAGGTTCCCGCCGCCCAGGCGGCGCTGGTGTCTCTCAACCCCGATGACGGCGCGATCATCAGTATCGTCGGCGGCATGGGTTTTGAACTGAGCAAGTTCAACCGCGCGACCCAGGCCCAGCGCCAGCCCGGTTCCAATTTCAAGCCCTTCCTGTACGCCGCCGCCCTGGAATCCGGATTTACCGCCGCCAGCCTGATAAATGATGCCCCGGTGGTGCTGGAGGACAGCTCACTGGAAGGCATGTGGCGTCCGGAAAATGACGAGGGCAAGTTCTACGGGCCCACGCGACTGCGCTGGGCTTTAACCAAGTCGCGCAACCTGGTGTCGATTCGCCTGCTGCAGCAACTGGGGGTGGACAGGCTGCTGGAATACCTGGCGCGATTCGGTTTCGATACGGCGAGCTTCCCCAGGGACCTCTCCCTGGCGCTGGGAACCCACGTGATGAGCGTACTGGATGTCGCCGGGGCCTACGCCGTGCTGGCCAACGGCGGTTATCGGGTCGAGCCCTACCTGATCGCGCGGGTGGACAACCTGGACGGCGAGACGGTATTCCAGGCCAGGCCGCTGACCGTGTGCCGCGACTGTGACCAGCTTACCGCGCCCCCCGATCCCGCCGCGGAGCTCAGTATGGAAGAAATCCTCGCCAACAAGAATCCGGCAACGGCGCAGTTGCCGCCGGCGCCGCGAATCATGGAACCGCGGGTAGCCTTTATCATCGACAGCATACTCAAGGACGTGATTACCCGCGGCACCGGACGCCGCGCTCTGGTGCTGGAACGCGGCGATATAGCGGGCAAAACCGGCACCACCAATGGGCCGATGGATGCCTGGTTTTCGGGCTATAACCCCGAGTTGGTCACGTCCACCTGGGTGGGCTTTGACAATTACACCCCGCTGGGCCGCAGGGAGTTTGGCGGCACTGCGGCCCTGCCGATCTGGATAGAATTCATGCGCGAGGCGCTGCAGGACAGGCCGGAAATCACCCGGCCGGTGCCCCCGGGCATCGTCAACGTGAAAATCGATCCCGACACGGGCCAGCTGGCCACGGCGGCACAGCGCAATGCAATCTTCGAATACTTTCTTGAGGAAACCGTACCCGGACAGGGCAGCGGAGACTCTGGCTCTGGCAACCAGGGGCAGGGGACCGGCGAATTGCTGAAGGATATTTTCTAGCGCAGCCCGTCAACGCCCGGGCAGGTAATAATTGTCGGGATAGGGCAACCTGGCCACCCCGCTGTCCACGGCAGCCCTGGCAACCGCGGGGGCAATACGGCCCAACAGTCGCTCATCCACGGGCTTGGGGATAATGTACTCGGGGCCAAAGCTCAGGGCATCGACATCGCAGGCCCGCAGTACTTCGGCAGGCACCTCCTCACGGGCCAGCTCACTGAGCGCCCGCACGGCCGCGATCTTCATTTCCTCGTTGATGCAGCTGGCCCGGACATCGAGGGCGCCGCGGAAGATGAATGGGAAGCCCAGTACGTTATTGACCTGATTGGGGAAATCCGAGCGACCGGTAGCGATAATCACATCGTCCCGGGTGGCCAGGGCGAGTTCCGGGCGAATTTCCGGGTCCGGGTTGGAACAGGCAAAAACGATGGGCCGCTCTGCCATGGAAAGCAGCATCTCCGCACTCATCAGGTCGGCGCCGGACAATCCGACGAACACATCGGCGCCGTTGAGCGCATCGCTCAGGCTGCGCTTGCTGGTCGGGTTGGCGAACTCCTGCTTGTAGGCATTGACGCCTTCGCGTCCGGCATAGATCACGCCCCGGCGATCCAGCATGTAAATATTTTCCCGGCGCGCGCCCAGGCTCACCAGCAGGCGCATGCAGGCTATGGCCGCGGCGCCGGCCCCCAGGCAGGTGATAGTGGCTTCCTCGAGGGTTTTTCCCTGGATTTCCAGGGCGTTCAACAGCCCTGCGGCGGTCACAATGGCGGTGCCATGCTGGTCGTCGTGGAAAATGGGGATACCACACTGCCGGGAGAGGCTGGCCTCGATTTCAAAGCATTCAGGGGCCTTGATATCCTCGAGATTGATACCCCCGAAGGTATCGGCGATCAGGGCTACCGTGGCAATAAATTCAGCCGAATCCTCGGTGTTGACCTCGATATCGATGGAGTTGATACCGGCAAAGCGCTTGAACAGCAGCGCCTTGCCTTCCATCACGGGTTTGCTGGCAAGCGGGCCCAGGTTGCCCAGTCCAAGCACGGCGGTACCGTTGCTGATAACCGCCACCAGATTGCCCTTGCCGGTATACAGGTAGGCATTGTCGGCATCTTTGGCGATTTCCCGGCAGGGCTCTGCCACGCCGGGACTGTAGGCCAGGGCCAGGTCCTGCTGAGTCTCGGCCGGCGTGGTCAGTTCCACGCTGATTTTGCCGGGGGTAGGCAGAGCGTGATAGTCCAGGGCAGCTTGCTTGAATTCCTTGGGCATCGGCTTCACTTGCAGAAAAGGTCGCAAAGCATATAGAAAAGGGTAGCGGCGAACAAGGCGACAAACTAACGCAACTTTATGTCGCCCGCGGTGTGTATTTCACCGGGGATAAAAAAACGCCAGCCCCTCTGGAGCCTGGCGTTTTATCCCGCGGTGGATACAGGCCGCTGTCGCGGCCCCGGTTAGCGCTTGCTGCCGCGGTTGCCGAAACGCTTGTTGAAGCGATCCACCCGGCCGCCGGTGTCCACGACTTTTTGCTTGCCGGTAAAGAACGGGTGGCACTGGGAACACACGTCGATCAGCAGGTCTTCACACAGGGTCGAACGGGTCTCGATCTTGTTGCCGCAGCTGCAGGTCACAGTCACAGCTTCATATTTGGGATGGATATCAGCTTTCATACCTTGGAGCTCCTTTTCATTGGCGCCGCCACCCGATCCCTGTCGGGCACCGCACCTGGCTTTCGCCGGGGCCGGTAGGGAGCCCCCGCAAAAAATAGGCGCGCATCTTACCAGACGCAGCGCCATAAGCAACAGCAAGATTGCGCCCCGCGTTCGCGACCGTGAAGCCCACCGACGGGCGGTTTTTCCCCCGGGGCTTTTGCTACACTAGCCACATCTGCTCGCTGACCTTCCCGACACAAGGGCTAAATGCCTATACTCCGCCTGGCCATCCCGTCTCCACTGCGCCGCCCATTCGACTACCTGCCACCCGCGGGCATGAGTGCGGAGGAGTTGTCCAGGCTGCGCCCGGGGCAACGGGTGCGCGTCCCCTTCGGCCGCCGCG
The DNA here is from genome assembly GCA_963704965.1 of uncultured Gammaproteobacteria bacterium. Taxonomy (GTDB): domain Bacteria; phylum Pseudomonadota; class Gammaproteobacteria; order Pseudomonadales; family Halieaceae; genus JARRPM01. The sequence continues at coordinate 250,724 of CAVPIH010000001.1, forward strand.
AACTCACCGGCTACCTGCTGGAGACCTGCGCGGACAGCGAACTGCCGGCAGAGTCACTCAAGCACGCCCTGGCGATTCTCGACCCACAGCCCCTGCTGCCTCCCAGCCTGCTCAGGCTCTGCCAGTGGGCGGCCCGCTACTACCATCACCCCATCGGCGAGGTCCTCAACGCCGCATTTCCCCAGCCACTGCGTGCCGGCAAACCTCATCGGCCCTCGGGTCGTCCAGGTTGGCGCCTGAGCAGCCGGGGCCTGGGCCTTCCGGAGGGCGCCCTGGCCAGGTCACCGCGCCAGGCCCAGGCCCTCGCGATGCTGCAGGCCGCAGCCGCCGTGGACGCCGACGACTTCAAACAGCGGGGTATCAGTGCGGCAGTCCTGCGCAGCCTGGAAGCAAAGCAACTCGTGGAGCGCTGCCACCTGGAAGCGCCCTCCACGCCAGGCAGCAGCCGCACCGCGCTGCAACCCAGCAGCGAGCAGGCCACGGTATTGGCGGCGCTGCTGGCAGCGCCGGCGGAATTCAGCTGCCATCTGATCGAGGGGGTAACCGGAAGCGGCAAGACCGAGATCTATCTGCGCCTGATAGAGCGCTGCCTGCAGGAGGGGAGACAGACCCTGGTGCTGATACCGGAAATAGGCCTGACACCCCAGACGCTGGCGCGCTTCACCCAGCGCTTTGAGGCCAACATCGTGGTACTGCATTCGGGCCTGGGCGATACCGAGCGCTATCGCGCCTGGGAGATGGCCCGCGACGGCAGCGCCCACATCGTCATCGGCACCCGCTCGGCGGTTTTCACCCCCCTGCTCCAGCCCGGCCTGATCATCGTCGACGAGGAACACGACGCCTCCTACAAGCAACAGGACGGCTTCCGCTATTCGGCCAGGGATGTAGCGGTGAAACGCGGCCAGATCGAGGCCTGCCAGGTGCTACTGGGCAGCGCCACACCCTCACTGGAGAGCATTCACAACGCGCTTGCTGGCCGCTATCAGCTGCACCGCCTGCGACAGCGCGCCGGGGGCGCCGTGCTGCCCGCTATCAAAACCCTGGATGTGCGCCGCCGGGAGCTGGTCGCGGGCCTCTCGCCGGAACTGGTGGACGCAGTTGAACACACCCTCAGGGCGGGTCAGCAGGTCCTGCTGTTCCTCAACCGGCGCGGCTATGCGCCCACCCTGCAATGCCACGACTGCGGCTGGGTAGCCGAGTGCGGGGCCTGCGACGCCCGGCTGACGGTACACCGGCGACCACTGCGACTGCGCTGCCACCACTGCGGCGCCGGCCAGACGCTGCCGGCGAGCTGCCCCCAGTGCCACGGCCAGCGCCTGCTGACTGCCGGCCTGGGCACGGAACAATCCGAGGATTTCCTGCGCCAGCGCTTCGCCGAATGGCCAGTCTGGCGGGTAGACAGCGACTCCATGCAGGGCAGGGAAGCTATGGGTGAACTGGTGCGCGAGGTCAACCGCGGCCAACCGGGCATCCTGCTGGGAACGCAGATGCTGACCAAGGGCCACCATTTCCCCGCCGTCAGCCTGGTGGCTGTGATAGACGCCGACGCCCTGCTGTTCAGCGCCGATTTCCGCGGCGAGGAGCGCATGGCGCAACTGCTGACCCAGGTCGCCGGCAGGGCTGGCCGCGAGGGGCAGGCCGGCGAGGTCATCCTGCAGACCCATTATCCGGATCACCCCGCGCTGCAGGCGATGCTGGTATCCGATTACGCCGACCAGGCCAGGGCCATGCTCAGCCAGCGGCAGGCCGCGGGCATGCCCCCCTGCGGCCACCTGCTGGTGCTGCGCACCGACTGCAGTGACCCGCGCCACGGGGAGGAATTCCTGCGCACCCTGCGCGCCAGGGCCGAGCCGGCGCTGCCGGAGGCGGCCAGCCTGATAGGGCCACTGCCCTCACCGCTGCAGCGGCGGGCCGGGAAATATCGCTTCCAGCTGATATCCCTGGCGGCCAACCGGGCGGCGGCCCAGGCGAGCGCCACTGTCCTGGTGACGACCGCGGAATCCATGCGGGCCAGGCGCGATCTGAAATGGAGCATGGATATCGATCCCCAGGACCTGTTCTAGTGCGGCCGGCGAGGTGCGGCCGGCGAGGCGCATCCCGCCCCGGCGCGGAAGTAGCGCCCGCTCTAGCCAGGACGGGGAGTAATCAGGATAATGGCCGGCCATCGGGCCCCGCCGGTCCGCCGAGTCACTGAAACAACCCAGGTAATTCGCTCGCGATGAAGGATCAACTTTCCCGGCTAATCTCCCAGGCGCTGGACTCACTGGTGGACCAGGGCGCGTTGCCGGGAGACTCCCCCCGTAATATCCAGATAGACCGCACCCGCGACCCCAGCCACGGCGACCTGGCCAGCAATATCGCCCTGACCCTGGCGAAAGCCGCCGGCAAGAACCCGCGCGAGCTCGCCCAGCTGATCTGCGCGGCGTTGCCACCGGCCGGGTTCCTGGCCCGCACCGAAATTGCCGGTCCCGGATTCATCAATTTTTTCCTTTCCGAGGCCAGCAGCCAGAGCGTAATCCGGGAAATACTGGAACAGGGATCAGCCTATGGCAGCTGCGACGCAGGCCAGGGCCGCAGGGTGCAGGTGGAATACGTCTCCGCCAACCCCACGGGGCCCCTGCACGTGGGCCATGGACGCGGCGCGGCGGTGGGCGACTGTATCTGCCGCCTGCTGGAGGCAACTGGCTGGGCGGTGACCCGTGAATTCTATTACAACGACGCCGGCCAGCAGATCAACAACCTCGCCCTGTCGGTACAGGCCCGCTGCAAGGGCATGCAGCCGGATGATCCCGACTGGCCGGCAGATGGCTACCGCGGCGACTATATAAATGATGTCGCCCAGGCCTACCTGCGCGGGGACCGGGTCGACGCCAGCGACCAGCACGTGGCCAGCTCCGCCGACCCGGACAGGCTGGACGATATTCGTCGCTTTGCCGTGGCCTACCTGCGGCGTGAACAGGACCTGGACCTGCAGGCCTTCGCGGTGCACTTCGACAATTATTTCCTGGAATCCTCACTGTATGAGGACGGCGAGGTGGACGCCACCGTGCAGCGCCTGGTCGACCGCGGGCATACCTACGAGCTCGATGGCGCCCTGTGGCTGCGCACCACCGCGTTCGGTGATGACAAGGACCGGGTGATGCGCAAGAGCGACGGCGGTTACACCTACTTCCTGCCGGATGTCGCCTACCACCTCAACAAGTGGCAGCGCGGCTTCGAACGGGTCATCAACGAGCAGGGTGCGGATCACCACAGCACCGTGACCAGGGTGAGGGCCGGACTGCAGGCGCTGGAAAGCGGCATTCCCCAGGGCTGGCCGGAGTACGTGCTGCACCAGATGGTGACTGTGATGCGCGATGGCGAGGAGGTAAAGCTGTCCAAGCGCGCCGGCAGTTATGTCACCCTGCGGGACCTCATCGATGAAGTGGGTCGGGACGCCACCCGCTACTTCCTGGCCGCCCGTGCCGCCAACTCCCAGCTGACCTTCGACATCAACCTCGCCACCGTCCCAGAGCAACGACAACCCTGTGTACTACATCCAGTACGCACATGCGCGCGCCTGCAGCGTCATGCGCAAGCTCCAGGAGCAGGGTTGGGAGTGGACACCGGAAACCGCCCTGCAGCAGCTGGACCAGCTGGTGGAGGAGCACGAAAAGGCGTTGCTGCGGCAGTTGGCCCGCTATCCCGAAGTGGTCGCAGGTGCCGCAATCGCCAGCGAACCCCACACCGTGGCCACCTACCTGCGCGAACTGGCCGGCGGATTTTCACACCTGGTACAACGCCCACAAGATGCTGGTGGAAGACGCGGGCCTGCGCAATGCGCGGGTCGCCCTGTGCGAGGCGGTGCGCCAGGTTATCGCCAATGGCCTCGGGCTGCTGGGCGTCTCCGCGCCGGAGGCCATGTAGGGCGTGGCCAGGGATTATGCCAAGACGCGCCGGCCGGCCGCAGGCAGGTCACCGGCCCGCAAGAAAACCGCGAGCAATCGCGGCCGCCGGGACGCGGGTGCATCCGGCGGCGGCTGGCGCTGGTTCCTGGCCGGCCTGCTATGTGGCTTGTTTCTGAGCTTCCTGCTCTACCTGGGCACCCTGCCGTCCACGGACGGCACCGAGCCGGTCGTGGCCAAACCCGAGCCGACAGCCCCGGAACCACCGAAGCCGCGCTATGACTTCTACACCATCCTGCCCGAGCAAAACATCGATGCCGGCATCGAACCGGCCCAGGTGACCGAGCCGGTAGCTGCGGGGGCAGAGGTTTTCCTGCTGCAGGCGGGGTCTTTCCGCCAGCGCGAGGACGCGGACCGGCGCCGAGCGGAGCTGCTTTTGCTCGGCCTGGAGCCCCGGGTGGAGGAAACCACCAGCGACAACGGCCGCTGGTTCAGGGTCTATCTCGGTCCTTTCAGTTCCCACGCGGCCATGAGCAAGGCCCGTGGCCTCACGGCGGCTCAGGACATCGACACCCTGCTGTTGCGACGCAGCGGTAATTGACGCCGGGCCCGGCCGCCCTTGAATTAACGCGATCACGCCCCATAACTGGGTCAATCAGCAGGAGAACCTCAATGGAACAGTACAGGGGCACAACCATTCTGTCCGTGCGCCGCGGCAACACGGTGGTGATCGGCGGCGACGGTCAGGTGTCCATGGGCAACACCGTGATGAAGGGCAACGCCCGCAAGGTCAGGCGCCTGCACAAGGACACGGTCATAGCCGGCTTCGCCGGCGGCACCGCCGACGCTTTCACCCTGTTTGAGCTGTTCGAGGCACAACTGGACAAGCACCAGGGCCACCTGGTGCGAGCCGCGGTGGAGCTGGCCAAGGCCTGGCGCACCGAGCGCGCCCTGCGCCAACTCGAGGCCCTGCTGGCGGTGGCGGACAAAAATACCTCGCTGATCATCACCGGCAACGGCGACGTGATCGAGCCCGAGGACAACCTCATCGCCATCGGCTCCGGCGGCCCCTTCGCCCAGGCGGCGGCCCGGGCCCTGCTTGATAACACCGAGCTGGACGCCCGCAGCATCGTTGAAAAGGGCCTTGGCATCGCCGGCGACATCTGCATTTACACCAACCATAACCGCACCATCGAACAACTGGATTTCTAGGCCACTACATGTCCGACATGACCCCCCGCGAGATCGTCCACGAGCTCGACAATCACATCATCGGCCAGGACGAGGCCAAGCGGGCGGTGGCTATCGCGCTGCGCAATCGCTGGCGACGCATGCAGCTGCCCGAGGAATTGCGCGCTGAAATCACCCCCAAGAACATCCTGATGATCGGCCCCACCGGGGTGGGCAAGACCGAAATCGCCCGCCGCCTGGCAAAACTGGCCAACGCGCCCTTCGTCAAGGTGGAGGCCACCAAGTTCACCGAGGTGGGCTATGTGGGGCGCGATGTCGACTCCATCGTGCGCGACCTGGTGGATGTTGCCATCAAGATGCTGCGGGAGCAGGAAATGGAGCGGGTCCGCTTCCGGGCAGAGGAGGCCGCCGAGGAGAAAATACTCGATATTCTGCTGCCACCGGCCCGCGACGCCGAGGCGGACAAGAGTCGGCTCCAGCACCCGGCAGCTGCTGCGCAAGAAGTTGCGCGAGGGCGAGCTGGACGACAAGGAAATAGAGGTGCAGATATCCACTCCCTCCTCGGCCTTCGAGATCATGGCGCCGCCGGGCATGGAGGAGATGACCAACCAGTTGCAGAGCATGTTTTCCAATATGTCGCGGCAGCAGCGCAAGACCAGCAAGATGCCGGTCAAGGCCGCCTTCCTGGCCCTGTGTGAGGAGGAGGCGGCGAAAATGGTCAATGAGGACGAGCTCAAGCAAAAAGCGGTGAACCGCGCCGAACAGAACGGCATCGTCTTTCTGGACGAACTGGACAAGGTTGCCAAGCGCAGCGAAGGGGCGGGGGCGGACGTGTCCCGTGAGGGCGTGCAGCGGGACCTGCTGCCGCTGATAGAAGGCTCGACGGTCAGCACCAAGCACGGCATGATCAAGACTGATCATATCCTGTTCATCGCCTCCGGCGCGTTTCACCTGGCCAGACCCTCGGACCTGATCCCCGAGTTGCAGGGCCGCCTGCCAATAAGGGTGGAACTGAACGCCCTGACCCCGGAGGATTTCGAGCGTATCCTCACCGAGCCCAGCGCTTCCCTGACCGAGCAGTACCAGGCCCTGCTGGCCACCGAGGGCCTGGAGGTCTCCTTCAGCCAGGACGGCCTGCGCCGTATCGCGGAAACCGCCTGGCAGGTCAACGAGAAAACCGAGAATATCGGCGCACGCCGGCTGCATACCGTCATGGAGCGCCTGCTGGAAGAGATGTCTTTCAGCGCGGCCGACTCGGGGCTGCAGCAAAGAGCCGCTGGTAATCGACGCGGCCTATGTCGACAGCCAGCTGCAGGCCCTGAGCTCGGACGAAGACCTGTCCCGCTTTATCCTGTAGCGACCGACCGCCATGACTAGCCAGGAACTCCGACCCACCGGCATCAGGCTGCACAAGCGCTCCCGTATCCTGGAGCTGACCTATCCCGGCGGCGAGGTGCTACGCACTGCCCTGTGAGTACCTGCGGGTGTACTCACCCTCCGCGGAGGTGCGCGGCCACGGCCCCGGGCAGGAAACCCTGCAAAGCGGCAAGCTCAAGGTCGGCATCACCGCCATCAAGCCAGTGGGGAACTATGCCCTGCAACTGGTGTTCGACGACGGCCACGATACCGGGCTCTACGGCTGGGATTACCTGCACCAACTGTGCACCCGGCAACAGGAATGGTGGCAGAATTACCTCGATCGCCTGGAGCAGGCGGGCCTGGACCGCGACCCCGATGTCCAGGTGATCCACTTCCAGCCCTGACAAAACCTACCTGACCGCAGCCGTACATCGCGCTACAATGGGACGTTGAGCGATGTACCGGGCGGAGCACCCATGAGCGATAAGGAAAGAACCCATTTCGGCTTCAAGGAAGTCGACAAGGAGGCCAAGGCCGGCATGGTGGCGGACGTCTTTCACTCCGTGGCCTCCCGCTACGACCTCATGAACGATCTTATGTCGGCCGGCATACACCGCATCTGGAAGCGCTTCACCATCGAGCTCAGCGGCGTGCGCAAGGGCAACTCCGTACTGGACATCGCCGGCGGCACAGGCGACCTGGCAGCGCGGTTCGCCGATATCGTGGGACCCGAAGGCGCGGTGGTGCTGGCCGATATCAACGAGTCCATGCTGAAAGTGGGGCGGGACAAGTTGCTGGACAGCGGCCACCTGGGCAACCTGGAATTCGTCCAGGCCGATGCCCAGTACCTGCCCTTTCCCGACGACAGCTTCGATTGCATCACCATCGCCTTCGGCCTGCGCAACGTGACTGACAAGGACAAGGCCCTGCGCTCGATGCTGCGGGTGCTGAAGCCGGGGGGACGGCTGCTGGTACTGGAGTTTTCCAAACCGCAGAACGCGCTGTTGAGCAAGGCCTACGATGCCTATTCCTTCAGGGTGCTGCCGGTAATGGGGCGCCTGGTGGCCAATGACAGTGACAGTTACCAGTACCTGGCCGAGTCCATCCGCGTGCATCCCGACCAGGAAACCCTCAAGGAGATGATGGAAGACGCCGGCTTCACTCGCTGCGAATATCACAACATGACTGGTGGGGTGGTGGCGCTGCACAAGGGCATCAAGGCCTGACATGACTGCCACCATAGACCCGGCCCTGCAGACGGCGGTGCTGGCCGCGCTGGAAACGGCCATCAACCAGGCGCTGGCGCTGGCCCCCGGCAGCCGCGAGCAGTTGGCCCAGTTGGGCGATTGTGTTTTCGCCCTGCACTGCACGGCCCCTCCGCTGGATGCGTTTCTGATGCCCGGCGGCGACCGGGTCCGGTTGCTGGGCGTCTATGAGGGCCCGGTCACCACCAGCGTGCGCGGGGTTGCCTCGGACTTTGCCGAGCTGGCGACCGCCCGGGACCCGGCGGCAAGCCTGATCAACGGACGCCTGGAGTTGCATGGCGACAGCGCACCGCTGCTCGAACTGCAGAAAATCCTGGCTGGCCTGGAGGTCGACTGGGAGGCGCCGCTGGTGGATACCCTGGGAGATGTGGCCGGCCACCAGCTCGCGCAACTGCTGCGGGGGGCATGGGGCTGGGGACGGCAGGCCTCCAACAGCCTGGGCCGGCAGCTGGAAGAGTTCATCCATGAGGAGGCCCGCCTCAGCCCGCCGCGGCTGGAACTGGAAGATTTCTACAAGGATGTGCAGGCCCTGGGCCTGCAAGTCGATCGCCTGGAATCGCGCACCCGGCGGCTGCGCAAGCGCCTGCAACAACTGCGCGCCTGAGCGGGACCACGCCATGTCCCGGGTCGCCCGCCTCACCACCATCTTCCGCATCGTCGGCCGCTACCGGCTGGATGAGCTGATCGACAGCGACCGCCTGCCGGCGTTGCCCCGCCTGGCCCTGTCCCTGTCACCCTGGCGGCTGCAAAGCGCCCCGGATATGCCGCGGGCGGTGCGCCTGCGCCGGGCGCTGGAGGAATTGGGCCCGGTGTTCATCAAGTTCGGCCAGATGCTGTCCACCCGGCGCGACCTGTTGCCCACCGATATCGCCGACGAGCTCGCCAGACTGCAGGACAAGGTGCCGCCTTTCCCGGAGCAACAGGCCATCGCCATCATCGAAAAAGGCCTGGGCAAGCCGTTGGCTGAGCTGTTTGCCAGCTTCGAGCCGCGCCCCATGGCCTCGGCCTCGGTCGCACAGGTGCACGCCGCCACCCTGCACAGCGGCGAGGAGGTAGTGGTCAAGGTCATCCGGCCGGACATCGAGCCGGTTATTCGCCAGGACCTCGCCCTGATGTTCACCCTGGCGAAGCTGGTGGCGCGCTACTTCCCCGAGGGTCGGCGCCTGCGCCCGGTGGAGGTGGTAACCGACTACGAGTACACCATCCTCGATGAGCTGGACCTGGGCAGGGAGGCGGCCAACGCCTGCCAGCTGCGGCGCAATTTCGAGGACAGCAAGCTGGTCTATGTGCCCCAGGTGTACTGGGACTACACCTGTCGCAATGTATTCGTCATGGAGCGTATCTCCGGCATCCCGGTCACCGACATGGAAGAACTGCAAGCCAGGGGCACCGACCTCAAGCTGCTGGCCGAGCGCGGCGTGGAGATCTTTTTTACCCAGGTGTTCCGCGACAGCTTTTTCCACGCCGACATGCACCCGGGCAATATCTTCGTGAACGCCACCGACCCGGCGGACCCGACCTATATCGCAGTGGACTGCGCCATCATCGGCAGCCTCAGCGACTCGGACCAGTACTACCTGGCCCGCAACCTGCTGAGCATTTTCCGGCGCGACTACCGCGAGGTGGCCCAGCTCCACGTGGAGTGCGGCTGGGTGGCCCCGGAAACACGGGTGCAGGACTTCGAGTCCGCCATGCGCGCCGTCTGCGAACCGGTGTTCGAGCGCCCCATCGGTGAGATCTCCTTCGGCCAGCTGCTCATCTACCTGTTCCGCACCGCCCGCCGCTTCGACATGCACGTGCAGCCCTCCCTGGTGCTGCTGCAGAAGACCCTGCTGAATATAGAGGGCCTGGGGCGGCAGTTGTACCCGGGACTGAACCTGTGGGACACCGCCAAACCCTTCCTGGAAGACTGGGTTCAGGAGCGCTACTCACCCCAGTCGGTATTGAAGCGACTGCAGCGGCACGCCCCCTCCTGGCTGGAACAGCTGCCGCAGTTGCCGGATGTGATGCTGGAAAACCTGCAACAGTCCCGCGATAACGAACTGCGCCTGGCCCAGCACCAGCAACGGGTGACGGAACTGCAGCAGCAATCCCGGGAGAGCATCCGCCGCCACCGCCGCCACCTGGTCGCCGCCCTGGCCTGCCTGGGAGCGGCCATCGCGGTGGTCCCCGGAGCCTGGCAACAGCTGGCGGAGGCGCCGCTGGTGGCCTGGGTGCTGGGCGGGCTGGCCATCGCCCTGCTGTGGCCCCGGGAGAGCTGACAATATGTGCCTCGAAGAGCCCTGTGTCATAATGAGCGGCTACGGAGAGCAGTGCGATGAGTGAAGCGGCGGCCATCACCCGGCAGATCAAATGGGACGAGCAGGGCCTGGTGCCGGCTATTGCCCAGGACTGGCAATCGGGTGAAGTACTCATGCTTGCCTGGATGAACCCGGAGTCCCTGGAACTCAGCATCCAGGAGGGCCGCGCGGTGTACTGGTCGCGCTCACGGCAGGCCCTGTGGCGCAAGGGCGAGGAATCCGGCCACGTTCAGAAACTGAAGGAACTGCGCATCGACTGCGATGCGGACACGGTGCTGATGAAGGTTGAACAGGTTGGTGGCATCGCCTGCCATACCGGCCGGCGCAGCTGCTTTTACCGCAAACTGGAGCAGGGCGACTGGCGGGAGACCGACGAGGTAATCAGGACGCCGGGCGACATTTACGGAAAGACACCATGAACGATGTACTCGAGCAGCTCGCCAGGACCCTGGAACAACGCAAGGGGGCCGATCCGGAATCTTCCTATGTGGCCAGCCTGCATCACAAGGGGCTGAACAAGATACTCGAGAAAGTCGGGGAGGAGGCCACCGAGGTAATACTGGCGGCCAAGGACACCCGGGACGGGAGCGGGCGCCAGGCCCTGGTGGGAGAGGTCGCGGACCTGTGGTTTCACTGCATGGTCATGCTGTCGCACCTGGGTGTGGAACACAGCGCTGTCATCGATTGCCTGGAGGACCGCTTCGGCCAGTCCGGCATCGCGGAGAAAGCGGGCCGCGGCAGCAAGGCATCAAGTTAATACTAGGAGACGGAAATGGGTATTGGTGGAATAAGTATCTGGCAGCTGTTGATCATCCTGGCGATCGTCATCATGCTGTTCGGCACCAAGCGATTGCGCACCCTGGGCAGCGACCTGGGCAGCGCCGTCAAGGGTTTTCGCAAGAGCATGCAGGACGATGGCGCAGCCGACGACGCTGGCAGCAAACCCGAAGAGCCGAAAGACGCCCCCGCACCAGACAACCGCGACAAGTAAGGCCTGAATGTTCGACATCGGATTCGCCGAACTGGTCCTGGTGGCGGTGGTGGGACTGCTGGTCATCGGGCCGGAGCGCCTGCCGGGAGCCATCCGTACCGGCAGCGCCTGGCTGAACAGGTTCCGGCGCGGCTTCAATGATATCAAGCGGGAAATCCAGCAGGAGCTGCACAACGACGCGGTCATGCAGGACCTGCGCAAGACCGGTGAACAGTTGCAGCAGCAGGCCGAGACGCTGGGTCGGAGTATAGAGCAGGACACCTCGTCCCCGCTGCCTTCTCAGGCGGACGGGGATGAATCGGACAGCAGCGCCGCCAAAACCGCGCCACCAGCACAGCAAGACGACCGGAACGGGGCATGAGCGAGCCGGATTCGACTGACCAGCCCCTGCCGCTGGTAGCGCACCTCACCGAGTTGCGCGACCGCCTGCTGCGCGCGCTGCTGGCGGTGCTGCTGGTATTCATCTGCCTGTTCCCGTTCGCCAACGAGATCTACACCTTCGTGTCCGAGCCCCTGCGGGCACTGCTGCCGCCCGGGACCAGCATGATCGCCACCGAGGTAGCCTCGCCCTTCCTGACCCCCTTCAAGCTGACCCTGGTAGCCGCCATATTCATAGCGATACCGTTCGTCCTCTACCAGGTATGGAGTTTTATCGCCCCCGGCATGTACCGGCACGAAAAGCGCCTGGCCATACCCCTGCTGGTTTCCAGTATCGCCCTGTTTTACGCCGGGGCGGCATTTGCCTATTTCGTGGTTTTTCCGCTGATTTTCGCCTTTTTCACCAGCGTCGGGCCCGAAGGCGTCACCATCATGACCGACATCAACAGCTACCTGGATTTTGTTCTCAAGCTGTTCTTCGCCTTCGGCCTGGCATTCGAGATTCCCATCGCCGCGGTCCTGCTGATCTGGAGCGGCATCACCACCGCCGACGCCCTGGCCCGCAAGCGCCCCTACATCATCGTGGGCTGCTTCGTGCTGGGCATGCTGCTGACGCCACCGGACATCATATCCCAGTCCCTGTTGGCGCTGCCCATGTGGCTGCTGTTCGAACTGGGGGTGTACTTCGGGCGCTTCATTAAACGCGCCAGCGACCCGGCGGACTGAGTGGCGCCAGCTCCCGACAAGCGCGGTAAACTGCCTTCCCTGTTGCCGGTCATAGGCTTCCTGCGCCCCTATAAATTGCGCCTGGCGGCTGCCAGCCTGGCCCTGCTGTTCACGGCCGGCGCCACGCTCTCCCTGGGCCGCGGCCTGCAGGTTCTCATAGATGAGGGCTTTGGCAGCGGCGACAGCGCCAAGCTGACGGCCGCAGTGACCCTGCTGGTCGTCATTGCCGCAGCCATGGCAGTGGGCACCTTCGTGCGCTTTTACCTGGTGTCCTGGCTGGGAGAGCGGGTCAGCGCCGACCTGCGCAAGGCCGTGTTCGACAACATCGTACATCTGCACCCGGGGTTTTTTGAACTCAACCGCAGCGGCGAGATCATGTCCCGCCTCACCACGGATACCACCCTGCTGCAGACCATTATCGGCTCGTCATTCAGCATGGCGCTGCGCAGCAGCCTGACCCTGGTCGGCGCGCTGGTAATGATGTTCATCACCAACCTCAAGCTCAGCCTGATCATCGCCCTGGGCGTACCGCTCATCCTGCTGCCCATACTGGTTTTCGGGCGGCGGGTGCGGAGGTTGTCCAACGAGAGCCAGGACAGCATCGCCAGCGTGGGCAGCTATGCCGGGGAAGTCATACAGCATATCCGGGTAGTCCAGAGCTATACCCAGGAGCAGTTTGAATCCCGGGCTTTCGCCCGCGAAGTGGAGCGGGCCTTCGCCATCGCACGCCGCCGTATCTGGCAGCGCTCCCTGCTCATCTGTGGCGCCATAATGTTGCTGTTCGCCGGCATGGCGGGCATGTTGTGGGAGGGGGGCCACGATGTCATCAGCGGTCGCATGAGCGGCGGCGAGCTGGGCGCGTTCGTGTTCTACGCCATCATGGTGGGTATGGGGGTCGCCACCATTTCCGAGGTGTGGGGTGAGTTGCAGCGGGCGGCCGGGGCGGCGGAGCGGCTGGTCGAGTTGCTCAACACCCGCAGCCTGATACCCGACCCCGGTCCCGGCCCCGAACCCGAACCCGCGGGGACGCGGCGCCCGGAGTTGCGCCTGGACAAGGTGACCTTTGCCTACCCTACCCGGCCGGAGCAGGCCGCCCTCAGGGATTTTTCCCTGACCATCCAGGCCGGCAAGAGCCTGGCACTGGTGGGACCCTCAGGGGCGGGCAAATCCACCGTGTTCGAGCTGCTGCAGCGCTTCTACGACCCGCAACAGGGTCGAATCCTGCTGGACGGCGTCGATATACGCGAACTTGGCCTGCAACAATTACGCGGCCACATCGCCCTGGTTCCCCAGCAACCGGCCCTGTTCACCGGCGACGTGCGCTACAACATTCGCTATGGCAGACCCGAAGCCCCGGAGGAGGAGGTGGTAGCGGCGGCCCAGGCGGCCCATGCCCGGGAGTTCATCGAGCGCCTGCCCGAGGCCTATGACAGCCACCTGGGGGAGCAGGGGGTACGCCTGTCAGGGGGCCAGCGCCAGCGCCTGGCGCTGGCCAGGGCAATTCTAAACGACCCGGAAATACTGCTGCTCGACGAGGCCACCAGCGCCCTGGACAGCGAAAGCGAGCACCATGTGCAGCAGGCCCTGCAGGAGCTGATGAAGAATCGCACCACGGTCATTATCGCCCACCGGCTGTCGACCATACTGCACGCCGACCTGATCGCGGTGCTGGACCAGGGCCGCCTGATCGCGACCGGTACCCATGCCGAACTGCTGCGCGACTGCGCGCTCTACCAGCGCCTGGCGAGGCTGCAGTTTCGCGAGACCGAAGCGGATGAGCTCGCCACGGCAAGCAACGCTAACTAGCTATCCATCAGGTCGATTCTCGCCTTGCGCTCCCGGTTGACCCGGGACAGGTCGTCCAGCGCATCGCGGGAGATCTCCACCACCTCCTGCAACAGGCGTTTGCCCAGCCGGACGTTATTCCCGGCGCAGCGCCAGGGCGCGGTCAACGCCGACTCCCGGAACATCTCCACCCCGTCATCCCAGGCGGCCCGCAGGTGGTCGCTGGCGCTGCCGCGGACTGATTCGCGGGCCATTGCCAGCACGTCCAGCGACTCCATGAGGGCTTCCACGCTCAACCATTCCACCAGGGTTCCCCGCTCCACACCCCGGCGAATATTGCGGCGCAATTTGCGTGCGAGATTGCGGTACTCGCGCTGCACCCGGTAGCCGAACACCGGGTCGCCGACGGGGCGCAGGTGATCGTCCTCAGCCAGTTCGCGCCAATCCTGCGCGCCCAGCGTGCTCTCGATCTGGGGAAACACCAGCTCCTCCTCACTGTTCATGTGGGAGTACATATGATCGATATAGGCGCGGCCCTTTTTCACCAGGCTGGCGGCGGACACGTCGCCATCGCGCCAACCCTCGATATCCTCCAGTACCTGGCGCCCGGCCGCGGCGGTGTTATCGTGGTCGCGCTGCAGGGTGTCCACGCTGTCCGCCAGCCCGGCGTCAAGCTCTGCGGCCCTGCTGTATATGAGGTCCTCCCGCGGGTGGTGGTAGCGGTCGGGCCAGGTCACCATGTAATCCATGGTTTCGTATATCACGTGGCTATCCGCCGGCTCGCCCGCTTCGATAGCCGCCAACTGTTCGGCCAGCAGCTGCATCACGCTGGCGATATGGCGGTGTTCTGCATACAGGGTCTTCATGAGCGGATGCCGGGCCTGGGCGGGCTCGGCCCGGGGCGCCCGCTTGCCCGCAGCCGGCGCTTGTGCGTGCTTGCGCGGGGGCGGCGCAGAGGCCCTGGGCCCGCGCTTTTTCGGAGCCGGCGCGGCTCTGCCCGCACTGGCCCTGGTGCCCGTGCCGGCCCGTTTCGAAGTTTTGGGTTTTCTGGCAGCCATAACGCCCTCCCTCTGCAGCTTTGCTCCCGTCGCGAGTCCTGAGCCTACATGGTCGCGCCGGCCATAACATTGATCCTGCTCAGGATCTGCCCCACGGTATGCATATTGCTGCCGCGGCCCTCGAGCCTGGCCGAATTGCTAAACCGGTCGGCGGCCCCGGTAACAGGAGGGGCTGGCGCGCCCGGCGCATCGTCACTACCGGCATCCATGGCTTTCGCGACATACCGTACGTCCATGTACATAAAAAACGCCGGCACGGGGCCGGCGTTGGTAACAGCCTTGCAGATCAGCTGAATTCGCGTACCAGGTGACCGATGGACTCCTTGGCGTCGCCGAACAGCATCCGGGTATTATCCTTGTAGAACAAGGGGTTCTCGATGCCGGCAAAACCCGAAGCCATGGAGCGCTTGAGCACAAACACCGTGCGGGCCTTGTCCACGTTGATCACCGGCATGCCATAGATGGGCGAGCCCTCGTTCTCCCGGGCGGCCGGGTTGACCACATCGTTGGCGCCGATGACGATGGCCACGTCGACATTCTCCATGCGCGGGTTGATATCGTCCATTTCCAGCAACTGGTCGTAGGGCACATCGGCTTCCGCCAGCAGCACGTTCATATGGCCGGGCATACGCCCCGCCACCGGGTGGATACCAAAATTCACCTCGGCGCCGTTGTCCTCCAGCAGTTCCGCCAGTTCCTTGACCACGTGCTGGGCCTGGGCCACAGCCATGCCGTAACCGGGAATGATGGCCACGTTGGTGGCAGCCTCGAGGATATAGTAAGCGTCTTCGGCGCTGATGGGCTTGATTTCGCCCTCGACCACAGACGTTTCGGTCTTGCCGCTGCCGAAGCCACTGAACAGCACATTGCTGAGGGAGCGGTTCATGGCCTTGCACATGATCTGGGTGAGGATGATGCCCGAGGCACCCACCAGCGAGCCCGCCACGATCAGGATGTTGTTGTTGACCGCGAAACCCGCGGCACAGGCCGCCAGGCCGGAGTAGGAGTTCAGCAGGGAGATCACCACCGGCATATCCGCACCGCCGATGGGAATCACCACCATGATACCGAACACCAGCGACAGCGCGACCACCAGGTACAACCACATGTGGTTGTCGGGCTGCAGGCAGAACATCACCGCGCCGGCCAGGATGCCCAGCACGATCAGGCTGTTGACGACCTGCTGGCCGCTGAACAACACCGCGCCGCTGCCGATCTTCTCGCTCAGCTTGCCATAGGCCATCAGGCTGCCGGTAAAGGTCACGCCACCGATCAGAATGGACAGGATGATCGTAACCAGGGTAAAGGTGGCCGCCCCGGGGGCAAGTGCCGCCCAGCCCACCAACAGGCTGGCCATACCGCCAAAACCGTTGAACAGGGCCACCATTTCCGGCATGGCTGTCATCTCCACCAGGCGGGCGGCCGCGCCGCCAATCAGGGCGCCGACCACGAAGCCGATGGCGATCCACTGGTACTCGACGATGCCCTGGTCCAGCAGGGCCGCTACCATGGCGATCAGCATGCCGACGGCGGAGATGCTGTTGCCGCGACGCGCGGTCGCCGGTGAGCCGAGCTGCTTCAGGCCGTAGATAAACAGGGCCGCAGCGACAACGTAGCTGTATTGAATAAGGTTATCCATGACCCTTAGCTCCCCTTCTTCTTGAACATGGCGAGCATGCGATCGGTCACCATATAACCGCCGACCACGTTGATGGACGCCAGGGCAACCGCGGCGGCCCCCAGCCAGTTGGCCACGTCATGCTGCCCGTTACCGGCCAGGCTGATGGCGCCCACCACGGTGATGCCGGAAATGGCATTGGCGCCGGACATCAGCGGCGTGTGCAGCGTGGCGGGCACCTTGTTGATCAGTTCGAAGCCCAGGAATATGGACAGCATCAGGATGAACGTCAGGAATACTTCTGCAGATATCATGTTATGCGCCCCCTTCCATGATTTTCTTGATGGTCTCGTTAACCACTTCACCACCGTGGGTGATAATGCAGCCGGGCAGGATGTCGTCTTCGAAATCCACCACGAACTGTTTCTGTTCCTCGTTCCAGTTGTCCTCGACCAGGTTGAACAGGTTGGAGGAGTACATCTGGCTGGCGTCGCGGGCCACCTCGCCGGCCAGGTTACCCAGGCCGATGATGGTCACGCCGCCCACCTCGACGATCTCATTGGGCACCGAGCCCTCGACGTTGCCGCCGGTTTCCGCCGCCATGTCCACGATCACCGAACCCGGCGCCATACCCTCGACCATGTCTCCGGTCACCAGCACCGGCGGCTTGCGCCCGAATACCTGGGCGGTGGTGATCACCACGTCGGACTTGGCGATAACATCCTTCTGCGCCTGGCGCTGCATCTCCACCTGTTCGGGGGTCAGTTCCATGGCGTAGCCGTCCTCGGTCTGGCCGGTCTCGCCCAGGTCGATCTCGAGGAATTTGGCGCCCAGTGACTGCACCTGCTCCGCCACTACCGGACGGGTATCGAAGGCGGTCACCTTGGCACCCAGGCGCTTGGCCGTGGCGATGGCCTGCAGGCCCGCCACGCCGGCGCCGATGACAAACACGTTGGCGGGCTTCAGGGTGCCCGCCGGGGTCATCATCATCGGGAATATACGCGGCAGGTGCGTCGCGGCCTGCAGCACCATCACATACCCGGCCAGGTTGGCCTGGGAACTCAGGGCATCCATTTTCTGGCTGCGAGTGGTACGCGGAATCATCTCCATGCTGATGGCAGTGATGCCCGCCGCCTGCAGGGCGCTTACCAGTTCCTTTTCGTTGAAGGGATCCAGGTAGCTGATGTGGATGCAACCGCGCTTCATCAGGGCGATTTCTTCAAGGCTGGGCTTGCGCAGCCGCAGCAGGACATCGGCACTGCTGAACAGGGCGTTGCGATCCGAGGAAACCGAGGCGCCTGCCTCTTCATACTCGGAATCGGCATATCCGGAGCCCAGCCCCAGCCCTGCCTCAACCACCAGTTCCGCCCCCATCCTGCACAGCTTCTTGGCGGAATCCGGGGTAATGGGAACCCGGTTCTCGCCCGGGTGAACTTCCTTGGGAATGGCTATGCGCATTGCGATGTGTACCCCCTAACTAATTGTTTTAATTGCCAAAAGCGGTCAGCGAGAACTGTCTCCGCCCGGCTGGTGGTGGCCGGAAATAGTCGTTTCCAGCGGGCCGTGAATTCAGGCAGCCGCCGACTGTAGCACAGCTGGCAACGCGGGTGAATAATGGCGGGTATTCAGGCAATGAATCTGGCGGGGGCGTCAGGACAAGCCAAAACGCACGGGGGCCTCAGCCAGGACAGGCGTGAGACCCCCGCAGCGAAGCCGGCGGGATGGCTACTCAGCCGGGCCGCAGTTGCAGGAAGGGATTCATCCAGCGGTACTTCCAGCTGGTGAACTTCAGGGGGGCATCCAGCACCGCCAGGCAGATACAGTCTTCCGATTGCACCGCGGTCGGGGCGTGCACATCGCTGGGCTCGCGCAGGAGGAAATCCCCCTGGTGATAGCTGCCGTCGGCGTCGGAGAAACCGCCTTCCAGCACCAGCGTCATTTCCGAACCCCGGTGAGTGTGCTCGGGAATACGGCCTCCAGCCTTTATATGGTAGAGGGCAAACTCGTAATTGGGATCGCCGGTTTTCAGGTAGCTGATACTCAGTGAGCTGGTGATCTTCTTCCAGGCCAGGTCGCTGAAATCACCGCTCATGAGACGCTGCAGGATCGCCGGGGTACGACCGGCGGTTTCCCGTCGGGCATTGGCATAGCTCAGGGGCGGTTCATCGTCCAACCGCGCCAGCACTGCGTCCAACTGGGCTTCCCCCACGGGCACGCCCTGGAGATTGCCAAACAGCACCGAGCCCAGCGCCTGTAGCTGGCCGGAGGTGCGCCTGCACTGTTCACAGTAGTTCATGTGTGCCGACACGCAGGCAGCCTGGGCCAGGGGCAGGTTGCCCGCAGCGTGTTCGGTCAAGAGATCCAGTTCGGGATGAAATTTAGCCATGGTTATCGATCTATCTGTATTTGAAGTTTCTGAATAGCCAACCTGACCCGGGACTTGACCGTGCCCAGGGGCAGGTCCAGCTCGGCGGCGGCTTCCGCGTGTGACTTTCCTTCCATATAAACCTTGGCCAGGATCTGGACCTGGTCAGGCGGCAGCGTTGCCATCAACTCCCTGATGCGCTCCCGGGTCCGCCTGCCCTGCAACAGGGCGAACGGCTCCTCGCTCTCCTGGTCCGGGAAAACGTCTTCCTCGGCCAGGGGCGTATCGAATTTCTGCAGGCGGCGGAACATGTCCGTCCGGCAGTTGCGGGCAATGGTGTACACCCAGGTGCTGGCCGCCGCCTTGTCCGGGTTGAACGCCCCGGCCTTCTGCCACACCTTGAGCATGACTTCCTGCACCAGTTCATCCGCCACCGAGGCGGAAAGGCTGGACCCCGCCAGGGCAAAGGCCTTTATGAGGGGGGCGAAATGCCGGAACAGGCGGGTAAACGCCGCCCTGTCCTGGTTAGCTGCTATCAGGGTGAGGCACTCGCTCCACTCATCGGTGCGACGCCCCCCGCCCTGCTGCCATTCGCCGCCAGAGCCTTCTACTTGGTCCACCACTGTCATATTCTCTTTTTTCCGTTGTGTTACAGGGCAGTATACGGCCTCCGGGTGCACCTGGATCATCAGCAGGCACTATTTACCTGATATAGATCCGATTGCGAGGCGGTGGCGTATACCCACACTACGATAATGGCTTCCCTCGCCACCCCCCGGCGACGGCCCCGACCCTGGAGACTCAACCCAGTGAAAATAGCAGTAATCGGATCCGGCATCTCCGGACTCAGTTGCGCCCACTACCTCAGTGCCGAGCACGAGGTTTCGGTGTTCGAGGCCGGCAAGCAGATAGGCGGCCACACCGCCACCGTGGACGTCAAACTCGGGACCCGCCGCTACGCCATCGATACCGGCTTTATCGTCTTCAACGACTGGACCTATCCGCAGTTCATCGCCCTGCTGGACAGCCTGGGCGTGAGCAGCAAACCCACCTCTATGGGCTTCAGCGTCCGCGACGAGGAGACCGGGCTGGAATACTCCGGCACCAATCTCGACACCCTGTTCGCCCAGCGACGCAACCTGCTGTCCTGGACTTTCATGACCATGGTCAGGGACATCATGCGCTTCAACCGGGAATCCGTGGCTGACCTGGACGCCGGCCGCGTCAGCGACAGCCAGACCCTGGGGGAGTATCTGGGGAGGAACGGCTACGGCGAGGCCTTCAAGCGCCAGTATCTCACCGCCATGGGATCGGCCATCTGGTCCGCCGACTGCGCTACCATACTCGACTTTCCCCTGAGTTTCTTCCTGCGCTTTTTCCGCAATCACGGCCTGTTGTCAGTGAACGACCGGCCCCAGTGGCGGGTGATCGAGGGCGGCTCGCGGGAATACCTGCGCCCCCTGTGCCAGCGCTTCGAGCAGCGCATCTTCACCGGTGTCCCGGTGCGGCGCCTGCACCGGCAGCCCACCCAGGTGGTACTGGAAATGGCCGACGGCCGCCAGCTTCCCTTCGACCAGGTCGTGCTGGCGACGCACTCCGACCAGGCGCTGGCATTGCTGGACGAGCCAAGCCCGGCCGAGCGTGACATACTGGGCGCGCTTCCCTACCAGGCCAACGATGTGGTGCTGCATACCGACACCCGGCTGCTGCCGCGCAATCGCAAGACCTGGTCAAGCTGGAACTACTCGCTGGGCACCGGCCAGGAACGCGCGGTGGTGACATACAACATGAATATCCTGCAGGGGATAACGGCACCGGAGACCTTCTGCGTGACCCTCAACAACACCGCCGCGATCAACCCGGTTAAAATCCTGGGTCGCTTCAGCTACGACCACCCGGTGTTTTCGGTAGCGGGCATCGCGGCCCAGCAGCGCTGGCAGGAGATCAACGGCCAGCGCAATACCTGGTACTGCGGCGCCTACTGGCACAATGGATTTCATGAGGACGGCGTGGTCAGTGCCCTGCGGGTCGCCAGCGCGCTGAACAACCAGGCAAAACAGCAGGCGGCATGAAATCAAGACTTTATGAGGGGGTGGTGCGGCACCGTCGGCTGCACCCCGCGGGCCACGAGTTCAGCTACCGGGTGTTCATGCCATACCTATGCCTGGACGAATTGCCCGGGCTCTTTGACGGGCACTGGTTGTGGTCGGCCCGCGGCTGGGCCCCGGCCCGCTTCCGGCGCGAGGATTTTCTCGGCGATCCCGCCCTGCCGCTGCAGCAGGAGGTGCGGCGGCGCATCTTCGAGGAAACCGGGCAACGGCACACCGGGCCCATTTACCTGCTGGCCAACATGCGCTATTTCGGCATCGCCATGAATCCCATCGCCTGCTACTACTGTTTCAGCGAGGACGAATCAACACTGGAACATCTCGTCGCCGAGGTCAATAACACGCCCTGGAACGAGCGCCACAGCTACGTGCTGGCGGGTCCGGAGCAGGGCAGGTGGCTGCGCACCGAGTTCGACAAGCAGTTCCACGTATCGCCCTTCAACCCCATGGACATGCGCTACCACTGGCGCAGCAGCACGCCGGATCACCGACTGGTGCTGCACCTGGCCAACAGCGAGGCCGGCCAACGGGTGTTCGACGCCTCCCTGTCGCTCTCGGCCAGGCCCATGACCGCGTCCAGTCTCACCTGGATCCTGTGCAGCTACCCGTTCATGACCGCCCGTATCGCCCTGGCGATCTACTGGCAGGCACTGCGACTGTTTCTCAAGCGCGTGCCCTTTTACCCGCATCCCAGCAGCAAACCCACTGGAGTTTCATGATGAGCAACACCAGCAACCCGACAGCCACCAGCGTCAACCTGCCCCGGGCCGGTTCCCTCCTGCCCCTGCGCCGGAACTTCGCCAGGGATCTGTGCCTGCGCGTCCTGGCCAATCTCACAACCGGCAGCCTGACCCTCCACGAGGGCGCCGAGACCTTTCGCTTCGGGTCCACCGAGGACGCCTCCCAGCCGCACGCGGAGGTCTACGTCCACGACCGGGCGCTTTACCGCCAGATGCTGTCGGGCGGCAGTATCGCCACCGGCGAGGCCTATATGCAGGGCGCCTGGACGTCGCCGGACCTGGTAGCCGTGATGCGCCTGTTCAGCGCCAATCTCGCCACCCTGGACATGATCGAATCCGGCCAGTCCTGGCTGGCCACCCTGGGCCTGAAGCTCTCCCATGCCCTCAACCGCAATACCCGTACGGGCTCGCGCAAGAATATTTCCGCCCACTATGACCTGGGGAACGACTTCTTCAAACTGTTCCTGGACCCCACCATGATGTACTCCTCGGCGCTGTTCCCCAGTGCCGATGCCAGCCTGGAGGAGGCTTCCATCGCCAAGCTGGATGAGTTGTGTCGCCAGCTGGAATTGCGCAGCGGAGACCACCTGCTGGAAATAGGCACCGGCTGGGGTGGCATGGCCATCCACGCCGCCCGCCACTATGGCTGCCGGGTGACCACCACCACAATCTCCCGGGAGCAATACCAGTACGCCTGCGAACAGGTGCAGCAAGCCGGCCTGGAGGACAGGGTGACCGTGCTGTGCGAGGACTACCGCAACCTCACCGGTCGCTACGACAAACTGGTATCCATAGAAATGATAGAAGCCGTGGGGCACGCTTTTTACAGCAACTACTTCCAGCGCTGCAGCGCCCTGCTGAAGCCCGAGGGCAAAATGGTCATCCAGGCCATCACCATCGCCGACCAGCGCTACGACGCGGCCCGCAAGTCCGTGGATTTTATCCAGCGCTATATCTTTCCCGGCGGCTGCCTGCCATCGCTGGCCGTGATCAGCGATCACCTCGCCAGGGACACCGACATGCAGATGGTGCACCTGCGCGATATCACCGCCGACTACGCCCTCACCCTGGCCCACTGGCGGGAGCGCTTCATGGCGGCCCAGGAAGCGGTTCTGCGGCAGGGCTTCGACCGCAGCTTCATCCGTATGTGGGAGTTTTACCTGGCCTACTGCGAGGGCGGCTTCCGCGAGCGCATCATCGGTACCGTGCAGCTGGCCTTCGCCAAACCCGGCTACCGTTTC
Source organism: uncultured Gammaproteobacteria bacterium (assembly GCA_963704965.1). GTDB lineage: Bacteria > Pseudomonadota > Gammaproteobacteria > Pseudomonadales > Halieaceae > JARRPM01. The sequence goes on from CAVPIH010000001.1 coordinate 273,733, forward strand.
GCCTCCTCCCAGGCGCAGTAGTTCCACCAGGGCGGCAGCAGCTCCCGATACTGGCGCTGGCCGTAGCGGCTATCCACCAGCAGGGCCCGGCCGCGGTCCTCGCTGGCGCGTATGACCCGCCCCAGGGCCTGGTCGACCTTCTGCATGCCGGGGTAAAGACAGGCGTATTCGAAGCCCGCCCCACAGCGCTGCTGGTACCAGGCCTGCAACATCCGGGTATCGCGGTTGAACTGCGGCAGGCCCACGCCGACGACCACCACGCTGGTGAGGCGCTCACCCGGCAGGTCTATACCCTCCCCGAAGACACCGCCGAGGATACACAGTGCGACCACATCGCGGCGCGTCTCCAGCTGCCATAACAACTGGTCCCTGCCGGCATCTTCCTGCTCCCGCTGCTGCACCCAAAGGCACGACCTCAGACTCTCCAGCCCCTGAGCCTGCAGCAGCGCCAGGCAGTCCTGTAAATAACGGTAGGAGGAGAAGTAGATGATGCAGTTGCCCGGTTCGCGGGCCAACCAGGCCAGCAACAGCTCGGCCAACCGCGGCAGCGATTGCTGGCGTTGCGAGAAGCGGGTATCCACAGCCGTGGCGAGGAACACCTCGAGCTGGCTGGCGGCGAAAGGAGAGGCCTCGCGACGAAAAACGGCCTCCGGACCCAACCCCAGGGCGCGGCGGGTCCAGTCCGGGGGAGAGAGGGTGGCGGAAAAGGCCGTCAGGGAGTGCAGGGCCTGCTGGCGCTCGGCCAGCAACCGGGCCGGGTCCAGGCAATTGAGGGTCAGCCGCAGGCTCTGGCGGTCGCTACCGCGTTCCCTCTCGAAGCGGAAGTCCTCTCCCCAGTTGTCCGCCAGGCGCTGGAACTGCAGCACTTCGAAGTAGAAATCCAGCAGCCGCGGATGGCGGTGCAACAGCGCCGGCTCCTGTGCCAGCAGGTCGCCCGTCCGGGCGATGAAATCCGCCAGCGCCTGCTGCAACTGCGCCGGCAACTCGGTACTGCAGTCGTAGTCAGGCTCCTCCCACTCCTCGCGCTGCAGCGCCAGCATGGCGCGGTTGACCCTCTCCAGGGCGGCGCCCAGTCCTTTGGGCACATCCCGTTTGACCGCCATCAGGTTGGCCTTGCCCAGGCTGGCGCGATACATGCGCCGGGCTCGCTCCGGCAGGTTGTGGGCCTCATCCAGCAGCACGCTCCAGCGTCGCCCGTCCTGCCTGATCAGTCCGCCCAGGGTGGCGGTAAGACTGTAGACGTAATGCAGATCGGCAATCACCATATCCACCCAGGGCAGCAAGTCCAGGGCCAGCTGGTAGGGGCAGATGGCGAACTCGCGCGCCAGCTCCTCGATGTCCCCCTGGCCCAGGGTGGGGCGCTGCAGGGCCGCCGCCAGCGCGGCGGGCAGGCGATCATAGTAGCCGCGGGCGAAGCTGCAGTCATCGCCGTGGCAGGCCTTGCCGGGGGAAAAGCACACGCGCTCCCTGGCTGTCAGGCTGAGGGCGGCCAACTCCAGCCCGGCGCCGCGCAACCGGTCCAGGGTAGCTTCCGCCGTGCGCTTGCCCACGGTTTTGGCGGTCACATAGGCAATGCGATCGTGCTTGCCCGTGACCAGGGCTTTCAGCGCCGGGTAGAGAACCGCGGCGGTCTTGCCGATGCCGGTGGGCGCTTCCACCAGCAACTGGCCGGCCCGGTCGACGCACTTGTACACCAGCTCGGCTATCTCCCGCTGCCCGCTGCGGAAACTTCCGTGGGGAAAAGGCAGCGACAGCAGGCTCTGGTCCCGCCGGGACCGGCGCTGCACCAGTTGGTCCTGCCAGCTGGCGAAAGCAGCCAGCGAATCGGTGAGGAACTGCTCCAGTTCCCCGCGCGTGTACACCTGTGACAGCGGGCTCTCGCGGCCGGTGTCCAGGTTGAACCAGGTAAGCCGGACCTCCAGCTGCTCCACATCCCGCTCCAGGGCGATGATGGCGGCATACAGCCGCGCCTGGGCAAGGTGCATGCGGCTCACTGCCGGCGGGATATGGGCAGGGTTGACGCGGCAGGTCTTGATCTCCTCCACCAGCCCGCTGTCGGGGTCATAGCCGTCGGCGCGGCCCCGCAATACCAGCACCGTGTCGTCGCGGCTGTGGCGATATTCCACCGGATATTCGCTGCGGTAACTGGCGGGGCGGCGGCGGTAGACCTGCTGGTGTCCGGCAATGCCCTGCACCCCCGTGGGGGAGGGAGTAAAACGGTGGTCAATATCGCCGCTGCGGTGGCAAAAGGCGACCAGCTCGTGAACCGTGACGGTGAGTTCCGGCATGCGGCGGCTACGCCCAGCTGACCCAGGCAACTGCGGCGGGGATGTCCCGGGCCCCGAAAAAACGCAGCCAGCGTTTCTGGCTCTCCTGCAGCGCGTCCCCTGGGCCCTTCACCTCCACCAGGCAGTAATCACCGGGGGCGTCCCCTAGGGCGATCAGGTCGGGGAAGCCGCGGCGGTTTTCACGCGGGTCGAACAGCATACGCTCCCAGATCGCCAGCAGGTGCTCGTCGGGAATGACGGTCGCAGCCACCTCGACCAGCTGCCTGTCGATGCGCCGCCAGTCCACCCAGCGACACTGGAAGTCCGCATACTGCCGGTAGGCCAGGCGCAGGGCCGCGGCGGCACCGGTGTCGCGCAGTTCCGCCAGCCGCGTATCCAGTAACGCCCGTCGCCGCTGCAGGAAGTCGCGGCTGTACATATCCGCGGGTACGCTCTGGTAGGGGTTGTGAAAAGCGCCGGGAACCGGGGTGAATATCTGCTCCCAGAAAGCCAGCCCGAAGAGGGTGTTCATCAGGGAGTTTTCCACATAATGTACCGCGGCCCACTGGCTTTCCAGCTGGCGCGCCGCCAGCGTCTCCACCCGCTCCCCGGCCGCCGGCAGCACCAGATCCAGGCGCACAAAGGCATCGCGCGGCCTGGACCTGGGCCTGTCACCCAGGCGGCGCTGAATCCGCGGCAGCACCCGCTGGGCCGCATCGCGCTCCTCCTCGCACCAGGGCGCGTCCAGGATGGCCTGCGCCAGTTGCAGCGCCGCGTTCCAGTCCTCCATGCGCTCCAGGATCCGCAGCTGCCGCTCGCGTGCGGGATGGCGCCCGCTCTGGTGGTACAGGCGCGCCGCCAGTCCCAGCTCTCCCAACCGCTCCATGTCGCGGGCGATGTTGTTACACAGGCGGTGCCAGCGGCTTTCACTGGAGGCGTGCTCAACCGCCAGGGACGCCAGTTGTGAGGCCATCTCCACCAGGTCGTCAGGTTCGCCCAGTTCGCGCAACTCGTACCAGCTGTCCCCTAGCCCGGCGACGGCCATATACTCCTGCACAGCCTCCCGGTGGGGGAACAGGCGGTACTGTCTATCCAGCGGGTAGGGATAATAGCGGGCCACACCCAGGTCGCTGAGAACAAAATCGGTCAAGCCCTGGCGGCGGTTGCCAAAGAACAGCAGCTGCAACAACTGCACCTCCTCCCCCCCGGTGACCGCGACGATGCGGCCGCCATCAACGGTGGCCGCCAACTGCAGGTACTCCGCATCCTCCAGCGCCAGTTCCGCAATTGCCTGCAACAGTCCGGGCTTGTTGCGGGGCAGGGGAGTCTCGAGCAGGGGCCCGGCGGCAGTCGCCAGTTCCGCCCGGGTAAACAGCCCGGCCAGCTCTTCCAGGGACAGGCTCCCGGCCGCTTCCGCCAGGCCGCAGGCGAGCAACTCGTAAATGCATTCTGACAGGGGCCCCAACTCCGGATAGGAGAGCCTGCTCTCGCGAAACCAGGGCCCCACCCGGGACACCAGCCGCACGTAAAGGCACTGGGCGTCAAAGCCCAGCCCGCGATAGGTCTCCAGAAAGTCGTGCTCCCGGGCGCTCAGCACATCGTCGTACTGGCTCTGCACAGCGTCGCACAGGGCCAGGAAATTATCCCGATAGTAGTGCGGCGGCAGTTCCACGTTGGGCGATTCTGTCACCTAGGCCTCCCGCGCGGCAGCCACCGGCTGCCGCTGCTGCAACAACACGCCGGGGATGATCAGCGCCAGGCCCACCAGGGTGGCCGGGTGAATAGGCTCGCCGAGAATGGTGGCGATAAACACCAGCGACATCAGCGGCGACAGGAAGATCAGGTTACCGATGCGGGATACCCCGCTGGACAGGCGCAGGGCCGTGGACCACAGGGCGAAGGTGAGCCCCATTTCAAACACCCCCACATAGGCGGCGGCTGCCAGCCCCCGCCAGCCCGGCACGGCCAGGCTGGAAAACACGGCGCACAGAGCCAGGGCAACGGGTGTGGCCACGGCGAAATTGAGGCACAGGCAGGCCACCGGATCGCGCCGGTTGCGGGTGGAGACCAGCCAGTAAAGCGCCCATATCACGGTACTCAGCAGGGCCAGGCCGACCCCGGGCAGGCTGTCAAAGCGCAGCGCCATTACCTGCCCCCGCGTGGCAATAATCAATACCCCGCTGTAACCCAGCAACAGGGCGAGCAGGTCCCGGCGGTTCAGCCTGTGCCCCAACAGCGGCACCGCCAGCAGCGCCAGGGTGATGGCCCAGGTGTAGTTGATGGCCTGGGCCTGCTGGGCAGGCAACAGGGCGTAGGCCTGCAGCAATACCAGGTAATACAGGACGGGGTTGACCAGCCCCATGACCAGGAAATAGCCGGGGGTATCGCTGGCATACTGCCGCAACAGGGACAGCCGTCCCTGGCAACACAGGATGCACAGCAGCACCAGGGCGGAGCAGCTGACCGAATACGCCAGCAGTTGCAGCACATCCAGTTCTCGCAGCGCCAGTTTGAAGGCGGTTGCCACCGTCGACCACAGCAGCACGGCACTGAGCCCGAAGGCCAGGGCCCGACGATCGCTAGTCATTGTTGATCCGCGCAGCAGGAGAGACCGATTGAGTTCGCGCCTATGTTACGTGATCCTCGTGACAATGCCACACACCCCCGCCTGCAGGGCGGGCGCGCGACTGTACGCTGGAGTGGAATTAGGGCATCCTGCCCGGCACGGCGCGCCCGGTAAGCATACAAGAGCACAAGCGTTTTGAGCACACTGCCCAACCAGCAACCGCCCACCCTCTCCACGACCCTGGCGCTGTCACCCGTACTGTTCCTGGTCGCACTGCTGGGCTGTTCCGTGTACCTGTTCGGGGCCGACTCATCCTATGGCGCCAACCAGATCGCCCTGGTACTGGCCAGTTGCGCGGCGGCCATGGTCGGGCTCAGGGTCGGCCTCAGCTGGGCCCAGGTACAGGCCGGCATTATCGAGGGTATCAGCGTAGGGCTGGGCCCCATCCTGATACTGCTGGCCGTCGGCATGCTGATCGGCACCTGGATACTCTGCGGCACCGTGCCGGCAATGATTTACTACGGCGTGGAGATACTCAATCCCGGCATATTCTACGCGGCCAGCACCGCCATTTGCGCCATCGTCGCCATCAGCATCGGCAGCTCCTGGACCGTGGCCGGTACCCTGGGTGTGGGACTGATGGGTATCGCGGCCAGCTTTAACCTGTCCCCCGCGATCACTGCCGGGGCGATCATCTCCGGGGCCTATTTCGGCGACAAGCTCTCGCCCATGTCCGATACCACCAACCTGGCGGCGGCGGTCACCGGGGTGGACCTGTTCGACCATATTCGCCATATGCTGTGGACCACCCTGCCGGGCTTCATTATCGCCCTGGTAGCGTTCGCGGCAATCGGCAACGCCGATGCCGCCACCCCCGGGGAGATAGCGGCGCTGCAGCAGTCCCTGGCCGCGGAGTTCAACATCGGCCCCCACCTGCTGCTGCCGCTGGCACTGATGCTGGGCCTGGTCTACTGGCGGGTGCCCGCCTACCCCGCCATCGTGGCCAGTGCGCTGGCCGGGGCGGTATTCGCGCTGCTGTTCCAGGGTGAGGCCGTCGGCCGTCTCGCGGGGGAGAGCCCCGGCCCGTTCTTCGCCCAGCTCAAGGGCGTCTGGATCAGCCTGTTCAGCGGCTACAGCTCCCACAGTGGCAACGAGTCTCTCGATGCGCTGTTGAGCAAGGGCGGCATGGGCAGCATGCTGAACACCGTGTGGCTGATCATCTGCGCCCTGGGATTTGGCGGCGCCCTGGAGCGCACCGGCATTCTCGACTACCTGTTGCAGCTCGCCCTGCGCCGGGTGCACAGCACCGGCTCACTGATCACCACTACCGTGCTCACCTGCCTGGGCACCAACGCCCTGGCCGCGGACCAGTTCATCGCCGTGGCCCTGCCGGGACGTATGTACCGGGACGCCTACGAGCAGCGTGGCCTCGCACGCCTCAACCTGTCCCGCACCCTGGAGGACTCGGCCACCCTGACCTCGGCCCTGATACCCTGGAACACCTGCGGCGCCTACATGTCCGCCACCCTGGGGGTGGCCACCCTGCACTACGCGCCCTTTGCATTTTTCAACCTGCTGTGCCCGGTGATCGCCGTCATCTACGGCTTCGCCGGCATCGGCCTGAAGCCCGCAGCAGCAAGCCCCACCGTACCGGAGGAAGCATGAACAGCCTGGATTCGCTATGGGATATTCCAGCACCCCATACTTTTGCCACCCGGGTCGCTGCCGCTGACATAGACGGGCTCAACCACACCAATAACGCCGTCTATGTGAACTGGTGCCAGCAGGTGGCCTGGGCCCACTCGGTCGCGCTGGGACTGGACCTGGCCCGCTACCGGGAACTGGATCGCGCCATGGCCATCACCCGCAGTGAATACGATTACCTGCAGGCCTCCCGCGAAGGGGACGAGGTAGTGGTCGGCACCTGGATAGTGGGCTGGGACCGCAAGCTCACCATGGAGCGTCGCTTCCAGGTCATCCGCCCGGCGGACGGCGCGACCCTGCTGCGCGCCCGCATGCGGTTCGCCTGCATAGAGCTCAGCAGCGGCCGGCCGCGGCGCATGCCGCGAGAGTTCCTGGAGGGTTACGGACCGGCGGTGCTGGACGGATTTTCGGATCTGCCGACGTGAAGCAGGGTCCTGCCGTCAGGCATAGTCCTTATTGCCGTCTGCTACTCGCGGTGCGAACACCAGGTAAAGCAGCGGCCCGAACGAGCCCGCAAGCAGCGTGACAAGCACCCAGGGCCAGGGGTTGCGGCCGCTCCGGCGCGCTTCAGGAATCAGCCAGGTCAGCAGCAAGACCAGGGCAATCACAAGGTCGGTGATGACCTGCCAGCCCGCCGGGCTGTGCCGGTGGTAGTCGAAAATGCCGATGTAACCGACCTCGGTGACGGCATAGACCGTTAGCACAGTGAAGGGTATGAGCAGAATAATAGCCAGGATGCGTTTACTCATGAGGAACTCCTTGGTTGGATTCAGGTTTATGCTCTACCCAGGACTGAATTGATGCAATTACCTGCGAGGTCATTGAATCGGCTCTGCACCGGGCCGGACAATAAAGCTGGTCAGGAGACCGCCCATGAGTACCGCATCCCAAGCCCATCCGCAGCCGTTCCAGTCGGCCTGTCGCCGCTGGCGCCAGTTCAGGAAACTGTCCCAGCTTGATCTTGCGCTGGCAGCCAACGTGTCGCAGCGCCATGTGAGCTGGCTTGAGACCGGGCGCAGCCGGCCCAGCCGGGAAATGGTGGTGCGGCTGGCCGAGGCGATGGACATCCCGCTAAGGGAAAGAACACCTCCTGCTGCAATCCGCCGGTTTTGCACCGGCTTACAGCGAATCCAGCCTCGACGCTCCCGCTATGGCGCCGGTGGCCGATGCGCTGAATCATATACTGGAGCATCACGAACCTTTGCCTGCGGTAGTGCTGGACCGGTTCTGGAATGTCAGGAGACAGAACAAGGCGGCGGAGCTGATGTTTAGCATTGGCGGCGATCCCACCGAGATGCTGTCAAGAACAGGCGGTGAGCACGACTTCAACCTGGCGCTGCTCACCCTTCATCCGCAGGGCCTGCGACCCTTTATCGTGAACTGGGAGCAGGCTGCCCCGGCATTTATCCGACGCCTGACCAGCGAAGCGCTGGCCTCCGGGGATCCCCAGGTACACGAGCGGTTCGCAGGATATATTGAGCTGGCGGGCCGGGCAGCGACGGCGATCTGCCGACGGGCGGTCTCCTGCCAGTGCTGCCGCTGCAGTTGAATATCAATGGCCTGGAGCTGAGTCTTTTCTCGATCATTTCTACCTTCGGAACGCCACAGGACATCACCACCGACGAGTTGCGTATCGAAACCTTCTACCCCGGCGACGGCAAAACTGCGGAGTTCTTCAGGAACACGGCCTGACTAACGATCAATCAGGCGCGCGCCCAGTCGAAAGCCAGCACCTCGCGGATATCATCGGCACCGGTGACAAGCATGAGCAGCCGGTCCACGCCCAGCGCCACGCCGCTGCAGGGGGAAGGCCGTGTTCCAGTGCGGCCAGCAATTTTTCATCCGGTGGGCGCTCTGGCTGGCAGTGCTCGCGCCGGCGGGCATTGTCGCGCTCGAAACGTCGACGCTGTTCACCGGCATCCAGCAATTCAAAATAACCGTTGGCCAACTCCATGCCGTCGACGTACAACTCAAAGCGCTGCCCCACAGCGACACCATCGACCTCGACAATACGCGCCAGCGCCGCCTGGGAGGCGGGATAGTCATAGACGAACACCATGCCCGGCCGCGCCAGCCGCGGCTCGATGACATGGCTCATAAGGAGGTCCAGCCACAGGTCGCGATCGCCGGCCATGGCGCCCACATCGATATGGGCACGCGCCAGTGATTCCAGTTCGCCGGGGCTGGCGGTAAAGGCATCCACCTGCAAGTATTCGCGGAACAGCTGGCGGTAACTGAACTTGCGCAGGGGGCGCTCCCCCAGGCAGTGCCGCACCAGTTCGGCCACTTCCGCCATCAGCTCGTGGTGGTCGAGACCCGGGCGATACCATTCCAGCAGGGTGAATTCCGGATTGTGGCGGGCGCCGGCCTCGCCGTCCCGGAAGGCACGCGCCAGCTGGTAAATGGCCAGGCCGTCGCGCGCCAGCAACCGTTTCATGGCATATTCGGGCGAGGTTTGCAGGTAGCGAGGTTGCCGCACCAGCGTCCCTCGCTCCACTACCAACGGCTCGATAACGGGGTCGGTCACACCCGCGCCGCACAGCAGCGGTGTTTCAACCTCGAGGATATCGCGGGCGGCGAAAAAATGCCGCAGTTGCTGTAGCAGTGACGCCCGCGCCCGGATCCGCTCCAGGCTGGCAGCGGGCCGCCAGTCCACCGCCTGGCTCAGGACTTGGAAACGCGGTTCTGGTATTCGCCGCTGCGGGTATCCACCCGGATAACCTCTCCCTGGTTGATAAACAGGGGCACTTTCACCACCGCGCCGGTGCTCAGGCGGGCCGGCTTGCTGCCGCCCTGGGCGGTATCACCTTTCAGGCCCGGATCGGTCTCGACGATTTCCAGCTCCACGAAATTGGGAGGTGTCACGGACAGCGGATTGCCGTTGTAAAGGGTCACTTCGCAGCTGTCCTGTTCCTTCAGCCACAGGTGGGCGTCGCCCACCGCCTTGGCATCCGCCTGGTGCTGTTCAAAGGTATCGGGCTCCATGAAGTACCAGAACTCGCCGTCGTTGTAGAGGTACTCCATGGTACGATCCACCACATCGGCGCCCTCCAGGGTTTCCCCGGACTTGAAAGTGCGCTCCCACACACGGCCGGTATTGAGGTTGCGCAGCCGCACCCGGTTGAAAGCCTGGCCCTTGCCCGGTTTCACAAACTCGTTCTCCAGGATGCTGCAGGGTTCGCCATCCAGCATGACCTTGAGGCCCGAGCGGAAGTCGTTGGTGGAGTAATTTGCCATGGTCGTCCCGTATAACTGTGTTGAAAAGCGGCAATGATAACTCAGCAGACCAGTTAATGTCAGATTGGGGATATTCCAAGTTGGCCGCCCAACGGATTTGTACGATACTCTGGCAGAGACTACGGAATGGTCCGAACAAAACAGAATCAATCAGGGCCGAGGTGGTATGAGTAGGGACGCACCCGTAAAACTAAGAGTTCCAAGACAGGATCTCCAGCAACTGGACGCCTTCCAGCTTTCCGTTCAGGCGGCACAGGACTGGGCCCAGGGCTTACCCGTGACCAATGCCCGCCAGGTAGCCCAGCAACTGCAGGGAGTGCTGGGACAACTCAACCGCATCGAGATGCGACCCGAATTGCGCTTTGGCATAACCGAGGCCCTGCGCCCCAGCCTGCTGGTGGCAACCGCCAGCCTTTCCAAACGCTTCCTGAAACAACCGCTGGTCATGCCGGAAGAGCCGCGCCAACTGGCACAACTCACCGATACCCTCTATTCCCTGGCAGCTACCGCCTACACCATCACCGCCATCCAGGCCATGCAACAGCGCGACAGTATTCGCGAAGTGAACCCCGCCCGCCTGGTGTGTGAATCCATTCATCGCGCCATACGTTGTTCGGGACTGAAGCTGCTGCAGACCTTCCAGCTCTACCGGCCGGTCGAGTTGTACGGCTGGCTGGATTTGCACCAGCTCTACGCGCTGGCGGAAAGACAACAGCTGACCGCTATCCCCGTGAAGGACAAACCGGACGGCGACAGCACCATAAACGCAGCCTACCTGCAGGCGCTGCTGTTGGGTTGCTGCAAGCCAAACCAGCTGCGTCAAGCCGACCTGGCCGCCATTTACCGCGGCCTGCGTGAGTGGAGCACGCTGCTGGAGGTGAGTGAGGAAAAGGTCGGCGAAAGCCTTTTCCTGGTGAACCTCGACAGCGACCACCCCCCGCTCTACAGCTCGCTGTACCGGGAACCTCCCGGGCCGAGAACCCGTTATATCGACACCGGGCCGCTGATCGAGCGGCTGGAACAACTGGCCGCGACCAACGAGAAACAGGGCGTGGTGTTTGACCGGGATACGGTGGTCAGCCACAGCCTGCTCAAACAACTGATCAACTCGCTCGGCAAGATGAGCATGCGCAACTTCTCGCGCAAGCGCTCCAGCAAAACCCTGTGGATCACCGTCGGTTTCAGCGCCTGTCACTACCACCTGGGCGATGAGCGCGATTTCGAGCAACTGCTGCACGGGGACGAGTACCTGCCTTCAGCGGCGGACCGCCTCCCGGACAATCCGTTCCTCACCGATAGCGCTGGCCGCGATCAGTGGCAAAAGGCGAACCCGGAACAGGACTTCGAACAAACCAAGCTGGCAGCCGGTGAGAGCGAGCTGGCACACCATATCCAGGTCGACGAGAAAACCAGGGCCATCCTGCAGGGCGAGGAAGGCGCGGACCTGCCCGACCGGGAGTACCCGGTGCACAGGGCGGCCATTTTTGACGCCAGTCCGGGGGGGTACTGCCTGGAGTGGACGTCGGACCTGCCCGCCAATATCAAGACCGGCGACATAGCTTGCGTGCGGGAGGACGAAGCCGCGCACTGGGCGATAGCCGTGGTGCGCTGGTTGAGCCACCAGGAAAACCACCGCAGCCTGGCGGGACTGGAGCTGATCAGCCCCGACGCCGAGCCCTACGGCGCCCGCATGCAGTCGAAGCGCGGCGAGGAAACGGAGCCCCTGCGGGCGCTGCTGCTGCCCGAGATAAAGCTGGTGGGGCAGCCCCCGACCCTGATCCTGCCGCGCACCGGCTTCAGGGAGCGCCAGAAAATCACCCTGTACCGGGCAGGGGAGGAATTCTTCGTCCAGTTGGTAAGGCAGACAGCGGTGACCGGCTCCTTCGTGCAGTTCGAATTTCGCCTCATCAAGCAACTGGGCGATGTCCTGGCGGAAGACAAAACCCGCCCCAGGGATTCCGGCTTCGACTCGCTGTGGACGAGTATCTAACCGGCCGCGCCGTGATTCTGGTAGCGGTCCGACAGGCCCAGCAGATAGAGAATGGCATCCAGGCCCAGGGTGGAGATCGACTGGTCTGCCGATTGTTTAACCAGGGGCTTGGCCCTGAAAGCGATACCCAGCCCGGCGATGCTGAGCATCGGCAGGTCGTTGGCCCCGTCCCCCACGGCGATAACCTGCTGCAGGTCTATGCCCTCCTGGTGGGCGAGCTGGCGCAGCAGCTCCGCCTTGCGGTTGCCATCCACGATCGGCCCCTTTACCTCCCCCGTCACCAGACCGTCGGCGATGTCCAACTCGTTGGCGTGCACGTAATCGATCCCCAGGTGTTGTTGCAGATCGCGGGCAAAGTAGGTGAAACCGCCGGATAATATTGCCGTCTTGTAGCCCAGGGCGCGCAGGGTCGCCAGCAGGTGTTCGGCGCCCTCGGTTATCTTCAGGCGGGCACTTACCTGTTGCAGCGCCTCTTCACTGAGACCTCGCAACAGGGCCACCCGCGCCCTGAAGCTCTCGCTGAAGTCGATTTCCCCGCGCATGGCGCGCTCGGTAATGGCGCTCACCTGCGCGCCGACCCCGGCGAGAGCCGCCAGTTCATCGATCACCTCGGCCTCGATCAGGGTCGAGTCCATATCGAACACCACCAGGCGGCGGTTGCGGCGGTACATATTGTCCTGCTGGAAGGCCAGGTCCACATCCAGGGCGGCCGCGACTTCCAGCAGGTCGCGACGAAACGCCCCGGAATCCTGCAACGGCCCGCGCACCGAAAATTCCACGCAGGCCTTGCTCAGGGCGGGCAACTCACCCAGGGGAATGCGACCCGACAGCCGGTTGATGCTGTCTATATTGAGGCCGTGAGCGGACACCACCGCTGTCACCCGCGCCAGTTGATCGGCGGTAATCTTGCGCGCCAGCAGGGTAATGATATAGCGGGCCCGGCCCTGCGCCTCCACCCAGCGCGCATAACTGTCGTGGGGCACCGCGGTGACCCGGGTCTGCATCCCGTGAGCCTGGGCGTAGGCGCGTATGGACTCGCTCATGACCGCGGGATCGCAACTGTCGGGAACTTCCACCAACACGCCCATGGACAGCGTGGCGTGGATGACGGCCTGGCCGATATCCAGCACATTCACCCCGTGGCAGCCAGGATGGAGGTCACTCCGGCGGTGAGCCCCGGCTGGTCCTCGCCGGAAATGCTTATCAGCAGAATGTCATTCACGGCAACGGTTCCGGTCGGGTGAAAAGCGGCCTATTCTACCCGCTCGCATCATTTGCTGGGAAGCGCGCCGCCGCTGGTCGAGGTTTCGGCCGCGGATGTCCGGTGCGCACAAAAACCTGCTGGCGTCTCCTGTCTGGTTTATACTGGCGCGCGTTCCCATTAGGTCGCCACCAGATACCAGTGAAACTACCCCTGCAAAACAGCAGCATCAGTCAGCAACTGGCGGTTCTGGCTGCCGGTTTGTGCCTGCTGGTCAGCCTGGCCCTGGTCACCCTGGCGGCCATCTCCACGGGGCATATGCAGGCGCAGCAGCAGGAAGAGTACGGCTATGCCCTGGCGCGCCAGATCGCCACCCGCATCGGCACGTCGTTGGAAACCGGCGACCTGCTCAGTGTATCGGCCTCGCTGCAGCGCTTCGTCGAGACGTCTTCCGCCGAGGAGGTGGCCATCTTCGATGTGGAGGGCAAGGCACTGGGACAGGCCGGCGAGGCACTGGGACAGAGCCTCAACCAGTACGAGGCGCCGGTGCAGGTGGAGTCGGATATCGCCGGCAAGGTCATCATCACCATCAGCACCGACAGCGCCGGCGCCTCCAGGCTGCAATTCGTGTTGAGCCTGCTGGGCCTGGCAATACTGCTGAGCCTGACGGTCTACGTGATTACCCGCCACCTCGGTCAACGCCTGGCCGGCCGCATGCTGGGCCTGGCCGGGGCCATCGCCCTGGATGACCAGGGGGACGAACCCGCGGCGCCGGGCAACGAACTGGCACTGCTGGCCAGGAACATCGGGGCGCTGCCCATGGATCTGCTGCGCACCCGCAGCGAACCCAACCCACGCGAGGAGAATTACCGCACCACGGCCGTGCTGTACCTTCACCTTACCAGCCTGGCGGATTACATCGACACCCTGGACGAGCAGGCCTTGCATCGCTACACCGACCGCCTGCACCACCTGGTGCTGGCGGCAGCGGATTTCTATGCCGGAGACCTGCAGGTGGCCCGCCAGTTCGGCCTGGCAATCTATTTCACCGGGCCCAACGGCGCCGGCAGCGCGGCCTTTCGCGCCGCTTCCTGCGCGTGGCTCATTCAGGCGGCGGCCAGGGAACTGGAGCCCCGCATGCGGCGCTCCCTGTCCATGGCCATGGCGATCTCGCAGAGTGAACTGGGGGCGGGTGACAAGGCGGATATCTACCCCGGGTTGTACATACAGCACACCCTGGACGAACTGCAGACTATCTGCGCCAATCGGCCGCCGCGGGTACTGCTGTCCCCGGGCGTCTGCCAGGACCCGGATATCGCCTCACGTCTGCAGCACCAGGCCACGGAAGTGGCTGATTTCGCCATGCTCGAGGAGTTCGCCGAACCCTACCACGACCTGCTGGAGCGACAGTTGCGCCTGATCATCAAGCGCCTCACCGGACCGGGCCGCGACTGAGCCCGGCTCAGCCGTCCCGGGTCATCGCGTCGACCTTCTGGAAGCCCCTGGGCAGCTTGTTGCCGCGCCTACCGCGCTCACCGCGGTAGTGTTCCAGCTCCGAGAACTTCAACTTGATATGGCGCTTGCCGGCGTAGATCACCAGGCTGTCACGTTCGGTAATGACCTGCAGCGCCACCACGAACTCGTCGCGGCTCTGTACCCGGGCCGGTGGTATGCCGATTATCTTGTTGCCCTTGCCCCGGGCGAGCTGGGGTAATTCATCCAGGGGGAAGACCAACAGGCGCCCCTCGGTAGTGGCGGCCGCCACCCAGGCCCCCTGCACGGCGTCCACCGGGGCGGGCGCCATGACCCGCGCGCCCTTGGGCAGGCTTATGGCGGCCTTGCCGGCGCGGTTTTTGCTCTGCAGGTCGCCCAGTTTGGCCACGAAGCCGTAGCCGGCATCGCTGGCCAGCAGGAACAGCTGCTCCTGGGCCCCCATCATCATGCCCTCGAAACTGGCACCGGAGGGCGGGTTGATACGCCCCGTCACCGGTTCGCCCTGGCCCCGGGCGGAGGGCAGGTTGTGGGAAGCCAGGGTATAGGCCCGGCCGGTGGAGTCCAGTATCACCAGGGGCTGGTTGCTGCGCCCCCGCGCCGCCATCTTGAAACTGTCGCCGGACTTGTAGCTGAGGCTGCCGGGATCGATATCGTGGCCCTTGGCGGCCCGGATCCAGCCTTTTTCCGACATCACCACGGTGATGGGATCGGCACTGACCATCTCCAGCTCGCTGAAGGCCCTGGCCTCTTCCCGCTGTACCAGCGGCGAGCGGCGCGGGTCGCCGTATTGTTCCGCCACCGCCAGCAGTTCTTTCTTGATCAGGGTCTTGAGGCGAGCGGCACTGCCGAGGATTTTTTCCAGTTCATCGCGCTCCTTGGACAGCTCGTCCTGCTCTCCGCGGTATGGCGATCTCTTCCAGCCTGGCCAGGTTGCGCAGCTTGAGCTCGAGCACCGCCTCGGCCTGGGCGTCGGTCAGGCCGAAGCGCTCCATCAGGGCCGGCTTGGGCTTGTCCTCGGTGCGAATAATGTGAATGACCTCGTCGATATTCAGGAAGGCAACCAGGTAGCCTTCGAGGATATGCAATGCGCTTGAGCACACGCGCCAGGCGATGTTCCAGCCGCCGGCGCACGGTCTCGGTGCGGAAGGTCAGCCACTCCCGCAGGATGCGGTCCAGGCCTTTCACCCCCGGCCGGCCGTCGATGCCGATCATATTCAGGTTTACCCGGTAGGTGCGCTCCAGGTCGGTGGTGGCGAACAGGTGGCTCATCAGGGCCTCGCCATCGACGCGGTTGGAGCGCGGCACGATGACCAGGCGGGTGGGATTCTCGTGGTCGGACTCGTCGCGCAGGTCCGCCACCATGGGCAGCTTCCTGGCCTGCATCTGGTGGGCGATCTGCTCCAGCACCCGGGATCCGGAAACCTGGTAGGGCAGGGCGGTTGACCACGATGTCGCTGCCTTCACGCTCCCAGACGGCGCGCATGCGCAGGCCGCCGCGCCCGGTCTCATACATGGCGACGATATCTTCCCGGGGCGTGATGATCTCGGCCTCGGTGGGAAAATCAGGAGCCTGCACATGCTCGCAGAGCTCGGCCACCGTCGATTTGGGCGCCTCCAGCAGGCGCACTGCGGCCGCCACCACTTCCCGCAGGTTGTGCGGGGGCACGTCCGTGGCCATGCCCACCGCAATACCGGTGGTGCCGTTGAGCAGTACGTTGGGCACCTGCGCGGGCAGTACCGAGGGCTCCTCCATGGTGCCGTCAAAATTGGGCACCCAGTCCACTGTGCCCTGGCCGAGTTCGCTCAACAGGACATCGGCGTAGGCGGTCAGCCGCGATTCGGTGTAGCGCATGGCGGCGAATGACTTCGGGTCATCCGGAGATCCCCAGTTACCCTGGCCGTCCACCAGCGGATAGCGATAGCTGAAATCCTGGGCCATGAGCACCATGGCCTCGTAGGCGGCGCTGTCGCCATGGGGATGGAACTTGCCGATCACATCGCCGACAGTGCGCGCCGATTTCTTGAACTTGGCCGTCGCTTTCAGGCCCAGCTCGCTCATCGCATAGACGATGCGCCGCTGCACCGGCTTGAGGCCGTCGCCCACATGGGGCAGC
Source organism: uncultured Gammaproteobacteria bacterium (assembly GCA_963704965.1). Taxonomy (GTDB): domain Bacteria; phylum Pseudomonadota; class Gammaproteobacteria; order Pseudomonadales; family Halieaceae; genus JARRPM01. The sequence goes on from CAVPIH010000001.1 coordinate 290,306, forward strand.
GCCCGGTCGAGGATGACGTACATGGAATAATCCAGGTAGGCCTTTTCCGCATACTGTTTGAGCGACACCTGTTCGATGCCGTCGCTGTCAATCTCGAGAATCTCAGTCATTAACCACTGACCTGTTTAAATGTTGTTGCGCTGGGAGAAATGCTTGCGGAAGACTGGCGCTGCAACCACCGCCGGCCTAGCTCACGCCGTGGTTGCCTCGCAGGCCCACCAGCTGTTCGTTGAGGTTTACGATGGAGTTGGCCATGTCTATCAACAGACTGTGAATGGTGGCGGGATTGCTGCGGATGAGTTCAGTGAACTGCTCTTTCGGCACCTTGACCACCGAGCAGGCGGTCTTGGCCCGCACGGTGGCGCTGCGATCTGCGTGCGTCAGGGCCGCCATCGCGCCGAAAATCTCGCCCTCGCCTATGCGCCCCACGGTCACATCATCGACCAGAACCTCGGCCACCCCCTTGGTCATATTGAAGACGTAGTCGGCCCGGTCGCCCTGGCGGATTATGATATCGCCGGGCTCGTAATCCTCGAAGCCGGGGGTGGCTGGCGCTTCTTCCGGGACGTGGGCGGCGGTGATCCGCAGCATGAGCCCGGCATAGGTAACCAGCAGACGGCTCCACAGGCGGATACCGGAAGGGTCGCTGAATACCCGGCGCATAAACTCCAGGGCCGGATAGGCGTGCAGGCTGGCGCCGAGATCACAGTGGTAGTAGACCGCACTGCCGTCGTCACTGGAACCCGCGACATCCGGCAGCAGGATATCGCCCTCCTCCAGGGTATACACCGGCCGGCCCTTGTACCACGCGCGAATACAGCCGCGCTGCAGGATGTAGAACTGGCTGCCGTCGTAACCACGAAAATTGCCTGCCGCCGAAGGCGCCACCTCCTGTGGCGTGCCGGGCATGCCGACCACATTCAGCAAAGAAGCTATCAGCTCCTTGTATTGCTGGTTCAAAATGGTGAAATCCTGCCCGAGCTCAGCGTCGGCCAACATCGGAAAACCCCTGTCGGTTCGGCCCGGAACAAGCCTGACGGCCAACCGGGTCGGTGTTATGCCAGCGGTGAGGGCACAAGCCTTTCGCCGCCGCTGTTTCGGACCTATAGTAGCAACTAAAGCAGCACGGGAGAACGTCTCCCTGCCACATTTGTAGCAAGGACCCCGGCGTGACTGAACTGCGTTGGCAAATCACGGCATTTAATGGCCTGGAAACGGCTCACCTCTACGCCGCCCTGCGCCTGCGGCTGGAAGTGTTCGCCATAGAACAAAACTCCCTGTACCAGGATCTGGACAACCTCGACCAGCAGGCAATACATATGCTGGCCTGGGAACAGGGGCAGCTGCTCGCCTACCAACGCTGCCTGCCTCCCGGTACGAGCTACACTGAGAGCGCCATAGGTCGAATCGTGGTGGCCGCCCCGGCCCGGGGACGCCAGCTTGGCAGGGAACTGGTCCGACGCGGCATCCGCTACAACCTGGAGCAGTGGCCGAACCAGGGTATCCGCATCAATGCGCAATCCTACCTGCGGCGTTTCTACGAGGAACTGGGCTTCGTCGCCGATGGCGATGACTACAACCTGGATGGCATACCGCACATCCAGATGCTGTACTCAGGCTGATTCCAGCAGGAAGGTTACCGGGCCGTCGTTCACCAGGCTCACCTGCATATCGGCACCGAACACCCCCGCCGCCACGGGCTGGTGACGCCGGCGCAGCGCATCCAGCAGATATTCGTACAGGACCCGCGCCTCATCCGGCGGCAGCGCGCCGGAAAAACCCGGCCGCAGTCCCTTGCTGGTATCCGCCGCCAGGGTGAACTGGGAGACCAGCAGCACACCGCCGCCGGACTGGACCACATTGCGATTCATGCGACCCTGCTCATCCGCGAACATGCGGTAGGCCAGGATTTTTTCCAGCAGGCGCTCCCCGCCGGCCCGGTCATCGCCCCGGTCCAGCCCCAGCAGCACCAGCAGGCCCGGGCCGATCTCGCCAACGCAGTCGCCGGCCACCGTCACCCGGGCGCCGGTCACCCGCTGCAGCAGGGCTTTCACCGCTTCCGCGTTAGCCGCCGCGTTCCGCCCGGCGCCGCTCGTGCTCCAGCAACAGCTTCTTGCGCAGGCGAATACTCTGCGGGGTCACCTCCACCAGTTCGTCTTCCTCGATGAACTCCAGCGCCTGCTCCAGGGTGTGGCGCACCGGCGGCGTCAGAGTGAGGGCCTCGTCGGTGCCGGAGGCGCGCACGTTGGTGAGCTGCTTGCCCTTGGTCGGATTGACGGCCAGGTCGTTGTTGCGACTGTGCAGGCCGATGACCTGCCCCTCGTAGACCTCGATATTGGGCCCGATGAACAGGCGGCCCCTGATCCTGCAGGTTGTACAGGGAGTAGCCCAGGGTCTTGCCCTTGACCATGGACACCAGCACGCCGTTGGCGCGGCGCATGCGCTCGGCATTCTTGATCGGGCCGTAGTGATCGAACACATGGGTCATGATGCCGCTACCCGAGGTCATGGTCAGGAACATGGAGCGGAAGCCGATCAGCCCCCTGGCGGGCACGATGAATTCCAGGCGCACCCGGCCCTTGCCGTCCGGCACCATGTTTTCCAGCTCCGCCCGGCGCAGGCCCAGCTCTTCCATGACCGCGCCCTGGTGCTGCTCCTCACAGTCGACCACCAGTTGCTCGAAGGGCTCCTGCATGACCGCCGTCGATCTCCTTCTGGATTACCTCCGGGCGGGACACGCCCAGTTCAAAGCCCTCGCGACGCATATTCTCGATCAGCACCGACAGGTGCAACTCGCCGCGCCCGGAGACCTTGAACTTGTCGGGACTGTCACCGGGCTCCACCCGCAGGGCGACGTTGTGGATCAGCTCCCGCTCCAGGCGCTCCTTGATATTGCGCGAGGTGACGTACTTGCCTTCTTTGCCGGCGAAGGGCGAGTCGTTGACCTGGAAGGTCATGCTGACCGTGGGCTCATCCACTGACAGGGGCGGCAGGGCCTCGACCAGGGCCGGGTCGCAGAGCGTATCGGAGATATTCAGTCCTTCGATACCGGTGATACAGACGATATCCCCCGCCTCGGCGTTATCGACATCCAGCCGCTCCAAGCCCGAGGTAGCCCATCACCTGCAACACGCGCCCCTTGCGGGTGGCGCCCTCGGTATCCACTACCACCACCTGGGTGTTGGGCGCGAGTTTGCCGCGGGTGATGCGGCCCACGCCGATAACCCCGACATAGCTGTGAGTAGTCCAGCGCGCTGATCTGCATTTGCAGCGGGCCGTCGGAATTTACCTGCGGCGGTGGCACCTTCGCCACCACGGTTTCGAACAGCGGCTGCATATCGGCACGCCATGTCCTCGTGATCGAGCCCGGCGATACCCTGGATGGCGGAGGCATAGATGACCGGGAAATCGAGCTGCTCGCTCGGTGGCGCCCAGCCGGTCGAACAGGTCGAACACCTGGTCAACCACCCAGTCGGGCCGCGCACCCGGGCGGTCGACCTTGTTGATGACCACGATCGGGTTCAGGCCCTGCTCGAAGGCCTTGGCGGTGACGAAGCGGGTCTGCGGCATGGGGCCGTCCACCGCGTCCACCAGCAGCAGGACCGAGTCCACCATGGACAGCACCCGCTCCACCTCACCGCCAAAGTCGGCGTGCCCGGGGGTGTCGACGATGTTGATGTGGTAGTCGTTCCACTCGATGGCGGTGTTCTTGGCCAGGATGGTGATGCCGCGCTCGCGCTCCTGGTCGTTGGAGTCCATGATACGTTCGGAGCCCTCGCTGCGGCGGTCCAGGGTGCCCGACTGCTGCAGCAGGCAGTCGACCAGGGTGGTTTTGCCATGGTCTACGTGGGCAATAATGGCGATATTGCGAAGTTTCTCGATCAAGGGACTACCTCTCGGGCGCTGTGCCCATGGAAAAAAGGCGCGGATTATACCCCATAGCCTTTTGCCTGGGATATGCAATTTGTCGGCCTGAGAGCGGCGCCCGGCAGCCTGCGCGCACGACTCCTGGCACCCGGCGGCGAGCCGGCCACCCGGGGCCGGGGCGGAGATTTGCTTGACATCGAATTGCAGTAAGGCCATAACATCCGCGCTGACATCGCCTGCCGGCGCCCCTGGGCCTGTCGCAGAGGGGCGAGACCGCCGGCACAAAGCCCCAATATGGTGCGCGGCCGATCTATTTTGGTGCAAAGCCCTTTAGGGCAGCGTATGGCAAAGCAGAAACAATTGAGTTTTCAACGAGTTATATAAAGCGCGCTTTTGGCACAGCTCTTGCTTTTCCTAGCCTGCCAAGAACTTCTGGCCACGCCGTTGACGCAGCGGCCAGAGCAACAGAATGCAGGCCGGCTCCGCCGGCCAGATTACCGTCCCATGGAGGAAATGAGATGTCAGAGCAAACTCTGAACCTGATAAAAGACAACGAAGTACGCTGGGTAGACCTGCGCTTCACCGACACCCGCGGCAAGGAACAGCACGTGACCATCCCGTCCAAGGAAGTCGGCGAGGACTTCTTCGAAGGCGGCAAGATGTTTGACGGCTCCTCCATCTGCGGGCTGGAAGGGCATCAACGATTCCGACATGATCCTGATGCCGGATGACAGCACCTCCATGATCGACCCCTTCACCGACGACGCCACCGTTATCCTGCGCTGCAATGTGGTCGAGCCCACTACCATGCAGGGCTACGACCGCGCCCCCGCTCCATCGCCCAGCGCGCCGAAGATTACCTGAAGTCCACCGGCATCGGCGACACCGCCTACTTCGGCCCAGAGCCCGAGTTCTTCATCTTCGACGATATCAAGTGGAAGATCGATATGAGCGGCGCCATGCACAAGATCCACTCCGAGGAAGCGGCCTGGGTTTCCGGCGAGGCCATCGAGGAAGGCAATATCGGTCACCGCCCGGGCGTCAAGGGCGGCTACTTCCCCGTACCCCCGGTCGATTCGCTGCACGATATCCGTGCCGCCATGTGTACCGCCATGGAGCAGATGGGCCTTGATATCGAGGTTCACCACCACGAAGTAGGCACCGCCGGCCAGTGTGAAATCGGTGTGCGCTTCAACACGCTGGTGAAGAAAGCCGACGAGGTACAGATCCTCAAGTACTGCGTGCACAACGTGGCTCACGCCTATGGCAAGACTGCCACTTTCATGCCCAAGCCGCTCGTTGGCGACAACGGTTCCGGCATGCACGTGCACCAGTCCATCTCCAAGGACGGCACCAACATTTTCGCCGGCGACGGCTACGCAGGCCTGTCCGAGACTGCGCTGTACTACATCGGCGGTATCATCAAGCACGCCCGCGCCCTGAACGCCTTCACCAACGGCTCCACCAACTCCTACAAGCGCCTGGTGCCGGGCTTTGAAGCACCGGTTATGCTCGCCTACTCGGCCCGCAACCGCTCCGCTTCAATGCGTATTCCCTACGAGCCCAAGCCCCAAGCGGCAAGCGCGTCGAAATCCGCTTCCCGGACCCCTCGGCCAACCCCTACCTGTGCTTCGCCGCCACTGATGATGGCCGGCCTGGACGGCATCCAGAACAAGATCCACCCCGGCGAGCCCGCGGACAAGGACCTGTACGACCTGCCCCCGGAAGAAGGCAAGGCGATCCCCACCGTCGCCTCCACCCTGGAACATGGCGCTGGATGCCCTGGATGCCGACCGCGGCTTCCTGACCGCCGGCGGCGTGTTCTCCGACGACATGATCGATGCCTACATCGACCTGAAGCGCGGTGAAATCGAGCGCCTCAACATGACCACCCACCCGATCGAGTTCGAGATGTACTACTCCGTGTAAGCACAACCCGACTCACCAGTGCCCGCTCACCAGCGGGCATTTTTTTGCCCGCCAGTTGGCGCCCGGGACCCCGTTGAGCGTCCTGGCATTACCCCCAAAGGACTCTCCAAGGGCGAGGTTTTCTGCTAGGGTAGAAATCCTGACCACATCGCTCGAGGTAATGGTAAATGACCAGGCTGCCACTGTACGCCCTGCTGCTTGTTTCGTTGGCCGGCAACGCCCAGATTTACAAGACGGTCGACGAGGAGGGCAACGTCAGCTACTCCGATATGCCGACTGCCGGCGGGGCATCAGAGAAAGTGGAAGTACAACACATCAACACCACCCCGCCACCCCCCACCGCCGCCCCCCGGAAGCAGCAGACCGCGGAGGAAGAACCTGCCACCGTGACCTACCAGCCCGTCATTACCGCCCCGGCGAACGAGACCACCATCCCCATGGGGCCGGGAAATTTTTCGGTGAGCGCCCAGGTCGAGCCGCCGCTGGAAGCGGGCGCGGCCCTGCAGCTCTATGTGGATGGCAACCCTGAAGGCGTGCCCCAGGACAGTGCCAGCTGGTCACTGACCAACGTATTTCGCGGCGCCCACGACCTGGAAGTGGCCGTTGTGGATATGAATGGCGAGGAACTGGCGCGCTCACCGGCGGTGCGCGTCTATGTATTGCGCCCCTCCGTCAATTACAAGAATCGCAAAAATTAGGCTGGACAAGCCCACCCACCGGGCGCACCATTATGGTGCGCCAGACAGACCTGTACCTGCCCCGATCGTTCTCCCCTGGATTGGCCAGGTAGCCACGGCTCCACACCATTGGCGTGAAGTAAGTACATACTATCCCAATTTGACCCGAGATAGAGGGGACAAATTTTTCTCGGGGTTGCCCCCAATTGTGGCGCTATTTTTGCTTTGTGAAGATAGCCCCAGTAGCAGGGCATTGGAGTCGAGACCATCATGGTGCAGGGACAGGACATACTGGACAATATCAGTACCGGGGTCATCGCCCTGGACGTTGCCCTGCGAGTCACTGCCGTCAACGCCGCCGGGCGAAGCGCTGCTGAAATCCTCGGAAGCCCGCTGCCTGGGCCTGCACGCGGGGCAGCTGGTATTGAACTCCGAGGACTGGCTGGCCAACCTGCAGCAGGTGCGCAAGACCAAAGCCCCGCTCACCCGCCGCGGCATGCCCGCTCACCCTGCACAACGGCCAGGAGATTCACCGTGGACATCATCATCACGCCCATGGGGCGCGATGGCAGCCCTGCTGATGGAACTGCAGCCTGTTGACCGCCTGCTCAAGATCAGCCGCGAGGAGGGTCTGCTGCACGCCCAGGAGACGACCCGGGCAGTGATCCGCGGCCTGGCCCACGAGATCAAGAACCCCCTGGGCGGGGTCCGCGGCGCAGCGCAGCTGCTGGCGCGGGAACTGCCCAACGAGGAGCTGGCGGAATACACCGACGTGATCATCCGCGAGGCCGACCGACTGCGCGACCTCGTGGACAGGCTGCTGGGGCCGCACCAGCAGCTGGAACTGGAGCAGGTCAACATCCACGAGATTCTCGAGCATGTGCGCAACCTGCTGCTCGCCGAATCCGACAACCAGGCCAGCTTCATCCGCGACTACGACCCCAGCCTCCCGGAGTTTCCCGGCGATCGCGCCCAATTGATCCAGGTGACCCTGAATATCATGCGCAACGCCCTGCAGGCAGCCGCCGACCCGGAGCAGTGCGCGATTACCCTGCGCACCCGGTCACGGCGCCAGTTCACCATCGGCACGACCCTGCACCGGCTGGTCTGCCAGGTGGATATCATCGACAACGGGCCCGGCGTACCGCCCGAAATCGAACACGCTATTTTCGTGCCCATGGTAACCGGGCGGGCCGAGGGCACCGGCCTGGGACTGGCCATTGCCCAGTCCGTCATCAACCACCACGGCGGCTTGCTGGAATGCAACAGCGAACCGGGCAACACCCGTTTTACCCTCTACCTACCGATGGGACAGGAACATGCACAGGCACAATAAAGTCTGGATAGTGGACGACGACAGCTCGATCCGCTGGGTACTGGAGCGCGCGCTCTCCCAGGCTGGTATAGACAACGAGAGCTTTCCCGATGGCGACCAGCTGCTGCAGCGTATGGAGTCAGACCTACCCGACGTCATCATCAGCGATATCCGCATGCCCGGCACGGACGGCCTGCAACTACTGTCGCTGATCAGCGAAAAACACCCCAATCTGCCGATCATCATCACCACCGCCCACTCCGACCTGGACAGCGCCGTGGCTTCCTACCAGCGCGGCGCCTTCGAATACCTGCCCAAACCCTTCGACCTGGACGAGGTCATCGCCATCACCGAGCGCGCACTGGCCCAGGCGGGCGAGAAGCGCGGTGACCTGCCGGAGCCGGAGGAGCTGCCGCAGACCGAAATCATCGGCGAAGCCCCCGCCATGCAGGAAGTGTTTCGCGCCATTGGCAGGCTCGCCCAGAGCAATATCACCGTACTGATCAATGGCGAATCCGGTACCGGCAAGGAACTGGTGGCCAGGGCCCTGCACCGGCACAGCCCGCGGGCCCAGAACCCCTTTATCGCCCTGAATATGGCGGCCATTCCCCGCGACCTGATGGAATCGGAATTGTTCGGCCATGAGAAAGGGGCCTTCACCGGCGCCAACACCCGCCGCGCGGGGCGCTTCGAGCAGGCGGACGGTGGCACCCTGTTCCTGGACGAAATCGGGGACATGCCCGCCGAGACCCAGACCCGCCTGCTGCGGGTGTTGGCGGATGGCGAATTCTACCGGGTAGGCGGCCATATTCCGGTGCAGAGCAACGTGCGCATCATCGCCGCCACCCACCAGGACCTCGAGACCCTGGTACAGCGCGGGGATTTCCGCGAGGACCTGTTCCACCGCCTGAACGTCATCCGCATCCATATTCCGCGCTTGTCCCAGCGCCGCGAGGACATCCCGCGACTGATGCAGTACTTCTTCCAGCGCGCCGCGGAGGAGCTGGGGGGAGACCCCAAGATCCTGCTGCCGGAAACCGAGGAATTCCTCACTTCGCTGGAGTGGCCCGGCAACGTCCGGCAGCTGGAAAATACCTGTCGCTGGATCACAGTGATGGCCTCCGGGCGCGAAATTCACCTGCGGGACCTGCCGCCGGAGCTCGGCAAAAGCCCCACGACAGCGCCGGAATCAGACCGTGCGGACTGGCGGGAGATGCTGTCCCGGTGGACCCGCAACGAGTTGCGCCAGGGGAAGCACCAGATCCTGATGGAAGCCCTGCCCGCCTTCGAGCAGGTAATGATAGAGGTCGCCCTGGAGCACACCCAGGGCAGGAAGCGCGACGCGGCAGAGTTGCTGGGCTGGGGCCGTAACACCCTCACCCGCAAGATAAAGGAGCTTGGACTCTAGTAACGAAATGCGGTTAACCTGAGGCATGCTCAGGATCGTTCTGTACCAGCCGGAAATCCCGCCCAATACCGGCAACATCATTCGCCTGTGCGCCAACACGGGCTGTTCGCTGCACCTGATCGAACCGCTGGGCTTCGACCTGGATGACAGGAAGATGCGCCGCGCCGGGCTGGATTATCGCGAGTATACCCAGCTGCACCTCTACCCCGACCTGGAAGCCTTCCTGCAGCAGAACGACCATCCCAGGCTATACGGCGCCAGCAGCAGGGCCACGCGCGCTTACCAGCAGGTCGATTACCGCGCGGGTGACGCGCTCCTGTTCGGACCGGAGACGCGCGGCCTGCCGGCGCCACTGATCGAGCAACTGGGCGACCAGGGCACCGTGCGCATCCCCATGTTGCCTACCAGCCGCAGCCTCAACCTGAGCAATGCCGTAGCCATCGTCGCCTACGAGGCCCTGCGCCAGCTGGGCTTTCCGGGACTGGCCTGAGGCCCGCGGGGCGTTTGCGCGGACCGATACATCCTGTACATAAAAAAAGGGGGCTGCTGCCCCCTTTTCGTCACCAGTTTGGCTGTCAGTGGGTAGCCGGTTCACCGGCGGCCGGCGCATTCTGCGACTGGGCCAGGGCCTGCTGGTACATGGCGTCGAAGTTGATAGGCGCCAGCATGACAGCGGGGAAGCCCCCCTTGACCGCCAGGGTGTCGATACACTCGCGGGCGTAGGGGAACAGGATGTTGGGCGCCGTGGTGCCCACGATGCGGCGCAGGTCCTCTTCGCCGAATCCGGTAATGAAGAAGATACCCGCCTGTTGCACCTCGATCAGGAAAGCGGTCTCCTCCTCGATCTTGGCGGTAATGGTGATGGTGAGCACCACCTCGAAATTGCCCGTCTCATCGATCTTCTCGCTCTTGGTGCCCAGGTCCACGTTCACCTGCGGCTGCCACTGCTTCCTGAACACGCCCGGGGTGGCCGGGCGACTCCAGGGAAATATCCTTGGTGTAAATACGCTGCAACGCAAACTGCTGTTGCGGCTGCTCCGCGTTGCCTGCTGCCTGTTCGTCTGCCATCGTGCCTTCCTCCATCGTTATCTTGCTTTAGTGAATCGATACCGCCGCGCTCAGGATCCCGCCAGTAACGCGTCCAGGCGCCCCTGTTGCTCCAGCAGGGCCAGGTCGTCGAAACCCCCCACATGGTGCTCGCCTATCCAGATCTGGGGCACCGTGTACCGGCCGCTGCGCTCGGTCATTTCCCGCCGCAATTCAGGCTGGGCATCCACGCCGATATCGGTGTAATCGACCTGCTTGGCCTGCAGCAGGCTGCGCGCCCGAATGCAGTAGGGACAGAAGCGGGTGCTATACATGATTACCGGGACTGCCATGACCGGGCCCTAGGATTTGCTGACCGTGGGCAACTGCAGGTTGCCCCATTCCATCATGCCGCCGGTCATTTTGTAGACCCGGGAAAAGCCGGCAGCCTTGAGTTGCTTGCCCGCCGCACCCGACTGCTGGCCCAGCTTGCATACCAGCACGATGGGCCGGTCGCGGTATTTTTCCAGTTCGGCGATGCGCGCCTGCAGCTTGGTCGCAGGTATGTGCAGGGCCTCGACAATATGCCCCTGCTTGAAATCCGCGGCATCGCGCAGATCCAGGAACACGCCGTGCTCGCTGTTGATCAGGCCTATGGCCTGTTGCGGCGAGACCGATGGACCCGATTTGCGCGCTTCGTGCAGGACCAGCATGACGATGACCACCAGCAGGGCCAGCGTCAGAATCCATTCCTGTGCCAGAAATTCCAGAAATAGTGCCATAGCGAAGCAATCAGTCGTGTTGGGGTAGGGAGTAAAACCGGCCGCCAACGGCCAGCTTGCTCGAAAAGGCCGGAAGTATACAGGGTAGCGATGGGCGCAACCAGCCCCGCGGCCGCGGCTGCCGGCGCCTGTGTCTCGCCGGGACGGCCGCCAGATAGGCAATGCGCCGCCCGTCGGGACGCGTTAAAATGCACCCCCTTTTCAGTCACTGCGCAAGCCACCGCCTGGCAGTGCTGCACCGCCCGTTTCTGCGAGAGTAAAGATGTCTGACGGCAACAAGAAAACCACGGTCCTGATTATCCTGGATGGCTGGGGTCACCGCGAGGAGACCCGGGACAATGCCATTGCCGAGGCCGACACGCCGGTATGGGACCGGCTGTGGAGCCAGTATCCCCACACGGTTATCTCGGGTTCCGGGCTGGACGTCGGGCTGCCCGCAGGCCAGATGGGCAACTCCGAGGTGGGCCATATGAGCCTGGGGGCGGGCAGGGTGATCTACCAGAACATCACCCGCATCGACAAGGCTATCGAGGACGGCAGCTTTGACCACAACCCGGCGTATTGCGCGGCCATAGACAGAGCCACCGCGGCCGGCGGCGCCGTGCATGTTTTCGGCCTGCTTTCGCCAGGGGGAGTGCACAGTCACGAGCGGCAGATTTTCGCCGCGCTGCGGCTGGCGGCGAGCCGGGGAGCGAAAAAAGTCTATCTGCACGCCTTCCTGGACGGCCGCGACACGCCGCCGCGCAGCGCCGCCGCGTCCCTGGAGCAGGCCCAGCAGCTGTTCACCGAACTGGGCTGTGGCAGGGTTGCGAGCATCAGCGGACGCTACTATGCCATGGACAGGGACAATAACTGGGAACGGGTGGAAAAGGCCTACCGCATGCTGACCGAGGGCGAGGCCGAGTACTGGGCGGCTACCGCGGTGGCCGGCCTGGAGGAGGCCTACCGGCGCGGCGAGAACGACGAGTTCGTGCTGCCCACGGTTATCCATGCAGAGGGAGAGACCCCGGCCCTGGTGGGCGACAACGATAGCGTCCTGTTCATGAATTTCCGCGCCGACCGGGCCCGCCAGCTGACCCGCGCCTTCGTGCAGCCGGACTTCAGCGGTTTCGAGCGCCACATCGTGCCCAAACTGGCGGATTTCGTGATGACCACGGAATACGCTGCCGATATCCCCGCCAGCTGCGCCTTCGAGGCCCAGCCCCTGACCAACGTGCTGGGCGACTACCTCGCCCAGCGCGGTATGACGCAGCTGCGCATCGCCGAGACCGAAAAATATGCCCATGTGACATTCTTCTTCAGCGGCGGTCGCGAGGAGCCCTTCCCCGGCGAAGACCGGGAGCTCATCCCCTCACCGGAGGTGGCCACCTACGACCTGCAACCGCAGATGAGCGCACCGGAGTTGACCGACAAGCTGGTGGCCGCCATTCGCTCGGGCAAGTACGACCTTATCGTCTGCAACTATGCCAACGGCGATATGGTGGGACACACGGGCGTATTTGCCGCGGCGGTGCAGGCCGCCGAGGCGCTGGACGAATGCCTGGGCCGGGTGGAGCAAGCCGTGCTGGAGACGGGTGGCGAGGCACTGGTCACCGCCGATCACGGCAACTGTGAGCAGATGCTGGACTACGAAACCGGCCAGTTGCATACCCAGCACACCACCGAACTGGTGCCGCTGGTGTACATAGGCCGGCGCCCACTGCGACTGGCCCCGGCCGGTGGCAAGCTGGCTGATATCGCCCCCACCCTGCTGGGCCTGATGGCCTTGCCGCAGCCCGAGGAAATGTCCGGGACCAACCTGGCAGAGCCTGTCGCCTAGGCGCCTCGTGGCCCCCGTCTATCGCGCACTGGCCATCGCCCTGCTGGGCCTGGGACTGGCCATCGCCGGTCCGGTCGGGGGCCAGTCGGAGCAGGCCTCCGAGCAGGAGACCCGCGCCCGGCTGGAGCGCCTGCAGCGCGACATCAAGGAGATCAACGCGGAGATATCCCGCGACAACAAGCGCAAGAGCAAGCTGCAGGAACAGTTGCGGCAGGCGGAGGTGGAGTTGGGCGAGCTCCGGAGGAACGTGGACCGGAGACGACCCGAAGGTTTTCAGCCGCAGTGGCGCGCGGACGGCGTGGACGTTCCGGGGGCGACTGCGGCCACCTGATGTCATCCGCGCGGCCGATGTCGGCAAGGTGATAAAGACGCGACCATGATCGCCAGCAACGCCTACGGTTTCGAGCGCGGCGGTTCCGTCGAGCAACCAGATCGGTCCCGTTCGCTAGGACGTCGGCGTTCCGCCCGAGAACGTGACGCCAGCGGTCGAGCGGCACGCCGACGGTTGGCGAGACGCTTACCGTAACCGACGGCGTGTGGAATGCCTGACGACCCCACGCGGCGCACCCGCGTGTGGCAGCGGAACGGCGCGAGCATTCCGGGCGCGACGGGCCAGCAATACGTTCTGACGCTGTTGGACGCCGGGGCGCTGGTTGGCGTGATGGAATTCGCCGAGAACGCCTACACCGATTTCGACGGCGGGCCGGTCCTTCAACCGTTGCAAACGTTCTGGGCCGATCGCCGACGTCGCCGCCGGGGCGTTCTTGTACAGACTGCCGGCAGGGCCGCTCTACGTTGACGAGAACCAGGTTGGCCCGGGGGTGTTGAAATACCAGTATCGCGGCAGGTTCAAATTCCACGCGCTGCCGGATCCGGCAACGCAGGTTTCGTTGGCGCAGACGTCTACAGGAATGGATATACAGCTCTCCACAAGCGGAGACGGTACAACGACACGTTGGAGGTTCGTCGTGGAGGACGGATCCGGCGTCAAAATGATCTCCAGCGCGGCGACATATTCGCAGATCCCGGTAGCGCCGCGTCTGGTTCGACATGCAGATCACAGTTCATTTCAACGATGCCAACCCGAACGGGAACAACGGATCTCTCCTGATCGAAATCGACGGCGTCGCCAGGGAGAAAATTTGGTTGATCGCGCTGTCCACGAACAGGTTCCTGCAAGTTGGGGGCGCACTCTCAGCATCTTCGGCACGGCAAACAGGGGAAACCCGATCGCGGGCAACGGCGTCGGCCAGTTGATGTACGTCGAGATCGACCTGAACGACGTGCAGCGCGTCCGGATCGACCCGACGAACTTCGACTCGCATCCATGGCTGGTGCCGTGACGTATCGGGAGAGCGAGAGGATGACCGCATGAGCACGCCATACGAGGACGCCTTGGCGGTCGGCTACCAGACCTGCTACGACTTCACGGCCCGCTTCGAAGGCGGATACGTCAATGACCCGAACGATCGGGGCGGATGCACGAAACATGGGCATTACGATCGGAACGCTGCGGGATCGGCGGAAGGATCAAAGCCTGACGTGCGAGGACGTCAAGCGGCTGACGAAAGACGAGGCGGCGGAGATCTATTTCGCCAATTACGGACGCCGGTCCAGGGCACGCTTCTGCCCATCGGGCTCGCGCTTCAGGTCTGGGATTTGGGCGTGAACTCGGGCCGAGCTGCGCGGGTCATCGTGCTTCAGCGGATGGTCGGAAGCGCGGATCACGCAGGATGGGCCCGAACACCCTCAACGCGACGAACGCCTTGATGTGGCCCGCGTCCCGCATCCGCGCGGCGATCGCGGAATACTCCGCCGACCGGCAGGCCTTCTACCAAAGCCTGAGCGACTTCGTGCATTACGGGAAGGGATGGACGCGCAGGAACGACGAGTGCCGCGAACTTGGCTACAGGATGGCGGAGGATTTCGCCGCGCCCGCACCAGCCGCGCCCGCACCAGAGGCCGATTGGCGGCGCGCGTCGCGATGCTCGAGAAGCAGGTCGCCGATCTGCTAAGATGGAAAGCGGACGAATAGGAGTCCCCATGGCGAAGGCCGCGAAAGTACATTCTGCCTTCCCTGTTCAACGACGGCTCCGCAAGGCCATAGACGAAGCGGCCGCGCATTACGGCGTCAACTGCTACTACGATCTGCCTGCAGTGCATTCAGAGTAGCCCCAGGCCGCAGGGTTCATGGAGAAGGAAGACCTGCACCCCTATCTGCTGGGGAGCGTGTTGTGGAAAAAGGCGATCAAGGGGGCGAGCCCGAGGGCGCCGGTGCCTGCCTGCCAGTAACGGCGTCCCCCTCGCGATGACGCTCCACAAGGAGGTAGTGATTCATCCGAGGCTCAAGCCCGGCACAGTGGCCTACCAGGCGGCCGTGCGCGCGCTCGTGAACCCGCCCGTGGTGGTCCCCCGCCTGCCGCAGGTCGCGGCCGTCGAGACGGGCCTGCAGGTCGACATCACGATCACCGACGGCACCGCGCCGTTTGACGTCGATTCCGGAGACGGCACGCCGGTCGATCAGACCACGTCGCACACCTACGCGGCGGGCGGGGCCTACACGATCACCGTGACGGACGCGACGCTTCTGACCGGCACGGCGCAGGTCAACCCGGCCTTCGTGGCGGCGGCCTTCGTGGCGCCAGCCGTCGCGGCGACGGCGAAACCTGCGGGCGCCCGCTCGAAAGAGCTGGCGATTCATGCCCGTCGCGAGCGACGGCGCGAAGGCGTGGGAGGTCGCGAACAAATTCGAGCTGAAGATCGCGGCCGCGCTCGAGACGGCGCTCACGCTTTATTCCGAATAGCGCTCAGCGTTTCCGCATTCAGGCCTACATCACGAACGGCGACCTGAACGGGCTGATGCGCTACCTCGACGCGCGGCTCGCGGCGACCCTCGCCAATGTCGACCTGATCGAGACCCTCGACATTGCGGTTGACCAGGCGGGGCAGGCGGCGGCCGAGGACATTAACGCCTATCTTCGCCAAATACGGCACGACGGTTGCGACGCCGGTTTCCCTATACGCAGGGCACCGTGGCGCAGGCGGTTCTGGCGCGAGCCGCCTCGGCGCCGTTCGCATTCAACCCGGTCAACCCGGCCACGATCCGCGCCGTCAAGCTCTGGCAGGGCAACCTGATCCAGCAGATGGACGAGAGCGCGAAGAAGAACACGATGGCGATCATCGAGGACGGGCTGATCCGGGGGCAGAGCCCGAGAACCACCGCGCGCACGATCAAGGCGTCGATCGGGCGTACGGACGCGCAGAACAAGGCGGTCATGAACTTCGGGGCCGAGCTCGACCGGATCGTCCAGAACGGGATGCGCAGCGGGCGGTTGTGGGGCTCTCAACACGCCGAACCAGATCCAGAGCCTGAAGGTGTCGGACCCGAAGACGTACAAGCGGATGAACTTCACCGCGCGCGAGATCAAAGAGGGCCGCCGATGCACAAGATCAGCCGCGCGTCCGGCACGCTCTCCTTCGACCCGAAGACGGGCATCAGGCGTCCAAGCCGATCGGCTTCGTGAACGACAAGCTGACGCAGGGCGGAGAGAACGCGTTCCGGATCGGCGTTGACCGGCAAGCCGATCGACGGCATGACCCAATGGCGGCTGCGCGACAAGCGGCTGGACCCGAAAATTGTAACGACGTGGTCGCGTCAGAAGAGGCGTGGACAGCCAGGGCTTCCGGAGACCCCAAGGCCATCGCCAAGGCGGAGGCCCGCCGTGAGGCCGCTCTGAAGGCGCTGAAGGCCGACCGGGACACGATGGTCGACCATTACCGGGGCCGATACGTCAAGCACCGCTCCCAGGTGATCGCCAGAACCGAGAGCATGCGGGCGAGCAATTTGGGGGTTATAGGAAGCCTGGAGGCAGGCGATGGATGACAGCGACCTCTTCGAGCCGGGGCAGGTCCTGAACGGTACCTGGATTACGGCGCAGGACGACCGCGTCCGACTTGATCACCCGCGTGGCGGGGCAGACCTACGCCCGTGGCAAGCCGGGCGTAGCGATGGAGGAACCGTTCATGGTGGATGGCGCGGCCGTCATGTTCCTCCGGCGGCTCCGAACTCACAGATGCGCGACAGCCATCACCGTCGACCTCAAACCATGAAAAAAGCCCCGAGCGAGGGGGCCCGGGGCTCGGTTCGTGAGGCGAGCAGGCCGGAACAGACAGGACCGGCCACCCGATGCAGCGCGTCACCATCTAAAAAAAGAGCCGGAGCGCAAGCCCCGGCCAGTCTAGGGAGGAAAGCGGGACGAATGTCCCGCAGCGCTATCGAT
>CAVPIH010000002.1:0-53752 GCA_963704965.1 uncultured Gammaproteobacteria bacterium
GCTGACGGCTTCGTCGATCCTGCGGGCGAGCAACTGCCCTGCACCTTTTGCGAGGCGGAAAACCTGATCCTGCAACCGTCGGGGGCACCGGCAGTTGGGTGCTGGACCACGTCTTTGTCAAGAATATCCAGGACCCGGACGCTATCGTCGCCGAGCGGGTCTACGATGACCCGGTATCCATAGAGGCGCTGGTTCCGCCTTCCGAGTTACAGCCGGAAGACTCGCCGATCATGACCGACCCCTCGGATCACTACGGGGTCGAAGTGGATATCAGGCTGCGCTAGTTGCCTCCACCCGCCAATCCAGCCGCTCCGGGGCGGGAGGCGGGTGTGATCCAGAATTTCCGACATGAATAGTAAAAATATTTACCATTTATTTCATTTATGCCTCCCCGGTAACTAATATTGGCGCCAGTTGATGGGACGGTAGCACCGCCAGGTGCAACCCCGGCCGTCGTTGTCATTTCACCACTGAGCTCAATGAGGTTCTACCATGTCAGACTTCCAGCAAGACATAGACGCTATCGCCGCTCTGCGCGCCCAACAGGGTGGCACATGGGACGATATCAACCCCGAGTACGCCGCGCGCATGAAGCTGCAGAACCGCTTCAGGACCGGTCTGGAAATCGCTCGGTACACGGCGGACATCATGCGCAAGGACATGGCCGACTACGACGCCGACAGCAGCCAGTACACCCAGTCGCTGGGTTGCTGGCACGGCTTCATCGGCCAGCAGAAGCTGATCGTCGATCAAGAAGCACCTCGAGCACCACCGACAAGCGCTACCTCTACCTGTCCGGCTGGATGGTCGCCGCGCTGCGTTCGGAGTTCGGCCCGCTGCCCGACCAGTCCATGCACGAGAAGACCTCGGTTCCCGAGCTGATCGAAGAGCTGTACACCTTCCTGCGCCAGGCCGATGCCCGCGAGCTGGGCGACCTGTTCCGCGAGCTGGACGACGCCCGGGCAGCCGGCGACCAGGTGGCCGACCAGGCGATCCAGAACAAGCATCGACAACTACGAGACCCACGTGGTGCCGATCATCGCCGACATCGATGCCGGTTTCGGCAACGAAGAAGCCACCTACCTGCTGGCCAAGAAGATGATCGAAGCCGGCGCCTGCGCCATCCAGATCGAGAACCAGGTCTCCGACGAGAAGCAGTGCGGTCACCAGGACGGCAAGGTCACCGTGCCCCACGAGGACTTCATGGCCAAGATCAACGCCGTGCGCTACGCCTTCCTCGAGCTGGGCGTCGACAACGGCGTCATCGTTGCTCGCACCGACTCCCTGGGTGCCGGCCTGACCCAGAAGATCGCCGTGTCCGCACGAGCCCGGCGATCTGGGCGACCAGTACAACGAGCTTCCTGGATCGCGAAGAGCTGCCGCTGGAGCGACCTGAAGCACGGCGACGTGCTGATCAACCAGAGCGGCAAGCTGGTGCGTCCCAAGCGCCTGCCCTCCAACCTGTACCAGTTCCGCAAGGGCACCGGCGAAGACCGCGTGCGTGCTGGACTGCATCACCAGCCTGCAGAACGGCGCCGACCTGCTGTGGATCGAGACCGAGAAGCCGCACGTCGGCCAGATCGGCGGCATGGTCAACGCAATCCGCAAGGTGATCCCGAACGCCAAGCTGGTTTACAACAACTCACCGTCGTTCAACTGGACGCTGAAGTTCCGTCAGCAGGTCTTCGATGCGTGGAAGGCAGCGGGCAAGGATGTCTCCGCCTACGATCCGCGACGAACTGATGAGCATCGATGTACGACGACTGAAGCCACCTGGCGCTCGAAGCCGACAGCCGGATCCGGACCTTCCAGGGCGATGCCAGCTCGCGAGGCCGGTATCTTCCACCACCTGATCACGCTGCCGACCTACCACACCGCCGCGCTGTCCACCGACATCCTGGCCAAGGGTTACTTCGGCGACCAGGGCATGCTGGCCTACGTGAAGGACGTGCAGCGCCAGGAGATCCGCAAGGGCATCTGGCTGCGTCAAGCACCAGGATCTGGCCGGCTCCAACATCGGCGACGACCACAAGGAGTACTTCGTCGGTGAGAAGGCGCTGCTAGGCCGGCGGCACAGACAACACCATGAACCAGTTCTGGCTGAGTTCGGGCACAGGCCGGGTAGCGACGTCACCCCGTCCTTCAAAAAGGGGGCGGATTCGCGAGAGGCAGGATGCCGGAGGGACGACGCCTAGGATGTGCGGTATGTTACGTCGCGAGGCAGGACGCCGGTAGCGACGATGCACGGTTCCAAATGGGAACGTACGCGGGACATTTCCCAGAGTACCCGCCCACATCAGGGCTATCACTGCGGGAGGTACCTATGGGCGCTGGGACGATATCGATAAGCAGGTTTGCTCGGTGGCCGGGCGCTCTCCATCGTGGGGGAGCGCTGGACCATGCTGATCATACGCGACGCTTTCCTGGGCACCGTTCGTTCGACCAGTTCCAGGCCAACCTGGGCATCACCCGGCATCGCCTGTCGGAGCGCCTGGGCAAGCTGGTGGAGCAGGGTGTACTGGTAAAGGTGCCGTACCATGACCGCCCCCTGCGGGCTATCGAATACCGTCCTCACCCGCAAGGGACTGGGCCTGTACCCGGTGCTCATGAGCCTCGCCCGCTGGGGCGACGAGTGGATGGACAAGGGGGAGGGCGCGCCGCTGGAATACGTCCACCAGAGCGTGCGGCAACAAGACCCGCGCCACGCTGACCTGCAGTGAGTGCGGGGAGCCGCTGCGACCTGAAGAGGTGAAAACTCGCTAGGCCCGGCCCTGCAGCAAGCTGGTGGCGAGCCTCGGGAGAGGAGGGCGAAGCCCACCCGGATATCCCGCCGCTGTTGCGGCGCAGCACTGAGCTTGCAGGCCGGCGATTGCGTGCAAAAACCCTGGCAATTCGCGGGTGTTTGGGCGCGCTGGAGGCAGTTTTGTGAATTAGTAACACTTTGCGGCAAATAACTCTCGCGCGGAGGGGATAGACTTCCGTCACTACCAATAACTAAAAGAGGGTGTGACCCGCATGCAACACTTCAAGAAAACTCTGCTCGCCACCTCCATAGCCGCCCTGGTGCCCGCGTTTGCGCGCCCCCTGGCCGTGGCCAGACAGTCATCGGCCGGGCTCGAAGAGGTCGTCGTCACCGGTACCCGCAAACAGGGCCTAGCGCCCACCGAGACGCTGTCGCCGATCGACGTGATCAGCAGCGAGTCCCTGACCCGCCAGGCCTCCTTCAGCCTGACCGAGTCGCTGACCCAGATCGCCCCGTCGTTGAACACCCAGCGCTTCCCGATCGCGGACGGCACCGCTTTCATCCGCCCGGTGACCCTGCGCAATCTGTCGCCCGACCACACCCTGGTGCTGGTCGACGGCACCCGGCGCCATCGCTCGGCACTGGTCAACCTGCAGCTGGCGCCCCTGGGCACGAGTAACCAGGGCTCCCAGGGAGTCGATTTCGCCACCTTGCCGGCCGCCGCCATCAAGCGGATCGAGGTGCTGCGCGACGGCGCCTCGGCGCAGTACGGATCGGACGCGATCGCCGGGGTCGTCAACGTGATCCTCAAGGATGCGCGACCAGGGCTTCACCATCAGCGGCCAGTACGGCGAGTACGACAAGGACGGCGATGGCCAGCGCCCCGTGGTCAGCGCCAATGGCGGTCTGAGCCTCGGCGGCAACGGCTTCCTGAACCTCACCGGTGAGTACGCCACCACCGACACCACCAGCCGTGGCCAGGCGCGCCCCGACGCGGCGGGCATTGCGGACATCGTCGGCAAGAGCCGGTGCCCTAGACGGCCTGGGCCAGCGCTGGGGCGACCCGGAGCTGGACTCCTATACCGGGGTGTTCAATACCGGCTATAACGTGACTGAGAACGTCGAGCTGTTCGGTAACGGAGCTACTACTACAACGAGACCAAGGGCGGCTTCTTCTATCGCGGCCCGGTGCTGCCCACCGCAGAGGAACATCGCCTTCCTGCCGCGCTCCACGCTGATGACGGAACATGGCGACGGCCTGCCCGATCCCGCCGACCAGAGCCTGGTCAATTCCATCATCGCGCAGGGCCTGGATCCCAGCAATTATATTACCCCCAGCGCCAGCAGCCCCAGCGGCTTCGTGTTGCTCAACCCCATTTATACGCAGTTTCCCGGCGGTTACAGCCCGATATTCGGCGCCGATATTACCGACATTTCGCGGTCTTCGGGGCGCGGGGTGAACTGTAGGCAGCGACCTGAGCTGGAGTGCAGTGCGCTACGGTGAGAACGAGGTGGATTACAAGCTCAAGAACAGCATCAACCCGAGCCTGGGCATTCTCAGCCCCACGATTTCAAGCCCGGCACGCTCACCCAGGAGGAGACCGGCGTCAACCTGGACTTCGTCAAGACCTTCGACGACGATCACCGCCAACGTGGGTTTCGGCGTCGAGTGGCGGCGCGAGACCTACAAGATCGAGATCGGCGACCGGCATCGATCGAGGTGGGCCGACCGTGGCCCAGTTCGGCGTGGGCTCCGACGGCTTCCAGGGCTTTTCCCCGGACTCCGCGGGCAGCTGGGACAGCGACAGCTAGGCGACCTACGTCGACTTGGAAACCGAGATCACCGAGAAAATCAATGGCGCGGTGGCCGTGCGCTACGAGGACTACGACGAGTTCGGCGAGACCCTGGACTGGAAGGTATCGGCCCGCTACGACTTCACCGACCACTTCGCCATGCGGGCCACCGCCAACACCGGCTTCCGCGCCCCCACCCCGGGCCAGGTCAACACCCTGAACGTGACCACCACTGCCGACAGCTCCGGCAACCTGATTCCCAGCGGCACCTACCCGGTGGACAACCCGGTGGCCCAGGTGCTGGGGGCGACTCGACCTGGAGAACGAGACCTCGACCAGCTACACCGCGGGCCTCGTCTGGACACCCGGCGACAGGGTCAGCATCACCTTGACTATTACAACATCAGCATCGATGACCGCATGGCGCTGTCGTCCAATACGATCAACCAGCAGGACGTAGATGACCTGAACGCCTTGGGCTATCCCGATGCAGAACTGCTGCTGGGCTCCAACGCCAATTACTTTACCAATGGCTTCTGATACCCAGGTCACCGGCGTCGACCTGGCGATTACCTCCTTCTGGAATATTGGTGCAGGTACGCTGACTACCGATATGCGCCACAACCACAACAAGCAGGAAATCTCCAACGTCAAAACCAATGCCATCGACCCCAGCCGCGTAAACCGATGACCTGGAAAACCAGGTGCCGGAGGATAACTCGGTGCTGAGTTTTACCTACGACGTGTATGACCTGAGTACCCTGCCGCGGTTCAATTACTACGGTAACTGGCAGACCACGCCGGGCCTGTTCTGGGGATGGCACGGATTCGAAAGCGAACACCTACCACTATAACGACGGCCGTGCTGGTCGACCTGGAGATCAGCGACACCCTGCTGGATCACTACACGGTCACAGTGGGTGGCCAGAATATCTTCGACGAGTACCCCGACAAGGAGGGCGACCCGACCCTGCAGTTCCTGGGTGATGTCTACGCGGTCACCTCGCCCTTCGGCTTCAACGGGGCGTTCTGGTACGCGCGTTTGTCAGCGGCGTTCTGAGCGAACCTGTCCCGGTAGGGCGCAATTCATTGCGCCCTTTTTCTTATGGCGTTATTGCGCCGCCGCCAGCGCCTGCTCGATATCGGCGATGATGTCGTCGATGTGCTCGATGCCGATCGACAGGCGCACCATGTCCTCGCTGACCCCGCCGACGCCAGTTCCTCCGGGTTGAGCTGGCGGTGGGTGGTGGTGGCGGGATGGCAGGCCAGGGACTTGGCGTCGCCGATATTCACCAGCCGCAGGATCAGTTGCAGCGCATCGATGAAGCGCGCCGCCGGCCTCGATGCCGCCCTCGATGCCGAAGCTGAGGATGCCCGCCGCCTTGCCGTCGCAGAATGTCTTGCAGGTCTCCCGGTAGGGGCTGTCCTTGAGGCCGGCGTAGTTCACCCAGCGCACCTGTGGGTGCTTGCTGCAGGTATTCGGCGACTTTCTTGGCGTTCTTGCAGTGCCGCTCCATGCGCAGGCTCAGGGTTTCCAGCCCCTGCATGATCAGGAAGGCGCTGTGGGCGGACAGGGCGGCGCCGGTGTTGCGCAGCGGTACGACCCGGCAGCGGCCGATGTAGGCGGCCGGGCCCAGGGCCTCGGTGTAGACCACGCCGTGGTAGGAGGGGTCCGGGGTGTTCATGATGGGGAAGCGGTCGGCATGGGCCGCCCAGTCGAACTTGCCGGAGTCGACGATCGCGCCGCCGATGGTCGTGCCGTGGCCGCCGATGTACTTGGTCAGCGAGTGGATGGCGATATCGGCGCCGTGGTCGAAGACCCGGCACAGCACCGGTGTGGCCACGGTGTTGTCGACGATCAGCGGCACGCCGGCGGCGTGGGCGATGTCGGCCCACTTGCGGATGTCGACGATATTGCCCGCGGGGTTGCCGATGGACTCGCAGAACAGGGCCTTGGTGTTGTCGTCGATCAGGGCTGCAACCCGGTCGAAGTCGTCGGCCTCGGCGAAGCGCACCTCGATACCCTGGCGCGGAAAGGTGTGGGCGAACAGGTTGTAGGTGCCGCCGTACAGCTGGGAGGTGCTGACGATATTGCTGCCCACCTCGGCGATGGCCTCGATGGCGTAGCGTATGGCCGCCATGCCCGAGGCCACGGCCAGGGCGCCGACGCCGCCTTCCAGTTCCGCCAGGCGCTGCTCCAGCACCGCGTTGGTCGGATTCATGATGCGGCTGTAGATATTGCCCGGCACCGCCAGGTTGAACAGATCGGCGCCGTGCTGGGTGTTGTCGAAGGTGTAGGAGGTGGTCTGGTAGATCGGCGTGGTGGCGGCGTGGGTAGTCGGGTCGCCGTCGTAGCCGGCGTGCAGGGCAATGGTTTCCGGTTTCATGGTTTATCCTTGTATCGGTGGTTGGACTTGCAGTGCGGACAGCAGAGCTTAGCAAACGGCGCCGCACTGGCAAGCCCTATTCGCGCGCGTCTATTGCCTGGTCCCCGGCTCGCAGGCTGTCCAACTGGCTGCAGAGTGAGCGCGCGCCCTGCAGCACCCGGGCGGTGGGGCGCTCCAGCAGGTCGGGATCGACGAAGAACAGGCCGCCGTCGCGCACGGCGGGCAGGTCGGGATAGCGGCGCCACTCGTCCAGCCAGCGCGGGCGGGTGTCCTGCCGGCCGCTGGCGACGATCGCCCGGGGCGCCCGCGCCAGCACGGACTCGATATTGACCTGCGGCGCCAGGGTAGGCCAGGTCGGCAAAAATATTGTGGCCGCCGCAGAGCTCGATGACCTGGCTTATCAGGTGCTCGCCGTTGATGGTCTGCAGGGGCTCGTTCCAGATTTCGTACATGACCGGGATGCGGTTGCCCGCCGCGGTAGCGCTCGCGCAGTGCCGCCAGGGCGCTGTCGATGCGCGCCGCCTCTTGCTCGGCACTGGCCCCGGTGCCGGCCAGTTGGCCCAGCAGGCGTATATCCCGGGCGATATCGGCCAGATGTCGCGGTTCGCTGACGAACACCGGTATTCCCAGCATCTCCAGTTTGGCCAGGGTGCGCATGCCGTTGCCCGAGCCCCACATGAGGATCAGGTCGGGTTGCAGGCTGGCGATGGCCTCCAGGCTGTAGGCGTTGAAGCTGCCCACCTCGGGAATGTCGCCCGCCTGCGGGCGGGTAGTCGCTGTAACTCACAACCCCCACCAGCCTGTCGCCGGCGCCGGCGCTGTACAGGTTTTCCACCAGGTGGGGCGCCAGCGCGACGATGCGTTGCGCCGGCGCCGCCAGGCTGACCCTGTGCGCCCGGCGAAGTCCTCGACGCTGACGGCCTGGGCAACGCCGTGGTCGGCGAACAGCAGGGCACAGCCAGGGCAAGAGCTCAGTGCGGAGAGTTTCTTGCATGGGTTCAGCGGCTGATAACCAGGGGTTGGTCCCGCAGCGGATGGCTGCTGCACGACCACCTCGATCGCGAACACCTCGCGGAACATCTGGGGGTGAACACCTGGGCGGGTGGGCCGCAGGCGGCCAGGCGGCCATCCTGCAGTACGGCGATGCAGTCGGCCAGCCCGGCGGCCAGGTTGAAATCGTGAATCGCCAGCACGATGGCGCAGCCGCGCCGCGCCAGGTCGCGCACCGCCTCCACTACCAGCTGCTGGTGGGACAGGTCCAGTGCCGTGGTGGGTTCGTCCAGCAACAGCAGCGCGCCGCCCGCATCCGCCGTATCCCAGACCTGGGCCAGCACTCGGGCCAGCTGCACGCGCTGGCGCTCGCCACCCGAGAGCTGCGGATACAGGCGCGCCCGCAGGGCGCTGACATCGGTGGCCGCCATAACCTGTTCGACAATCTGTTGGTCGGCCGCCCGGCCGGTGGCATGTGGCATGCGCCCGAGGGCGACGACTTCCTCCACCGTGTAGGGAAAATTGAGCAGCGACAGCTGGGGCAGGTAGGCCAGCCGCCGCGCCAGTTGCAAACGCGGCCACTGTTGCCGGGGTCGCTCGCCGATCAGCAACTCGCCACTGGCCGGTGCGATATCGCCGGCGATCAGGCGCAGCAGGGAGGATTTGCCCGCGCCGTTGGGTCCCGCCAGGCCCAGCACCTGTCCCGGCTGCAGCGTCAGGTCGATTTCCTTGAGCAGCTCCGTGCCCCAGGGCGCGGCGCAGACCGAGCGCAACTGCAGGGCTGTCACGACTGCATACCGTAGTGGTGACGCTGGCGCAGCAGCGAGATAAAGAATGGTACGCCGAGGATCGCGGTGATGATGCCCACGGGCAATTCCGTGGGGGCCATCACGGTGCGCGACAGGGTATCGGCCACCACCAGCAAAATAGCGCCCGCCAGGGCCGAGGCAGGCAGTAGCACGCGGTGGTCGGGGCCCAGCAGCAGGCGCACGATATGCGGCACCACCAGGCCGACGAAGGCGATGGTGCCCACCAGTGCCACCGAGGTACCCACTCCCAGCGCCACCCAGGTGATCAGGGCGAATTTTACGCGGTCCACATCGATGCCCAGGTGGCGGGCTTCGGATTCACCCAGCAGCAGGGCGTTCAGGGCGCCGGCGTAGCGGGGCAGGGCCACCAGCAGGGCACCGCTCACCAGTGCGCCCAGCAGCAGGCGGGGATAGTTGGCGCCGTCCATGCCGCCCATCTTCCACAGGGAGATGCGCCGCAGCATGTCGTTGTCGGCATGAAATTCCAGCAGGCTGCCCAGGGCGCCCGCCAGGGCGGTGATGGCAATGCCAGCCAGCAGCATGGTGGCCACCGAGGTGCCGCTGGCGGAAGTGGCCAGCCGGTAGACAAACACCACCGCCACCGCGCCCCCGGCAAAGGCGCCGAGCCGATACCAGGGTAAGGGCGGTGTAACCCTGCAGCAAGCCACCACCCATGACGATCACCAGGGCCGCGCCCAGGGAGGCACCGGCGGTGACGCCGATCAGCGAGGGGTCCGCCAGGGGATTGCGGAACAGGCCCTGCATGGCAGCGCCACTCATGGCCAGGACGGCCCCCATCAGGGCCGCCAGCAGCACTCGCGGCAGGCGGATCTGGGCGATGATCAGGCTGCTTGCCTGGGCTCGGCATCGCCCCAGGGTGGCGATCAGCCCGCGAGAGGACCTCCCCGGGGTCGAGGTGACCGCGCCGCTGGCAAGGCCCAGCAACATGCACAGCGGCAGGGCAATGCGGCGCAGGCAGCAGCCGAGCAGCCAGCCGCGCGCGCCGGCTGCCTAATAGTCCACACCCCTGCGCGCCTTGATGCCGGCGTGGTAGGCGTGCTTGATCTCCTTGACCTCGGATACGGTGTCCATGACCTCCTGCAGGGCCTTGCCGCCGCCGCGTCCGGTCACCACCACGCTCTGGCCGGCAGGCCGCCGGCGGATGGCCTCGATGATGTCCTCCTCGGGCAGGTATTTGAAAGCGATCATGTAGGTCAGTTCGTCCAGTACCACCAGGTCGAAGCTGGGGTCTCGCAGCATGGGTTGCGCATGCTCCCAGGTGCGCCGGGCGGCGGCGATGTCGCCACTGCGGTCCTGGGTGTCCCAGGTGAAACCGGTACCCATCTGGTAGAAGGCCACCTGGGGGCAGTGTTCCCGCAGGTATATCTCCTCGCCGGACAACTGCTCGCCCTTGATGAACTGCACCACGCCCACTTTCTGGCCGTAGCCCAGGGCGCGCATCACCATGCCAAAGGCCGAGCTGGACTTGCCCTTGCCGTCGCCGGTCAGCAGCAGGGCGACGCCGCGCTCGGTGTCCGCCGCGGCAATGCTGGCATCGACTTTCGCCTTCTGCTTCTGCATGGCGCTCTTGTGCTTCGCCTTTTTGTCGGTCGTGGCCATAGCGCGATTCCTAGAAAGTATATTTCACCCCGGCGTAGCCGGCGGCCCCGCTGGTATTGTAGGTGGGAACTTCCTGGTAGTCCTCATCCAGGGCGTTTTCCAGGCGGCCGAACAGCTGCAGGGAGGGCAGCAACTGGTAGTTGGCGGTGAGTTCCAGCAACTGGTAGTCGTCCAGTTGGGAACCGTCCACGTCCTCGGCGTCCCGGGACAGGCGCCAGGCGGCTCCCAGCACCAGGGTGTCCGCCAGCGTGCGCCAGCTCAGGCCGAGGTTGGCCAGGTGCTCCGGCCGGTAGGGACGGCTCTGGCCGTCGGCGGTTTCGGTGTTATTGAAGGTGTAGTTGGCCGTGAGGGAGAGACTGGTAATGACCGGCCAGGCGACGCTGAGCTCAACACCATTGGAGTCGGTATTGCCATTGCGCTGCAGGTAGCCGGAGTAATTCGCGAGGTCATAGTAGATCTCGTCCTCGATTTTCTGGTCGAAGTAAACGGCCTCCAGGTACAGGCCCGAGTCCGCGCCCCATGACATCCCGAGGTCGTAGCCCTTGCTCTTCTCCTCCCGCAGCGTGGTCTCGGATGCGGGCGGGTAGGCAAAACTACCGCTGTTGTAGGCGACTTCATACAGGCTGGGGGCGCGAAAGCCGGTGCCGTAGGTGCCCTTGAGCTTCAGTTCCCCGCCGGCCAGCGGGATCAGGTAGGCACTGCTCAGGCGGTAGGAGGTGTGCGTGCCGAAGTCGTCGTTGTCGTCGTATCGGGTGCCCGCGGTCACGAACAGGCGATCGCTGAAACCGCCCTGGTATTCGAGATAGTAGCCATACTGGTCGCGGCTGTCGTCGGTACTGCCGTCGTCGATGGATTCCTGTTGCCGCTCCGCGCCGTATACCAGGCGAAAGTCATCGCTGTAGCGAAAGTTCCCCAGGTAGCCGATGCGCTCCAGGTTGCCCCTGGCCCGAAAACTGGTCTGCCCGTCCGAGTAAAACGTGCGGTCGGTATCGTTGCCGGTGTAGGCAAGCTGGTGCTCGAAGCGACCCGTCTGGTAGTCGCTGGCCAGGCGCCAGGCCTGCTGTTCGAATTCGTCCCGGCAGCGGTCGGTGGGTTCGAAGGTGTCCACCGTGTAGCAGTCGTCGTAGCGGTTCTTGCCGTCCACGTCCCGGCCCACCACGGTGAAGCGTAGAGCCTCCGTGGCCTGGTAGCCGATGCGGGCGTTGACCGTACTGTTGTCGTAACCGTCGTCGTCCCTGAGTACCGTGTCGGTGCTGCGTGCGTTGAATCCGTCGCTGCTGTAATCGGCACCGGACAGGTTGAAATCAACGGTATCGTTGCCGCCGCCGACGTTACCCGAGATCTGCTGTGCCCCGTAGCGGCCGCCCTCGGCACTCACCTCGCCGCCGAAGCCGTCACTGGGGGCGATGGTGGTAACGTTGACCACGCCGCCGGCGTCGCCGCCATACATCAGCCCCTGGGGCCCGCGCAGGATCTCCACCCGTTGCACGCCGGAACTCAGCAGTTGCCCGAAGCGCGGGCTCACCTGTGGGCCGGAGGTGTCGGAGATATCGATGCCGTCCAACAGCACCAGGGTGCGATAACCTTCCTCGCCGCGAATGCGCAGGGACGTGGCACTGCCGGCACCCCCGGTATTGGTGACGGAGATGCCCGGCTGGGTGCGCAGCACGTCATACAGCGAGATAAAACCCAACCGCTCGATCTCCTCCTGGTCGATCACGGAAATCGAGGTGCCCACCTGGCGCAAGGGCATTTCTACCCCGGTGGAGGTCACGACGATCTCTTCCAGCATGTTGTCGGCGAGGGTGGTTTGACAGGCACTGGCACCTGCCAGGGCCAGCACTGCGCCAGGTAGTAAACGATTCATGGTGTTACCTCAATGGTCAATTGATCAATGACGATTGAGAGAGGAAACCAGGGAACACCGCGCGCGGGCGGGGCGACCTTGTCTGAAGCCCTCCGCTCCATCGGTGCACGCGCCAGGCAGGTATCGGGCTCACAGTCTTCAACTGTATACCGTTGCGGGGGCAGCGGTGGATTTGGCGCAGGCCATACCACACTTCCCATTTAACCTGCCCAGCGCTCACGGTAGTGAGGGCGGCAGGCACCTGGTTCGGGGCGGGACTTTAGGGATTGGGCGCAACATTGTCAAACCCTGGACAGCTGAGGCACGGGCGGGCGCCGTGCCCCCGGCTCGCGAAATCATGACGGATTCGTATTTTCCTGCCGGCTTCGCGTAGAATTACAGGCCTGTCGTCAGCAGGTGCTGCCTCTTGTCCATAGACCCATCGACACACGACCGAGTAGCGCAGCTGCTGGGCAGGGAACCCCGGGGCCTGCGGGCTATCGCGGTCAGCTCCCCCAGCGGTGAGCCGATGGTGATCCGGGTGGCCTCGCTGGTCGATGACAGGCCATTTCCCACCCTGTTCTGGCTGGTGGATGCGGACCTGTCCTACCGTATAGACCAGGCCGAGGCCGGCGGGCTTATCAAGCGCCTGCAGCAGCGGGTGAACAGCGATGTTGGCTTGCGGCAGGCCATGGCGCAGGATCACGCGTCCCACATCGCCCTGCGCGCGGAATATATTACACCGACGGAGCAGCAGCGACTGCAGCAACTGGGGATGGCGGAGGTGCTGGCCCAGCGGGGGATAGGTGGTATCGCCGATTTCACCCGTATCCGTTGCCTGCACACCTGGTATGCGGCGCACCTGGTGGTCCCCAATACCATCGGCGCGCTGTTGGAGGAATGGTGGCGTCAGCTGCCGGTAGCGGACCGGGACGCGGCTGGCAGCCACTCGGTCTGCGGGTCCCGGGCCGACAACACAACAGTACTGGAATGAGGCGGTAAAGAAATGATGTTTGCAATACAGACCCTGAAGATTTTGCCGGCAGTCTTGCTGCTCGCGCTGCTGTCAGCCTGCGGCGAGGGACCACAGGGAGCGCCGCCGGCGGAAGCTGCCAGCCGCGCCCTGCAGCCCGCCGACCTGGAGTTGGCCCAGGTGTACCAGCGCAGTTGTGCCAGTTGCCACACCGTGGCCGCCACCGGGGCGCCCCTGACGGGTGACACCGCGGCCTGGGCGCCGCGCCTGGACAAGGGCATGGACACACTGGTGGATAACGTGGTCAACGGTTTCGGCGGCATGCCGCCCTTTGGCCTGTGCATGGATTGCGATGCCGCCCAGTTTGAAGCCCTGACCAGCTTCATGGCCACGGGGCAGTAAGGTTATGCTCAATCGCCGGAGCATGCTGACCGTCCTGGTGGCCGCCGCGCTGGCGCCCCCGGGTCTATTGGCATCGCCGGGCGCGCAGGCGGCCCAGCCGCGACGCCTGCCCTGGCGCAACTGGTCGGGATCGCAGCAGTGCCTGCCCGAGGCCCGGGTGGCGCCCGCTACCGTGGCGGAGCTGCAGGAACTGGTAGCCGGCGCCAGCGGCGTGGTGCGCGCCGTGGGGGCAGGGCACTCCTTCTCCCCGCTGGTGCCCACGGATGGGACTATCGTTTCCCTGTCGCGGCTCAGCGGGCTGCTGGGCCACGATCCGCAGACCTTGCAGGCCAGCCTGTGGGCGGGCAGTCGCCTGGGGGATATAGGCGCGCCGCTGGAAGCCGCCGGCCAGGCGCTGGTCAACATGCCCGATATCGACGAGCAGACCCTGGCCGGTTGCGTGTCCACGGCCACCCATGGCACGGGCGCGACTATCGGCTGCATGTCCACCTTTATCGAGGCACTGCAGCTGGTGGATGCCAGCGGGGAACTGGTGGACTGCGACCGCCGGCGCAACCCCGAACTGTTCGAGGCGGCGCGGGTGTCCCTGGGAGCGCTGGGCATTGTCACCCAGTTGCGCCTGCAGAACGTGGCGCCCTATCGGCTACGCCGCGAGACCGTGTGGATGGAGTTCGAAGAGATTCTCGCCAACGCCGGGAGCATGGCGGACAAGCACCGCAATTTCGAGTTTTACTACGTGCCGTTTTCCGGCATGGGCTTTACCGACGCTCACGATATCACCGATGAGCCGGTGAGCTCGACCGACAAGCTGGACGGCAACGAAGGCGTTCGCGATTTGGAGACGGCGCGCGACTGGCTGCAGGACTGGCCGCGCCTGCGGGAACTGGTACTGGGTTCCTATATGAAAACCCTGCCCGACGAAGTGACCGTGGAGAACTCCTGGAAAAACTATGCCAGCGAGCGCAATGTGCGCTTTAACGAGATGGAGTACCATCTGCCGAGGGAAAACGGTATTCCCGCCCTGCGCGAGATACGCAAGGTACTCGAGACTCAGCATCCCGAGGTGTTTTTCCCCATTGAAGTGCGCTACGTCGCCGCTGACGACATCTGGCTCAGTCCCTTCTACCAGCGCGACACCTGCTCCATCGCGGTGCACCGCTATTTCGAAGCTGACTACAAGCCCTATTTCGCCAGCATAGAGCCGATCTTTCGCAAGTATCACGGCCGCCCCCACTGGGGCAAGCTCAACACCCTGCAACTGGCCGACTTGCGGCGCCTGTATCCCCGTTGGGATGACTTCGCTGCGGTGCGTCGGGAGGTGGATCCGCAGGGCCGTTTCCTCAACCCGTATCTCGCCGGTCTTTTTCCCGGTGCCGGTCGGGGAGGTGCCGCGTGAAGCGCCGCACACTTATCGTTGGCGCCGCGGCCGGGGCGCTGGGGTTGGGCTGGGTGTTGCGGCCGCGCGAGGGCGGTGCCGATCACGCCCCGTACTTCCAGCAGTTGAGTGCGGCACTGGACGAGGCGGGCCTCGCCAAGCCCTCGCTGGTGGTGGATCGCGAGCGCCTGCTGGAGAATGTGCGGACCCTGATGGGTCATATCGACGGCCGTTTCCACTACCGTATCGTCGCCAAGTCACTGCCCTCGCTGCAACTGCTGGATACGGTGATGCAGGCTTCCGGCAGCAATCGCCTGATGCTGTTTCACCAGCCCTTCATCAACCAGGTGGCCAGCCGCTACCCGCAGGCGGACGTGCTGCTGGGCAAGCCCATGCCCGTTGCCGCGGCCCACAACTTTTACCGGCAGTTCGGCGGGGGAGGCTTCCAGCCCCAGCGCCAGTTGCGCTGGTTGCTAGACACGCCGGAACGCGTGGCCCAGTACGATGAACTGGCGCGCAACCTCGACCAGGTCATGCAGGCCTGTATCGAGCTGGACGTGGGTTTGCACCGCGGCGGCGTGCGCAGTGACGAGCAGTTGCTGGCCATGCTGGAAATGATCGAGGCGTCACCGAACCTGCACTTCTGCGGCTTCATGGGTTACGAGCCCCACGTGGTCAAGGTGCCGATAGGGGAGGCGATCACCTATCGCGACCGGGCCATGGACCTGTACCGTCACTACATCGACGTGGCCAGGGGCTACCTTGGTGAGCGCTGGCCGCAGGACGTGGTGCTCAATGCCGGTGGCAGCCCCACCTACCAGTTGTATGACCGGGGCGACTTCCCGATGAATGAACTGGCGGCGGGTTCCTGCCTGGTCAAGCCAACCGATTTCGACCTCCCGACGCTGGCCGACCAGGTGCCGGCGTCCTATATCGCCACGCCCGTACTCAAGCGGCTGGACAGCCTGGAGATTCCCGGCATCGACCTGGGCCCCATCCAGTCCCTGTGGAATCCCAATCGCGCCCGCACCTTTTTTACCTACGGCGGCTACTGGAAGGCGCAACCGGAATCGCCCGCCGGACTGCTCAACAACTCCCTGTTCGGGCGTTCCACCAACCAGGAGATGCTCAACGGTTCGCGCAGGATAAACCTCGAACCCGACGACTGGATCTTCTTCAGGCCGACCCAGAGTGAGTTCGTGTTCCTGCAATTCGGCGACATTGCGGTTTATGAGCAGGGCAGGATCAGCCTGCGCTGGCCGGTATTTGCCGAGCAGCCAGCGTAATACTTGCAAGCCTGTTTGTATGGCTTACAAGCCAGGCAGCATGGGCCAGCCCCTAATGCCGGCCGATAACGGGTTGTCCGGGGAAACAGGCCGCAGGAATGCGTCACCGGCGGCGCCGGGAAGGGCTGGCACGCACCTTGCTAGTGTATAGGGTAAGCGATTGTCGCAAGGCAACGCTTCTCCACTCAACCTAACTGGCAAGGAGATGATTTTATGTCTTTACTTGATTCTGTTTCCGATGCGATCAAGACCAAGATCAATGAACTGGACAAGCAGGTCGAGGCCGAGCAGGCCGAAGCCAGGCGGAAGATGGCCGAGGCTGAGAACGAGCAGGCTCGCGCTGATATCCAGTCCGAGGTTAAGAAAAATGTGGAACAACTGCAGAGCCAGATGGCCGATGCCAAGCAACAACTGGACGAGGCCATGGCGGCCGGGGAAGACCGTCTCAAGGAAATTCGCGACAGCTTCACCACCAGTTAACGCGCTGTTTGCCAGCCTGTGAAACACCGGCTGCTTGAACTGCGGGAGAACCTGCGCACCAGCGTCTGGTTCATCCCGCTGGCTTTCTGCCTCGCCTGTCTCGCCCTGGCCATGGTGCTGCATTGGCTGGAGCGGGACCTGGACCTGTTGTTTCCCCAGCTAAAAATGTTCGCCATGTCGGTGACCTCGGCACGCAACGTGTTGGGGGTGATCGCCGGTTCTGTGCTGAGCGTCGGCGGCGTGGTGTTTTCCGTCACCATGGTCGCTCTCACCCTGACCTCCGGGCAGTACGGACCCAAGATACTGCGCCAGTTCCTCAGTGACGCCAACAGTAAGGTAAGCCTGGGTCTGTTCCTGGGAACCAGCCTCTATTGCCTGGTGATCATGGCCACCTACGGCGATACCGATCGCCCCAGTATCACCGTAATCGCTGCCCTGTTACTGGTGCTCATCGCCCTGGCAGGTTTTATCCGCTTTATCCACGGCACGGCAACGGACCTGCAGGCCGACCAGATAATCGAGCGCATAGGCAGCGAGTTGAGCCAGTCCCTGCGAGAGCTGTCCAGCGGCGAGAATCTGCGGGGGCGCAGCCAGGATACACTGCGGTGGCGGCGACGGGCCCGCTGCCTGCGCCCGGTGCTGATCGCCGCGAGCTCTGGCGGCTACGTTCAGACCATCGACTACGCGGCCGTGGTGCAGTGGTGCACGGCGCGCAACTGCGTGGCCCAGCTGCGCGTGCGGGCCGGGGATTTCCTGCTCCACGGCACCTGCCTGATAAAGCTCTACGGATGTAAGGGCGAGCTGGACGACTGTGATCTGGACCCGCTGCGAGCCCACATCCGCACCGGCCCGATGCGCACTCCGGTACAGGATCCGGAGTACCCGATAACCCAGTTGAACCAACTGGCGGCACGCGCCCTGTCTCCCGGTATCAATGATCCGGGCACCGCGATCACCTGCATCGACTGGTACAGCATGGCGCTGGCGAGAATTGTCGATCGCGAGCTGCCGGGCAAGGTGTTCCTGGACGCGGAGGAGGGTGCGGTACTGTTGGTCAGGTTCAGTGACTTCGCGGGCATCGCCAAGGCCTTCTATGCGCCGGCCAGGCAGTTCGCCCGCGACAACATCCCGGTGCTGATCGCACTGCTGGAATCGCTGATCAGGCTCGCTTCACTGACCGCCAGGGCGGACCGGTTGCAACAGCTGGGGGAGGAGGCGCGGTTGATCAGTGTCACCACCGAACAGGGCGCCCACCTGGAATACGACCTGCGCCATTTTCGCCGGCGCTACCAGCAGCTGAGGCGCCTGACCGGGCGTTTGCAGGGCACCTAGCCGTCGCCGCTTACAGCCATCTCTTGCGCTTGAAAATATAGATCAGCAACAGGGCGGTAGTGGCCATGGCGCCCAGCGCGTAAAAGTAGCCGTATTGCAGGTGCAGCTCCGGCATGTGCTCGAAGTTCATGCCGTACAGGCCGGCAAGAAAACTCAGGGGCACGAAGATCGCGGTAATAATGGTCAGGATTTTCATGGTGGTGTTGAGTTCGTGGGAGCTGATGGAGATATAGCCCTCCACCAGGTCGCCGCAGATCTCATAGTACATGCCGGTCAGGCTGAACAGGCGCTCGCAGCGATCTCCAAGTACCCGCCACAGGTGCAGGTACTCGTCCGGCCCGGTGGCCAGGTGACGCGGTCGCTCCCGCAGTATCTCCTCCACCAGGCGGTTGTGGTAATTGAAAATGCGGCGCAGCTTGCGCAGCTCCGAACGATAGCTCACCAGCTCCGCCATGATGCGGTCAGAGGGTTTGCTCAGCAGGGTGTCCTCTATTTCCCCCAGGTGTCCCTCGAATTCCAGGATCTGGTCCAGGTAGCGGTTGGAGGCGTAGTCCATGACCTGCAGGGCCAGCCTGCCCGGGGGAAACTGCGCCGCCTGACCCGCTGATTCCGACCACACCCGGTTGATACTCAGGGATTCGCCCCGGTGTATGGTCACCAGGTAGTGTTCGCCCACAAAGAAGCCGATCTGCTGGGGTTGCAGCACCAGGTCCTCATCCAGCTGGATGATGCCTCGAAAGAGGATAAAGGTGTTGCCCTCGAAGGCGTGCACTTTAGGGGGCTGGCGTACCCGGCTGATGTCGGTGATGGCCACCTCGTGGCAGCCCAGGCGCAACAGCTGTTCGTGCATTGCCGCGGAGATTTCGCCCTCGATATCCAGCCACAGCTGGCCGCTCTGGTGGGGCTGCCATTCCCGCAGCAGGTCGGCGCCGCCTTCGCGGGTCTCGCCGTCGCTTGCCACCACCCGTGTTCGAATTTTCATGTCGCTCATAGCTGCGTCCTCGACTGCCCCGAGTCTCCGCCTGAATTGTCATGGCGATCATAGCACTACCGGAGCGGACCCTGGTTGCACGCCATTGGTAATCTGCCAATGGGGCGCCAAGAGTGGTATATTGGCGGCCTTTTTTCGCGGGGGAGGGTGCTCTCCCGCCCCAGCCGATAGTGGATTTTGAACATGAGCAACACCACCGACGATCTGCGCATTCGCAGGATCAATGAATTGGTATCGCCCGAGCAGCTGCTGCGCGACGTCAGCATTACCGAGCGCGCCAGCGAGACAGTGGCCAGTGCGCGCCACAGCATCCACCGAATCCTGGCGGGGGAGGACGACCGCCTGCTGGTCGTGGTCGGCCCCTGCTCTATACACGATCCGGCGGCCGCCCGGGAATACGCCGGGCTGTTGCGGGAGGCCGCGCAGCAGCATGCCCGGGACCTGTTCGTGGTGATGCGAGTGTATTTCGAAAAGCCCCGCACCACCGTGGGCTGGAAGGGGCTGATCAACGATCCCGACCTCAACAATACCTTCCAGATCAACAAGGGCCTGCACATGGCCAGGCAACTGCTGCTGGACCTGGCCGATATGGGCTTGCCCGCCGGTACCGAGTACCTTGACCTCATCAGCCCCCAGTACTACGCCGACCTGGTCTCCTGGGGCGCCATAGGCGCGCGCACCACCGAGAGCCAGACCCACAGGGAGCTGTCGTCCGGGTTGTCCTGTCCGGTGGGCTTCAAGAACGCCACCGACGGCGATATACAGGTGGCGGTGGACGCCATCCGCTCCGCCTCCCAGCCGCATCACTTCCTGTCGGTCACCAAGCAGGGACGCTCCGCCATTTTCCAGACCGCGGGCAACGAGGACTGCCATATAATCCTGCGCGGGGGCAGGCACCCCAACTACGATATGTTCTCGGTGGAAGACGCCGCGGCCATGTTAATCAAGGCGGGCTTGCCGGCGCGCATCATGATCGATGCCAGCCACGCCAACAGTCGCAAGATTCCCGCGCGCCAGGTGGACGTGGCCAGCGATATCGCCACCCAGGTGGCCAGGGGCAGCCGCAGTATTTTCGGTCTCATGCTGGAGAGCAACCTGGTGGAGGGTCGCCAGGACGTGGTGGCGGGACAGGCGCTGACCTACGGACAGAGTATTACCGACCCCTGCATGGCCTGGGAAGACACCGATTCACTGTTACAGGAACTGGCCACCGCGGTGCGCCTGCGCCGGGAGAAGTAGTCTCATGCACCTGGGCTTCAGCTCTATGAACACCGCGGATGATCCGGCACCGGCGCTGCTGGCCAGGACCCTGGAAGAAGCCGGGTTCGAATCCCTGTGGTATGGCGAGCACAGCCATATCCCCGCCTGTCGCAGCACGCCATACCCCGCCGGCGGCGAGTTGCCCGCGCCTTACCGCAAGATGATGGACCCCTATATCTCGCTGATGGCCGCCGCCGCGGCCACCAGCCGCCTGCGCCTGGGTACCGGTATCGCCCTGTTACTGGAGCGGGAGCTGTTCTCCCAGGCCAAGACCATTGCCACGCTCGATCGGCTTTCGGGCGGACGGGTGTTGATCGGCTGTGGGGTGGGCTGGAACGAGGAGGAGTTCAACAACGCCACCTCGCTGCCCTGGGAGCGGCGCTACCTGGCCCTGCGGGAGACGGTGGCGGCCCAGCGGGCCCTGTTTCGCGACCCCGAGCCCGCCTATCACGGTGAGCTGATCGACTTCGACCCGGTGTGGTTTGACCCCAAGCCGGTGCAGGCCGGCGGTCCCCCGGTGATATTTGGCGCCATGGGCCCCCTGGGCTTGCAGCACGCCGCCCGCTGGGCCGACGGCTGGATGCCGGTGGATGTGGCCCTGCCGGATGTGGCTGCGGGTATTGCCGATTTCCGGCAACGGGTGCGCGCCAACGGCCGCGACCCGGACGACGTGGAGATCACCCTGGTGGTGATGTCGACGGTCACCGAAGACCTGCTCAAGTCCTACCGCGACCTGGGCATACACCGCTGCAACATAGGGGTGGGTATGGAGAACTGGGACAAGCCGGACATGGTCATGCCCATGATCGAACAGTTCTCCCGGCTTATTCCCCAGCTGTAGCGGCCGCGCTCAGGCATCGCTGCCGCGACCGCCCCCGGCATTGTCTTGCGGGGCAGCCGGCGCGCCGGACTGCACATCGGGCAGCGGCTTCTGGTCCATCCAGCTGAGAAACAACTGGTACCAGATCGCCAGTACCACGGCCCCTGCAAACAGGCCGATGATGCCGGCGGAAATCATCCCGCCGATAGCGCCGATAAGAATGATCGGCATGGGGATGTCCAGCCCACGGCCCATCAACATAGGCTTCAGGAAGGTGTCGCTGAAACCTGCCACCAGCATCCACACGGTGAAAATCACCGCCGGCGTGGTGGGGTAATTGCCCAGGGCGTAGAGGATGATGGGGCCCGCCACGATGATGGTCGGCAACTGGGCGATGGCCAGGAGCAGGATCAATGCCGACCAGATGGGCGCTCCGGGGATGCCCAGGGCAAACAGCCCGACGGCACACAGGGCACTCTGGATAACGGCCACACCCACCACACCCTGCAGTACGCTGCGCACGGTGGCAACGCACATTTTCGCCCATTCGCCCCCCGGTTTCTCGCCGCCCAGCCTGAGGAACAGGCGTTGGGCCATGGCGCCGGACGACTCCGCATAGCTCATAAAACCCCCCGCGATCAACAGGGAGATGACGAACATGCCCACGCTCGCGAGACTGGCACCGATGGTGCCCGCCGCCTTGGTGGCAGCGGTCTTGAGGTGCGGGGCGACTTTCACGATCGCCTCCTGGGTATTTTCATGGGCCAGCGACCAGGCCTCGTACACGCGCTTCCCCACCAGCGGCCAATCCTCGACCGAGGGACTGGGTCCGGGTATCTGCAGCTCGCCATCGCCGAGTCTGGCGCTTATAGACTTGACGGAACCCAGCAGCGCGTCCGTCAGCTGGTAGGTGGGTAGTACCAGGGCAAGAATGAAAAACAGGGTGAGCAGGGTGGCGGCCAGGCCGCGCCGGCCCCCCAACAGTTTTTCCAGTCTTTTGGTCAGGGGGAAGGCGGCAATGGCGATGATGCCGCCCCATACGATGGGAATGAGAAAGGGCCTGATGATATCGTAGGCCATCCACAGGAGGATGAAGATCAGGCCGATACGCAGGGCGGATTCCACCATATTGCGCGCGAATAGCTTGTCGAAGCCGGTGTTGTTAGTAGCTGGGCCCATTACTTTAGTTCCTCGAAACAGAGTCGGATTGCTGCGCTTAGTTGTGTCGCCTGGCGCTGATCAGGCTGGCGACCACGATGGCGAGGTAGAAAGTGCCGGTGATAGCCTCCAGGTAGGCGAGCGTCCTGGTCAGTGGTACTGCCGGGGTAACATCACCGTAACCCGTGGTCGTCAGGGTGACATAGCTGAAGTAGAGCAGTTGGGGAAAATCACTGATGCCATCCACAAGCTGGACGCCATTTAGTGCCAGTGGCTCGAACAGCAGCACCAGCGCGTACAGCGAGGCCCAGATCAGGCCCAGCAGCAGGTAGACGGCCATGGCGCCCACGATGACATTGGTCTTGACCTGCTGGGACAGCAGCACCTGGTGGGCGGCGTTGTAAGCGGCGCCGACGAAAAAAACCAGTGTCACCAGGTGCCGGCTCACTTCCCCGGTGGGTCTGTGGATGAATTCCCCGACGGTATTGGCCAGCACGCCGAGCACCAGCAAGGTACCCACAAAGCGGTGCCAGTTGGGACCGAAACTCAGGGTGATGTAGGCCACCACAAAGGTCGCCAGGGTGATGAGGTGCGACAAAATCGTGCCGATCTCGCTCGGCAGCGTGTGGGCCAGCGCGGAGCTCAGCAACAGAATCACCAGTGAGATGGTGAAGAAAATAAAATTATTGTTCTGGCCGATGGACTGCATCGAAGTCTACTCCTGACTCTCTGCCAGAATCATAACAGAAGCGGTGAGGCCATAGCGAAGTTTGACCCCCTCGGGTAGCCGGTCGAGTTTCACCCTTACCGGGATGCGCTGGGCCAGGCGTATCCACTGGAATACCGGCTTGATACTGGGCAGCAGGTTGTAACCGGCATTGCCGTCTCCCGGCGCGATGCCCCAGCCCAGCGATTCTACCGTGCCCGCCAGCGGCTGGTCCGGGTAGGCCATCAGGGTGACCCGCGCCGGGTCGCCGATGTCGATGGCGCCGATTTCACTCTCGCGGAAGTAGCCGAACACCCAGAAGCTGCCGCTGTCCACCAGCGCCAGGATCGGCGAGTTCGCCACCGCCTGGTCACCGATCTGGAAATTGATATTGGACACATAGCCGTCCACGGCGGCCCTGATGCGGGTGTAGCCCAGGTTCAGCCTGGCGCTGCGCAGTTGCTCGGTGGCGACGTCGATCTGGCTGAGGGACTGCAGGTAATTGGCCTCGCGCCGGTTCAGGTCCTTGGCTGACACTGCCCCCGCGTCCTGGCGCGCGATCTCCTGCAGGCGGTCGTACTCGATTTTTGAGGCCTTGGAGGAGATCTGGTCCCGTTGCAGGTTCGCCTCGGCCTGGGCGATGGCGATTTCGAAGGGTTCGGGATCGAGTTCGAACAGCAGGTCCCCGGCGCGCACGAACTGGTTGTCGATCACCGCGATGCGGGTCACCATACCGGAGACCCGGGGCGCCACCTGTATCACCTGTCCCCGCACCTGGCCGTCCCGGGTCCAGGGGTTGGTAAGGTACTCCTCGAACGCCAGCCAGGCGTACCACGCCACTGCGGCAAGCAGCGCCAGATTGATGGTTCCCAGGGCGATTTTCTTGGTGGTGGTCACGGGTGCATGTACCTATATTGGTATCCACAGGGCGTCCATCAGCAGCATGTACAGTGCCAGCAGGCCCAGGAAGGTGGCTGAGGGAAACATGATGTAGCGCGACAGGCGCAGCTTGTTCAATATAATGACTGTGAGCCAGGCGCCCAGCAACGCCAGCGAAAATACCGGCAGGAATGGTGACAGGTAAACGTCCCCCAGCGCCAGTTCGTGGGGAAACTCATTCATCCCGATCGGCCCCCACGGTCTTTGCAGGGTCCAGGTAATCCCCCCAGTCCACCCGCGATTTCAGTTGCTCGACCGTTGCCGCGGGCAGCGCAGGTTCCCTGCCGAAGGGCTGCCAGCCGCCCCCGAGCGCCTTGTACAGGGCGACGACCTGGGAGGCTATCTCCCCCCGGGTCTGGGCATAGGCGTCCTCACGCAGGGTCATCTTCTCCACCGTGCTCAGCAGCCGCTGGTAGCTGACCAGGCCGTTGTTGTACTGGGTTGCCGATATGTTGAAAGCGCGAATGGAAGACTGTACGGCCAGGAAGTCGATGTCGCTCTTGCGCACGCTGTAGCGATAGGCTTCGAGGGCGTTGGAGACCTCGCGCACGGCCTCCAGCACCCGCTGGCTGTAGTTGACCAGGCTCTCCTGGAACAGCGCATCCTCGATGCGCACCCGGTTTTTGATCCGGTCGTACTGAAACACGTTCCAGGTGAGTCCCGGGCCGATGGTGGCGGTCACCGCATCGCCAAGGTCGAAGCTGTCGCCAGCGCGAACCGTCTGGCTCATGCCGATGGAGCCGAACAGGAAAAACTGGGGGTAGAGGTCGGCCTCGGCAAAGCCGATCCTGGCACTCTGGGCCCTGGCCTGCAGTTCGGCGACCTGCAGGTCGGGGCGGCGCAGCAGTAGCGCGGGGTCGATCTCCTCATCGGGCGAGGGCGCCTGGGGAATCACCGAATCCGCCGTGTACTGCGCTGTGACCACGTCCGCGCGGCTGATGCGGGTGAGACTCTGGGCGAGGTCCTCGGTCTGCCTGGCCTTACCTGGGGTCAGCAGTGGCTCAATGTCTTCGGGCCGTGCGCCCAGCAGCACGGCCAGGGCATTGCGGGCCTGCAACTTGACGATGTCCAGCGCCGGCAGTGCGCCCTGGGTCGCGTAAAGCTGGGTTTTGGCCTGCTGTACATCCAGCTCGGAAACATTGCCCGAGTCATACTGGACCTGGGTCATGTCCACTACCCGCTGCTGGATGGCGATGTTGCGCTGCGACAGGTAGATACGCTCCTGCGCTGTGCGATAGTTGATGTAGTTGCGGGCGATTTCCGCGCTGAGGCTGACCAGCACATCGCGGTAGGAGGCGATGGACGCGTAAAGGTTGGCTTCCGCCGACTGGATACCCCTGGCGTACTTGCCCCAGACATCCATCTCCCAGCCGACATCCAGGCCCGCCGCGGCGGAGTTGAAATCGTCGCGGTCGCGGTAGATGTAGCTGAGGTTGCCGTTTACCTGGGTTTGCTGCGGGAATAACAGGGCATCGCTGATACCCAGAGCGGCGCGCGCCTGGACGATACGCAGCCCCGCGGCCTCCAGCGCCAGGTTCTGGCGCGCCCCCCGCTGGACCAGATCCGTCAGCACCGGGTCGTCGAACAGCAGCCACCAGTCGCTGATCGCCCGGCTGTCCGCCGCGGCGGCATCCGCATCCCAGCTGGAGGGTAGTGGTGGCGGCGCGGCGGGCTGGTAGTCCGGGCCAACCACGGTGCAGGCGGCGGGCAGGCAGAGCAGGATAAGCAGGGCGGGCAGGCCGCCCCCGGCAATGCGGATGCTGCGCCCGGCGCTGCCCATCAGAACCGGCTCCCCGCCAGCTGGCGCCAGGGCAGGGCCTCCCTGGCATCGCGGCAGGCCTGCAGGCAGGTGAGCACGCTGGCCTGCAGATTCAGGTAGACGAAAAACTGCGCCAGCTCGGCGCGCTCGACCCGACCCGTGGCGGGCAGGTCACGCAGGCTGTCGAGCAGCTCCCGCAAGCTGGCCACACGCTCTTCCACCCGCTCGAAGGCGTCGTATGCCTCGCGCCCGGGGCGCTGGGCCAGGGTGTGACACAGTTGCACCAGCAGGCCGGTCTGCCCGGGGTTGTGGTGCGCCCTGATCAGCCGGTTGCGGGCGAACTCCTGCCGGCGCATCAGCAGTACCTGCAGCTGCCCCTGCAGCAGGTCACAGGCCTGGTTGAGGCGGCTGACCTGCTGCGGCTCGCAGGTCGGGAAGTACCCGCAGTCGATGCGCCCGCCCCAGGCATGCAGTTTGGCGAGCAGGTCCGAGCCGTCGTCTAGGGGCAGGCGCCCGGGCCTGCCGCGATAGTCGCCCGCGAGTTCCAGCAGTTGCCCGCAGTTGCGAAAATAGCGGCGCACCAGAGCCGCGTAGAGCCGTTCCGGCTTGCTGGTAAAGGGGGCATGCACCGTCACCAGCAGCAGGGTGAACATGAGATAGAAGCTCAATATGATCAGCAGGATCAGGTCGACGTTGTAGCTCATGGTGTTCTGGATACCCAGCGCGAACAGGCCGAACAGGAAAAACAGGGAGACGGGGCCCTGGAACAGGTAAAAACCCACGAACGCATAGGCGAACATAAAGGCGGCGAGTTGCAGCCAGTGGGTGAGCCCGGGCAGAAGAAAGATGTAGGCGGGCAGGGCGCACAGGAAACCCATGGAAAACAGGATGAACAGAATTTTCGGACTCACCGGGGTATATGAAACCAGCAATACCAACACCGAGCAGAGGGTGACGAAGGTGAAGCCGGCCGGCGGATCGAACTGTATCCAGACCGCGGTGGCGAGCCAGAAGGTTGTGAACATGCGCAGGGCGGTCTTGCCGGCCTCCAGGTCGCGCCAGATAAACGCCGGCTTGCCCCGGGGCCTGGCTCCGGGAACAAATCTGCCCCTGTCAAACAGGAGACTGTCCAGGGCGTTGTCCAGTTCCAGCACTACCTGCTGGACGCGTGCCAGCAGTTCAGCCCGGCTCGCCACCGCGGCGACCGTGAGGTGCGGCGCGTCCCGCAGGCTGCCCTGGCGGTATTCGGCCGGCACCACCTCGAAGCTGTGCTGAACGTCCTCGCCCCGCCACTTTGCTTCCAGTTGTCGGAACATCGCCTCGATGTGCAGCACCAGTGACCGATAGTTCTCGACATAATCCTCGAAGGCTGTCTGCTGGCGATTTTCCATCCGCAGTGCCGGCAACAGGGTCATCTGCAGTTGTTCATAACAGGCGAGTACCCCGTTCCACTCGGCCCGGTACGCCGCCACTCCGTCCGCACTCGCCTTGACCTGGTTGAAGTGCACCTGGAAGGCTTCCTCGCTGGCCAGTAATTCGGCCAACTGCTGGTCGCTGTTGCTGGGACCGACTGTTACCGGGTGCACCAGCAGGCTGAACGCCCGGCTGTAAGCGTTCATGACCCGCAGCGCCAGTTGGCGGGTATTGTCCACGGCCCGCACCGGCCACAGGGTGTTGGCGACCACGGTATAGATGATTACCCCGAAGGCCGTCATAAAGGCCCGGTCGACGCCATACAGGAAGGCGCCCTCGGCATCGCCGCCGTTGAACACCATCAGCGTCACCACGGCGGTCAGCATGAACACGGTGTTGTCACCCTGGTAGGCCGTATAGAGATAGGCGAGCAGGGAGACGGTGATCGAGACGGCCAGCAGGTAAGCCATGCGCTCCTGGGGGAACAGCGCTATCAGGGTCAGGCCGACGACCGCGCCAACCACGGTTCCCAGGACCCGCATGACGCCTTTTTGCAGCGAGTCGGAGGCCAGCCCGGTGGCGGCGATCAGCATTACGGTGATGGCGGCGGTCTGTGGCTGTGGCCAGCCCATGCCCATGGGAAGCAGGTAGGCGAGAGTGAGGCTGAGCGCGGTCTTGAAAGCATACTGGAACCTGGTAGCGGCCACCCTCGCGTCGCTGGCGGTAGCGGTGGTCGGCTCTGGCCTGGTCGCTGC
The DNA here is from genome assembly GCA_963704965.1 of uncultured Gammaproteobacteria bacterium. Taxonomy (GTDB): domain Bacteria; phylum Pseudomonadota; class Gammaproteobacteria; order Pseudomonadales; family Halieaceae; genus JARRPM01. Next base: position 27,839 of record CAVPIH010000002.1, read on the forward strand.
TGTGGCCATGATCCGTTCAGTACTCCCAGCCCAGGCCGGTGGTGACGCCGTAGTCGATATCGTTGTTGGCGTCCGCCTTGTTGTCGTAGCTGCCATAGGCGGTGATGTCGAAGAACAGGTCCTCGATGAGTTCCCAACGCAGCCGCAGGTTGGAATCGCTGCGCAGGCGGCCGCTGTCGGTCAGGCTGGGATAGAGGTTGAGGATGAAGTCCAGGTCGAGCTCGGGTGTGTTGAAACGCCAGGCTTTGAAGCGGGAGGAGAGGTACAGCTCGATATTTTCGTCCGAGCCTGTGGTTTTTGATTGTTCAGTGATGACCTGCAGCCCGGCGATCCCGGATAGCCGGTTGCGGTAGGTATCGATAAACGCCCGGCCCAGGCCCATGCCCACCCCGACCCGGTAATCCAGGGCCAACTCGTCATTGCTTTCGTAATTGCTGAAAAACGAGCGGAAAACATTGGGCCGCGCAGTCCAGACAGCGCGGTCCAGGTCAACTCTGCTGCTGCTGGTGGTTTCCTCGCTGTCATCGGTAATGCTGGTGCGGCCGGTGAGCGTGCTGCGGCTCTTCTCGTCCTCGTAACTGAGGTCGGTGTTGATGGATGTCTGGGCCACGGAACTGGCCCGCGAGTAGGAATAGCCGGCGGCGAAATAGACATCGACCCGGTCGAGCAGGTTTTTCTCAATAGGCCGCATGTCGACCACCTGCAGCCACTCCAGGTCCTGCATCCCATCCAGGTCCTGTACCAGTAACTGTCCGGGACGTTTGGCGGGTTGTATCGAACCGTAGTAACGCTTGCCGCTGCCCAGCCGTATCTCGTAATAGTACTTGCTCTCCAGTTTGGCAATCTCCTGCCATTCGATTTTGATAGTACCCATCGAGTCAGTACTGAAATTCAGAATACCGGTCTCCAGGGATTTAACTTCCCCGGTGATGCGGTCGCCATTGTAGAGAGTGACGATATCGGTCTTGCGCTGGGCCATTACATCGAGGCTCAAAGCGCTCAGCAGTAACGTCAACAGGGCACCTGTTGTTATTCTTGTCACGATCGACTCCGTGTATATCGCACGTAGTGGTTGTCCTTGCAGCCGCAATGATAATGGAATTGTTGTGCCGTTACTCCTTCCTGCCCGAATTATCGTGTCGGCGTGCAGCCATGCTATTCTGCGCCCAATAAATACAACGAGTGCGAGCTGCACACATGGTGTCTCCCTCAAACCTGCTCAGCCTTGCGCTGTTATACGTCTGTATCCTGTTCGGTGTAGCCTGGTATGCGGATCGTGTCGCCACCCTGGCCGCCCAGCAGGGCGGCGCGGCCAGCCAGCGCATAAGGCTGTTTCGCTGGTGGGTCAGCGCGGCGCGGGCTCGCGGTGTCATCTACGCCCTGTCGCTGGCGGTCTACTGCAGCTCCTGGACCTTTTACGGCGCGGTGGGCAGCGCCACGACCTCGGCCTGGAGCCACGCGCCCATTTACCTGGGCCCGATCCTGCTGTTCCTGTTCGGCTGGCCGCTGATACGACGCCTGCTGGCGGTCGGAGCCCGGCACAGGGTCACATCCATCGCTGACTACATCGGTGCACGCTACGGCAAACGGCAATCACTCGCCGTGTTGGTTACCCTGGTGGCCACCGCGGCGGTGTTGCCCTATATCGCCCTGCAGTTCAAGGCCCTGGCCCAGGCCTGGACCATCGTCGGCGGCACGGTGCAGGAGGTGGAGGTCATAGGCGGCGACACCGCCCTGCTGGTGGCGATTATCCTGGCGGTCTTTACCATCCTGTTCGGCACCCGGCGGCTGGATGGGCGCGAGCGCCACCAGGGCATGATGACCGCCGTGGCGGTGGAATCGGTGGTAAAACTCGCCGCCTTCGTGGCCGTTGCGGTTCTGTCCATATCGTATCTTGCCGACATGCCGGCGGGCACGCTGGCGGACTCCGGTAGCGAAGCTCTGGGTGAGGTCGCCCTGTCCAGTGACTTCTTTGCCCGCACTCTGCTCAGCGCGCTTGCCATCCTGTGCTTGCCGCGGCAGTTCCACGCCATGGTAGTGGAGGCCCGGGAGGATACCGACACCCGTTTCGCGCGCTGGGTATTCCCTTTGTACCTCAGCGTTTTCATGCTGCTGGTAGTGCCCATCAGCATTGCCGGCGCCCAGGTGTTCGCCGGAGCCGCCATCAACCCGGACGTCTACGTGCAGTTGCTACCCATAGCGCTGAACTCCGAATGGGTAACCGTGGCCGCGTTTATAGGCGGTATTTCCGCCGCCACCGGCATGGTGATCGTAGCGACCGTCAGCCTGGCAATCATGATCACCAATGAAGTGATCGCGCCGGTGGTGATGCGTATGAACGCCGATTCGCCGGCGGCGGTGCTGAAACTGGGCGACAGCCTCAGGCGGATACGCCAGTTCACCATCGTCGGTATCCTGCTGGCGGCATGGCTGGTGACCAGGCAGATCATGGGTATTCCCTGGCTGGCCCAGATCGGTTTTATTTCCTTCCTGGCGGCCGCCCAACTGGCGCCGGCACTGCTGGCGGGACTCTACTGGCGCCGGGCGCACGGGGTGGGAGCCATCGTCGGCCTGCTGGCGGGCCTCGGCCTGTGGTTCTACTGTGCGGTGCTGCCGGCGATTCTCGCGCCGGACAGCCCCCTGCTGCAGCAGGGGCCGCTGGGCATTGCCTGGCTGGCGCCGGGCGACCTGCTGGGTATCACCGCTGAGCACCGGCTGGCCTACGCCACCTGCTGGAGCCTCGGGGTCAATCTGCTCGCCCTGGTGGGGCTGTCGCTGGTGTTGCGGCCCTCCCAGGCGGACCTTCGGCAGGCGCGTATTTTTACCGATGCCAATGACTCCACGGCGCTGGCCGGCGATATCGATTACCAGCTCAGCCTGATCCGGGTCAGTCAGCTGCAGGCCCTGCTGCCACCCTTCATGGAGCCGGCGGAATTGCGCAAGATGTGGCGCCAGTTCGAGGATACCTACCAGCAGCGGCTGCTGCCGGGGGACCGGGCGCCGGCTTTCGTGGTGAACCAGGTTGAGGCGGTGCTGGCACGCATCATAGGGGCGACCTCCGCGCACCAGGCGATGGAACAACTGGAACAAAGCCAGCAGCTGGCCTACAGCGACCTTGCCGGTATGGTCAGCGACGCCAGCAAGCTGCATACCTTCAATCGAGAGCTGCTGCAGACCACGGTGGAAACCCTGCTGCAGGGGGTTTCGGTAGTGGACGGGGAACTGCGCCTGGTCGCCTGGAACAAGCGCTACGAGGAAATGTTCCACTATCCCGAACGGTTTCTCTATGTGGGCTGCCCGATCGAGCGGGTGTACCGCTTCAACGCGGAGCGTGGTTTCCTGGGCGGTGGTGGCGACAATAAAGAGGAGGAAATTGCCAAGCGGCTGGAGTGGCTGCGCGGAGGTAACCCCCATCGCCTGGAGCGCAGCTTGCCTGACGGCAGCGTGATCGATATACGCGGCACACCGCTGCCCCACGGCGGCTTTGTCACCACCTACATCGATATCACCGACTACCGCGACATGATGACGCAGTTGGAGGAGACGAAGATGGAACTGGAGGCCAGGATCGCCTCCGGTAGCCAGACCCTGAGTGAAACCAATGCCCGCTTGCGCCAGGAGAACCGCCTGCGGGCCCAGGTGGAGTCGCGCCTGCGTGATGCCCACCTGAGCAGGACCCGCTTCATGTCTGCCACCAGCCACGATCTGCTGCAGCCTATCAATGCCGCGCGCCTGTTTACCGCCGCGCTGAAACCGCAGTTGCCGCAGGGCACCAGCGAATCCACCCTGCGAGTGGTGGACCAGATCGACCAGTCGCTGCAGAGGGCGGAGGGCCTGATTGCCGAACTGCGGGAAATTGCCCGCCTGGACTCGGGCAAGCAGTTGCCGCGGCGGACTCATTTTGCCGCGGGCCAGCTGTTCCAGGCGCTGGCGCGGGAGTTCCAGCCCACCGCACAGCTGCGCGGGCTGGACTTACGGGTTCATCCTTCCAGCACCTGGCTGTATTCCGACCAGTCCCTGCTCTACCGCATACTGCAAAACCTGCTGGCCAATGCCTTCAAGTACACAGCTCGGGGCAGGGTAGTGCTGGGCCTGCGGCGGCGTTCCCAGGGCGCCGAGATCCAGGTGCTGGATACCGGTCCGGGCATTCCTGAACAGGACCAGGTGCGCATCTTCCACGAGTTCGAGCGCTTGCAGCGCCAGCAGGGCCAGGTCGAGGAGGGGCTGGGGCTGGGATTGGCCATCGTGCAGCGCTACGCCGACCTGCTGGGGCACAAGCTGCAGCTGCGCTCTATCCCGGGGGCGGGCACGCTGTTCTCCGTGACCGTAACCTACGGCCAGGTCCAGGCCAGGGGGGGCGGACCGGTCGAGGAAGAGCCCGGCCGTGACCTGGAGGCATTGCGTATTCTTTGCCTGGATAATGACCCGCTGATACTCGAGGGGATGGAGCAGTTGCTGGCCACCATGGGGGCCGCTGTCACCACCGCCAACGGGCGGGGTGAAATGCTTGCAAAACTGGAAGCCGGCCTGCGCCCGGATATCGTGCTGGCGGATTACCACCTCAACGGTAATGACACCGGCCTGGAGGTCATGCTGGCAGCGCGCCGGGGGGGTGCGGCGGACATACCCTGCATCATCATCAGCGCCGATGACAGTGACGTGATCCGCGACCGGGCGCGGGCAGTGGGGTTTCGCTTCCTGCCCAAGCCGGTGGATGCCAATCGCCTGCGAGCGCTGGTCCTGGCGCTGACCCGGACCGATGCCGCCCAGGGTTTGGCCACGGAGCGACGCTAGGGCGGCATGGGTTTTTCCCTACTGGATATGCTTGCGGTAACCGGCGGGCGTGCTGGCGTGCGCGGTTCTGAAGCAGGCGGTAAAGTGACTCTGGCTGCTGAATCCACACTCCTCCCCGATCTGGGCTATCGGCAGTGGAGTGGTAGCCAGCAGCTTGCGGGCCTGTTCCAGGCGGGTCGCCAGCACATAGCGGTGCGGTGGGGTGCCCATCGCCTCCAGGAACAGGCGGCGGAAATGGGCCACGCTCACGCCGGCCCTGGCGGCCAGGGCCGGCACTGTCAGGTCTTCCGCCAGGTGGCCGTGAATATAGTTGAGCACGGTTTGCAGGCGGGTGAAATGGGCATGCCGGGGGTTGAAGCCGGCGGTTTCCGGGGTGGTCAACACCCGGTAAGCCTGTTCCAGCATCACCGGCACCAGGGTGGCCATGAAGGGCTCGTCGCCCGCTGCGCCCCGGTGTAGTTCTCCCACCAACTGGCGTGCCAGGGCGCTCACCAGGGTGTCGCTGAACTGCAGTGGCCGGGCCGCCTTGGCCGCCAACAGCTGCAGGCGCTGCGCAACGCCGCTGGGGCGGTCGGGGAAGTAAATCACGGCGAAATCCACCGTGCCGGCATAGTGCCAGTGAGTGGCGCAGTTGCCCGGCACCAGCAGCGACTGGCTGGGCAGCGTGGTACTGCGCCAGGCACCTGCCTCGCCCTCCCTGACCCTGGCGCCCCCAAACTGGGTGACCAGGGCGGTGAGCGACATGCCGGAGACAGTGCGTTCGATATTACTGAACAGGTAGTGCTCAACGAAGACTGTCGCTTTATCGGCACCGGCGCCCCTTACCAGCCCCTCGGCCAGCGGGGTATTGCCGAGCTCCCTGCGAACTTTTTGCCAGGCCTGCATCCCGGATCACCATGATCGAATTTTGATAAAGATACGCTCGGTTTATGCAAGATGTAAAGGCACAGTCGGTCTACGCTAGCCGGTAATCTCAAATCGCCCATAATCATAGTTACAGCAGGAGAGAGCCAATGATTGCACTCAAGTCCGAACTGACCCTTCCGGCAGTGGGCCTCACCGGCTTTGAAGCCCCGCTCTCGGAGGAGGAGGCCGCGATCCAGCAGGTGGTGCACCAGTTTGCAAAAAACGTGCTGCGTCCGCTGGGCCAGGAACTCGACAAGATGACTGCGGAGCAGGTGTGCGCACCGGGCTCACCCTACTGGTCGGTATTTGAGGAAGCGGCCAAGCTGGGCATGACACCGGACTTCCTCGAGCAGTTCGAGCCGGCGGTTGCCCACAGGCTGGAATCCATCATTGGCGAAGAAATGGGCTGGGGCGATGCCGGCCTGGCAATATCACTGACCGTAACGAATTTTCCCCTGGAGATGGCCCGCGCCGTGGGCAACCAGGAATTGATCGAGTTGTGCGCCGGTAAGATTGGCTGCTGGATGATCACGCACCCCGACAAGGGCAGCGACGTCGGTGCCTTCGATATGCAGCGCGAGTGGCCGGCTGGGCAGCCGGGCAACAAGGGCAGTATGCTCGCCAGGGTCGGAGCTGACGAAATTGTAATAAACGGCCAGTGCTCGGCGTGGGTTTCCAACGGCGCGGTGGCACAGGTCGCCCTGGGGTACCTGAGTGCAGATTACGGTGACGGCTATTTCGACGGGAATGGGCGGCCGCACGGTGTCTCGGTCATTATTCCCCTGGATCTGCCGGGCGTTTCGCGGGGTAAGCCGCTGGAGAAAATGGGGCAGCGTGCGCTGCCGCAGGGCGAGATCTACTTCGACAACGTGAAGGTTCCCAGGCGATTCGCGATCGCCCTGCAGGACGAATACTACGGCAACGTCGCCTCCGCCTGGTCCTTCGCCGGTACCCATATGAGCCAGGTTTTTACCGGTGTGGCCCGCTCGGCCTTCGAGATGGCCTTGCACTATTGCCACGAGCGCAAGCAGGGTGGCCAGTTGCTGATCGATCACCAGCTGACGCGTTACCGGCTCGGCGACATGTTGCGTCGCCTGGAGTTGTGCCGCGCGGTCGCCCGCAGGTCTTTATCGTACGCCCGCCTGTCCCCTTCCGGCCATCCGTGGGCCACCGCCTCGGGCAAGGTCACCGTGACGGAGGAGGCCGACAGGATCGTGGCCGAGGCCTTCCGCCTGTTTGGCGGTAATGGCACTACTTTGGAATACCCCATCGAAAAACTGGTTCGCGACGTACGAGCAGCGCTGATTGAAGATGGTGAAAACACGATACTGACCACGCGCCTGGGCTTCCTCTGCCAGCAACTCTACGCAGAGGGCTGGACCCAGAACTAGCAATTTTCATAGGGCAGGTGCTTGCACCCTTTTGGCAGGCTACAAGGCAACCCCATTGATAGAGCTTCAACCAACTTAATCAGGAGAAATAAAATGGCCAAATACCCAGTAGTAGTTTACGGCGCCAGCGGTTACACCGGTATGCTCACCATGGACTGGTTGATCGACCAGAATATTCCCTTCACTGCGATCGCCCGCGATGCGGCGCGGGTCAAGAAGATGATGGCGGAGCGCGTCGTGCGCCTGGAGTCAGCGACCTACGAGATCCTGGAGACACAGCACGATGTCGATTCCCTGGTAAAAGCCTTTACCGGCGCGAAGGTGGTTTGTAACACCGTCGGACCCTTTGCGAAGTTCGGCCTGACCGCCGTGGAGGCAGCCCTGAAAGCCGGTTGTCACCATATCGATACAACCGGTGAGCAGGGCTATATTCGCGATGTTCGCGACCAGTTCGGGGAACTGTATCGCCAGGCCGGGCTGGTTGTTTCGCCGTCCATTGCCTACATGTACTCCTACTCGGAGATCGCCGCCGAGCTGGCCCTGGAGCATCCGGGTATCGATGCGCTGCAGACCTCAGCCCTGTGTCGTGGCCCGCGCGGTGTCGGCGCTGGAGTGACGGTGGGCTCGACCGCCTCTATCTTCGAAATGTACAAGGCCACACAGTACTACCTGTGGGACAACCAATTGGTAGAGCACCCCAAGAATACCTCCTTCAACATCAATTCCCCGGATTTCATGGAACCGGTCTTTGCCCTGCCCTGGGGCGGCACCTCATTGCCGATTTATTTCGAAAATGACCCGCGGGTACGCAGCTGCGTATCCTGCGTTGGCTTCTACGATAACGACGCCATGAAAATGGTCCACGCAGTTGGCCAGAAGTGGGAGGAGGAATACAAGGACCTCCCCGAGGACAAGCAGGACGAGATCATCAAGCAGCTGACCGACTCCACCACGCCGGCCATGCCTCCCCGTGAGCGCACCACTCTGGTACGCACCGTGGATACCGCTATCGGACGCGGCCAACTGTCGGCTGTGCGCGCCGCTGTATACGGCACCACCGCCTATATCGCCACCGGCGCCCTGCAAACCGCGGCGGTGATCAAGCTGCTGGAAAACGACACCAACAAGGTGGGATTCACTTCCGGTTCCAAGGCCTTCGGTCACCGCTATCTGCTGGGCTTCCTGGAGGAGCGCGGACTGGCTCGCGCCAGCGTTACCGAGCTGTAAACGAGGCGCACAACATGGCTATTATCGATTTCTACGACCGCGGCTGGGGCATCAATCCCGACGGGGTCGCCTACATCCAGGACGATCGCAGCTATAGCTTCGAGGAGGTGGGACGCCTGTCCTGCCGCATCGCCAATCGCTTGCTGGGGCTGGGGCTGCCAAAGGAAACCAAGGGCGCCATCTGGGCCGGCAACGATGTCACCGCCTGGGCCTGTACCCTCGGCCTGTGGCGCGCCAATATGACCTGGATACCGGTCAATGCGCGCAATTCGGCCGAGGACAATCATTACATTCTCGATGCCTTTGATTGCGAGGTCATGTTTTACCACAGTGAGTTCGCGCAACTGATCGCCCAACTGCGCCCCAGCCTGCCCAAGATCCGCCACTGGATCTGTATCGACGCCGACGGTGACGATGCCCCCGCACTGGAAAACTGGGTTGCGGGTGTCACTGACCAGCGCCCCGAGGTCGCTGTGAATATGGACGATGTGGTGATGCTGTCACCCACCGGCGGCACCACGGGAATGCCCAAGGGGGTGATGAACACCCACCGCAGCTGCCAGACCTTCATCGCCCACTATATGCTGGCCTGTCGCTATGGGGCGGATGAACGCCCGGTCAACCTGGCGGCCGCACCCATGACTCACACCGCGGGCCTGCTGGCAGTGCCCTGCACCGCCCAGGGCGGTACCGTGGTGGTGGTGAGCAAGCCCGATCCCGCGCTGATTTTCCAGGCCATTGGCAAGCACCGCGTCACGGAGTTCTTTCTGCCGCCCACGGTCATCTACAAGCTGCTGGAGATCCCGGGCATCGAGAAAATCGACATGTCCTCGGTGAAGTACCTGATGTACGGCGCCGCGCCCATGTCGGTGGACAAGCTCAAGAAGGCGATCGACCTTTGGGGCCCGATCATGGCCGGTGGCTACGGCCAGACCGAGGCTCCCGCCAGTATCTCCAACCTGCCGCCGGATCATCACTTCGTCGACGGCAAGCTCGCCTCCAATGAGCGCCTGTCGTCGGTGGGCAGGCCCAACCCTCTGGTCCGCGTTGAAATGATGAACGACGACAATGAAATCCTGCCCCGTGGCGAGACCGGCGAGATCTGTGTGCGTGGCGACCTGGTCATGAAGGGCTACTATAAACAGCCGGACAAGACCGCCGAGACCATTGTGGACGGCTGGCTGCACACCGGCGATATCGGCAATATCGATGCCGAGGGCTACCTGCACATCACCGATCGCAAGAAGGACATGATCATCTCCGGGGGCTTCAACGTCTACCCCAGCGAAGTGGAGCAGGTGATATGGGGTCATCCGGCGGTACAGGACTGCGCCGTTATCGGCGTGCCCGATGAGAAATGGGGCGAGGCGGTCAAGGCGGTGGTGGAACTGAACCCCGGGCAGAGCGTCACCGGGGAAGAGTTGATCGCTCTGTGCAAGGAAAAACTGGGCAGTGTGATGGCCCCCAAGACGGTGGATTTCATCCCCGCACTGCCGCGTAGCACCGTCGGCAAGGTACTCAAGAAGGACCTGCGCGAAAGCTACTGGCGGGATACCGAAAGGAAAGTCTGACATCAGGACACTAGCATGAGTGATATCTATATAGCCGGCATAGCCATGACCGTATTTGGTCGACACCTGGAGCGCGGCCTGGAGGATCTGGCCGGCGAAGCACTCAACGGGGCCCTGCAGGACGCGGGTTGCGACCGGTCGGACCTCGGCGCAGCCTTTTACGCGGGCATGACCAACGGCCCGCTGCAGGGGCAGATATCGATCCCGGGGCAGGTGGTGTTCAGCAAGATCGGCATTGAGGGCATACCCATTTATAATGTGGAAAATGCCTGCGCTTCCGGCAGTTCCGCCTTCAACCTGGCCCTGCAGAGCCTCAGGGCGGGGACCACGGATGTGGCTCTGGCGTTGGGCGCCGAGAAGATGAATATCCCCGACAAGGCCAGAGCTTTCGCCATCTTCGAGGGCGGCTGGGACGTCTCCCGGGCCGAGGAGAACTACCAGACCCTGGTAAAAATGGGGGAGGGGGTGGAGGTGCCGCCCGGTACCACTTCGGACAAGCCGTTCAGCAAGTTCATGGAAATCTATGCCGCCATGTGCCGGCTGCATATGAAAACCTACGGCACCACCCAGCGCCAGATCGCCGCGGTATCCGCCAAGAACCACACCCATTCGGTGCACAATCCCTTTTCCCAGTTCCGCAAGCCTTTCACCATCGAGGAAATTCTGGCGGCGCCGCCTATTACCTACCCGATCACCCTGCCCATGTGCGCACCCCTGTCCGATGGGGCCGCCGCGGCGATCCTTTGTACCAAGGAGGGCCTCAAACGCATCGGCGCCGACAGGAAACGCTGCATCCGGGTGGCGGCCAGCGTATTGCGCAGTTTCAGCCACCGCGGCATGGACCAGCCTGAGCTCAGCGTGGGCCACCTCGCGGCGCAACAGGCCTACGAGCAGGCCGGCCTCGGCCCTGAGGATATGCACGTGGCCGAGGTGCACGACGCCTCCGCGATGGGAGAGATCCTGCAGGCGGAAAACCTGGGTTTCGTCCCCTTCGGAGGCGGCGGTCCGGCGGCGGAGCGGGGCGAGTTCACCGTGGGCGGGCGTATGCCCATCAACCCCTCCGGAGGCCTGGAGTCCAAGGGTCATCCCCTGGGTGCCACCGGTATTGGCCAGCTCTATGAACTGGTGACCCAATTGCGCGGTGAGGCCGGCGAGCGCCAGGTAGAGGGCGCCCGCAACGCCATACAGGAAAACGGCGGTGGCATGCAGGGTATAGAGGAAGCGGCGGTCGCCATCCATATTCTGAGGCGTTGATTGGCTCGCGTCTGCTTGGTCTTAACGTGGGCGGCCGCGAGCCCACTTCGGGAGAAAACAATGTTCGAAAATAAAGTGGTGGTAATAACGGGAGCCGGCTCGGGCATTGGTCGCGAGCTCGCGCTGCAGTTTGCTGCAGAGGATTCCCGCCTGGCCCTGTCGGATATCAATCCGGCGGGCCTGGAAGAGACACTCTCCCTGCTGCCGGCCGGGGCTCGTGGCAATGCCCGCAGCTATAGCCTGGACGTATCATCCTGCGATGCAGTGTTCGCCCAAGCAGAAGAGGTCAGGAAAGATTTCGGCACAGCCCACTACGTGATCAACAATGCCGGTGCGACGGTTTTTGGTACCGTTGAGCACACCAGCATCGAGGAATACGAATGGCAGCTGGGTATCAATATGTGGGGCGTGTTGTACGGGACCAAGGCCTTCCTGCCCATGATGCTGGCGCAACAAGAGGGCTGTATCGTCAATATTTCCAGTGTGTTCGGCCTGCTGGGGTATCCCACCCAGAGCGCTTACAACATGTCCAAATTCGCCGTGCGCGGCCTCACTGAGGCCCTGTGGAGTGAGCTGGATGGCACCGGGGTCAGGGCAGTATGCGTACACCCCGGGGGTATCAGGACCAATATCGAGAAGGCCGGCAGGGTTTGTGCGGCGGCCACCGAGGTGGACCGGCAGATCGCGGCGTCTGCGGAAAAGCTGCTGCAAACACCACCCGCAGACTGCGCGGCAGATATTATCCGTGGCTTGCGCAAGGGTAACAGGCGCATTTTGACCGGCAAGCATTCTCGCACCATGTTCTGGATGGCGCGCTGGCTTCCCAATGCCTACCCCCGGCTACTGAAAATGCTGGGCTGACGAAATACCCGGGAGACTTATGAGCAAGCATACAATTGAGGTAACGCTGGCGATCAACAGCAGCGCGGAGTCCATCTACGCCATCCTCACCGATCACGCCCACCTGGATTCTTTCAGGGAGCTGGACGACTCGGCGCTGCTGCGCCCGGGGGTTCCGGATCCCAATGGCCTTGGGGCGGAGCGCCGAGTGGTGATCAATATGTTCGGCTGGCTGCCGGTGCGGTTCATCGAGGACATTACCCTCGCCGAAGCGCCCCGGGAGTTTCATTACCTGGTGTCAAAAGCCAGCATCATGCTGGGCCCGCTGCCACTGTGGGCCGGCCTGAAGCACTACGGCGGACAGGTGAGGCTGGAGGCAACCGGCGACGGTTGCCGGGCAACCTGGACCTCCACCATCGAAGTGCGCGTGCCGCTGTTGGGTGACTGGCTGGGCCGCGTGTTCAAGGAGGAGGGTGAGCGCATATTTCTCGGCGTGTTGCAGCAAGTGAAAGAACGCGTAGAGTAGAGCCTACGAACAGGTTCCAACGCCGGCCGGACGGCCGAGCGAGATCGAGTTGGTAAATTAATCACGCGCCGCGCACGCGGTTGGGGGTCTAAAATGGAACCACTTAAATTCCTGACAAGCTTACTGCTTGCCCTGGCTACTCTCACTGGGATTTCTGCCCGGTCCGCTTTGGCCGATGACGCTATCATCAGCCCCCAGGGTCGCGGTGAGATTATCGACCTGATCGCCCATTACGGCCACACCTTCGATCGTCGCGATGGCAAGGGGTTTGCCAATCTCTATACAGAGGATGGCGAATGGCTGGCCTTCCCCAATGAAGCGAAAGAACCAGTAGTCTCACTGCGAGGTCGCAAAGAGATCGCGGCCTTCGCCAATGACCGGCAGGAGAATTTCAGAAAAGTCGGTATAGTCACCAAGCACTTCATGCTCAACACCGTTATGGAAGTGATATCACCTACCCGCGTGGAAACCAGCAGCATGGCGCTCATCACCTGGCAGAGGCCCACCATGGGTGAGCCCAAACCGGTCCCTGTCCAGGCCGGATACTACAACCATATCATTGTGAAGCAGAAGGGCGAGTGGAAGTTCCGCAGGATCGAGGTCCGCACCAGCGGCGCCTATTCACCGGAGGAAGTCTATGGAGAGAAGACCCTGCAGCCTTAGCGGGCAGAACTGTCGGGTTACCTGCAGACCAAGAGCAAATAGCGACGAAATGGAGACGATGCAGTCGACGGCCCTCAAGAGCGGGTTGGCGATTATTCGCCGGCCGATATCCTGCTTGCCCTCCCTGCCGTTGTGCAGCCGTCGCTTTATCGGTTAACGTATAGCCCGTGTTGCTGCAACCCACCCTGTCAGGAGAAACACTATGATTGGTTACGTGACAATTGGCGTCCGCGATATGGAAGCCGCCAAGAAATTCTATTCCGAACTGCTGGCACCGCTGGGCGCATCCATCCTGATGGACGCCGGCCGCATCGCCTTCATCGGTACCGGCATGGACAAGCCCATGCTGGCCGTCTGTGTTCCCTACGACGAAAAGGACCCGGCTCCGGGCAATGGCAACATGGTGGCCATCAATCCGGGCTCAAAAGAAAAAGTAGATGAATTTTACCGCAGGGCCCTGGACCTGGGCGCCAGCTGCGAGGGCGAACCCGGCCAGCGTATTCCCGATATGTTTTATGGCGGCTACGTGCGCGATGCGGATCGCAACAAGATCTGCTTCTTCCACTTCGGCTGAGTCCGTTGGCCGATTGAAATCGGCCCTACGCTGTGGGGGCTCATTTATTCGGCTGAGTCCGTTGGCCGATTGAAATCGGCCCTACAGTGTAGGGTCGAATTTATTCGACCATCGATGGCCCGCCGCTAAGGGGGGGTGGTCAGTTCCGCCGGGGGGTCCACCGCCAGGCTGCCCAGGGCCAGTACGGCCTGGGTGCGCGAGTGTACCCCCAGCTTGCGGAAAATCTCTGTCATATGCGCCTTGATAGTGGCCTCCTTCACGTCCAGCTCATAGGCGATTTGCTTGTTCAGCAGACCGTCCGACAGCATTGATACCACCCGAAACTGCTGTGGGGTGAGGCTGGCCAAGGCCTCAGCCACGTCCAGCGACTGCAGGCTGGCCCCGTGTCCCAAGGCGTCCAGGCCCGGATGCATTCCGCGTTCACCGGCCATGACCCGCTCTATGCAGGATGCCATGGTCTCGATGTCAGCTGATTTCGACAGGAAACCCGCTGCGCCATGATCGATGGCCCGGCGTACGGTATCGGGGTGGAAATTGGCGGAGATCATGATAACCGGCGTATCGGGATACTGCCCGGTAAACCAGGAGAGAGCGGAATACCCCAGCGCTCCCGGCATATGCAGGTCCAGCAACAATAGCCGGATTCCGCGGTGGGCCTCCACCTGCTGCTGCAAGCTGGCCACATCGGCGGCTTCGTACAGCACGGCGTTTGGATACAATTGCCCCAGAACCTGTTGCAGGGCACTGCGAAACAGCGGGTGATCATCTGCTATGAGGATAGAAAAACCCTCGGTGCTCACTGGCGACTTCCCTTTTTTGTTATGGGGTCATTGTCGCGGCAGTAGTGCGCGGCTGTAAAGGGAAAAAAACCGGGCACAGCGGCCCGGCTACAAAAAAGCGGGCCTGGATGGTCGCTTTGAAGCTCTCAACAAATTCCAACACGACCAGTTTAGGCAGCCAGGGCTTGGCCAGTATTGGACTTTAGTCCAAGGTGCGCCCTGTTTTTGACCAAAGTCCAATGTGTCGCCCCGCCTTTTGCCGTTATTACTGTGCACGCTCGACTCACAATACCTAGATAGGGAGCTCGCACTATGAACAAAATGAAACCTCTGGCAGCCGCAGTCATTGCATTAGGGACCCTGAGCGCCGCTACCGCAGCGATGGCAGATGATGTGGATGCACGAATCCAGGAACTGGAGCGCCAGCTGCAGGAACTGAAAAGCCAGGTCTCCTCCCAGCAGGAGGCCATCACCAGCAACAAGACTGAGCTGCAGGCGGAGATCGACGAGGCTCGCCCCATGGCCAAAGGCACCAAGTTCACTTACGGTGGCTATATCCAATTGGATGCCATTCATTCCGAATACAGCGAAGGCAAGCCCGCCAACCTGATCGAAGACTTCTATGTGCCATCCCTGGTGCCGGTGGAACCGGCTAGCGGCAACGCGGATTCCTACAATTCGACCAACTTCAGTGCCAAGACTTCGCGGTTCTTTTTTACCACCGCGACCAAAACCGACGCGGGCATGATCGGAACCCGGGTGGAGCTGGATTTCATCCTCAGCAGCCAGGGTGACGAGCGCATCTCCAACTCCTGGAGCCCGCGCCTGCGCCACGCTTTTGTGAAGTGGGATTATGCCGAGGGGGATTCAATCCTGGCAGGGCAGAGCTGGTCCACCTTCTTCAACGTGGCGGCGCTCCCGGATCTTTATGATTTCGTAGGACCGACCGGTACCATCTTCGTGCGCCAGCCCCAGATCCGCTGGACCCTGGGTGACTTCCAGCTGGCAGCTGAAAACCCCGCTACCCGCCTCAATGATGCCGATGGCAGCACGGTCTACGACAACGGCCAGCAAATGCCCGATCTCGTCGCGCGTTACAACGGCAAGTGGAATGACCTGAGCTGGTCAGCGGCGGCCCTGGGGCGTGAATTGCGCTACGAGGATCGCACCAATACTGCCGTTGAGGGCGACAGCGACGAGCAGTACGGCTACGCCCTGAGCCTGTCGGGCAAGTGGATGTTCGGTAAGGACGACCTGCGCTTCATGGCTAACTTCGGTGATGCCCTGGGTCGCTACATGGGCCTGAACGCCTTCAATGACGGTTACATCAAGGCAGATGGCTCCATAGACACTTTTGACCAGTGGGGTGCCTTTATCGCCTACCAGCATTACTGGAACGACCGCTGGCGCAGCACCCTGTCCGTCTCGGCAGCCGGGGCGGACAATCCCGACACGAACCAGTTCGCGGGCGCCAACAGTCTAGCCAAGGAATACCAGTCCGCGCACGTCAACCTGAGCTGGTTGCCGGCGCCGGGGCTTGCCCTGGGTGGAGAGGTTATCCTGGCCAGCAAGGAGCTGGAGGATGGCCGCGACGGCGATATGAGCAGGGTGCAATTTTCGGTCAAGTACGGTTTTTAGGCACTACTCGACCAAGGTCTAGGACCCAGTTGCAGCCGTTGCGGGTATAGTCGCAATGGCTGCAACAATAACAACACCGAGGAGGTGTGCTATGTCCCCTTTGACAGAACAACAGGCGAAAGAGTACTGGCGCCGCAATGTGTCGCTGATGGTCAAGCTGATGGTGATCTGGTTCGTGGTCAGTTTTGGCTGCGGCATCCTGCTGTTTGATTTTCTCAACCAGTGGCAGGTCGGCGGTTACAAGCTGGGCTTCTGGTTCGCCCAGCAGGGCTCAATCTACACATTCGTAGTATTGATTTTCTACTACGCCAAAAAAATGGCCGCGCTGGACATTGAGTTCGGCGTGGAAGAAGAATAGGAGCGGCCCCGATGGATCTGCAAACACTCAGTTATCTTTTCGTGGGCGGCACTTTCGCCCTGTATCTCGGGATCGCGTTCTGGGCCCGGGCCGGATCAACCAAGGACTTCTACATCGCCGGCGGCGGGGTACACCCGGTAGCCAACGGCATGGCCACCGCCGCTGACTGGATGTCCGCCGCGTCGTTTATCTCCATGGCGGGCATGATTTCCTTCATGGGCTACGGCGGTTCGGTGTTCCTGATGGGCTGGACCGGTGGTTACGTCATCCTGGCGATGTTGCTGGCCCCTTACCTGCGTAAATATGGCAAGTTCACGGTGCCGGAGTTTATCGGCGATCGCTTTTATTCGAAGACGGCCAGGGTAGTGGCGGTTATCTGCCTGATCCTGTGTTCGGTAACCTATGTTATCGGCCAGATGAAAGGCGTTGGCGTGGCCTTCTCCCGCTTCCTGGAGGTGGATTATGCAACCGGCCTGTTCGTCGGCATGGTGATCGTGTTCTTCTACGCGGTACTCGGCGGCATGAAGGGTATTACCTATACCCAGATCGCCCAGTACTGTGTGCTGATCCTGGCCTACACCATCCCCGCCATTTTCATCAGCCTGCAGTTGACGGGCAATCCCCTGCCGCAACTGGGACTGGGCAGTAAAGTGGCCGGTACCGAGATTTACCTGCTGGACCTGATCGACCGGATCGTGGTGGATCTGGGCTTCAAGCAGTATACGACGGACGTGCGCCTGAGCACCCTGAACATGTTCGCCTACACCATGTCCCTGATGATCGGTACCGCGGGCCTGCCCCACGTGATCATCCGTTTCTTCACCGTACCCAAGGTGAAGGATGCGCGCTCCTCGGCCGGCTGGGCCCTGGTATTTATCGCCCTCCTGTACACCACCGCCCCGGCGGTTGGCGCCATGGCCCGCCTGAACCTGATGCTCACCATCGAGCCTGAGCCCGGTGAGTACCTGGTGTACGAAGAGCGTCCCCAGTGGTTCAAGAACTGGGAGGTCACCGGCCTGCTGGTGTACGAGGACAAGAACGGCGACGGCCTGGTTGAATACAGCGCTGACCCCGCCACCAATGACATGGTGAAGATAGACAACGACATCATGGTACTGGCCAACCCGGAAATCGCGCAGCTGCCCAACTGGGTTATCGCCCTGGTGGCAGCCGGTGGCCTGGCGGCGGCGCTGTCCACTGCGGCGGGATTGCTGCTGGCCATCGCTTCGGCCATCTCCCATGACCTGCTCAAGGGCATGATCGCGCCGGGTATCACCGAGAAACAGGAACTCGCTGCGAGTCGGGTTGCCATGGCACTCGCCATCCTTGGGGCCGGCTATCTGGGGCTCAATCCACCGGGTTTCGCGGCGGGAACGGTGGCCCTGGCCTTCGGTCTGGCGGCGTCCTCCATCTTCCCCGCACTGATGATGGGTATCTTCAGCGACCGGGTAAACAAGGAAGGCGCCATCGCGGGCATGGTGGCCGGTATCGGTGTGACCCTGTTCTACGTGTTCCAGCATAAAGGTATCATGTTCATCCCCGGCACCGAGTTCCTGGGTAGCATGCAGCCCAACTGGTTCCTGGGTATTGAACCCAATGCCTTCGGGGTAGTGGGTGCAATCGTGAACTTTGCGGTCGCCGCGGCGGTGACGAAAGTAACCGCGCCTCCGCCGGCCAGCGTGCGCGAACTGGTGGATCACATCCGCATCCCTGCGGGCGCCAGCACTGCCCATGACCACTAGGTAGCGGGCGGAAAACGCAGGAGGCATCGTTCGCGGTGCCTCCTTTTTTGATTCCGGAAGGGTAAGTTTGTATGGTTTTCACTAACAAGCATGTAGTCATCGCCATGATCGTGGCGCCAGTGTTAGCGGTGCTGGCCTGGTTCGCCGCCGGGCAGTTCGCCGGTGAAAAGCCCCAGGCGGCGGTGCCAGGACAGTCCTATCCGCTGGTGGAGAAAAGCAATTGCCGCTACCCCAGCGGCGCCTGTGACCTGGAAAACGAGGAGTTTCAGTTGCGGCTGGCGCCGATCACGGAGGGCAGCCAGGAACTGGTACTGATTTCATCTCACCCGCTGGATGGCGCCGTGCTGGGTGTGGCTATGCCCGATGAGGACAGCCAGCCGACCATGATGCGGGCGGTGGACGGCCAGGGGCTGGAGTGGCGCCTGGTGCTGGGCAGTGAGCCGCTGCCGGGACAGCGTATTCGCCTGGTGGCGATGGCCGGCGGCAGCAGTTACTTTGCCGACGTTGCCACGGCTTTCCTGGAACCACAGGACCACCTGGGGAACTGATGAGCGAACAATCCGAGATAAGTACCGACACAGGCGCACCGGAGCCGGCTGTGCCGCAGCTTGCCGTACCGGAACTGGTGCCGGTCGCCGACTTCCTGGAGCAATCGCTGCCCTTCAACCAGTTGGGCAAGGCCGACCTCTACGCGGTGGTAGATAAAATACGGGTGCAATACCACCGCCGCGGCGAGTTGTTCAATCGGGAGACGCCCGAGAAGGGGCTGCGCATAGTGCGCAGCGGCGCGATTGAAATACGCGATAGCGACAACAAGCTGCTGGACAGGCTGGGGGAGGGCGAGAGTTTTCATATCGGCGGCCTGAACGCCGAGCAGGGCGAGGTGCAGGCCACTGTCATCGAGGATGCGCTGTTGTACCTGCTGCCCGATGAAGCCTACCAGGGCCTGCGGGAGCGCGATCGCAACTTCGACCGCTATTTCACCAGCCAGCGCAGTCGGCGCCTGCGCCGGGCGGCCCGCTACCAACCCGAGCCCAACACCATGATGCAGGAGGTGCGCACCGTGATGAGCACCGATCTGCTGACGGTAAAACCCACCGACACGGTGCAACACGCCGCCCAGGTGATGGCCGCGCGCCGGGTCTCCTCGGCATTCGTGGTCGAGGAGGGCAGGCTGGCCGGCATCATGACGGACCGCGACCTGCGGGTGCGCTTCGTCGCCCTGGCCCTGCCGCCCGATACCCCGGTGGGTGACATCATGACACCCAATCCGGAAACCATCGATGCCAGCCAGAGCATTTTCGCCACCACCCTGCTGATGACCCAGCGCGCCTACCATCACCTGCCGGTCATGCTGGATGGCGAACTCAAGGGTATCGTCACCACCTCGGACCTGATCCTGGCAAAGCAGGACGACCCGGTTTACCTGGTTCAACATATCTCGCGCCAGCACGATGTGGAGGGAATAAAAGGCCTGGTTGCCGGTATGCCCAACCTCATGGTGCAGTGGGTCAATGCCGGCATGCGAGCCGAGCAGGTCAGCCAGATACTCACCGCCATCAGCGATGCCGTGACGGTGCGCCTGATCCAGATCGCTGAGCAGAGGCTGGGCCCTGCGCCAGTGCCCTGGTGCTGGGTGGGTTTCGGCTCCCAGGCGCGGGCGGAGCAGTTGCTGGGAGCCGACCAGGACAACGGCATTATCATCGATAACGGCGTACAGCCCGAGCACCTGCCCTGGTTCCAGAGCCTGGCGGAGATGGTTTGTGATGGTCTCAACGCCTGCGGCTATGTCTACTGCCCCGGCGAAATCATGGCCAAAACGGAAGAGTGGCGGCAGACGCTGTCGGCCTGGCAGCAGAAAGTGCGGCGCTGGGTTGCCACCCCGACGCCCGACGCGGCCATGCGCGTGAGCATATTCTTCGACCTGCGCAGCATCCATGGCACTTCCTCGCTGTGCCAGCAGTTGCAGCAGACCATGCTGGAGACATCTTCCAGCAATTCCATTTTCCTGGCAGCCCTCGCCGCCAACGCCCTGGATACCAAGCCGCCGCTGGGTATTTTCCGCCGCTTTGTCCTCGATCGCGATGGCGAGCAACGCGATGTGCTGGACCTGAAAAAGCGCGGCGTCCTGCCGATTACCGAGATGGTGAGACTGCGGGCCCTGGCCAACCGCATCAGCGCGGTGAATACCCATGAGCGCCTGCGGGCGCTGGCCCAGGGCAAGCACATGACTATCGTCGACAGCCGCAACCTGGTCGATGCCCTGCACTTTATCCAGCACCAGCGGATAAAACACCAGTGCGGCCAGATCGTCCGCGGTGAAAAAGTCACCAACCACATCAATCCCAAAGATTTGCCGAAAATGGCAAAGGAGCAGTTGCGCGATGCCTTCACAATCATCGATGACGCCCAGTCCGCAGTCAGGCAGACCTACAGAGCGGGCATGGGATGATGTGGAAGTTGCGCCTGCGCAGGCTGCTCTTCAAGAAACGGGTGGAGGGAACAGCGCTGCAGCAATGCTGGCAGGCGCCCTTGCCTGCCACTGGGGCAGATTGGCGCCAGGTATCCTTTCTGGTGGTCGATGCGGAGATGTCCTCACTGGATGTCAATGAGGGGGAGTTACTGAGTGTCGGCTGGGTGGTGGTGGAGCAGGGCGCTGTTGTCCTGGAGTCCGCCCGGCATCACCTTATCAGGGCCGAGAACTCGGTGGGGCAGAGCGCAGCGATACACAGCCTGCGCGACTGCGAGCTGACCGATGCCGAGCCCGGCGAGCAGGTACTGCAGTATTTTCTCGAGGCCGCCGCGGGACGGGTGCTCGTGTTCCATAACGCCGCCCTGGACATGGCCTTCCTCAACCGCGTAAGCCGCCAGGCCTTCAACGCCCCGGTGCTGCTGCCGGTGGTGGATACCCTGCTGCAGGAAGAGGCGCTGCTGCGCCGCCGGGAGCAGGTGATCAAGCCCGGTGACCTGCGCCTGCACGCCTGCCGGGAACGCTACGACCTGCCGCCCTACCAGGGGCACAACGCCCTGCTGGATGCCCTGGCCACCGCGGAACTGCTGTTGGCGCTGGCTTGCCATCGCAGTCGTGGCAAGCACTTTTCGCTCGGTCAGCTACTCTAGGCCCAGTTCTCTATCTTGTACCAGGGCAGACTGTCGCGCCGATAGCGTACGCAGAACAGGGTTTGTGCGCAGCTTATATTGCCTGTAGCCAGCCTCGGTAATAGGCTTGTGCCCGACTGCAATGGATACGGAATCACCAGGTGCTGGATATCGAAGAATTGCTGCGCACAGCCCGGGAGCAGACCGGCCTCGCCGATTTTGGCGGTGATGATTTTCGCGAGCCGCTGGAGCGGCTGGTAAGTGCCCTCAACGCCGAGGCGCGCCTGAACGACTTTGGCAGGATCCGCGCGCAGATGACCATCAACGCCGGGCTGACTACACGCCTCGCCATCGTCGACTACCTCAAGGCCCATCCCGAGGTGCGCGATGAAGAAATACGCAGGCCGGTGTTCATCGTGGGCCTGCCGCGTACCGGCACCACGGCGCTGCACCATATGCTCAACCAGGACAGGGGCAACCGTACCTTGCGCCTGTGGGAGGCCCAGGACCCGGTGCCGCCGCCGGAGACCGCGACCTATGAGAGTGACCCGCGTATTGCCAGGCAGCGTGAGGGCGTGGCGCTGACCGAGACCTTCCTGCCCGGTTTCATGGCCACCCACCTGCTGGCCGCAGAGGAGCCCGACGAGTGCTATATGCTGCTCAACCGCAATTTCATGTCGGTTGAGTACTCCGCCATGTTCCATATTCCCGGTTACGCCAACTGGCTGTACGATCAGCTCTGCGCCCGTGACAGCTACGCCTGGCACATGCTGCAGTTACAGTTGTTGCAGTCGCGCCACGCGGGCCTGTGGGTGCTGAAGGCGCCGTTCCATCAACTGGGTCTGACCCAAATACTGAAATACTATCCCGATGCCATCATCGTGCAGACGCACCGCTCGCCCATGAGCCTGGTCGCCTCGGGTTGCAGTTTCAGCGAGGTACTGCGCAAAAGCGGATCCGACTACATCGATCGCCAGGAGATCGGCCGGGACTGGATGGACATGCTCAGGATTTATACGCGCACCTTTGAAGCTGACAGGGCGCGGCTGCAGCCGCAGTTCCCCGGTCAATTCCTGGACCTGCACCACGACGATTTCGTGGCCGATCCGTGGCCGGCAATCGAGGCGATATACGACGCGCGCGGCGCGGCCCTGGGCGAGGAGGGCAGGGAGGCCATGGCGCGGTGGCTGCGGGACAATCCCCGTGGCAAGCACGGCAGGCATGAATACCGCCTCGAAGACTACGGTATTACCCGCGCGCAGGTGGAGGAGTTGTTCGGGGACTACGCCCGGCGCTACGGTTTGACGATGGATCAGCAGGGAGAAGAGATATGAGCGAACAGACTTCTACAGACAGGGTACTCAGCGGAGCGGCCTGGGCGGATTTTTGCGACGCGCTGAAGGAGGCCGGGGAGCTGGTCAACGCCCCCAGGGCCCCGCAGGATGCCTTCAATCGCGCCGAGGGCTACCGCTACCTGACGCGCATGCTGCGGGCCGGCCTGGAAAGCTTCCTGGAAACCGGCGGCGCCGACTTCCCGGTACTGCGCTGCCCGGTGCATGAAACCATCAAGATGGGCGCCGACAACCCGGACAACTACTACCAGAGCGCCAGCATCAATCCCCAGCACGACTACCGCATCACCGGCACCCGCGGCACTGTTGATTACCTGGGCTTCGGTACCGTGATCAATCGCTACAGCACCGGTGGCGGGATGAAAACCGATGGCTTCCTCGATTCCCGGGATATGGATATCGGCGCGGACGGCAGCCTGGAGATCATCGTCAGCCAGCGACAGCAGCCCGGCAACTGGCTGCCCATGGGCCCAGAAACCAATGCCATCAACGTGCGCCAGACCTTTCAGGACCGACGCACCGAGAAGCCGGCGGAAATCCGCATCGAGCGCATAGGCGCCGAGCAGGACAGGCCGCCACCCCTGACCGCGGAGCAGCTGGACAAGGCCCTGCAGGGTGTCACCCAGTTCGTACGCAATACCACCGGGCTGTTCGAGGGCTGGGCCGAGGGTTTCCTGGCCACCACCAATGAAGTGGCCCCCGCCGACCAGGCCTTCTGCCAGGCCATAGGCGGCGACCCGAATATTTACTATTTCCATAGCAGTTGGGCCCTGGAGGACGACGAGGCCCTGCTGATAGAGGCGACCGATATCCCGGACTGCCAGACCTGGAACTTCGTACTGCAGAACTGGTGGATGGAATCGCTGGACTACCGCTATCACAATATTCACTTCAACAAGCACACCGCGGCCTATGAGGCCGATGGCAGCGTGCGCATCGTGGTGGCTCACCAGCGGCCGCCGCAGGCCAACTGGGTGGAAACCGCGGGCCACCGCAACGGCACCCTGTGCTGGCGCTGGATCGGCGCCGACCGCCATCCGCCGGTCAACGCCCGGGTGGTCAAGTTCAGCGACCTGTAGGGCGGTTCGAGATTGCCCGGCGGTACCGCTCAAGGATATGCTTGACCCCGTTCACTCCTGGAGCAAGGAAATCCATATGCTGCGTGGTGTCTGCCTAGGGCTGGCCCTCCTTGTGGCTGCGCTGGCTGTCCCCGCCCTGGCTGCAGATTCCGCAGCTGGTTTGGTGGAGGATGATTCGACCATGGTCGCCCCGGTGACCGTGGATGGCCAGGTGCTGTTCCGCCTCAGGGGAACTTCGGCGCTGCCCGCCTGGTTTCGGGCCAGGGAGGTGCGGCAGCGCATCGTGGCCCTGGCCGACAATACCGAACAGGATCCTGCCGCGATCACCGTTGAAACCATTGGCGACGGCGTGGCGCTGGTTGCGAACGAGGAGACGCTAGTCATCTTCTATCCCCCGGACGCCGAGCTGGAACAGGTGTCATTGCAACTGCTGGCGACTTCGTCCATGCGTCGCGTCATCCACGCGGTAGGGGACTACCGCGAGATGCGCGCGCCCGAACGATTGTTGCGCAACACGGGCATCCTGCTGGGTATATCCCTGCTCGCTGCGCTGCTTTACCGGGCGATTACAGCGCTGTTTGGCTGGCTGAATCGCCTGGTGGAGCGGCGCCTGAAGGGGCAGCTGGAGCAGATTGAGCAGGCCTCTCACCGCGTCATCAACTCCCGCCAGATATGGGGTTGGCTGGGGGGGATATTGCGCGGGCTGCGCACGCTGATGCTGTTCCTGCTGGTGCTGGTGTGGCTGGAAACAGCCCTGGGCCTGTATCCCTGGACGCGTCCGCTGGCCTTGGATATTTTCCGCCTGATACTGGATCCCCTGAAAGAAATGAGCGCGGGTTTCGTCGCGTCGTTGCCGGATCTGGCGTTCCTGGCGGTGCTGGTGGTGGTGATCCGCTTTTTCCTGCGGGTGATTCACACGTTCTTCGTCCGGGTGCACCGCGGCTGGATTCGCCTGGAAACCTTTGATCGGGACCTGGCCCTGCCTACCTATCGCATCGTGCGGGTGGTGGTCATCGTGTTCGGGCTGGTGATTGCCTATCCCTACATTCCCGGCTCCGACTCGGAAGCCTTCAAGGGCATGAGTATTTTCTTCGGCGTCATCCTGTCCATCGGTTCCTCGTCTTTCATCGCCAATATCATCGCCGGTTACAGCCTGATATACCGCCGCGCCTTCCGCGAGGGCGATCGTATCCGGGTCGGGGACCTGGAGGGTGAGGTGGTGGATATGAAAACCATGAATACCCGTATCCGCTCGCTCAAGAACGAGGATATCAATATCCCCAACTCCATGCTGCTCGGCAGTGCGGTGATCAACTACAGCAATTACCAACGGGACCCGGGCCTGATCCTGCACACCGAGGTAGGTATCGGCTACGACGTGTCCTGGCGCCAGGTGGAGGCGATGCTGCTGCAGGCGGCCCAGCGCACCCAGGGGCTGCGCACCGAACCGGCCCCCTTTGTCTTACAGCAGTCCCTGGGCGATTTTACCGTGGTGTACCAGCTCAATGCCTACTGCGATGACGCCCGCAACATGAACAGGCTCTACAGCGCGCTGCACGGTAATATACAGGACGTGTTCAACGAGTACGGCGTGCAGATCATGTCGCCCAATTACGTCGCCGACCCGGAACAGGCCAAGCTGGTGCCACCGGAGCACTGGTACGCCGCGCCGGCGCAATCCCCCGGGGACTGATCCAGCGGGGGCCGATTTCAGGCCGGACGCAGGCGCTCGCTGGCGGCGCGGTACTCAGTTGCCAGCCGCGCCACCAGGTCTGCGGTGGGCAGCACTGCCTTAACCGCGGAGATACCCTGGCCGCAGCCCCAGATATCTTTCCAGGCCTTGGCGTCCGTATCCCCGCCGGAGCCGAAATTCATGCTGGCAATATCGCCGTCGGGCAGATTATCCGGGTCCATGCCCGCCGCCTCGATAGAGGGGCGCAGGTAGTTGCCGTGCACGCCGGTAAAGAGATTACTGTTGACGATGTCGGCCGAGTCGCAGTCCACGATGGCCTGCTTGTAGGCCTGCTGGGCGTTGGCCTCCCGGGTGGCGATAAAGGCCGAGCCGACGTAGGCCAGGTCCGCCCCCATGGCCTGGGCCGCGAGGATGCCGCCGCCGGTGGC
>CAVPIH010000003.1:0-45574 GCA_963704965.1 uncultured Gammaproteobacteria bacterium
GAAGGTTTCCGTCAGCAGCGTCGCCTTGATCTCGGCGCCCTGGGCGATCAGGCTGGCGAGCTTCTGCAGGGTGACTTCCTCACCGAACAGGCGCGGGGCGCGGAAGTCTCGGCCACCCGGCGCTTCTCGGAGGCATCCTTTTCCTGGGCGTTGCGCAGGGTGAAGACCCGGCTGCGGCCGAATTCCCGGCGGAACTTGATCACCGCGAGGGTATTGAGGGCCGGGCGGCGCGACATGGCAAACAGGCGCCCGATACCCTCGAGTTCCAGCTGCCGGTCCGCATGGGCCGATACCGGGTCGCCGTAATAGGTATCCAGGCCGTCCATCCGCGCAGCCTGGATTTCCGACCAGGTGGTATCGGTGAGCTTGACCCGGAAACCCTGTTGCAGCAGCGCCTTGCCGATGCCGCGGGCCACCGGGTTGGCGCCGACGATCAGTATGCCCCGGGCTCCTCCACCAGGCCCAGCAGGCGGGCCACCGGCCTGGCGGTGAAACTCTGCACCACCACGGTGACGATGATGATCAGGAAGGTGTAGGACACCAGCGCCGCGGCCTCGGGGTAACCCACCTCCTGCAGGCGCAGGGCAAACAGGGAGGAGACCGCCGCGGCGACGATACCGCGCGGGGCCACCCAGGCCACCAGGGCGCGCTCGCGCCAGCTGTAGCTGCCGCCCACGGTGCAGGCCCAGACCACACCGGGCCGCGCCAGCAGCACCACCAGCAGCACCCCCAGCCCGCTCCAGCCGGTGGCGATAATGTCCGCCGGACATCGATGCGCGCGCCCAGCACGATAAACAACATGGAGATGATCAGGATCGACAGGCTCTCCTTGAAACTGAGCACCTCGGCCATATCGATACCGCGGGTATTGCCGAGCCAGACGCCCATCACCGTGACCGCCAGCAGGCCGGATTCGTGGGCCAGGTAATTGCTGCCGGCGAAGGTCATGACGACCCAGGCCAGGGCCACTACGTTGAGCAGGTATTCGGGACCCAGTGCCACCTGATGAGGTAGCCCAGGCTCAGCGCCGCGACCGCGCCGCCAGCACACCCACACCAATGCTCTGCAGGAACAGCAGGTAGGACTCGGTCCGGCGACTTATAAACTGGAACACCAGTACCGCGAGCAGGGCACCCACGGATCGATGAGGATGCCCTCCCAGCGCAGCAACTGGCTGACCTCGCGCGTGGCGCGCATGGTGCGCAGCAGCGGGTTGATCACCGTCGGGCCGGTTACCACCACCAGGGCGGCAAACAACAGGGCCATTTCCACCGAAAAACCGGCCACGGCAGGTGCCCACGGCTATCAGTACCCAGTTGAGCAGGGCGCCCCAGCTGACCAGGTTGCTTACGGCCGCGCCGTGGCCGCGCAGGTCGCTGAAGCGCAGGGTGAGGCCACCCTCGAACAGCACCAGGGCGACCCCGAGGGAAACCATGGGAAACAAGATGTCGCCAAACATGGCGTCGGGGCGCAGCAGGCCGGTCACCGGACCGGCGACAATGCCGATGACCAGCAGGGCCAGGATGGCCGGCACCCGCAGGCGCCAGGACAGCCACTGGGCCGCGATACCCAGCACCATCACCGCGGCGATGACATATAGCAGGGTGTCGTTCATCTAGGCGCTTTCCCGGGAAATGGAGAGGGGCACGTTGCGCGAGGGCGGCTGGATTGTCAATATCGGCCGCCACCCCCGCCGGGGGATACGGGGTATAATAGCGGCCCGAACGGCTGCCCAGGCGGCCCCGCCCGCCCCCCGCCGCGGCACCAGAACCCCGAATTGTTATGGAACTGATCGTTTTCGACCTCGACGGCACGCTGCTGAACCGCCACTCGGCACTCTCAACCGGCACCCGCGACACCCTGGCAAAACTGGCCGACCGCGGGATCGCCTACACCGTGGCCACCGGCAGGACCCTGCACGCAGCCCGCACGCTGCTGGCCGGCAGCGATTTCAGCCTGCCCCACGTGTACAAGAACGGGGTGATGATCTGGCGCCCGGACACCGGCCGCTACAGTCACAGCCGGCTGCTGACCCTGGAGGAGATCCGCCGGGTCATCGAGGCGTTCACCTCCGAGGCGGTGACCCCCTTTGTGTTACCGTGGAGCCGGGGGGCGCGACGGTGTCTACCACGCGCGCTGCGCAGCCGCGGCGGAACAGGAGGTGGCGGCCCATTTCGGCGCCATGGAAGGGCTGGAGCTGTTGCCACTGGCAGAGCTGCCGGCAGCGCCGACATCACCAATATCAGCGCCATCGGCCCGCGCCAGGCCATCGAGCGGGTGCAATTGCTGGTGGCTGACGAACCGCAGCTCATGGCCTATTCCGGGCTGGCGATAGAGGGGCGTCAGTTGCACTGGATAGACATACACCACAGCCAGGCCAGCAAGGGGGACGCCATCGCGGAGATCAAGCGGGACCTCGGTGTCAGCAGGGTGATCTGCTTCGGCGACAGCGACAACGACCTGAGCATGTTCGCGCAGGCGGATGAAAGCTACGCGCCCAGCAACGCCAAGGCCGTCGTCAAGGCCGCGGCGACAGCCGTAATCGGACACCACGACGAGGACGGCATCGCCCGTTTTCTGCAGGAGCGTTTCCAGCTCTGAACCCCCTTGCCGGCGGTCCGTCACGGTCGCTTGCAGCAGCCCCTGAAAAAAGTACAGATTTTCAAAAAAAAATCTCCAGTTGCGCTATGTTAACCACAAAGGGGCGGAAACCGACTACAAAAGGGGGCGGCGAGCGACCATGCTCCATACCCTGAAAATCGCAACAAGTGAACTGGAAGTCGGCATGTTTGTCAGCGGCCTGGACCGGCCGTGGCTGGAAACGCCCTTCATGATGCAGGGATTCCGCGTGGAGAGCGCGGAGGACGTCGACGAGGTGCGCAATTACTGCCAGCACGTGTTCGTCGACTTCACCAAATCCCGCCAGAAAGACCACCCGCTGCTGCGGCGCAAGCTCAGTGCCAACGGCTCGGTCCCGCTCAAGGACATCTTCCCCGGGCGCCCCCTCAAGGCCTACACAACCACCGGCAACTGGAAGGAGGAAAGCGCCCAGGCCTGGCTGGTACTGGATTCCCTGGTCGATGACGTCAACGCCATATTCGGCCATATCCTCGACGGCGGCACCCTCAATGTCATCCGCCTGAAGAAGTCCGTGGACCCGGTGGTGGAGAGTATGAGCCGCAACCCGGACGCCTGTATCTGGCTGGCCCGCCTCAAGCAGCATGACCAGTACGCCTACCAGCACTCGATCAGCGCCAGTATCTGGGCCGTGGCCATGGGCCGCCAGTTGGGCCTGCCCCGGCACGACCTGCGCTCCCTGGCCGTGGGTTGCATGCTGATGGACGTGGGCAAGTTGCGGGTCAATCCCGAGTTGCTGCAAAGTCCCCGCTCACTCACCGACGACGAGGCCGCGCTGATGCGCGAGCACGTCGCCAAAGGCCTGGAAATCGTCCGCGAGAGCGGGATCCAGAACAAGGATGTACTGGACATCGTGGCCCATCACCACGAGCGCCACGACGGCTCAGGTTACCCGCAGGGCCTGATTGGCAACGACATACCGCCCTTCGCCCGTATCGCCGCCATCGTGGATACCTATGACGCGGTGACCAGCGACCGCAACCACCAGCAGGCCATCTCGCCCTCCGCCGCCATCAAACTGCTCTACAATTCCCGCAACATCGATTTCCAGGCCGAACTGGTGGAGTCCTTTATCCAGGCCATTGGTGTCTATCCCGCCGGCACTATCGTCGAGCTGTCCTCCGGCGAGGTGGGTGTGGTGGTGTCGGAATACCGCACCCGGCGGCTGAAGCCCAGGGTCGTGGTATTGCTGGATGCCGCCAAGAACCGCCTGCGCGAACCGCAAACGATCGACCTCCACGCCCTGGCGGAGTCCGGCCCACACAAGGACCTGGCCATTGCCCGCAGCCTGGAGCCCAACGCCTACGGGATCAACCTGGCGGAACTGGACATACCCTCGGTAACCAGCTGACCCCGGCGGGGGACCGCTTCAGGGGGCCGCGGCACCCGCGATCATGGCGCGGGCGATGGCAATGGAGTTTTCGTAGCTGCGCACCCCCACATATTCATCGGTACCGTGTATCGACGTGGCCTGGCTGGTGGCCAGCTCCACCCCGTGAAAGCGATACTGGTCGTCCGCGAGGTCGACGTAGTGGCGGGTGTCAGTGGTGGCGGTGAGCAGCGAGGGCACGACCACCGCCTGGGGATAAACCGCCGCGATCGCCTCGCTGATCACCGCAAAGCCGGGGCCATCGACCGCCGCCACGCCGGGCCGGTTGTCCCACTGCTCGTAACTGATTTCCACCAGCGGGTCGTCCACCACGTCCTCGATGTAGCTCACCACGTCCTCGGGTTCGTCTCCCGGCAACAGCCGGAAATTGACCCTGGCCTCCGCCCGCTGGGGCACCACGTTCTCTTTCACCCCGGCGTTGAACATGGTGAGGGCCGTGGTGGTGCGCACAAAGGGCATTGTGGCGCGGTTCCCCGCCATATTGCGCGCCACCAGCCAGTCGGTGAGCCAGAGGTTTTCAAAGATCAGCTGCTCCGGCTGGCCGACATGGGGCGCCAGGGTCTCGAACATCGCCGCCACCGGCACCACCAGGCGCGGCGGGAAGGGGTTGGCCTCGATGCGCGCCAGGGCGTTGGAGAGGCGGCCTATGGTACTGACCTGCGGCGGGTTGGAGGAGTGCCCGCCCTCACCGGTGGCGGTCAGGATCAGGGTCAGGTAGCCCTTTTCGGCGATGTTTATCATCGCCATGGTCTGGCCGGTCAAGAGGGGGTTGTCGGACACCAGCATGCCGCCCTCGTCCACCATCCAGGAGAAGTGCAGGCCCAGTTCCCGCATGCGCGCAGCCAGGGCGCTGGCGCCGTCATGGCCGCTGATTTCCTCGTCGTGGCCGAACGCGAAGACGATACCCCGGCGCGGCTCGAAACCCTCCGCCAGCAACTGCTGCGCGGCCTCCAGCAGGCCCAGCACCCCCACCTTGTCGTCCAGGGTGCCGCGGCCGTAAATGCGGCCGTCGGCCACCACTCCGGCGAAGGGCGGGTGCTGCCAGTCCCCCTCCGTGCCGGGCTCCACCGGCACCACATCCGTATGGGCCGTGAACAAAACGGGCGCCAGGGCGGGATCACTGCCGGGCCAGCGCAGCAGCAGGCTGAAACCGTTGATGATTTCCACTTCCAGGGCGTCGAAAACCAGGGGGTAATTGTCGCGCAGGAACTGGTTGAAGTGGGCAAACTGGCTGTAATCGATCAGCTCGCGGTCCTGGTAGCTGATGGTCGGTATACGCACCGCCTCCCCCAGTCGCTGGGCGGGTGAGGCCGCTGCCGCGCCGGCCAGCAGCGACAGCAACAGGGCGGACAATCGGGTAGCGAGCCTGGGTGCCATGGTCAATCTCCGGATGAGGTCTGGTAACTTATATCTGGTAACTTATAGTTGTCGCGGGAACAGGCTGGACACGATCGTCCCGCAATCCCGCCGCATCTCCCGCCAGCGGTCGATGTCCAGGGACAGCTCAAGGTAACCGGCGGTGGGCAGGTTGGCAATGCCCTCCCCCGGGCACAGGGCATTGGCCAGCTCGGTCAGGGCCGGGTTGTGGCCTATTATGAACAGCGCCCGGAGCGCATCGTCCCGGGCGCCCAGCCAGGTGCAGAGGTCGGCGGCGTCAAAGGTGTACAGCGCCTCGCAGGTCTGGTGTCGCTGGGCGCCCAGGGCCGCCCAGCCGGCACACAGGCCCTGCAGGGTCAGTTGCGCTCGCAGGGCCGGACTCACCGCTATCGGCAGGGGCGCCATGCGCTCCGCCAGGGCCGCGCCCATGCGCGGGGCATCCCGCCGGCCACGCCCGTTCAGGCCGCGCTGGCGATCGGACAGGGCGGCATCGTCCCAGGCCGACTTGGCGTGGCGCATGAGGTGCAGGGTCTTCACGTTGGCGGCACTCTTTGATTTCACAGACTATGGAATCACATTATAATCCTTTGGACACACCCCCAATCGCAGGAGGCGTTCATGCTGCAATCAGTCAGCTTAAGGGACTACATCATCACCAACCCGGTGAAAGTAAGACCCGACGACAATGTGCTGGAAGCCATGCGCTCCATCATAGACAACAAAATCTCCGGGGTGTGCGTGGTCGATGCCGAGGACAACCTGGTCGGCATTCTCTCGGAAATGGACTGCCTGCGCGCGGTACTGGGCGCCAGTTACAACAATACCGGCATCGGCCGCGTCGAGGAGCACATGACCAAGGACAACCTGCTGGTGGCGCACCCGGACGAAAATATCCTGGATGTGGCCCAGGATATGCTGCGCAAGGGCAATCGCCGCCGTCCGGTGCTGGAAAACGGGCGCCTGCTGGGCCAGATCACCTGCCGGCAACTGCTCAGCGCGGTCAAGAAATTCCAGAAGTAAGCCGCCGCGCCCGGTTGGTTCGCGAATTGATCGCAAACCTGCCGCGCCCGGCGCATAATGCAGGCTCATCGCAGTAACGCTTTAACCCCTTTTCCAGATCCGGATCCATATATACCATGACCAAAGCCATCTCCCTGCGCATCGCGCAGGAACTCGCCGTGAATGCCAATCAGGTGGACGCCGCCATCAAACTGCTGGACGAGGGGGCGACCGTGCCCTTCATCGCCCGTTATCGTAAGGAGGTGACCGGCGCCCTGGACGACACCCAGCTGCGGCAGCTGGCGGAGCGCCTGCACTACCTGCGGGAGCTGGAGGAGCGCCGCCAGGTCATCCTCGGCAGCATCGGGGAGCAGGGCAAGCTCACCCCCGCCCTGGAGCAATCCATCCTCGACGCCGATACCAAGAACCGTCTGGAAGACCTGTACCTGCCCTACAAGCCGAGGCGGCGCAGCAAGGCGCTGATAGCCAGGGAGGCGGGGCTGGAACCGCTGGCCGATGCGCTGCTGGCCGACCCGTCCCTGGACCCGGATACCCTGGCCGCCGACTACCTCAATGCCGAGGCGGGTTTTGCCGACAGCAAGGCCGCCCTGGACGGCGCCCGGCAGATTCTGATGGAGCGCTTCGCCGAAGACGCGGAGCTGCTGGCGGCGCTGCGCCAGTTCCTGGGCGACAACGCCCTGCTGGCCAGCCGGCTGGTGGCGGACAAGGAGGCTGAGGGCGCCAAGTTCCGCGATTACTTCGAGCACACCGAACCGCTGGTGAAAACGCCCTCGCACCGCGCCCTGGCCATGTTCCGGGGCC
Source organism: uncultured Gammaproteobacteria bacterium (assembly GCA_963704965.1). Taxonomy (GTDB): domain Bacteria; phylum Pseudomonadota; class Gammaproteobacteria; order Pseudomonadales; family Halieaceae; genus JARRPM01. Next base: position 7,226 of record CAVPIH010000003.1, read on the forward strand.
GCAACGAGGGCGTGCTTTCCCTGAGCCTGGTGATGGACGCGGAGGAACAGGTGGGTGCGCCCCACCCCTGCGAGGCGATGATCGCGCAGCACTGGCGGATAGAGGACCGGCAGCGACCCGCCGATGCCTGGTTGCGGGAGACCGTGCGCTGGAGCTGGCGGGTCAAACTGCTCACCCACCTGCAAACGGAGCTGCTGGGGGAGTTGCGCGAGCGGGCGGAGCGGGAGGCCATCGAGGTGTTCGCCCACAACCTCAAGGACCTGCTGCTGGCGGCGCCGGCGGGCCAGCGGGCCACCATCGGCCTCGACCCCGGCCTGCGCACCGGCGTCAAGGTGGCCGTGGTGGATGCCAACGGCAAGGTACTGGATCACGACGCCATCTATCCCCACCCGCCGCAGAAGCGCGCCGCGGAGGCCCGCGAGACCCTGTTGCAACTGATTCGCCGCCACGGGGTGGAGCTGATCGCCATCGGCAACGGCACCGCGGGGCGGGAAACCGACCGGTTCGTAGGTGAGCTGCTGCAGACCCACCCTGAACTCAATGCGCGCAAGGTCATGGTCAACGAGGCGGGAGCGTCCATCTACTCCGCCTCGGAGTACGCGGCCCGCGAGTTTCCCGACCTGGATGTCACCATTCGCGGGGCGGTATCGATCGCCCGCCGCCTGCAGGACCCACTGGCGGAACTGGTGAAAATCGAACCCAAGTCCATAGGCGTCGGCCAGTACCAGCACGATGTCAGCCAGGTGCAGCTGGCCCGGCAACTGGACAGCGTGGTGGAGGATTGCGTGAACGCGGTGGGGGTGGACGTCAACACGGCCTCCGTGCCCCTGCTGGCGCGCGTCTCGGGGCTGAACCGCAGCATCGCCGACAATATCGTCGCCCTGCGCGACCAGCGCGGCAGTTTCAGCAATCGCCGGGAGCTGCTGCAGGTGCCGCGCTTCGGTGACAAGACCTTCGAGCAGGCGGCGGGCTTCCTGCGGGTGGTCGGCGGCGACAACCCCCTGGATGCCTCCGCCGTGCACCCCGAATCCTACCGGGTGGTGGAGCGCATAGCCGCCGGCCAGCAACGCGCCGTCGAGGGACTGATGGGCGACAGCAGCTTCCTGCGTTCACTGGACCCGGCCAACTACACCGATGAGCAGGTCGGCCTGCCAACGGTGCGGGACATCCTCGCGGAGCTGGCGAAGCCGGGCCGCGACCCGCGTCCGGAATTCAAGATGGCGCAGTTCCAGGACGGCGTGGAGAAACTCTCGGACCTGCGCCCGGACATGATACTAGAGGGCACGGTCACCAACGTCACCGCTTTCGGGGCCTTCGTTGACATCGGCGTGCACCAGGACGGACTGGTGCACATCTCCGCCCTGGCGGAGCGTTTCATCAAGGATCCGCGGGAGGTGGTGAAGGCCGGCGATATCGTGCGGGTAAAAGTGATGGCAGTGGACCCGGGGCGCAAGCGCATCGCCCTGAGCATGCGCCTTGCGGACAAGGCCGGGGAGCAGGCCGAGCCCCGGGGAGAGCCGCAACCACGCCGCCCGAACAAATCATCCCGGGGGGGTGGCAGGCAGGACAAGCCGGCGGGCAACAACGCCTTTGCCGCCGCCTTTGCCGAGGCGCGCAGCAAGCGCTAATCGGCAAGGCCCTGCCAGCCGGCCAGCCATGACTCGAAGTCTTCCTGCGGCAGCGGCGGGCTGACGTGGTAGCCCTGGACGTAATCGCAGCCCAGCTGGCGCAACGTGTCCAGGCTCTCACTATCCTCCACCCCCTCGGCCACCACCTGCAGGCCAAACTGGTGGCCGATATGCAGGATGATCTTCACCAGTTCCAGGTCCTGCTCGTCCACCAGCATGGAGTCCACGAAGGACTTGTCGATCTTGAGCTCCGCCGCGGGGATGTGCTTGAAATACGACAGCGATGAAAAACCGGTGCCGAAATCGTCGATGGAAATATTGACGCCCATGGCCTTGATCCGCAGCAGGTTGTCATAGCCCGACTGCTTGTCCTCCATCACCGCGCTCTCGGTGATCTCCACCGTGACCTTGTCGGGGGGGACCCCCCAGATGGCGATAGCGTCGTGCAGCATGGGGGGCAGGTCGGGGTCGCCGGCCAGGTTGGCCGGCACATTCACGGCGATACCCAGGTCCAGGGTGCCCTGCCAGGCCTTCACCTGGCGCAGGCTGCGGTGCACCACCCACTTGGTGAGGTCATAGGAGTGCCCGGCGGCCTGGGCCCAGTCGACAATCAGCTGGGGGGGGATGTTGGCACCGTCGGGCGCCTGCCAGCGCAGCAGGGCCTCCACGCTGCTCACCCGGCCCGTGGCCATTTCGACCTTCGGCTGGAAATACAGCTCGAAGGCATTATCCTGCAGGGCCTCGGTGAGTTGCTGCTCCAGCCGCAGGTTGCCCGGCTCCTCCGCATCCTCGGCGAGGATATCCTCTATGCGCCGACTGCCGCCCATTTTGGCGTTGGCCAGGGAGGCCTCCGCCAGGGCCAGCATCGGCATGGCCTCGCGAACCCCCTCGCGGTTGATGACGATGCCCGTCTTGACGTCTACCCCCAGCAGGTCCCTGTCCCCGTGCAACTCACCGCCCAGCATGCGCTCGACCCGGTTGAGGGCCAGGGCGATATAGGCCGGATTGCCCAGGTCCTGGAGAATGAAGGCAAAGCGGTGGCTGCCCACGCGGAACACCGAATCGGGCAGCTTGCTGGTCTCAACCAGGCCGAGGTAGGCCCGCGACAGTACGCTGTCGCCCGCCTCGTAGCCGTGCAGGTGGTTGATTCGCGCCAGGTTGGTCAGGTCTATCAACAGCAGGCCGAGGCAGGAGCCGTCCTGCCTGGCGCACTGCACCGCCGCGCCCAGGTGCAGGAGGAAGCGGTCGCGCTCGATGGCCGGCAATTGCTGCAAGGGATGCGGCCTTCAGAGTTTGATGGCGGTCATGTCGATACCGTAGGCCTCGGGCTCGAGACTGTTGACGATATCCAGCGGCTGGCCATCCTCGGTGGTGGTCTGGTTGAGCATGTCGATCATTTTCAGGTCCGCCAGCGGCTGTTTGTCGGCGTCGAGCAGCACCATCACCCGGGGCCGCAGCCGGCGGGTACGATACTCCGCCACCACCACCGCCACCTCCCCCGATGACAATTCAACCAGGGTTCCCGCGGGATAAATGCCCACGGCCTGGATGAATTCCTCTATCAGTTCCGCCTGGAACTCGATGTCGCGCCATTCGTAGAGCATCTTGATGGCGACGGAAGGCGGGATCGCCCGGGCGTAGCTGCGATGACTGGTAATCGCATCGTAGCAATCGACAATGGCGGCGATGCGGGCGTAGATCGGGATTTTGTCCCCGGCAAGCCCCTGGGGATAACCGGAACCGTCGTGGCGCTCGTGGTGATGAGCCACCATGTCCAGTACATCCCGGTTCATCAGGCCGCTGCTCTGGATCATGTCCACGCCGCGGTTGACGTGATTGCGCACTTGGGCAAACTCCTCGTCGCTGAGTTTGCGGGTCGCCTGCAGCAAGTCGGCGGGGACACCCAGCTTGCCCACGTCGAACAACAGCCCGCCGATGGCCAGGGAGCGCAGGTCGGCGCGCGGCAGGCCAAGTTGCCGCCCCAGGGCGACAGCCCAGATGGAGGCGCCCACCGAGTGTTGGTAGGTGTAACTGTCCTGCTGCTTCATGCGCGCCAGCCAGATACAGGCGTCGGGGTTGCGGGTGATGCTGTCGATCATGGGGTCGACGGATTTCCTGACCTTGAGGACATCCAGGGCCCCGCCCGTGGCGACCTGGTCGAAAATCGTGCCCACGGTCACCGCCAGCTCATCCACCGCGGCCTTGGCCCTGGGGTACTCATCGGTCCAGCCGGTACTGTCCTGGTATTTTTTCAGCCTGCGCCCCGGGAAGATTTCCTGCACGCTTTTGCGGGACCTGGGTACGGCGTGTTTTACCGCGGTCGGCTGGTGCGCGCTCTTCACGGTATCGATGAAAACGTACTGGCAGTACTGCTGCAGGCGCATGATGTCCTCCGGGCCATCGACCCGGAAGCCCTGCACGGGGAAGGGAACCTCCAGCCAGGGGCGGTCCAGCCCCGAGACGTACATTCCCGCCTGCAAATCAGCGGTGTTTACCTTGACGACTTCCAACATAGTTGCGACCGATTTCCCGTGCGGCAGTGCGCAAAGAATACCGACATGCCCCCGGCATGACCAGTGTGCCGACCGGCACCGGTTGCAGCCCCCCGGACCACGCCGCCCGGCCAATGACCCCGGCGGTTCCGCGCTTGCAGTCACTCCCGGCTTTGGGCACAGTAAACTCTTGCCCCAACCGGTGGAACCGCCATGCAACAGCTCACTGAAATGGATTATGTCTTCGTGCAGATGGAGAGCAGTCGCTCTCCCATGCATATCAGTCCCGTCATCTTCTACGACCAGTCGGAGGTGGCCGACGGGCCGGTGCGCTTCAAGCAGATCCTGGAAGTGTTTCGCCACAACCTGCACAAGTCCGCCGTGTTTCGCCGCAAACTGGCCGGGGGCGCCCTGGGGCTGGACACCCCCTACTGGATAGAGGATGCGGACTTCGACCTGGAATTCCACGTGCGCCATATCGCCCTGCCCAAGCCCGGTGACTGGCGCCAGCTGTGCATACTGCTGGCGCGCTTGCACGCCCGCGGCCTGGACATGACCCGCCCCCTGTGGGAGGCCTATGTCATCGAGGGCCTGAACGAGGTAGAGGGGCTGCCGCCGCACAGTTTCGCCATCATGCTCAAGGTGCACCACGCGGCGATCGACGGCGTGTCCGGCGCCGAGATCCTCAGCGCCATCCACAGCCCCAGCCCCGAGCCGCCTGCGGAGCCGGTTGTGGATGACTGGCAGGGGGAGCAGCCGCCCTCGACCCTGAAAGTCTGGTCCAATGCCTACCTGAACAACCTCAAGCGACCGGTCAGGTTCGTGGAGACTCTGGGCAAGCTGGTGCCCAATCTGATTCGCGCCAACCGCCTGGCGGGCGACCGCGACACGGCACACCCGCCGAAGTCGCCCGCCGGCAAAACCCGCTTCAACCAGCGGGTAAGCGCGTTTCGCGTCACCGACGCCATTATCCTGGACCTGGCCGCGGTGCGATCGCTCAAGAGCGCTGTAGAGGGCGCCACCGTGAACGATGTGATCGTCTCTGTGGTGGGCGGCGGCCTGCGCAAGTACCTGCAGGCGAAAGGCGAGCTGCCGGCCAGCAGCCTGTCCTGCGGCGCGCCCATCAATGTCAGGGCGGAGCGCAACACCGAGTCCATCGGCAACCAGGTGGGCATGATGACCATCGACATGGCCACCGATATCGAGGAGGCGCTGCCGCGGCTGCGGGCGGTGACCGAGCACGCCCGGGAGTCCAAGGCCTACTCCTCCGCCCTGGGCGCAAAAACCATGCTGGAGCTCAGCCAGGGCCTGTGGCCCTCGGTGGTGGGCATTGGCATGCGAGCCGCCACGCTGGCGGCGGTATCCGGGGAGATGGCACTGCCGGTCCACACGGTGGTTTCCAATGTGCCGGGGCCCCAGATGCCGCTCTATCTGGCCGGTGCCAGGGTGCACGCGCTGATGGGACTGGGGCCCACCCCCGACATGATGGGCCTGTTCCACGCGGCGATCAGCGGCGCCGGCAAGATCAGCATCAACTTCGTGTGCTGCCGGGAGATGATGCCCGACCCGGGTTTTTACCGGGAGTGCCTGCAGCAGGCCTACGACGAGCTGGAGGCCGCTGTCCAGGCCGGCAGCAAGCCCGGGCCACGCCGCAAGGCAGCGGCCCGGGCCCGCAGCAAGTCCTCCTCCGCGGGCAAGGTGAAGGGCGCAACAGCAACCCGGGGCAGGCGCGGCGCCGGCTGACAGCGGTCCCGGCGCCCCGCTTATTGCCCCGGAGGCATCCAGCCGTAGTCCGCGGCATCCAGTTGCAGGGTGGCCGTTTCCTCCCCGGCCGAGCGCGCCCGCAGCCAGGGCACGATATCTGCCAACAAGCCCTCACTGCCGGCCAGCAGGGGCACATTGGCCAGTACCGAGTCACCGGCGAGATTCAGGTGCACTAAATGCCCCGGCCGTCCCGGGGTGGCGACGATGTCCAGGGCGGCCCAGTTCACGGCCACCCCATGGCGCCGCTGCCAGGCCAACTCCACCGCCAGGCCGACAAGCTCCTGCATCAGCTGTGCACAGAGATCGCGCAGCGCCGCCAACTGGCGCGTGGCGCCGAACTGCACGTCGAGGCCCTGGTAGGAACACACCGGCCCCGCATTGGTGAACGTCCAGCGCGGGCTCACCTGGGCGGCACTCATGGGAATAGCTTGGGGGGATTCTCCTGCCGCCGCCGTGGCGGTGATCGCCAGGCAGTCGTGGCGAGCGCAATAATCGGCCAGCACCTCCTGTTCATAGGCACCCTGCTGGCCGGGCCGGGGGTGTGACAGCATCACCGCCCTGCCGGCCACGGTCAGGCTGGCCTGGCCCTGGGGGCTCACCGACAGCTCCAGGGGGAATCCCTGTTCGAGGTCATCCAGCACCAGCAGCAACTGGTTGGCATACTGGTCCACGGCCACCGCCCAGCCGCGCAACCGGGCCGCGGCGACACCGGCCTTTGCCCTGGCCTCCGAGCGCGCCAGGTCGGCCTCCGCCATATACACCTCTACCAGCCGGCCCAGGGCAGTGCCGGCGAACTCCGCCTGCTCCGCCTCCGGGACGTGCTGCAGGTACTGCACCGTGCGCTGGTAGCGCGACAGGGGTGGCGCCTCGGGGGGTGGCTGCGCCTGCACCGCCAGGCCGGACAGCAGGCAGGCCAACAGCAACACACACCCGGCCGCGCGCCTGCAAATTCGCCAACCGCCAGGACAGCCTGTACCCGGGGACATGACTATCCGCAACTGTCCCTTCAGGCTTGGGTCGTATCCAACTCCTGCACCGTGGGCCGGCGCCGGCGCTGCTCCTTGCGAGGTATCATGCCGCGCATGGCCTCCATCTTGCCGAAGCACAGCAACTTGTCGCCCGCTTCAAGCACCCGGTCGGCGCGGGGATTGGGGATTACCTTGCTACCGCGATACAGCGTGAGCACATTGACATCGGTCTCCCGCAGGTTGGTCTGGGAGATCGTCTGGCCGACAAAATTGGAACCCTCGGGCACGTAGATCTCGCTAACGCCGTAGCCCTTGCTAACCGTGAGTCGCTGGCGGACGTCGATCTCGGGGAAGTCCACCTGGGCGGCAATGTAGTCGACCACCGCGCCGGCGATATCGAGATTGGTGCAGCTCTCGATGCCCTCCAGGCCCGGCGAGGAGTTGACCTCCATGATCTGCGGCCCGTCCTTGCCCTCCAGCATGTCCACACCGGCCACCCGCAGCCCCATGATCTGGGTACAGCGCACCGCGGTCTCACGGTATTCGTCGCTCAATTCCACCGGCTCGGCCACACCGCCCCGGTGCACGTTGCTGCGGAACTCCTGCCCCTGGGCGACCCGGCGCATGGCGGCCACCACCTGGTCCCCGACGACGAAGGCGCGGATATCGCGCCCCTTGCTCTCTGCCACGAATTTCTGGATCAGTACATTCTGTTTCTGGCTCTGCAGCAACTCGATGATGGACTCAGCCTGCTTGACAGATTCGGCGAGCAACACGCCAATGCCCTGGGTGCCCTCGATCAGCTTGATGATTACCGGGGCGCCGCCCACCCGCTCGATAGCGGGCAACACATCTTTCTTGTCGCGCACAAAGGTCGTGCGCGGCAGGCCAATGGAATGCCGACTCAATATCTGCAGGCTGCGCAACTTGTCACGGGAGTTCAGAATACCGTGGGCGGTATTGGCGCAGAATGTGTCCATCTCCTGGAATTGCCGCACCACCGCCGTACCGTAGTAGGTTATGGAAGCCCCGATACGGGGCAGCACCGCATCGTAATGCTCCAGTTGCTGCTGACGATAGTAGAGATCGGGATTGCCGCGATCGAGGTCGATAGCGAACTTGAGGGTATTCAATACCTTCACCTGGTGCCCCCGCTGCTCGGCGGCCTCTTTCAGGCGGCGAGTGCTGTAGGCGTGGGGGGCGCAGGAAAGAATGGCAAGCTTCATAGCGGGTACAACTCCGGTTCATGGTGAATGGGGCAGGAGCGGCAGTGTAGCCCAACCTGCCCGTGGCGGGCGAGCTCACTACGGCTCATAAAGGGACTCCATCACCTGGTCAATGGTGAAAGACGCGGGCCGCTGGCGCGGGGGAAACTCCTGCAGGCTCTGGACGAACCGGGTCACGGCGACCCGGCCCTGCATGGCCGCGGGCCCGATCTTGGTGTCCCACCAGTTGTTGTAGCCATTGGCGTCCGTATCGGCCCGCTCCAGCGGATCGCGCCGCAGGTTGAACAACTTGGGAATGCGCAGGGTGACAAAGGGGTCGCGCCAAACGTCAAAGCGGTGGGAGCGCTGTTCGGCGAACACCAGTTTCCAGTCGCCGATGCGGGCAGCGGTCAACAGCCCGTCGTCGCTGAAGTAGAAAAACTCGCGGCGCGGGCCATTTTCGACCTCGCCGGTCAGCTGGGGCAGGAAATTGTAGCCGTCCAGGTGCACTTTGAAAGTCCTGTCGCCGACCTTCTTGCCCTGGCGGAGCTCCGCGGCAATGTCGGCATCCCCCGCCGCGGCCATGAAAGTGGGCACCCAGTCGAGGTGGGACATCACCTGGTTGTTTATGCTCCCCGGCGCGATCTTGCCCGGCCAGCGCACCAGGGCCGGCACCCGGTAACCCCCTTCCCAGTTGGTGTTTTTCTCACCGCGAAAAGGCGTTATCGCCGCATCCGGCCACATGTTGAAATGGGGTCCGTTGTCGGTGGAGTAAAACACGATGGTATTGTCAGCCAGGCCCAGCTCGTCGATCCGGGCCAGCAGGGCACCCACCTGGTCATCGTGCTCCAGCATGGCGTCGTTATAGAAACCCTGGCCCGAGCGTCCCAGCTGGGAGGGCTTCACATGGGTGTAGTAGTGCATACGGGTGGAGTTGAACCAGACGAAAAAGGGCTGCTTCCGGGCCGCGGCCTTGTCGATGAACTTGAGGGCTGCCGCCAGGAATTCCCCATCGATTGTCTCCATGCGCTTGCGCGTCAGCGGGCCGCTGTCTTCGACCTTGCCGTCGGCGAAGCTGCGGATCACCCCGCGGGGGCCAAACTGTTGCCGAAAGGCAGGGCTTTGCGGGTAGTCCGGATCCTCCGGCTGCTCCTCGGCGTTGAGGTGGTAGAGGTTGCCGAAAAACTCGTCGAAGCCGTGGTTGGTTGGCAGGAACTCGTCCCGGTCACCCAGGTGGTTCTTGCCGAACTGCCCGGTGGCGTAACCCAGGGGTTTGAGCAGTTCCGCCAGGGTGGGATCCTCAGCTTGCAGGCCGAGGTCCGCACCGGGGATGCCGACTTTGGTCAGCCCGGTGCGGATCGGACTCTGCCCGGTGATGAAGGCCGAGCGCCCCGCCGTACAACTCTGCTCGCCGTAGTAGTCGGTAAACAGCATGCCCTCGCGGGCAATCCGGTCGATATTGGGCGTCTGGTAACCCATCAACCCGTGGCTGTACTGGCTGATATTCCAGATACCAATGTCGTCGCCCCATATGACGAGAATATTGGGGCGTTCGGCTGCCACCGCCGCCTGTGCGGCCAGGCCGCATAGCAACGCTATCTTCACAATACGGGTCAGCATGATAATGGTGGTTTCCTCTGGAAATTCTGCCGGAACTGCGGGTAATTATTATGGCGACATTCCCCCTAGCATAGCCAACATTGCCGCCCCGGGTCATACAAATCGACCCGCGGTTCGAAATTGGTATAAGAGTCAAACACTTACAGACTGACACTTGCAGACCGGCCATGGCGCCGATGCGGCGCAGGGGAGAATTCACCGGTGGCCAGTTGCGGGCAGGCGTGCTGTACTAACGATACGTCGCGACCTCAGCTGGCCTGAGACGCTGGCCCCGCGATCCGGATCCGGAGATAATCTGCCGATGGGAACCCTGGACAACATCCTGCATACGCCGATCATCGTTTTTGGCGAGACCACCCTGGACCTTGCCCAGCTGTTGTACGTGGGCCTGTTCATCCTGCTGGGCAGCCTGTTCGTGGTCGCCACCACCCGCTTCCTGCGCAATCGCCTGCAGGCCCGCGGCGCCAACCCGGACATCATCCAGCTGCTGACCAGGGCCTATCTGATCCTGGGTTTTGTCATCCTGGCGTTCATCATCCTGGACTTTCTCAATGTGCCGCTTGCCGCGTTCGCGTTTATTTCCGGCGCGGTTGCCATCGGCGTCGGTTTCGGTGCCCAGAACATCATCAACAACTTCATCAGCGGCTGGATACTGATGTGGGAGCGCCCCATCAAGATAGGCGACTTCCTGGAACTGGGAGACGTCAAGGGCAGCGTGGAATCCATCAACACCCGCTCGACACGCATCCGCAGGGTGGACGGGGTTCACCTGCTGGTGCCAAACAGTTTCCTGCTCGAAAACACGGTGACCAACTGGACGCTGGTTGACCAGCTTGTGCGCACCACGGTGAGAGTGGGGGTCGCCTACGGCTCCGATGTAAACCGGGTGACCGAGCTGTTGAAAAAAGCCGCGCAGGAGCATCCCAAAGTGCTGGAAAGCCCCAAAAGCTCGGTTATCTTCGATGATTTTGGGGACAACGCCCTGGTATTCGACCTGAACGTATGGATTCACGCCACGGCGGAAAGCGACCTGCGTGGGACCCGCAGCGACCTGCGCTACCGCATCGACGCACTGTTCTCGGAAGCGGGGATCGTCATCGCGTTCCCCCAGCGCGATGTACACGTGGACGGGGAAGTACTGGTGCGAAGAGCCGAACCGTAGGGCGGAACGCCCACCGCCATGGCGGGTGTTGCCCCGGGCCAGTTGGTACCTTACCTGGCCGAAAACAAGCCGTAGTGGTAACAGCCCTCTATCACCCCACTGGTGTAGTAGCCACTGAGGCCCCGGCAGCCTCCCCGGGCGAAATAGACCCGCAGGGCGGGGTTCTGCTCACAGGCGAGCCTGACATTTGCCACCAACTGTTCATCGGCGTTGCGCACCAGCACGCCTGAGAAGCCCGCCGTCAGGGGAAAAATGTCGTTGCCGCTGTCGCCGCAGAACACGACCTCTTCCCTGGGGGTGCCGTGGGCCTGCGCCACATACTCCAGGGCGGTCTGCTTGGTGGCGCTGGCGGGCAGGAAGTCCAGCAGCCCCTTGCCGTCCTGGGAGTCAAAGCTGTAGACGATGACCTCGTCGAAACGCCCTTTCACCGCCGCCTCGACCTGCGCCAGTATCTGCTCCTTGCGGGCGTGATCGACGTAGTAACTTTGTTTGAAGGGGTTGAGGTGCTCCGCCTCCTGCTCGCGCATGCCCACGATGCCGGCCACGGCCGCGCGCACCGCCGCGGCATTCCAGGCGGGGCTGTCCCGGTGTACCTTGTCGTCCCAGCCGGGGTCCGGCAGCCACTCACCCTGGCGATACTGGCGGATGGTCGTGCCGACATCACCACAGAGCACGTCTGGATACCTCACCCCGTATTCCCGGATAGCCGCTTCGGTGAGATCGAGATTGCGACCGGTGACATAGACCAGCAACACCTCGTGTTGTTGCGTCAGTTCGTTGAACAGCTCAATCGCCCCCGGGTCAGCTGGCCAGCTGCCATTCGGCAACAGGGTCCGGTCGAGATCGGTTGCCAGTATGTGCATGCTCTCTTGCTCCGTTGGGGCTGGACAATCAATGATAGGACAGCAGGGACTCGACACCATCCGCGTCGCGGTGGCGGACGGTGAAAGCCAATGTCACCAGGTCGGCCTCCAGTTGCGCCTCCCAGTCGCCATTTTTCCAGGTCAGGGAAAGGCGGTGTTCCGGGACCTCGCCCACGCTCAACTCCCCACCAAAGGCTGCCGAGCTGTTGCGCAGCCGGATGAGCTGCAACTGGTCCTGCACCACGATGCGCTTCAGCCTGTGCTCCACGTCGGCACTGGACAGCGTGGTACGATTGATTTCCTTGTGACCGCCGGTGCCACCGGCGTCCGCCGCTTCATAGTCGTTCACCCCGGCGAACAGGTCCAGGTACCAGACCTGTGGGATACCCGGCGTAAACATCTGGATCGCCCGCGCCAGGCGCAGCTTGCGCTCGTCCTCGCCCAGGGCGCTGAAATAGGTGGCGTTGACCTGGTAGTAGGATATTTTTTTACCGTCCGGGCCGTAGAGATTCTTCACCCGTCCACCGCGGTCCATGATCCGCTGCACGGTGTCGTCGATCTCCTCATCGCTTAGCAGCCCTTCCCGCGAGATGCCCGGTATATCCTTGCCGCGCAGGTCCAGCACGGGTATGCCGTCGTGGCAGCCGAGCATATTGACGGTGCGAATCTGCTTTTCCTGCAACTCCCCTAGCCAGCGCAGCAAGTGCCTTGCCGTACCCCGGTCGAGGGCGTGTATTACCAGCCCCGGCAGGAAAAAGTCGTAGACCACAAAACCTTTCGCGGCCACTTCCTCGTGCAGGCCATAACCGTATTCGGAATGTATTTCCGGCAGCAGTGACAGCTGGTGCTTGTCGGCTATGGCAGCCAGCCGGTCCAGGTATTCCCAGGTTCCGGGCTTGTTGAAAAAATTGGTCTTGCACGGTTCCTTGTGCAGATAGGCGAAGGCATCCAGCCGCACCAGGGTGGCTCCGTAGGCGCCCAGCTTGGCCAGGGTCTCGTCGTAGAAATCCCAGACTTGTTCCGAGCGGGCGTTGAGGTCCATCTGACCGAGGTAGGCACGCTTGCGCTCCGCGGTTGCGGTCACCGCATCGCTGAGGTGGTCCAGTTCGCCCCAGTCGACCGCCGCCGGTGGCAGTTTCTTGCCGATGGTCTCGTTGACCAGCACCATGGCTTTTTCCAGTTGCTCCTCACCCGCGTCGGGGATGCCCTTCAGGTCCTCCAGGACCAGTTCCTGGTAGGTGACCTCCTGGTAGAAGGTATTCCAGTAGGGCCGCTCGGTCTGGTCGGGAAACCGCACTTTCAGTATCGGCAGGCCGGGCTTGCGCATGAACAGGTTCTCGAGACATTCCCGGGCAGGTACCAGATAGCCCTCGGGACCCATCTCGCCGTGGTCGCCCCAGAATTCGTTCCAGTCGATAAAGAAGTCCTTGTAGGGCGATTCATCCCCGAATTGCAGCATGTGCTGGAACTGCCGAGACCCGACTGAAAGATGGTTCAGCACCAGGTCGAACTTGAGCCGCATACCCAGCTGTTCCATACGCGCAAGATCGGTATCGGAGACCAGTTCCCGGTTCATATCGTAATCGATTATGGAAAAGCCCCGGTCGAGGTCGCTGTTGAAAAAGGTAGGCAGAATATAGAAAAGGGAGAACACGCCCTCCAGTTCAGGCCGCTGCAGCAGCGCTACCGTGTCAGCAAGATTTTTGCCGATGCTGTCCGGATAGGCATTCAGCATTACCCCCTGGGGCAAGTCCCTGTTCACCGTGGTGCTCCTTATTATTTGGTCTGTGCCAGGCTAACTGCCCCGGCGCCGGGCATCCGCCAGGGTAACGATGGCCCTGGCCAGGCGGAAAAACCGGTTCCCCGCCAGGTCCCTGACAGTGGCAATCTTCAAGGTGTGCTGCAGGACCCGCGCCTGGTGCGGAGTCACCCCCTCCATCCGGGCCAGCGGCCCCGCCGCCAATTGCTCCAGCGATGAGGGGCGCCTGCCGCGCTCTGCCTCAGCATCCGCCAGGGTGACTATACCATCTGCCTGCTCGAAAACCTCATTGCTGGCCATATCCCGGATGGTATCCATGCCCAAGGCGGATTTCAGTTTCCTGCCTGTGGCCGCGGAAATGCCCTTGAGTGCGGCCACCGGGGCATCTGCCAACTCGGCGGGAGTGTAGCCTTCGTAGGCCTTTACCACCATCGTGTGCACCTCGAGGTCACGCTTGCGGCGCCGGCCGCCTGCTCGCGCTGCCGCGGAGCCGGTGGTGCCTACGACTTCACCGGCGGAACTCGCCAGCCGGGTCAGGCCAGAGATGATGGAATTCGCCGCATGGGTGGATTGGCCCAGGATGGGCACATTACGGGTGCGACCCTCGACCTCGTCGCCAAGACTTCGCAGTGACTTCAGCGCCTGGTTGGCGGTGATTTTCAGCAGCGATTTGCGCCTGGCAGCACTCTGGGCTTGCTGCCGTTGCGGCGATCGATTGAGGCTGGCCAGTTTCTCGATATTGTCCCGGTTCAGCTCCAGCAGTCGGTCCAGGCTGCGTTTATTGAGGCCATAACCGGCAAACAGGTTGCGCAACTGCTCGCGCATCTCTACCGGGTCGGTCATGGCCAGCAGGCCGGACACATCGGTTATATACCGTTCATCGACTTCCCGCACCGCTTCGGACAGATCGGCGAGCGGGTCGCCCCCCACGAACCCCCTTTTCTGGGCCCTGCTGTAGACCCGCTTACTGATTTTCAACCACCGCTCGGTGGCGGAAATATGCTCGCGCCGGTCGGCTTTGCGAGGCTCAGTTGTACTGCGCCGACGCCGCGTCGCGGCGGCCTGTTGTTCTCGGGAAACGGGCTTGGCGTTCATCATGGCATGGTTGTCCATGGTTGATGGCACTACGGGGTAAGCGTGGCAACTGATGGGGGATTGGTCAAGTTGGGGGGATGTCTTGGGGCGTAAGGGGTGTAATGGGCTGTTGGGTCTGACCTACTTTGGGTTGCGACCGGTGGTCGCAATCGCTGCGCGACGCCGGGGGCGCCCAACCCTGGCACCTGCGGTGCATCGGGTTTCACATGGCGGCCCCCTGGGCCGCGTCAGGACGGCAGGGTATTTCAGCGCATCCAATACGCAAAAAGGCCACCCCGGTCGGGGTGGCCTTGTTACGTATTAGAAGCCTGGCGATGACCTACTCTCACATGGGGAAACCCCACACTACCATCGGCGATGCGTCGTTTCACTTCTGAGTTCGGGATGGGGTCAGGTGGTTCCAACGCTCTGTTGTCGCCAGGCAAACTGGCTTGGTAGATTCCGGTCTGACATGCACGTTAGCAATGCCGTCCTCTATCCAAATAGGGTGGTAAATCAAGCCGATTTGCAGTCCTTACTTCTTTCAAGTGTCTTCACACCATGACTTGCACACAACATCCAACTCTTCGTCTTGCAAATAACTTGGATTATATGGTCAAGCCTCACGGGCAATTAGTACTGGTTAGCTCAACGCCTCACAACGCTTACACACCCAGCCTATCAACGTCCTGGTCTTGGACGACCCTTCAGGACCCTCAAGGGGTCAGGGAGAACTTGTCTTGGGAGGGGCTTCGCGCTTAGATGCTTTCAGCGCTTATCCTGTCCGAACGTAGCTACCGGGCAATGCGTCTGGCGACACAACCCGAACACCAGGGGTTCGTCCACTCCGGTCCTCTCGTACTAGGAGCAGCTTCCCTCAATTCTCCAACGCCCACGGCAGATAGGGACCGAACTGTCTCACGACGTTCTAAACCCAGCTCGCGTACCACTTTAAATGGCGAACAGCCATACCCTTGGGACCGGCTTCAGCCCCAGGATGTGATGAGCCGACATCGAGGTGCCAAACACCGCCGTCGATGTGAACTCTTGGGCGGTATCAGCCTGTTATCCCCGGAGTACCTTTTATCCGTTGAGCGATGGCCCTTCCATACAGAACCACCGGATCACTAAGACCTACTTTCGTACCTGCTCGTCTTGTCAGACTCGCAGTCAAGCGCGCTTGTGCCTTTACACTAACCTCACGATTTCCGACCGTGATTAGCGCACCTTCGTGCTCCTCCGTTACTCTTTGGGAGGAGACCGCCCCAGTCAAACTACCCACCACACACTGTCCTCGATCCGGATAACGGACCTGAGTTAGAACCCCAACATTACCAGGCTGGTATTTCAAGGTTGGCTCCACGATGGCTGGCGCCACCGCTTCAAAGCCTCCCAGCTATCCTACACAAGTAAGGTCAAAGTCCAGTGTGAAGCTATAGTAAAGGTTCACGGGGTCTTTCCGTCTAGCCGCGGGTACACTGCATCTTAACAGCGATTTCAATTTCACTGAGTCTCGGGTGGAGACAGTGTGGCCATCGTTACGCCATTCGTGCAGGTCGGAACTTACCCGACAAGGAATTTCGCTACCTTAGGACCGTTATAGTTACGGCCGCCGTTTACCGGGGCTTCGATCAAGAGCTTCTCCGAAGATAACCCCATCAATTAACCTTCCGGCACCGGGCAGGCGTCACACCCTATACGTCCACTTACGTGTTTGCAGAGTGCTATGTTTTTAATAAACAGTCGCAGCCACCTGGTCACTTCGGCCAGCCCAGGCTCAAGGAGCAAGTCCCATCACCCAAACCGGCGTACCTTCTCCCGAAGTTACGGTACCATTTTGCCTAGTTCCTTCACCCGAGTTCTCTCAAGCGCCTTGGTATTCTCTACCTGATCACCTGTGTCGGTTTACAGTACGGTTCCTTCATATCTGAAGCTTAGAAGCTTTTCTTGGAAGCATGGCATCAACCACTTCACCTGACACTCTCATGTCAAGCTCGTCATCAGCTCTCAGCCTTAGCAGTCCGGATTTACCTAAACCGCCAGCCTACAACCTTAAACAGGGACAACCAACGCCCTGATGGCCTAGCCTACTCCGTCCCTCCATCGCAATATGAAGAAGTACGGGAATGTTAACCCGTTTCCCATCGACTACGCATTTCTGCCTCGCCTTAGGGGCCGACTCACCCTGCGCCGATTAGCGTTGCGCAGGAAACCTTGATCTTCCGGCGGGGAGGTTTTTCACCCCCCTTGTCGTTACTCATGTCAGCATTCGCACTTCTGATACCTCCAGCAAACCTCCCGGTTCACCTTCAACGGCTTACAGAACGCTCCTCTACCATGCGCACATAAATGCACGCATCCGCAGCTTCGGTTACCAGTTTAGCCCCGTTAAATCTTCCGCGCAGGCCGACTCGACTAGTGAGCTATTACGCTTTCTTTAAAGGATGGCTGCTTCTAAGCCAACCTCCTAGCTGTCTAAGCCTTCCCACATCGTTTCCCACTTAACTGGTATTGGGGACCTTAGCTGGCGGTCTGGGTTGTTGCCCTCTCGACGACGGACGTTAGCACCCGCCGTCTGTCTCCCGCGATTGTACTCCTGGGTATTCGGAGTTTGCATGGGGTTGGTAAGTCGGGATGACCCCCTAGCCCAAACAGTGCTCTACCCCCCAGGGTAAGACGCGAGGCTCTACCTAAATAGATTTCGAGGAGAACCAGCTATCTCCGGGCTTGATTAGCCTTTCACTCCGATCCACAGCTCATCCCCTCATTTTTCAACATAAGTGGGTTCGGTCCTCCAGTGCCTGTTACGGCACCTTCAACCTGGCCATGGATAGATCGCCCGGTTTCGGGTCTATTGCCTGCAACTAAGTCGCCCTATTAAGACTCGGTTTCCCTACGCCTCCCCTAAACGGTTAAGCTCGCTACAGACAATAAGTCGCTGACCCATTATACAAAAGGTACGCAGTCACCCCATCACTAAGAACCTCAGCCTTGTTTAGAGCGGTTGATCGTCGCTGCGCGACGCTAACCTCTTTTACAAGACTCGCTTTGTGATCGTTACACCACCAAAGTCACTTAGTGATGGGGCTCCCACTGCTTGTACGCATACGGTTTCAGGTTCTATTTCACTCCCCTCTCCGGGGTTCTTTTCGCCTTTCCCTCACGGTACTGGTTCACTATCGGTCAGTCAGTAGTATTTAGCCTTGGAGGATGGTCCCCCCATCTTCAGTCAGGATAACACGTGTCCCGACCTACTTGTCGCAAGCTCAGTACCACAACCAGGCTTTCGTGTACGGGGCTATCACCCTCTATCGCCGGACTTTCCAGACCGTTCCACTAACCCGATTGCTATCACTTGCAGGCTACTCCCCGTTCGCTCGCCGCTACTGAGGGAATCTCAATTGATTTCTCTTCCTAGGGGTACTTAGATGTTTCAGTTCCCCCCGTTCGCCTCCTTTACCTATGTATTCAGTAAAGAATACCTGGCTTACACCAGGTGGGTTTCCCCATTCGGACATCTCCGGATCAAAGTCTGTTTGCCGACTCCCCGAAGCATTTCGCAGGCTACTACGTCCTTCATCGCCTCTGACTGCCAAGGCATCCACCGTATGCGCTTAGTCGCTTGACCATATAACCAAAGTTATCTGTCTCTCCATAAAAGAAGAACTATCAAGAAGACTTTTCCCTGACCCCCTTAACACAGGCCAGGTACTTAGTAGACATGCACCGATCAAAGTGCATGCCCGCCGGATGTTGTGACGCTTAAGTCACAGTGTTGTTACAACTCGTTTGGCAACGGGGAATTGAAACCCGTTACCAGAACTTTTTATCTATGGATCGCTCTGACCACAACAAAACCCGAAGGCTTCATGTGCCCAGCTGCAATCCAAAGACTCAGCTTGATTTACCTTGTTAAAGAACTTTCCGGTTGTTAAAACCAGAAAGAAGCCTTTTCAAACCAGCAAAAAAGCTTCTTTCTGATCTCAGTGATGCAAAAATGGTGGAGCTATGCGGGATCGAACCGCAGACCTCCTGCGTGCAAGGCAGGCGCTCTCCCAGCTGAGCTATAGCCCCTTTTTGAGAATGCCAAAACGCTTCTGATCGAGGCGCCGTGCTGCGCCGTGTATTAGACAATACGCAAGCGGTGCGGCAACGAAGAGCAGGAGTGATTTGGTAGGCCTGGGCAGATTTGAACTGCCGACCTCACCCTTATCAGGGGTGCGCTCTAACCAACTGAGCTACAGGCCTGTAATACCGACCCCTAAAAGGGAATCCGGTCCCGCCTGCGCAAAGTGCAAACCAGCACCGTGATTATTCTCGCATCAACCGAACAAATGAAGACAAATGTGTGAGCACTCATCAGGTAGTGCCAACATCGTTTAAGGAGGTGATCCAGCCCCAGGTTCCCCTAGGGCTACCTTGTTACGACTTCACCCCAGTCATGAATCACTCCGTGGTGATCGCCCTCCCGAAGGTTAGGCTAACCACTTCTGGAGCAACCCACTCCCATGGTGTGACGGGCGGTGTGTACAAGGCCCGGGAACGTATTCACCGCGGCATTCTGATCCGCGATTACTAGCGATTCCGACTTCACGGAGTCGAGTTGCAGACTCCGATCCGGACTACGAAACGTTTTGTGGGATTAGCTCACTCTCGCGAGGTTGCAACCCTCTGTGCGTTCCATTGTAGCACGTGTGTAGCCCAGGTCGTAAGGGCCATGATGACTTGACGTCGTCCCCACCTTCCTCCGGTTTGTCACCGGCAGTCTCCTTAGAGTTCCCACCATGACGTGCTGGCAACTAAGGACAAGGGTTGCGCTCGTTACGGGACTTAACCCAACATCTCACGACACGAGCTGACGACAGCCATGCAGCACCTGTCACTGCGTTCCCGAAGGCACTAATCTATCTCTAGAAAATTCGCAGGATGTCAAGACCTGGTAAGGTTCTTCGCGTTGCATCGAATTAAACCACATGCTCCACCGCTTGTGCGGGCCCCCGTCAATTCATTTGAGTTTTAACCTTGCGGCCGTACTCCCCAGGCGGTCTACTTAGTGCGTTAGCTGCGCCACTAAGAAATCAAGTCTCCCAACGGCTAGTAGACATCGTTTACGGCGTGGACTACCAGGGTATCTAATCCTGTTTGCTACCCACGCTTTCGCACCTCAGCGTCAGTATCGAGCCAGGAGGCCGCCTTCGCCACCGGTATTCCTCCACATATCTACGCATTTCACCGCTACACGTGGAATTCTACCTCCCTCTCTCGTACTCTAGTCGGCCAGTATCGAATGCAGTTCCCAGGTTGAGCCCAGGGCTTTCACATCCGACTTAACAAACCGCCTACGCGCGCTTTACGCCCAGTAATTCCGATTAACGCTCGCACCCTCCGTATTACCGCGGCTGCTGGCACGGAGTTAGCCGGTGCTTCTTCTAAAGGTAACGTCACAGCTGCACGCTATTAACGTACAACCTTTCTTCCCAATTGAAAGTGCTTTACAACCCGAAGGCCTTCTTCACACACGCGGCATGGCTGCGTCAGGCTTTCGCCCATTGCGCAATATTCCCCACTGCTGCCTCCCGTAGGAGTCTGGGCCGTGTCTCAGTCCCAGTGTGGCTGATCATCCTCTCAGACCAGCTAAGGATCGTCGCCTTGGTGAGCCTTTACCTCACCAACAAGCTAATCCTACGCAGGCTCATCTGATAGCGCGAGGCCCGAAGGTCCCCCGCTTTCCCCCATAGGGCGTATGCGGTATTAGCATGAGTTTCCCCATGTTGTCCCCCACTACCAGGTAGATTCCTACGCGTTACTCACCCGTCCGCCGCTGTACTCAGCCCGAAGGCCTTTCTCGCTCGACTTGCATGTGTTAGGCCTGCCGCCAGCGTTCAATCTGAGCCATGATCAAACTCTTCAGTTTAAATCTTTTACCTCTTCCACCATACCGGCTGGCAAGAGGGGCGGGTTACGCTGCCCCTGTAAACAAGGGCCCTCGCTTTACCCGCCAAATCCAAGGCTCAGACACAATTCGAAATCAAAAATTACAATGAATTAATGAGTCACTTGTTGTGTCTGAATAGTCGTGACAACTATCCCAACAAGTGCCCACACATCTGTCTTCATTTGACTGTTAAATAACACCTCACCGCCAGGGTGAGGTTATCGGCCCAGGGGACGTACCCTTGAGCGCGGAGGCGTATTATACCGATCACCACCTCCGAGGCAAGAACTAAGTAGCTTTCTCTTGCCAGATTCCCCTCCGGAACCACCCTCCCCTTGAGCGCCTGGCGCAGGTATGCGACGGGCTTTTGAGGAGGTAAAGCTGCAACCCGTGAAGGGCCGCACCCGCGAAGGGAGGCGAACTATACGCAGCACCCCATGGGAGCGCAAGCTCTTTGCTGAAATATTTCAGGGATAGGCAAAATTGCCAACTTTGCCGCCCTGGCAACCGGCCCGCCGGCAGCTCATTCGAGCTCGAACAGGTGATACTTTTTCTTGCCCAGGCGCACCAGGAAATACCGCCCGAACAGTGCCCGGGCGGCATCCAGGCAGGCGGAGACCTGGGCGTTCTGCTCCCAGGAAATCGCCGCCCCGTTGAAGGTTACCGCGCTGCGCCCCAGGGCATCCTTGACCTGCTTGCCGGAAGTCGCCATACCGGCCTCCACCAACAGGTGGGTGAGGGTTTCGGGCAACTCCTGGCGACGCAGGGTGGAGGCGGGCAGACCATCCTGGCGCAACTGCTGCAGGTCGGTTTCCGACAAAGTCTGCAGCTCGCCGCTGAACAGGCACTGGGTGATCCTTTGCGCCGCGGCCAGCCCATCGTCACCGTGCACCAGTCGCGTAAGCTCGGTGGCCAGTACTCCCTGCGCCTCCGGTCGCCCGGCCCGCTCAGCGTCGGCGCGCTCGATGGCCTCAATCTCCTCCACAGGCAAAAAGGTGAAATATTTCAGGAACTTGTATACATCCGCGTCAGCCGTGCCCAGCCAGAACTGGTAGAAGGCATACGGCGAGGTGCGCCGCGCATCCAGCCACACGGTGCCGGCTTCGGTCTTGCCGAACTTGCTGCCGTCGCTCTTGGTAATCAGCGGCATGGTCAGGCCGAACACCTGCTGGCCGTGCAGGCGGCGGGTGAGGTCGATGCCCCCGGTGATGTTGCCCCACTGGTCGGAGCCGCCAATCTGCAGGCCGCAACCGTAACGGTGGTTCAACTCGGCAAAATCATATGACTGCAGGATCATGTAGGTGAATTCGGTGTAGCTGATACCGGCATCGTCGCGCTCCAGGCGCTGCTTGACCGACTCCTTCTGGATCATGGCGTTGACCGAAAAATGCTTGCCGATATCGCGCAGGAAGGTCAGCACATCCAGCCCGGCAGTCCAGTCGAGGTTGTTCACCACCTCCGCCGAGGCCTCGCCCCTGTCGAAGTCGATGAAGCGGGAAACCTGGGCACGCAACTTCTCGGTCCAGCCCGCCACCACTTCCGGGGTATTCAGCTGCCGCTCCTGGGCCTTGAAACTGGGGTCGCCGATGAGGCCGGTGGCGCCCCCGACCAGGGCCAGGGGCCGATGTCCGGCCAGCTGAAAACGGCGCAGCATCAACAGCGGAACCAGCGAGCCGATGTGCAGGCTGTCAGCAGTGGGATCAAAGCCGCAGTAGAGCGTGCGCACCCCACCGTCCAGCCAGTCGGCGAGGTCTTTCTCCCCCGCCACCTGGAAAATCAGTCCACGGGCGCGAAGATCTTCTAACAGGGCGCTGCTCATCAAGCTGGTCTCGTTGCGATTGGGGCGGAAATAGCGGGGGCAAACCATACAACAACCGCACTATCGAAGTCATGTTTCCCGCTATGGCATCAGCGGTTTTTTTTATATACTCCCCTCTTGATAAAGCAAGGGACCATCGGGGCATGTTCGCATTGGCGAAAAAGAAACGGGGGGCGACCGCCACTCGCACGGGGGCACGCGCGCAGGCGAAATTCAACCCGCCCGGCAAAGCCACCTGGGTGATGCTGGCGCTGGGGGCCTGTTTTGTGACCGGCCTGCTGCTCCACTCCCCCGAGGACGCCACCGACCCATCGCCCGAGGTGGTCGCCGTGGAGCCCACCTCCGGGGCCGACACCAACGGTGCCGACAGCGAACTGTGGCTGGTGACCAGGCCCGCCAGAACGGCAACCGAAGAACCCGCACCTGCCGTGGCCGAAGAGCCGCCCGTGCCCGCCGAACGCCCCTGGCTGGAGCAGACAGTAAAAAGAGGCGACAACCTGTCGCTGATCTTCCAGCGGGCGGGCTTCAGCAAGGGTGACGTGCACAGCGTGGTCAGCGAATCCGCTGATGGCAAAACCCTGGCGCGCATTTACCCGGGGCAGGTGCTCGCATTCCAGGCCGATGACGATGGCCAGCTGCTGGCGGTGCGCTATGTCAAATCCGCGCTGGAAACGATTTACTACCGTCGGGGAGAGACCAGTTTCAGCAGTGAGATCGAGACCCGCGAGCCGGAAGTCAGGGAATCCTGGGCCACCGGCGAGATAAGCTCGTCCCTGTTCATGGCGGGCCAGGAGGCGGGCCTGTCCCAGACCATGATCATGGAACTGGCCAATGTCTTTGGCGGCGTTATCGATTTTGTGCAGGACCCCCGCCAGGGTGACACCATTCACCTCATCTACGAGGAGTTGTACCTGGATGGCGAGAAATACGCCGACGGCAATATTATCGCGGCCTCCTTCACCAACCAGGGCAAAACCTACAATGCCTTCCGCTACGTGGACAGCAACGGCGAGGCCAATTACTACAACGAGGAAGGTGTCAGCATGCGCAAGGCCTTCCTGCTCGCGCCGGTGGACTTCACCCGCATCAGCTCCAACTTCAACCTGAAACGCCTGCACCCCATCTACAAGACCACCCGCCCCCATCGCGGCACCGACTACGCCGCCCCCACGGGCACCCCGGTGTACGCCGCGGGCGACGGCCGCGTGGTCAAGGCGGGCTACACCCGCGCCAATGGCAACTATGTATTCCTGCAGCACGGCGATCGCTATGTCACCCGCTACCTGCACCTGCACAAGCGCAACGTCAAGCAGGGACAGCGGGTCGCCCAGAGCCAGGTAATCGGCACAGTGGGGTCCACGGGTGCGGCGACCGGGCCCCACCTGCATTACGAGTTCCTGCTGGACGGCGTGCACCGGGATCCCCGCAAGATCCACAAACAGCTGCCCAAGGCCAAGACCCTGGCGAAGGCGGAGATGACCGCCTTCCGCCAGGCTACCAACCAGAGCTCCATGCAACTGGCCGCATTGCGCACCGACAGCCACCTGGCGATGAACAACCAGGGCGACGCCAAATCGCGCGCCAACTGAGCCATCCGGTGGAGCCGGCGCTCTATATCGGACTCATGTCCGGCACCAGCGTCGATGGCATAGACAGCGCCCTTATCCGCTGTGCCGCGGACAGCATCGAGCTGGTGGCCACCCACCTGCACCCCATCCCGGCGGGGGTCAGGGCCTCGATAGAAGCAATAAGTCACCCCGGCGACGATGAAATCGAGCGCCTCGGGCCCCTGGATCGGGAACTGGGGCGCCTGTTCGCCGCGGCCGCCCTGGCGCTGGCCGACCAGGCGGCTGTCGACCCGGCCACGATCCGGGCCATTGGCAGCCACGGCCAGACCGTGCGTCACCGCCCCCCCTGCGACAGCCGGCAAGCGGCCGACTGCTTCACCCTGCAACTGGCCGACCCCAACACCATCGCCGAACTCACCGGCATTACCACGGTGGCGGACTTCCGCCGCCGCGACATCGCCGCCGGCGGCGAGGGCGCCCCGCTGGCCCCCGCCTTTCACGCCGCGGCCTTTGCCCGCCCCGGAGTGAACCGGGCCATCGTCAATATCGGCGGTATCGCCAACGTCTCCCTGCTGGAGGGACGGGAGCTGCGCATGGGCTTTGACACCGGCCCGGGCAACACCCTGCTGGATGGCTGGGTACGGCGCCACCGTCAGCAGGCCTACGATGCGGACGGCCAGTGGGCCGGCGAGGGCGTGGTTGACGGGGACTTGCTGCAGGCCCTGCTCGCGCACCCCTATTTCGCCCGCTCCGGCCCTCGCAGCTCCGGCAAGGAGGCCTTCAACCTGGCCTGGCTGGACGAGCAGCTGCAGGGGCACCGGGACCTGGCAGCCGTGGACGTGCAGGCCACGCTGGCCGAGCTGACCGCAGTGAGCATTGCCCGGGCCATAGCGGCAAGCACCCCTGCGGTTGCCGAGTTATATGTCTGCGGCGGGGGCGCCCACAATACCCACCTGATGGCGCGCCTGGCGCAACTGCTGCCTGGCGCCGGGGTGGCTACGACCGCGGCGTTGGGTATAGATCCCGACTGGGTGGAGGCGATGACATTTGCCTGGCTGGCGCAGCGCACCCTGGCCGGGATGGCTGGCAACGCCCCCGCGGTGACCGGCGCAGCGGGCGAGAGGGTGCTGGGGGGAATTTATCCCGCCGCCGGGACCCGGGTCCAGGGGCAGTAAGACTGGTGCTCTACAAAAACCGCGGCGCTAGATAGAGAACGAGGAGCCGCAGCCACAGGTGGTGCTGGCATTGGGGTTGTTGACCACGAAGCGGGAGCCCTCCAGGCCCTCGGTGTAGTCCACTTCCGACCCCACGAGATACTGGAAACTCATCGGGTCGATGAGCACGGTGACGCCGTCCTTCTCGATCGCGGCATCGTCCTCGGCGACTTCATCCTCAAAGGCAAAGCCGTACTGGAAACCGGAACAACCGCCGCCGGTGATATAGACCCGCAGTTTGAGATTGTCGTTTTCCTCCTCGGCAACGAGCTCGCGCACCTTGCGCACCGCGCGGGCGGACAGGTTGATACTCGTCGGGTTGAAGGTTTCTGCTACAGACATCAGTGATCCAGTGCTCGGGGCGCGGCGCCACCCGCAAAATAGCGTGCCAGTATGCTATAACCCACCATTTTAGTCAAGATTGGCGACCCCGCCCCCGGGCGTCAGCCGTGCCCGCCGCGGCCGCTTGCGGCGAGGCCTGGCTGGCCGCATCCTGCTCCGGCAGATGGCTCATACTGCCGTTCACCTCGGAGCCGGCCGCCATTTCCATCAGTGCGTAAAACACATTGCCTTTGACCCGGGCCCTGGCCGCGAGTTCCAGATGCCTGCTGGCGTAGACATCGCCCTCCACCTCGCCATTGATAATCACCGCCGGGCAGCGAATCTCACCCTCTACCCTGCCCTTCTCCACGACGCGCACCAGGGCCTCTTTGCCACTCTCGGCAATCAGGTTGCCCTGGACCAGGCCCTCCACATCCACCGTACCGCTGAAACGCAGATCGCCAAGAACCACCGTATCGCGCGATATCAGGGTGGTCTTGCCCGCTACGCTCACTGTCGACTTTTTATTTCCCAACATGTGTAAACCTCTCATCCAGTTGCCAGGAATACTGCTTGCTCACCTCGAGCTTGTGCGGCTCGGAAGTGCTGGCGACCACGGTAACAAACTCCGGCTCAAAGCCTTCCGGCAGGGTGATAGTGCCCTCCACCGCCTGGAAATAGCGAAAATTCAGCGGCAGCGAGTCGCCCTCCACCTCGTCGCTGAGCTGGCCCAGGGGGTACTCCACCTGCTCGCCGCCCAGCTGTCCGGCCAGGGTCACCTGCAGCCGGCCCTCCAGCAGTTCATGCTTGCGCGCCTCCTGCTGCACGACGATGCGAAACAGGTAGGTCCCCGGCGCATCGCCGGCCAACAGTTCCAGCTTGCGCAGGCCCAGCCCGGCACCCAACTCCTCCGGGGAAATCAGACTACGGTAGAACGCCAGGCCTTCTTCCAGTGCGGAGATCTGCTCCTGCTGGGCAGCCATATCGCGGCGCACCAGTTCCAGGGCGTGGCGGTCGACCTCGTGCCGGGTGCCCTGGATCTCCAACTGGGTATCGCGCTCAACCAGGGCGCCGCGCAACTCGAGCAACTGGGCCTGCATGGCCCGGTAGGACTTGGGCTTGGCGCCCATACCCTGGTAAGCGGCGTACTGCCCCAGGTAATAACCCGCGCACAGGGCGGCGGCCACCAGCAGGGCGACCGCTGCAACCAGCAGCTGCCGCCGGCCCCCCGGCTGCTTGCCTCGATAGTCTGCTGGCTCGGCCGCCATGTTCGCCCTCAGGGCAACAGGCCGGGCTGCCTGAGACCACTGTCCTCCGGCAGCCCGAGCATGATGTTCATGTTCTGCACCGCCTGTCCCGAGGCGCCCTTGACCAGGTTGTCGATGGTGGACATCACGACCACCGTGTCGCGCTGCTGCGGCACCGCGATGGCGATCTGGCAGCGATTGGCGCCGCGCACTGTCCTGGTCTGGGGCAACATCCCGGCGGGCAACACGTCGACGAAGGGCTCGTCCGCGTAATGCTGCTCGTACAGGGCCTGCAGGTCTCCCGGCTCACCCCGCAAGCGGGCGAACAGGGTGGCGTGAATACCGCGGATCATCGGCAGCAGATGGGGCACGAAGGTCAGTTGTACGGGTTTGCCGGCGATATCCCCCAGCCCCTGCTCTATTTCCGGCAGATGCCGGTGACCCGCCACCCCGTATGCCTTGAAGCTGTCGGCGACCTCGCTGAGCAGGTTGTCTATTTTGGCCTGGCGGCCGGCGCCACTGACCCCGGAGGCCGCACTGGCAATCAGGTGTGCAGGGTCTACCAGGTCAGCGGCCAACAGGGGTATCAGCCCCAGTTGCACGGCGGTGGGATAACAGCCGGGGCAGGCCACCAGGCGCGCGCCGGCAATTGCCGCCCGGTTTACCTCAGGCAGGCCGTACACCGCTTCGGCCAGCAATTCGGGGCTGGCGTGAGGCTCGCCGTACCAGCGCGACCACAGCTGCGCGTCCCGCAGGCGGTAATCGGCGGACAGGTCCACCACCCTGGTGCCCGCCGCGAGTAACTGCGGCACCAGGTTCATGGCCACATTGTGGGGCGTGGCAAAAAACACCACGTCGCAGCCGGCCAGTTCCTCTACCCGGGGTTCGCTGAAGGCCAGCTGGTAATGTCCTCGCAGGTTGGGAAACAGCTCGTCTACCCGGCGGCCATCCTCGGCGCGGGAGGTAATTGCCACTACCTCCACCTGCTCATGCATGGCCAACAGGCGCAGCAACTCCACGCCGGTGTAGCCTGTGCCCCCTACGATACCCACCTTGATCATGACAATGTCCAATTCAACTGACGGTTCCAGCGCGCCCGACAACATGTTTGCGCCCGCGGCTGCGAAGGGCACCAAGTATAAAAGTAATAATGGGGGAGATAACTGGTAATATTGGTTTTTTGGCAATAAACCGGCTCACCCCGTGCAGGATATACTCAAGAACTACCGGCGCTACCTTGCCAGTTACAACTCTGCGCTGGCCTATGCGCTGCTGGGTATCGTGGGCGGTATCGCCTCGGGACTGGTGGTGCTGGCCTTCGACCTGGCCATCCGGGAGGTAGCCTGGCTGGTCGGGGTGGGCAATGGCGGCGAGGGCTTCGAGGCATTGCCGCAGTGGATGCTGTTCGCCCTGCCCGCAGGCGGAGCACTGCTGCTGGGACTGCTCTACTGGCCGCTGAAGCCCGAGGCCAGGGACACCGGCATTGTCCATGTGGTCAGCCGCATGCACTCTCACTACGGCGTGCTGCCCCTGCGCAACGCCCTGCTGCAGTTCTTCGCCGGCGCCTTCGCCCTCGGCACCGGGCAATCCGGCGGCCGCGAGGGTCCGGGCGTGCACCTTGGCGGCGCCATCAACAGCCTGCTGGGGCAACGCCTGGGGCTACCCAATAACAGCCTGCGCATTCTCATTGCCTGCGGCACCGCCGGCGGCATATGCCGCCGCCTTCCACACTCCCCTGGCGGGGGTGATATTCGCCATGGAAGTGATAGTCGCCGAGTACACGGTGGCGGGCTTCATCCCGGTCATGCTGGCAGCGGTATCGGCGTCCGCGGTGAGTCGCGGCCTGGTTACCGGGGGAGCCCTGTTCAGCATTCCCACCGTGGAGTTCAATTCCCTGCTGGAGCTGCCCTACATACTGCTGCTGGGCCTGGGCTGTGGCGTGGTCGTCGCCGGGTTTATCAAGATACTGGAGCTGACGACGCAGCTGTCCAGCTGGCCAGTTGTCGTGCGTTTCACCCTGGCGGGCTGCTTTACCGGCCTGCTGGCGCTGCTGGTGCCGGAAACCCTGGGCCTGGGTTATGACAGCATGGACCTGATCATCAATGCGAAGATGATGCTCGGCTCCCTGTTGCTGGTCTGCC
The DNA here is from genome assembly GCA_963704965.1 of uncultured Gammaproteobacteria bacterium. Taxonomy (GTDB): domain Bacteria; phylum Pseudomonadota; class Gammaproteobacteria; order Pseudomonadales; family Halieaceae; genus JARRPM01. Next base: position 36,006 of record CAVPIH010000003.1, read on the forward strand.
TGTGCAAGACCCTGGCCACCGCGGTGAGCTGCGGCCTGGGCCTGCCGGTTGGCCTGATCGGCCCCAGCCTGCTGATCGGCGCCTGCCTCGGCGGCGCGGTCAGCATCGTGGCCCACACCCTGCACCCGCAGATCACCTCGGATTATCCGCTGTATATCGCCATCGGCATGGCGGCGGCCATGGGCGCAATCCTGAACGCACCGCTGGCGGCCATCCTCGCGGTGATCGAACTCACCGACAATATCGGTATCGTGATGCCCGCACTGCTGGCTATCGTGGCAGCCTGCCTGACCAACACCGGCCTGTTTGGCCAGCGCTCCGCGCACCAGACGGTGCTGCGCCAGTTGCGCCGCATCGTCCCGGACGACCCACTCAACCAGCTGTTGCACCGTACCGATGTCACCGCCACCATGGACGGGCGGGTGGTGCGGGTACCCGTGCTGCTGCACGCGGATGACCTGGAGCCGCTGCTGGAATTCACCCCGACATGGTGCCTGGTGGAACGCGACGGGGAGGATCTCTACCTGGTACAGGGCGCCGAGTTGCTGGAATGGCTGCGCGAGGCCCTGGCCGAGGGCGAAACGGCGGACCTGGCCGAGGCGGGTATCCGCCGCTGGACAGTCGCCCCGGTTCCGGTGCAGGCCACGCTGCGCCAGGCCATGGACAAGATACGCTCCAGCGTCGTGGAAGCGGTTTGCGTTTACGAGCGCAGCCGCGCCACCGGGAAACCGATACTGCACGGTGTGGTCACCCGCGAAAGCATCGAAAAATTCAGCCTGGAAAGGCTGTAAAACAATCTGGAGAAGCACGCATGCTCTGGCTCAAGGCCTTCCATATCATTTTCTTCGTGTGCTGGTTCGCCGGCCTGTTTTACCTGCCGCGCATATTCGTCTACTACGCCGCCAGCGAGCACCCCGAAACCCGCCGGCAGCTGGCCGTCATGGCCCGCCGGCTGTACCGCTTTGTCACCCCATTCATGCTGATCGTCATCGTCCTGGGACTGGCCATGATGGCCCAAAACCCCGACTACTACCTGCGGGCGGGGTGGCTGTGGCTGAAACTCGCCGGGGTCACTTTCCTGGTTTTCTACCACCTGCAGTGCGGCCGCTACGTGAAGGCCATAAACGCCGACAGCGACCGGCACGGCCATGTGTTCTACCGTTTCTTCAACGAGATTCCGGTGCTGTTCCTGTTTGGCATCGTGCTGCTGGCAGTGCTCAAGCCGTTTTGATAACGCCCGCTCAGGCCAGCAGTTTCCGTATCTCGTCCGCGCCAGCGACCTTGCCCTCGACGACGATTCTGCCGTCCACCGCCAGCGCCGGCGTGCGCATCACGCCGGCGTCGATAATGGCGTTCATGTCGGTGATCTTGTCCACTTCATACGCGAGCCCCAGGGCCTGGGCCGCCGCTTCGGCGTTGGCCGCCAGGGTTTTACATTTGCTGCAGCCGCTACCATAGATTGCCAGTTTCATACGTTTGTCGCTCCTTGTAGTCGCTTACCAGAGGTTGCCGTAGATATAGCCGGTGATGGTCGCCATGACCATGACCAGGGCGCAGTAGACGACCGTCTTCTGGTTGCCCATGATCGTGCGGATGACCAGCATATTGGGCAGTGACAGGGCCGGACCGGCCAGCAGCAGGGCCAGGGCCGGCCCCTTGCCCATGCCGGCGCCCAGCAAGCCCTGCACGATCGGCACCTCGGTCAGGGTAGAGAAATACATGAAGGCGCCCAGCACCGCGGCGATCGCGGTCGATTGCAAGGAATTATCGCCAACCGCCGCGCCCACCCATTCCGAGGGAATCAGGCCCTCGTGACCGGGTCGCCCCAGCAGGAAGCCGGCGATAAACACGCCGGCCAGCAACAGCGGCAGGATCTGCTTGGTGAAGTCCCAGCTTTGCACAGCCCATTCGCGATCCTGGTCCCGGGTTGCGGCGATAACGAGAATGCCAAGCGCGCCGATAGCAAACCCCAGCTCCGGCGTACCGGGCAGCAGCAGGGCACTGCCCGCGACCAGCCCGGCCAGCACCAGCACCTGGCGCAGCGGCCAGTGCCACTGGAGCACCAGCAAGAGGGCAAACAGCAGGGCCAGCGCCGATGTTATCTGCCATTTCCAGGCGTAGACCTGCATCCACGCAGGAGCTGTCGGCAGCCGCCCAGTTGGCGAACACCAGGATCCCGGTCATCAGGCCGAAAAAAGCGAGCACGGCGGGAAACGGTTTTTCCGCCTCCTCGGCGGCAAATCCTCGCGCGGACCCATCGGCGGCCCGCGCCAACTCCTCCCTGCGGTACAGCAGTTGCATAATGGCCCCGATCACGACCGCAAACACGATGGCGCCCACGCCCCTGGCAATCCCCAGTTCGGCCCCCAGTACCTTGGCTGTAACGACTATTGCCATGATATTGATGGCGGGGCCGGAATACAGAAACGCAATGGCCGCGCCCAGGCCCGCCCCGCGTTTGTAGATCCCGCCGAACAGCGGCAGCACGGTACAGGAGCAGACGGCCAGCAAGCTGCCCGAGACCGAGGCCACACCCAGGGCTATGGCCTTCGGCGCCTGTGGCCCGAGATGGCGCAACACCGCGCCCTGGCTGATATACACCGCCATCGCACCGGCAATGATAAAGGCCGGCAGCAGGCACAGGATGACGTGCTCGCGGGCATACCAGCGGGTCAACCTGATCGCTTCGAGCACTGCATTGTCGAAGCGTGGCTGCCCCGCGGGCAGAAAATAAACCAGCAGAAAAATCCCGACTATCACCCCCATTAGGCGCGATTGCGAGGGGTTTTCCCTGTACAGATTCAGCAGTTTCGCAATCACTGGCGCTACTCCTTGTTCACGCGGATGCCGCGGGGTGGCGGGGCAACGACAGGGACACCAGGGCCGCCGCGGCTATGAAAACGCTGGATATCCACAGGCAGGCCTCCAGTCCCCAGCGCTGGTAGACCCACCCGGACAGCACCGTTCCCAGCAGGCGGCCCATGGCGTTGGCCATGTAGTAAAACCCCACATCCAGCGATACGCCATCCTCCTGGGCGTAGCTGACGATCAGGTAACTGTGCAGCGCCGAGTTCACGGCGAACAACACCCCGAACACCATCAGCCCCAGCAGCAGGCTGGCCTCCACCTCGAAGCCCCTGGTCATCGCGAAGGCGATCAGCGCGGGCACCACGGACAGGGGCAGCGCCCAGTACAGGGCCGTGCTGCCGTCGGGTACCCGCCCATCCCTGCCGCGGGTCAGTCCCGGGGCGAGCGACTGCACCAGCCCGTAGCCTATGACCCAGCAGGCCAGGAACGCCCCCACCGCCCAGTTGTCCCAGGCCAGGGTGGAGGCAAGATAGACCGGCAGCGCCACCACGAACCAGACATCGCGGGCGGCGAACAGGAACAGCCTGGCCGCGGACAGGCTGTTCACCGCCCGGCTCTTGGAAAACAGCTGGCTGAATTTGGGCTTGCTGGCGGACTTGCCCAGCTGCCTGTTCAGCTTGACGATACTGAACAGCCACACCAGGGCCAACACCGCGGCCATCACCAGGATCGCCTGCCGAAAGCCCCACAGGCTCAGCAGCAACCCGCCCAGGAAAAACCCGGCGCCCTTGAGGGCGTTCTTGGACCCGGTGAGCAGGGCCACCCACTTGTAGAGGGTGCCCTGGGCACCGGCGGGCACCAGGGTCCTGATCGCGCTCTTGGCGCTCATCTTGTTGAGATCCTTGGCGATGCCCGACAGCGCCTGCGCCGCCATGACCCAGGCCACCGTCAGCAGGTCCGCCGGCACCAGCAGCATGGACAGGGCGACCACCTGCATGAGCAAGCCCGCGTTCATGGTTGCATTGAGGCCGATGCGAGCGCCCAGCCAGCCACCCAGCAGGTTGGTGACGACCCCGAAGATTTCGTAAAACAGGAACAGCAGGGCGACTTCCAGCGGGCTGTAACCCAACTGGTGAAAGTGCAGCACCACCAGCATGCGCAGCGCGCCATCAGTGAGCGTGAAGGCCCAGTAATTGCCAGTAACCAGCAGGTACTGGCGGACCTCCGCCGGCAGTGAGGCCAGGGTGGCCAAGGTTCAGGCCGGCTCCCGCCGCGCGACCATGTGCATCAGCTCCGCGGCGCGATTGGCGTAGCCCCACTCATTGTCATACCACAGGTAGAGCTTTACCTGGGTGTCACCCACCACCATGGTCGACAGGGCATCGACCACGCAGGAGCGGGGGTCGGTGCGGTAATCTATCGATACCAGCGGCTTTTCCTCATAGCCGAGAATGCCCTTGAGCCCGGAGTCGGCAGCCGCCGCCAGCAGGGCGTTAACCTCGACCACCGTGGTTTTCCTGCTCACTTCAAACACGCAATCGGTCAGGGATGCATTGGCCAGCGGCACCCTGATGGCGTGCCCGTCCAGTTTGCCGCGCAGCTCCGGAAATATATGGGTAATCGCCGTGGCGGAGCCGGTGGTGGTGGGTATCAGGCTCATACCGCAGGCCCTGGCCCGGCGCAGATCCTTGTGCGGGGCGTCCAGGATCGTCTGGGTATTGGTGATGTTGTGGATGGTGGTCATGGAGCCGTGCCTGATGCCCAGGTTCTCGTGAATGACTTTCACCGCCGGCGCCAGGCAGTTGGTGGTGCAAGAGGCCGCACTGACGATGCGGTGCACGGCCGGCTGATAGCGATCGTGGTTCACCCCCATGACCACGTCCAGTACCCCCTCCTCCTTGACCGGAGCAGTTACCACGATTCTCTTGACGCCCTGCTGCAGGTAGCTGTCCAGCACGGCTTGCTTCTTGAACTTGCCGGAGGCCTCGATGACGACATCACAGGCGGACCAGTCCGTGTCCGCTATGGATTCATTGGCGGTACAGGCCAGGCGCCGGCCGGACACGACCAGGTCGTTACCGTCACTCTCCGCGAGATGCTCCCACCTGCCGTGGACAGAGTCGTAATTGAGCAGGTGCGCCAGCGTGCCGGCGTCCGCCGCCGGGTCGTTCACCTGCACGAATTCCACACCCTCCATCTGCCAGGCCGCCCGCATGATAAGCCGGCCCATGCGCCCGCAGCCGTTTACGCCAACCCTGGTCACCATAGCAACAAGTCCTTCTTCACTTTTGCCCACTCCCAAACACACCGGCGCCAGCGCCAATTGCCCGCCAGCCCGGCGCCGCCATCCGAACTAGCAACAGACCTGTGCCCGCTCCGGCCGCTCGCCCATCTGCTGCAATAACGCGAGGTTGGGCGCCAGGAAGTCAGGGTTGCCCGCCAGCGTGTCGTGCAACACCTCCCGGGCCCAGTCGGGCAGCGCGGGATGGACACGATAGAAGACCCATTGACCCTGGCGCCTGTCCTCTACCAGCTTGCACTGGCGCAGTTGCGCCAGATGCCGGGATATCTTCGGCTGTACTTCCTGCAGGGCCTGGGTCAGCTCACACACGCACAACTCCTGTTCGCGCTGTATCAGCAACAGGCAGCGCAGCCGGGTGTCGTCGGCGAGACATTTAAAGAATGCGAGTGCGTCCATGGTATGGACTGGTCCTCCCCGGCGGGTCAGGCAGAAGCGATTGACACGACAGATTAAATACGGAAGTACGTATATACGGGCAAGTATATATATGATTTTTCATATGTACAATCGGGAACCGGGCAGCAACCTTGAATGTTGCCCAGAAATAGCGATAATGCGGGCGCACCCGGCGCCGCTAACCGCCGTCACGGGGCGCTCGCCAACTAACGCCGACAGCGGCGCTAGCAATATTCCGTACAACGGATTTTTCTTAAACTAATCAGGTAGTTATTGAGCGGCGACTCGCTTGTCGTGGACTTTTATGAGCCAGGCTACTACGCATTTCGCCGCCGCTTCGCCACGCTTGCTCAGGTACCTGGCCGAGTTGGGGCTGGCGCGCCCGGAGGTTTCGCGCGAGCACTTCACCCAGCGCCTGGGCGCCCTCTTCGACCTGCAGGATTCCATTGCCATCGCCGCGGTCCAGGGCGGGCTGGGCAAGCCGGGGCCGGCGGCGCTGCCGCCGACCGATGTGACCAGCCTGTTCCTGGAAGGGCGCGGCGCCATCCTGCGCTCGGCCGCCAGGGCCTTCGACCCCGACGGCGGCGCCCGGATCCGCTTTCCCTGCCTGGACCCCGCAGACCCGGCGGCGCGCGCCACCTCCATGGAGGTCGAGCCCTACCTGGGTTTTTACCGGGCCCAGCAAAGCGATGCCGAACACCGGGTGCGCCGGCTGCAGCTGCAGGTCCGGGAGGCCAGCGCCGGCCGGTCAGCGCAGCTGGACCAGCTGTGCGCGCTGGACGCGGTACTGGCCAGGTCCATGAGCGCCCGCACCCGGGGTTTTTTCAGCGCAGTTCCGCGCCTGCTGCAAACCCGCTTCGAGACCCTGCGCGCCAGTTACCGGCCGCAGGGTACGGATGAAGCTGAAGCCGCTGCCCTGTGGCAGCAGACCTTGCAGCGCTACCGCCGGGACATGCGGGGCATGCTGCTGGCGGAAATAGAAACCCGCTTGCTGCCGGTCACCGGACTGGTGGAAGCGGTCGAGGCACACCAGATGAATTGCCCGTGAAAGTCGTCTGGGCGTGACCGGGCTGCACAACAACAAGGCATCCCAGCAAGGCGATGAGTCTGGTGTTCATTCTGGCCCTCGGACGAGGCGCGCCTGTAACGCCGCGCCGGATCGAATGCAGTCGCTTTCATGTTGCGGCCAGGGATCGGAGGCGTCAAGGTGAAACGCTGCGAACCTTGAGCAGACCTTTGCCATGGCGCGGCCTGCAAGGCATGCCCCGGGGAGACGGACTTCAAGCAATCGCTGTGCGCCGGCAACAATGGGTTCGGCCAACCGGAGCAACGCATCCGTCCGCCCCTCGTCGCAGCCAGTCAAAGCTGATACAACGAGCGCCGGAGGTGAGGGCATGGAGGGAATCGTTGGCCTGACCGAGTTCCGCTTCGACCGGTGCCAGGTGCTCGCGGATGAGCGGGCCTTGCTCATCGACGGTGAGCCGGCGCGCATCGGCGCACGCGCCTTTGATCTGCTGTGTGTCCTGATCGAACGCCGCGACCGCGTCGTCTCCAAGAACGACTTGCTGGACCTGGTCTGGCCCGGTTTGGTCGTCGAGGAAAACAACCTCCAGGTTCACATCTCGGCGCTGCGAAAACTGATCGGGCCTGCAGCGATCGCGACCGTGCCTGGCCGTGGCTACCGGTTCACAGGTGCAAGGCAAGCGGACCTGTCCGAAACGCCGCCGTCGCCGACCCAGGCGACCCAGTCCCACGCTTCGGTTGGCCCGAACAACCTGCCCGCTGCCGGAAGCGAGTTGTTTGGTCGGGACGCCGACCTCGACAGTCTGAACCACTTGATCGCCGACCACCGATTGGTGACCGTGGTTGGAACCGGCGGGGTCGGCAAGACGCGGGTGGCACAGGCGATCGCATGGCGTGCCTTGCCGGGCAGGGCCGGAGGCGTGTGGTGGGTCGAACTGGCCGCCGTGACCGACCCTCAGGGCATCCTGGACGCGGTGGCCAAGGCGGTGGGGATCACGCTTGCGCCGAAGTCGGACATCGGTGCTTTGGCCGCGAGGCTTGCCGATCACGACAGCTTGATCGTGCTGGACAACTGCGAGCATCTGGTCGATGCAGTGGCCACCGTGGCCGCGACGCTCGCGCGTGACACCGCGTCGGTGGGCATTCTCGCGACCAGCCAGTTGCCGTTGAACGTGGCCGGCGAGCACCTCTATCGTTTGGCGCCGCTGCCACTGCCGCTGGCGGAGCGAGAAGTCGGTGACACACGGAACGAACAGGCGGGCGAAGGCGTGCTGGCGCTGTTCGAAGCCCGGGCCAAAGCCGTCCAGCCGTGGTTCGTGCTCGATGCAGCCAACCGCACGGATGTGATCGAGATCTGCCGTCGCCTGGACGGCATTCCGCTGGCCATTGAACTGGCGGCATCGCGTGTGCCACTGTTGGGTATCGACGGTCTGCGCCAGCGGCTGGACCAGCGTTTTCGGCTGCTGACGGCCAGTCCGCGCGACGCCCCGGCGCGCCAGCAGACCCTGCACGCCGCGCTCGCCTGGAGCCACAGCCTGCTGGATCCCGACGAGCAGCGCGCCTTCCGCCGCCTGGGCATCTGCACTGGCGGCTTCGGCTTGGCGTTGGCTCAGGGCGTGGTCGCGGACGATGGCGAGGACGAGTGGGCGGTGCTGGACACACTTGGTGCGCTGGTGGAGAAGTCACTCGTGGTCGCGGACGACGGTGCGACGCCACGCTATCGCCTGCTCGAGTCGGCGCGCGCCTACGCCCTCGAACGTTTGCACGAAGGCGACGAGATCGATCTGACCCGCCGCCGTCACGCCGAAACCCTGCTGGCGCTGATGGAGCCTGCGCTGACGGCCTTCCAACGCGATGAACTGGAGCGCCCTGGCGCGTTGGCCCCATGGCTGCCGGAAACCGACAACCTGCGCGAGGCCCTGATCTGGGCCGAGAGCGCCGACCGCGATCTCTTCGTGGCATTGGCGGGTTGCAGCTGGTGGCTGTGGAGACCGGCCGGCCTGCCGCTGGAAGGCTTGCTGTGGTGCCGTCGTGCGCTGAGTTGCGTGTCGGCCGAGCAGCCCGCGACCTGGCGGGCCCGGCTGCTGCTGGGCTATGCCAGCGAGTCGCGTCAACAGGAGGCCGACAAGGAACTGGCCGCGCTGAACGAGGCAGCCCAGCTGTACCGGACGATCCAGGATCCGCTGGGGGAGTATCTGTCGTTGGTTCTGCTGGCGAAGAAGCTGGCTTGGCACGGCGAATCCGAGTTGATCCACCCGACGGTGAACCAGGCCGAGGCACTGTGGGACCCCCGTTGGCCCGAGACGCTGCGCGCGGGGATCTTGGCGGCCAGGACCTACGCGCTGGAAGTCGGTGGTCGGCCGTCCGATGGGCAGCCGTTGATGGAAGAGATGGTGGCGCTGATGCGGCGAAGCGGCAGCCCGTCCCAGCTCGACTATGCGTTGATGGAGCTGGCGGAGAGCCTGTTCGTGCAAGGCAAGGCTGAAGCCGCCATCACGCTGCGGCTCGAAGTGGCTGAACGCAGCAGTCAGCGGCGCCCGGACCCGGCCAGCACAAACCACGCCAATCTGAGCGCCGCGTTGGCCTTTGCGGGGCGCACCGAAGAAGCGTTGCAGGCTGCGCGCCAGGCCCTGCCGGGGCTGAAGCTGAATGGGCGGCTGTGCACCTTCCTGGACCACTTCGCCTTGATCGCTTGCCAGCGGGGCCGCTTCACCGCTGGAGCCCGGGTGCTGGGACGCGCAGATGCGTTGATCGAATCGTCCGGATTCAGCCGCGAGGAGAGTGAAAAGCGTGCTTGCGAGATGGCGCGAGCGGAACTGCAGCGAGCGCTGCCCGGCGACGAATTGCGACGCCTGCTGGCCGAAGGTGCACTGCTCGGCGACGACGCCGTGGCCGAACTGGCATTGGGAGACTGAACGGCCGGCCCGTCCGCGCCTTGCGTCGACCCTCGAGCTCAGGGCGGCGCCGGGCGCGCTGTGCCGTAGCTGCCAGTCACCCCACATCGAGCGGGGCAGGCTTGCGAGCAGGCTAGAAAAAGGGC
>CAVPIH010000004.1:0-54851 GCA_963704965.1 uncultured Gammaproteobacteria bacterium
CTGCAGCGCGACATCGCCGTCAACCAGCGGGCCATCGCCGCCAGCGAGGCGGAACTGGACGGCCTGCAAGCGCAGCGGGAAGAGCTGGAGCAGGCCCGCAACGCCCAGCAGGCACGCATCGCGCTGGAGCTCAAAACCGCCTGGCAAATGGGGCGGCAGGGCCAGGTCAAGGTGCTGCTGAACCAGGAAGACCCCCACACGGTGGCGCGGGCCATGGCCTACTACCAATACTTTTTCAGGGCCCGCAACGACCTGGTAGGCCGGTACCGCGAAACCCTGGAAGAACTGCGGGTGCTCGAGGAGCGTATCGCCGGAACCCTTGATCAGCTAGCGGCCCAGCAGGCAGAACTGGAACAGCAGCAGGCCCAACTGGTGACGGCCCAGGCCGCGCGCGAGGCAACGGTGGCCAGCCTCAGCACCAGCATCGAGAGCAAGGCGGAGAAACTGAAGCAGCTGGAGCAGGACCGCAAGGAACTGGAAAAGCTGCTGGAGGCCATAGCCAGGGCCGTTGCCGATCTCGAGGTCCCGGAGCACTACCAGCCATTCAAGGCCGCCCGGGGCAAGATGCCCTGGCCGCTGGCCGCCAAACGGGTCAACAACTTCGGCCGCCCGCGCAACGAGGGCAAGATGCGCTGGCAGGGCGTGACGATTCCGGCCAGGGAGGGCAGCAAGGTCAACGCCATCCACCACGGCCGGGTGGTCTATGCCGACTGGCTGCGCGGCTCGGGCCTGCTGCTGATCATCGATCACGGCGACGGCTATATGAGCCTGTACGCCCACAACCAGAGCCTGTTGCGGGAGGTCGGGGAGTGGGTCAAGGCGGGCACCCCCATCAGCACCGTCGGCAACAGCGGCGGGCAGGAACAGGCCGCCCTGTATTTCGAAATACGCCACCAGGGCAAACCCGTCAATCCCGCCAGCTGGTGCCGGGACTGAGGCGCCCGTGACCGGTTTACAGGGACTTTCATATCGCGCCCCACAATGGGTTAAACTAGCCCTCCCTTGCCATCCACTCGGCCCCGGGCCATTTCGGCGGTACCCATGCCCAGCTCTGCACCATTGACTAGATTCCTGTTCGCCGCTGTAGCGGGGCTGGCCCTGCAGGCCGCGCCCGCGCAACTGCTGGCGAATGAAGCCGAGGGCCAGCTGCCCCTGGAAGAACTGCGCACCTTCGCCGATGTCTACAACCAGATCCGGGCGGGCTACGTCAACGAGATAGACGACAGCACTCTGCTGGAATACGCCATCCAGGGCATGCTCACGGGTCTCGACCCCCACTCCGTGTACCTCACCAAGGACGACTTCAGCGATCTCAAGGAAGGCACCTCGGGAGAATTCACCGGCCTGGGGCTGGAGGTAGGCATGCAGGACGGGTACGTCACCGTGATCGCGCCCATCGACGGCTCACCGGCCGCTGCCGCCGACCTGCAGAGCGGCGATGTCATCCTCAAACTGGACAACGTACCGATAAAGGGGCTCAGCCTCGGCGAGGCCATTGAAAAAATGCGCGGCCCCAAGGGCAGCAAGATCGAGCTGACCCTGGGCCGGCCGGGCACCAGCCAGCCGTTCACCGTCACCCTGACCCGCGACACCATCAAGATGGCCAGCGTGCGGGAGCGCCTCCTGGAACCCGGCTACGGCTACATCCGCATCGCCCAGTTCCAGCTCGCCACCGGCGAGGATGTTGCCAAGGCCCTGGAGAAGCTGCAGGCCAAAGGCCCCCTGAAGGGACTGGTGCTGGATTTGCGCAACAACCCGGGCGGGGTATTGAGCGCCAGTGTCGATGTGGCGGGCCTGTTCCTCGATGGCGGAACCGTGGTCTACACCGAGGGCCGTCTGCCCAACTCGGACATGAGCTTTGACGCCAGGCCCGGGGATGCCAGCGACAATACGCCGCTGGTGGTGCTGATCAACGCCGGCTCCGCCAGCGCCTCGGAAATCGTGGCCGGGGCCCTGCAGGATCGCGGCCGCGCGGTGGTGATGGGCAGCGACAGTTTCGGCAAGGGCTCGGTGCAGACCATCCTGCCGCTGTCCGACTCCCGCGCCGTGAAACTCACCACCGCGCTGTACTTCACCCCCAACGGCCGCTCCATACAGGCCGAGGGCATCGTGCCGGACATTCCCGTGGAGCGCGCCAGGGTAACCGCCTACGACAGCGCCGGGCAGGTTACCGAGGCCGATCTGTCCGGCCACCTCAGCAATGGCAGCAGCAACAAATCGCGGGGCGCATCCAGCAAGGTGGCGAGCGAATTGCTGGCCAGCGACAACCAGTTGTACGAGGCGCTGACCCTGCTCAAGGGCATCAATATCCTGGGCATGCGCAGCCAGAAGGCCGGGAGTGAGTAGGACCGTCGGGTAACTGGCAACGGGGTACCGGGTTAATTCGGGCCGGGATTTCGCCGGAGCATCCTGTGTGATTCGATGGTCGAATGAATTCGACCCTACAGGGGTTGTGGGGCCCTACAGGCGCACCTCGATACCGCGGGCGGCCATGTAGGCCTTGGCTTCGGGCACGGTGTACTCGCCGAAGTGGAAGATACTGGCGGCCAGCACCGCGTCGGCACCACCCAGCAGGATGCCGTCCACCAGGTGGTCCAGGTTGCCCACCCCGCCGGAGGCGATGACCGGTATTTCCACCGCGTCGGTGATGGCGCGGGTCACGCCCAGTTCAAAGCCGTTCCTGGTGCCATCGCGATCCATGCTGGTGAGCAGGATCTCGCCCGCCCCCAGCTCCGCCATGCGCACCGCCCAGGCCACCGCATCGATGCCGGTGGGATTGCGCCCGCCGTGGGTGAAAATTTCCCAGCGCGGCCTGCCCTCCACATCGTCTACCCGCTTGGCGTCTATGGCCACCACGATGCACTGGGAGCCAAACCGCTCGGCGGACTCGCGCACCAGTTCGGGGTTGTGGATGGCGGCGGTGTTGATGCTGACCTTGTCGGCACCGGCGTTGAGCATGGTGCGGATATCCTGCACCGTGCGGATACCGCCGCCCACGGTCAGGGGAATAAAAACCTCCTCGGCGATCTTCTCCACCGTGTGCACGGTGGTGTCGCGGTCTTCGTGACTGGCGGTGATGTCCAGGAAGGTGATCTCATCGGCGCCCTGCTCGTTGTAGCGCATGGCGATCTCCACCGGGTCGCCGGCATCGCGGATATCGACGAAATTGACGCCCTTGACCACGCGGCCGTTCTCCACGTCCAGGCAGGGAATGATGCGCTTGGCCAGCCCCATACTCAGCCTCGCCATCGCCGGGCGTCGCACAGCCGCTGGGCCTCGGCCACGTCCAGGGTGCCCTCGTAGATCGCGCGGCCGGTGATGGCGCCGCAGATACCCTGGTCGGCGACGGCGCGCAGGGCGCGGATATCGTCCAGGTTGGTGATGCCGCCGGAGGCGATCACCGGGATACTGGAGGCCCGCGCCATGGCGAGGGTGGCCTCGACGTTGACCCCCTGCATCATGCCGTCGCGGGCGATATCGGTGTACACGATGGCCGACACGCCGTCGGATTCAAACCGCCGGGCCAGGTCGGCGGCCTGCAGCTGGGACACTTCCGCCCAGCCGTCGGTGGCCACCAGGCCGTCTTTGGCATCCAGGCCCACGATGACTGTGCCCGGGAAAGGCGGCGCAGGCCTCGGCCACGAAAGCCGGCTCCTTGACCGCCTTGGTACCGATGATGACGTAGCTGACACCGGCCCTGATGTAGTGCTCGATGGTCTCCAGGTTGCGAATGCCGCCGCCGATCTGTATCGGCAAGCCCGGGATAGGCGGCGGCGATGGCGGTGACCACCTCGCCGTTGACCGGCTCCCCGGCAAAGGCGCCGTTGAGGTCCACCAGGTGCAGGCGGCGGCAGCCCGCGTCCACCCAGCGCCGGGCCATGGCTACCGGGTCGTCGGAGAACACCGTGCTGTCTTCCATCAGGCCCTGGCGCAGGCGCACGCACTGGCCGTCCTTGAGATCGATCGCGGGAATAATCAGCATTTGCCGTTCCACTCCAGAAAATTGCGTAACAGTTGCAGGCCCGCGGTATGGCTTTTTTCCGGGTGAAACTGCACTGCGAACAGGTTGTCCCTGGCCAGGGCGGCGTCGGCGCTCACGCCGTAGTCCACGCTGCCGGCCACCAGGCTCCCGCTGCACCGCGTCCACGTAATAGCTGTGCACGAAGTAGAAGCGGGTGCGATCGGCGATGCCCTGCCACAGGGGGTGGTCCCGGGTCTGGCGCACCTCGTTCCAACCCATGTGCGGCACCTTCAGGCGCTGGCCATCGGCGCCCACCAGCGGATTGCCGAAATAGCGGACCTCGCCGGGAATCACGTCCAGGCAGTGCACGCCGCCGTTTTCCTCGGAGTGGGTCATCAGGGCCTGCATGCCCACGCAGATAGCCAGCACCGGCTTGTGCTGCTCCACCAGCGCATCCGCCAGTAACTGGTCGCACTCCAGCCGGCGGATCTCCGCCATGCAATCGCGTATGGCGCCCACGCCCGGGAACACCACCCGGTCGGCGGCGCGGATCTGCTCGGCATCATGGGTAACCAACGACCTTGTCCGCGCCCACGTGCTCCAGCGCGCTGGCCACGGAGTGCAGGTTGCCCATGCCGTAATCGATAACGGCGACTACGCCACTCATGCCGACTACCGCCCTACAAGCACGCCCTTGGTGGAAGGCGTAACGCCCGCCATGCGCGGCGTCCTCCGCCAGGGCCATGCGCAGGGCGCGGCCGAAGGCCTTGAATACCGTCTCGGCCTGGTGGTGGCTGTTGTCGCCGCGCAGGTTGTCGATGTGCAGGGTGACCTGGGCGTGATTGACGAAGCCCTGGAAAAACTCCAGGAACAGGTCCACATCGAAGCCGCCCACCGCCGCACGGGTGAAAGGCACATTGTATTCCAGGCCCGGGCGGCCGGAGAAATCCACCACCACCCGCGACAGGGCCTCGTCCAGCGGCACGTAGGCGTGCCCGTAACGATAGATGCCTTTCTTGTCACCCACCGCCAGCGGCGACCGCCTGCCCCAGGGTGATGCCGATATCCTCCACGGTGTGGTGGTCATCGATATGCAGGTCGCCACTGGCCTTGATCGCCAGGTCGATCAGGCCGTGCCGGGCGATCTGGTCCAGCATGTGCTCCAGGAAGGGCACGCCGGTATCGAACTCCGTCTTGCCGGAGCCATCGAGGTTCACAGAGACGGTGATCTGCGTCTCCAGCGTGTTTCGTTCTACAGTGGCTTCGCGCTGCGCCATCGGTCTCTCCACAAACGGGGGCGACTCCCCGCAAAAGCGGGCCATTATAGAAGAATGCGGGGCCCGAGGCACCTGTGGCTAATTCACTGGCGGATTCAGCTGATCGCCATTACCCTGTCGACCGGATTCAGCCCATTCATACCGCCCTATGACCACGATAACCGACGTGCCAAACCCCTTCGCCAGGCGCGTGCTGGACTGGTTCGACCAGCACGGTCGCAAGGACCTGCCCTGGCAGGCGGACACCACCCCCTACCGGGTGTGGGTCTCGGAGATCATGCTGCAACAGACCCAGGTTAAAACGGTAATCCCCTATTTCCAGCGCTTCATGCAGGCCTTTCCCACGGTGCAGGCACCTGGCGGCGGCCCCGCTGGACGAGGTATTGCACCTACTGGACCGGCCTGGGCTATTACGCCCGCGGCGCGCAACCTGCACCGCGCCGCCGTCCAGGTCTGCGAGCAGCTGGGCGGCCGCTTCCCGGACACCGTGGAGGGCCTGTGCGAATTGCCCGGTATCGGCCGCTCCACCGCCGGGGCAATTGTCAGCATCGCCTTCGGTAAACCGGCGGTCATTCTCGATGGCAACGTCAAGCGGGTACTGGCTCGCCACGGGGCGGTAGCGGGCTGGCCCGGGGAGCGAACTGTCCACGACCGGTTGTGGGAGATTGCCGGGCTGTACACTCCCGGGCAGCGCAGCGCCGACTACAGTCAGGCCATGATGGACCTGGGCGCCACCCTGTGCACCCGCGCCGCACCCGCCTGCGATCGCTGCCCGCTGCAGGCCGACTGTCGGGCGCTGGCCGCGGGCCAGCAAAAAGCCTTTCCGGGCAGCAAGCCGCGCAAGGCCCTGCCAGTGAAAACCACTACCTTTCTCATGGCCCAGGCGGCCAACGGCGATATCTGGCTGGAGCGGCGCCCGGACAACGGTATCTGGGGCGGTCTGTGGTGCTTCCCGGAACTCCCCGACCCGACCTGCGCCGCCGCCTGGTGTATGGATCGCTGGGGTGTCGAGCCGGCCACCGTCGAGGCCTGGCCGGCGTTTCGCCACACCTTCAGCCATTACCACCTGGATATCAACCCGGTGCAGGTCAGGCTTCCCGGCTCCCCGGGGAGCGTAATGGAAGCCCCGGACCAGCTCTGGTATAACAGCGGACAACCCGCCGCGGTGGGCCTGGCCGCTCCCGTGGCCGGCCTGCTGGCCCGGCTAGCCTGATCACCCGTTTCTGGAGCAACCACGCCATGGCCCGCACCGTTTTCTGCAAGAAGTACCAGCGCGAACTGGAGGGCCTGAACGCCCCGCCCTATCCCGGTCCCCGGGGCCAGGAGATTTTCGAGTCGGTATCCAGGCAGGCCTGGCAGGACTGGCAGGCGCACCAGACCATGCTGATCAACGAGAAACACCTCAGCCTGGCGGACCCCGCGGCCCGCAAGTACCTGCAGCAGGAGATGGACAAGTTCCTGGCCGGGGAGGACTACGATCGAGGCGGAGGGCTATGTGCCGCCCGGGGAGTAGGCCCCACCCTGACCGGGCCTGCCCCGGCTGGGCCTCTCCCGGCCGGGCCTTGACTCAAATGGCCGCTGCGGGTTTAATACGCGCCTCTCGCAGTTCGCGATTCCGCCCGGATAGCTCAGTCGGTAGAGCAGGGGATTGAAAATCCCCGTGTCGGCAGTTCGATTCTGTCTCCGGGCACCATAAATTCAAAAAGCCTTGTCCTTCCAGACGAGGCTTTTTTTATGCATGCCGCCACCAGGTGTCGGCACCGGAACGCCGGCCGGTTGATTCTGTCTCCGGGCACCATAAATTCAAAAAGCCTTGTCCTTCCAGACGAGGCTTTTTTTTAGCACCTCCAACCATTTTGAGAGCCCCTCTGCGGGACTCTGCGCACGGTTTGAGAATAGGCATGCGCCTTCGTTGGATTTGTATTTTTATTCATTATGCACCCTCCCGCGGATCAGCCTTTTTGTTATTCAAAAATGACCTTACTATATATGTGTGTATTTGAGGCATATCAATAACGACACCCAGCTCCCCGACTAGGCTGAAGTTGAAGGGGGGATTTCTTCAGCGTTCATTGCAAGGAGTTCTCCTGTCCGCAATCAATATGGGAGTTTTCAGCATGAATAATTTCACGTATCGCCTGGCTGTGTTGTGCCTCGCCTCTGGATCTTCATTTGCCCAGACAACTTTCGAACCAGTCACGCCACAAACAGCCCTTGAAGAAAGCACTTATGTGGTTCGCCAGCTAAATAGAATCGACCTGCCAACGGAAGCGTGTGACTGGGCCCTACCTCTACTTGGTGGACAGCCGGTTCTGCTGGCACGCCAGGGGGATCTCTATGTAGTCCACACGAAGAATACCGATGGGTCCGTGTTGAGTGACGACATAATGAAGGTTGGCTCGGGACACAGTTGTATCGCCGAGCCAACACCCGAACTGGAGAGGGGGTATCCAACTGGCGATTTTGGACTGGTCTCACAAATCACGTTTATGGGCAAAGAGTACACCGTAACCGGTTCCATTCGACTGCGCACCGACCCCAGTTTCGACAACTTTCCCGGCGAGGGGATGTTCCTTGCAACGATTTCCGCCGGGGTTTACAAATCTTTTGCGACGACCCTGCCACCTGAGATCGTCGGTGCAATGTCCGGCAACAGCCTGACCGACCCACTTGCCATCGGCGGCTTCAACGAGATGGCGATCTTCACCATTACGTTATACGAACCGCAACAAAAGCCGGTATGGAAACCCAAAGGCGTCAAGAAGTGACCGGCCGTCTTTGCGGTCTTGTGCCGGGTTGATCCTAAGGCGTGGCTGGTTCTGCTCCTGTTATGGATCCAGCCGGGGGAGGGCCCTGATAACCCAGGGCCCTTCTATTGGGAATCACGGCCTTGATCGCGTTTTATCACACCAAAAACGCACGTGCCGTTTGCCGGCTGCTCACAAAGCAGGCTGGAAATGGCCAATGAACCGGGTAAAACCCAACGGACCCATAGTGGAGACTACAAAGCCGTAGCTAGCGCATTTGAATGTACATTACCTTTTTTCCGGCCGGGTCCGAGCCATACCGCACTTCTACTTCCCGGCCATTGGTAGCCTGCGCCAGTTGATCAACAATTTCATGGCCACCATCGCCCGCGCCCTGGGCCTGGAATGATCCGGACTTCGAATAGGTGACCTTGCATATCGTGTCTCTGCATTCCATACCACTGATATCAATGCCCTCGGCGGTGTAGAGAGCGTCGCTTATCGTCTCTTCAATGTCGCCTAGAGGGACCCCGGAATCGTTTTCAAAGTCGATTTCGGCCTGGACACTTTGGTCATAGGAAATTGAGGAGCCCCCGGCGGCGAGCTGCGTCACCTGCGTAAGCTTCTTCTCAAGTTCAGCGCCGGTTTTGCTGCCCGCCAACGGGCCCGGCGCCGAGAGTTCGGCCAGGGTGTGCTCTATTTTATCGAGCCGCTTTGCCAGCCCGGCAGTTTCGGCACCGCCATCAATAACAACACCGTAATTGGTGGACCTCTCCGTGCTGGCCAGTTGCTCGCGCAACTCGATCAGCTCGCTTTTCAGGGTGGCAATTGATTCGACGTTGGCCCTGATCAACGGGGCCAATTCTGCACTGCCGGAATCCAAAGCAGGCCGGCGCGTTTCCTGGACAGTCTGTAGTCCAAGCACTGCGCCCACCGACACCAGCGAAGCGATCACCACGGCCCTGTTAACGCTCATCGTCACGAGCCGACCATCAATACCAGCCGACCAGGCCAACCTGCCCCCGCGGGGGGAGAATGCATCTTGCACTCAAATAGTTGGTATCGCTTAACAAGGTAACACCCGCCCAGCTTATCGGGCCCACTGTAAACGCATTAAGGTTTATCGCCTTGCCAATTGACCTGACCAGATTATTCCCGAGGTCATACTCTTCAAGCGCGCAGGAAAACTTCTGGGTAAAGTCGTTGGCATTCCCAACCCGGATAACGACATCGTAAAAGGCTTCACCCAGAGGAATTTCCACAGGACAGACCACCGGAAAAGTGGCATTTGACGCCAGGTTCACGGCGACACCATCCTGCTGGCGGAAATAGAGACGCGTCTCCTCACCGCCAGGATTTTTCGGAGCGCAAACATAACCGTTAGTTATCGTCTGCGCCGCAATCCCCCCGGCCCAACCAGCAAGCAGCAGCGAGACGACCGGTGCACTGATCCACTTTTTCATATTTGTCCTCGTTATACTTTTTGTTTTAAAAAATTGGCGGGCATTCTATATGTCCCCGGCCATTGTACGATGTCATGGCGGAAAATTTATGTGATCTTCATCATAATATTTGCGCCACAACTCCCGCAGCGACGGCAGCCGCCAAGAGCCGCACAGCCGGTATCGGCAAACGCCTGCCTTCAAGCCCCCCGGGCATAGTCACTCCCGTCGCCCTGCCGCGCCAGAATGGCCTCGCGAAAGGCAGCGGGAATGGGCGTGGATTTGCGACTTTGCTTGTCAGTAAACACCTGGGTAAAAGAACCCCTGGCCAGCAAGCTGTCGCTGCGGTCGTTGTAGAGTTCGAAGCTCACGTCGGCGCTGCTGTTGCCCAGGCGGGAATAACCCACACAAACCCGCACCGTGTCGAAGGCCTTGCACTCGTCGAGATAGCTGCAGTTGAGGTTGACCGTGAATATGAAGCAGGGCGCCTCGCCGGGGTTCATGGCACTGAAGCCCAGTTCCTCCATGTAATGCCCGACCACTTCATCGGCATAGACCAGGTAGTTGGCGAAATAGAGGTGGCCCTGGGCATCGGTATCGCTGAAGCGAACCCGCACCAGGTCGCTGTAGGGCAAGTTGGTATTCATTGCTTATTGGGTCTCCATGAAGCAATCGATCCTGGTTAACGTGCGTCACTTACTGTGCGCAGCTTACCGTGCGTCCTTCAATTCGATTTCCTGGCGTGGGCTGGCCAGGGTGATGCCATGTTCCTGGCGCGCCAGTGCCAGCAGCCGCAACCAGAGTTCGCTCTGCACCGGCAGGAAGTCCGCGTTGTTCACCCAGCAGTACAGGGTCACCGCCACGCCTGTTGCATCGGCGTTCAGCACATAGGTTGCCGGAGCGGGTTCGGCCAGTACCCTGGGCTCGGCGGTCACGGCCTCCAACGCGCGAGCCGCGGCGGCGGCCGGGTCGGTGTCGAGCGCGATAAGCAGCTTCAGCTCTATACGCCGGGTGGGGGTGTAGCTGAAGTTCTGGATACGGGAAGCCATTACCAGCGCATT
Source organism: uncultured Gammaproteobacteria bacterium (assembly GCA_963704965.1). Taxonomy (GTDB): domain Bacteria; phylum Pseudomonadota; class Gammaproteobacteria; order Pseudomonadales; family Halieaceae; genus JARRPM01. The sequence continues at coordinate 10,489 of CAVPIH010000004.1, forward strand.
GGGCAGGAACACGATCGTGCCATCAAACTTGCGCAGGGTGGTGTGAAAGCTGGATATGGAATCCACGATCCCCGTGACGCCGCCGGTCTCTATCATATGGCCGGGAATGAATGGCAGCCTGGGCAGGAAGGGAAGGAGGAAGTAGACCAACACCGCGCCGAACAGCACCAGCAGGACGGCTATCTGCCCGAAGCCAGCGGTATCGAAGCCGGCCCGCTTCAGGGCGATCAGCGCGGTGACGACCAGCACCAGGACGTAGAGCGTGCCAAAAACCACCCTGGCCAGGCGTGCATTGGGGAGGTAGGGATAGAGAAACCGCGAGGCCAGCTTGTGCAGGACAAACACCGACAGCATGCCGATGACGATAAAATACAGGCTGTCGATGACTATATAGCCGTACTGATTCAGCGCCTGGCCGATAATATCGGAGTTTTGCCGGACATACTCGATGGGGTGGCTCAGGTCTGTGTCTGTTTCCACGGCGACGCTCCTCGATAGTTTGCAGGCCAAAGTATACCCGGCGGCAGCGCCCACGCCAGCAATGCAGAAAACCGGATATAGCGGTAAAGTAGGGCCGTATCATAATGCAGGAGCACCGGGACCGTGCTGCTCGTCTTTCTCGTCAACCTGTTGGTCATCGCGACAGCGGTCATGATCCACTACGAGTTCATGTACCGCTTCACCGTTGCCATGCCCCGGCTGAAGATTCGCCACCGCTTTCGCATCGTGCTGGGCGTATTCGGCGCGCTGGTGGCCCACGTGATCGAAGTGTGGATATTCGCTTTCTCTTTTTCTTCATGCACAAGTCCGACGGCTGGGGCAGCCTGCACGGAAACTTCGAGGGCAACCTGCTGGACTGCGTATATTTTTCCTTTACCACCTACACCACCCTGGGGTTCGGAGACATCGAGCCCAGGGGTGACCTGCGCTTTCTGGCCGGCCTGGAGTCACTGACGGGCCTGCTGCTCATCACCTGGACGGCATCATTCCTGTACCTCGAAATGACGCGTCACTGGGATAGGGACTGACGCCATGTTGATACTCGTGCGCCATCCGGCCGCCAACAGCACGGCCCCCCGGGTAACCTCATGAAATACGCCTGGCTGGCTATTTTTTCCCTCACCCTGCTGTGGTCTGCAGTGGCTCCCCACGACTACCCGACCTGGGCGCTGGAAGTGGCGCCAGCGGTAATCGGCTTCATCCTGCTGGTCGTCACCCGGCATAGCTTCCCCCTCACCCCCCTGCTCTACAGCCTGATCCTGCTGCACTGCGTGGTGCTCATGGTGGGCGGACACTACACCTATGCCAGGGTACCGCTGGTGGAGGAGTTGAACCCGCTGTTTGGCTGGGAACGCAACAACTACGACAAACTGGGCCACTTCATGCAGGGTTTCGTACCGGCGATACTGGCCAGGGAGATACTCATACGCAAGGCGGTGGTGTCGTCGCCCGGCTGGCGCAACCTGTTCATCATCAGTGTCTGCCTGGGCTTTTCGGCATTCTACGAACTGCTGGAATGGGCCGTGGCGATACTTGCCGGCGCCTCCTCAGAGGCTTTCCTGGCCACCCAGGGCTACGAGTGGGACACCCAGTCTGATATGGCGATGGCGCTGCTGGGCTGTGTCGCAGCCCTGTTGCTGCTGCCCGGCGCCCACGACCGCCAGCTCGGCAAACTGGCGGATTCAAGGTAAATATGCCCTGAATTCGCCGCCACCAGCCGCTTACACTGCGGCGATACGGTGCTATCTTTAGCCAGGTTAACAATAATAAGCGGACCGACAGCTCCTTGAAACTCACCGCCGCCTCACTCAATAACCCCGCCGCCGTTATCGTGGCCGTGACGATAATCGTGATTTTCGGCATCGCCAGTCTCAGCCGGCTGCCTATTCAGCTGTTTCCCGATATCGAGAATCCCCGCATCGCCATACAGACCGGCTGGCGCGCAGCCTCGCCGCGGGAGATCGAGTCGGAGATCATCGAGCCGATTGAATCCGTGCTGCGAGGGCTGCCCGACCTCCAGGAGATGGAGGCGGTGGCCAACCCCGGCGAGGGCTGGGTCAATCTGGAGTTCGGCCTTTCCACCGATATGCAGCGCACACTGATCGAGGTTATTTCCCGCATGAACCGGTTGGACCCGCTGCCCCGGGACGCCACCCAGCCGCTGATCATGCTGGGGGGCGCGACCGGCGATACCCCGGCGCTGACCTACTTTTTCCTGCAGTTGCTGCCGGGCACGCCGGGCAAGGTACACGACTACATCCAGTTCATGGAGGACACGGTAAGGCCCGCGCTGGAGGTGGTCCCCGGCGTCGCCAGAGTGGACGTTTCGGGCGGCCAGAACCGCAACGCCCAGGAGCTGGAAATCCTGTTCGACCCCTACAAGTCGGCGGAACTGGGCATTCCCCTGCCGGAGACAGCGGCCCGGCTGGGCCAGGCCAACGATGTCAGTGGCGGTTTCGTGGAAGTGGGCCGCAGGCAGTACACCGTGCGCTTCACCGGCCGCTACGAGCCCGGACGAACTGGCGGATTTCGTGCTGGAATGGCGGGACGGGCGGCCGATCAGGCTCGGTGATATCGCCGAGATCAAGGTCACCCGGGGCGACCAGGTGCTGACCAACATCCAGAACGGCAACCCCGCCATCTCCATTCGCGTGGACAAGGAGAGCGGCGCCAATGCCCTGCAAACCCTCAATGCGGTCAAGGAAGTTGTGGCGCAGCTCAACACCAATGAGCTGGCGGACCGCGGTCTGGTGATGGCCCAGTCCTTCGACGCCTCGGTGTTCATCAACCGGGCGATCACGCTGGTCTCCGGCAATATTTTCCTCGGTATCTTTCTGGCCGTCGGCGTGCTGTGGTGGTTCCTGCGCCGCATCCGCGCAACCGTGATAATCGCCGTCGCCATCCCCATCTCACTGTTTACCACATTCATCGTGCTGGGGCTGACCGGGCGCACCCTGAACGTTATTTCGCTGGCGGGGCTGGCCTTCGCGGTCGGCATGGTGCTGGATGCGGCCATTGTGGTGGTGGAAAACGTAGTGCGCCTGCGGGAGAAGGGTCTGTCGGCGACGGAGGCGTCTCTGCAGGGCGCCTCCCAGGTATGGGGTGCGCTGCTGGCATCCACCGCCACCACGGTGGCCATTTTCCTGCCGGTGCTGTTCATGCGCGAGGTCGAGGGCCAGCTGTTCGCCGACCTGGCTATCACCATCGCTATCGCCGTGATCGTCTCCACGCTGGTCGCGGTTACCATCATGCCGCTGGCAGCCAAGTCCTGGCTGCAGGAGGAGAACCTGCAGGATCACAACGCCGGGCTGTGGAAGCGCATCACCGACTTCGTGATGCGCATCACCAGCACCGCGGGCAAACGCCGGGCACTCGTGGCCACACTGGTCACCCTGCCGCTGGCCTTCGCCGCCGCCCTGTTGCCGGAGCTGGATTACCTGCCGCCGGTAAAGCGCGACGCGGTGGACGCCTATTTCTGGTATCCCCCGGGCGCCGGTGAAAGCACCATCGCCCGGGAATACGTGGACGTACTGACGGAGCGCATCGCCCCGTTCATGAGCGGTGAGCGCGAGCCGGCGCTGAAGAACTACTACATCCTCTCCTGGCCCGGCGGCGGCGGCATGGGCGTGCGCGCCCAGGACCAGGGTCGGGTGAAGGAACTGGAAAGGATCATCGAGGAAGAAATTTTTGCCGACCTGCCCGACCTGAATCATTACGCCTCCCAGGGCAACCTGTTCGCCGGTTTCGGCGGCGATCGCGTGGTCAAGATCCACCTGCAATCGCGGGACCGGCAGGCCCTGGCCAGCGCGGCCGAGCTGGCCCAGAACATCCTCAGCGATGCACTGCCGAAAACCGCGGTGCTGGCCAATCCGGCCCTGGAACAGGCGGAGCCGGAACTGCAACTGGTACCCAACGACCGCCGGATCTCCGAAGCGGGGTGGAACCGGCAGGATGTCGGCGTGCTGGTGCGCGCCCTCGGCGACGGCCAGTACGTGGGCGAGCACTTCAACGGCGAGAAGCGCCTGGACATCATCCTGCGAGCCAGGCCCTGGGACTCACCGGAGCAGCTGGCGATCCCTGCCGGTGGCGACGCCCAGCGGCGCGCTGGTGCCGCTGTGGGAACTGGTCGATATACGGCGCACCGTCGGGCCCAACCAGCTGGTGCGTATCGACAGTCGCCGCACTATCACCCTGGATCTCTATCCGCCGGACGACATCTCGCTGGAGCATGTGCTGGAGATCATCGAGCAAGACGTCGAGCCACAACTGCTGGCAGCCATGCCTGCAGACGGCAATATCCTCTACGGCGGCAGCGCCAACTCCCTGACCCGTGCCATCAAGTCCATGGGCGGCAACTTCGCCCTCGCCCTGCTGGTGCTGTTCCTGCTGATGGCCGCCCTGTTCCGCTCACCCCGGGACAGCGCCATGGTGGTGCTGGCGATGCCGCTGGCCATGGTGGGGGGCGTAATCGCCCTGCGCGCTCTCAACCTGATCAGTTTCCAGCCCCTGGACCTGCTGACCATGATCGGCTTCGTCATCCTGCTGGGCCTGGTGGTCAACAACGCCATCCTGCTGGTGCACCAGACCCGCAGCGCCGAGCGCGAGGGACTGGGCCGGCACCAGGCGGTCGAGCAAGCCCTGCAGACCCGGCTGCGACCTATTTTCATGAGCACCGCAACCAGCATTTTCGGCATGCTGCCATTGCTGCTGCTGCCCGGAGAAGGCAGCGTGATCTATCGCGGTCTCGCCGCCGTCATCGTCGGCGGCATGGCCGTCAGCACCATTTTCACGCTGGTGCTGCTACCCTGTATGTTGCGGATGGGCAAAACCGTAAGCAGCGTGACCAGCGGCGCGGGCGGCGGCCGGCCCGATACCCTTAAATCGGTGGCGTGAACCGAATACGGAGAGCAGTTGCATGAAAACCACCGGCATCGTCATTGCCGTGCTGCTGGCGAGCCTGCTGCCGGGAGCCCCGGCCCGGGCCGCCGAATTACCCGAGGCCATCGTCGAGGTCGCCACCGTCAGCCAGGGCAGGTCCACGGCCATGCTGAGGCTGCCCGGCACCGTCCTGAGCATGCGCGACGCCCAGATCTCAGCCGAGGTCAGCGGTCGCCTGGTATGGGTGGCCGAGGTGGGCGAGGAGATCGCGGAGGGCGAGCCGCTGGCGGTGATCGACGATCACCTGCTCAAGTTGCAGTTGCGCAACGACTGGGCCGAAATCGAGCGGATAAAGGCCGACATCGATTACAACCAGCGCCAGATCGCCCGCCTGAAACGCCTGGCCGAACAGGACAACACCTCCCGGTCGGGCCTGGACGAGATGGAATCACGCCTGCAAATGCTGGAACAGCAGCTGCGTATCGCCGAGGTCAACAGGGACCGCACCGTCTACGACCTGGGCCGGGCCCGGGTGCGCGCGCCCTTTGCCGGTGTGATCGTCAGCCGGGAGACAGCCGCCGGGGAGTACACCGAACCGGGCGACCCCCTGCTGCGACTGGTAGACACCCGGACCCTGGAGATCAGCGTCAACGCGCCCCTGCGCACGGCCCGGCACAACGCCCCCGGCTCAAGTCTGCAGGTGGAGGGGGATGGCCAGCAGATGGAGGCGGAGATTCGCGCCATCGTACCGGTTGGAGATAGCCGCTCGCGCATGCTGGAACTGCGCCTGACCCTGGAGCCGGGCCATTGGTACATAGGTGAAGCGGTCACCGTGGAACTGCCCGACGGGACCGGCGAAACCAGTCTCGAGGTGCCCAGGGACGCGCTGGTGCTGCGCGACAGCGAGGTATTCGTCTACACCCTGTCCGCGGACAACAAGGCGGTGAAGATCCCGGTCATTCCCGGGGCGGGCAACAATGGCGCCATCGCGGTGCACGGCAAGCTGGAGCCCGGCGCCCCGGTGGTGGTGCGCGGCGCGGAGCGCCTGCACGACGGTCAGTCGGTCAGGGTTATACAGGATCGGACCGGGGCCAGCCCGGTGGCGTCCTAGGGGCCGCCTATACTAGCTCGCCAGAGGCACTCACCCGCACCGCAGCCTGCGCCGGCGCTGTGCGCCTGCCCACCGCTCCGACCACGCGCGCCTCGCCGGCGCCGGCCAGGCGCAGCGCCTCCAGTAACAGCGGCGCCTCGGGGGCGGCCACCCCCAGCAACAGGCCGCCGCTGGTCTGGGGGTCAAACAGGATCTGCAACAGGCTCTCGTCCGGCACGCCGACCACCTGCAACTGCCCCGCGGCCAGCGCGTTGGCCCCGTGCATGCTGCTGCGCACCCCCTTGCGCAACAGCTGGCCGGCACCTGCCAGCAGGGGTAGGCTGGCCAGGTCCAACTCGGCAGTACAGTCATCACCCAGCATCTCCAGCAGGTGCCCCAGCAGGCCGAAGCCGGTGACATCGGTACCGGCACTGGCGTTGTGAGCAAGCGCTAACTCCGCCGCTACGCCATTGCTTACAAGCATTGAATCTATTGCCGCGGCAATATCGCGGCCATCGGCTGCCAGTTGCATATGGGCGGCAAACAGCACCCCGGTACCCAGGGGCTTGGTGAGCAACAGCTGGTCCCCGGGGGCCAGCCCCGCTTGGGCAGCAGGCGCCCCCCCGGGCCCATGGCCACGCCGTTGACCACGAAGCCCAGGTTGAGCTCCGGGCCCTGCATGCTGTGTCCCCCTGCGAGCACACAGTCCACGGCGGCGAATTCAGCCAGGGCGCCCGCCAGCAATTGCCGCAGGTCGCGCTGCAGGATCCGGGCGCTGGCGAAAGGCAGGGTGAGCGCAGCCAGCGCGGAAACCGGGCGAGCACCGCTGGCGTAGAGGTCGCTGAGGGCGTGGTTGGCGGCGATGCGCCCCATCAACCAGGGGTCGGCCACCAGCTGCCGCAACATATCCAGGCTCTGCACCAGCGCGGCCCCGCCAGCGGCCGGGATGGGCGCGGTGTCGTCGCCGCGCCCCGGGGTGGTCACGTGGTGCGGAAACTCCACGGCCAGCTCAGCCAGCGCCGCCGCCAGGGGGTCAGCGCCGACCTTGGCGCCACAGCCACCACAGGGCGCCTGCGCAGGCCGAGCCGCCAGTTCCGCAAGCTGGCCCCAGTCGCCCCGCGGCATGCTGGCAGGCAACTGCTGGAAGCGCGCCATGAACTTGCGATCTATGGAGTCCTTCCAGCGCCACACCCACTGGCCGCTCAGGCTGAAGGGGCCCCTGTCAGCCGCGGCCCGGCGGTCCCCCAGGGACACCAGCGACAGGAACCGCCGCTGTGGCTGGTGCGCGCGCAGGGGTTTGCCCAGCGCCGCGGCCCGCAGGTTGTGCGCCAGCACCGGGCCCTGGCGCACCGCGTAGACTCCGGCCTTGGGCCGCGGGTGATGCACCTGGGTGGCGATGTCTCCGGCGCCGAACACCCGCTGGTCGGACAGCGACTGCAGGGTATCCGTCACCGCCAGGAAACCCCGGGTATCCACCTGCAAGCCACTGGCGGCCACCCAGGGCGCGGCGGCGGCGCCGGTGCACCAGAACAACTCGTCCCAGGGAGCCCGGCGACCATCGGCCAGCACCAGGCAGCCGGGCTCGACCCGCTCCACCCGGGCATCGGTATGCACCGCCACATCGTGGCGGGCCAGGGCCGCCGAGACCGCCCGGCGCGCCCCGGCGTTGTAGCCCTGCAGGATCTGCTCAGCCCCGCACCACAGTTCCAGTGCGACCGGCCGGCCGGCCAGGCGATGGGCCATCGCCAGCACCAGTTCCACGCTGCCGGCGCCGCCACCCACTACCGCGATGCGGTGTGCCTGCCCCGCGGGCCTCGCCAGCAGCCGCTGGTGCAGCAGCTGCCAGCGCTGCCACAAGCCGGCCACGGGTTTTACCGGCACCGCGTACTCGCGGGCACCGGGTACCGAATCCAGCTCCGGCTGGGAGCCGATATCGATGCTGACCAGGTCGTATTCCATATCCGGCCGCCCCGCCAGGGACAGGCGTTGCCGGGCCGGATCCAGGGCAGTGACCTCGGCGGCCACAAACCGCACCCCCGCCCACTGGCACACGCGGGCGAGGTCGATATGGGTCTCCTCAAAGCTGTAGTGGCCGGCCACCAGGCCCGGCAGCATACCCGAATAGGGCGTGTGGCTGGCGGGCGAAATGAGGGTAATGCGCAGGCCGACCACGGGGCGCATGGCCAGCATACGCAGCACCAGGGCGTGACTGTGGCCGCCGCCTACCAGCACCAGGTCCCTGGCCGTCTCCCGCGCCGTCTGCATCGCCTAGCCCGAACCCGCGGCCCAGTCGATTACCGCGGCGCGGTTGCCGCTGAACAGGACCTCGCCCTCGCGTTGCGCCAGCTGGTATTCGTACATGGGATCGTAGTACTGCTCCAGCAGGGTTGCTATCCACTGCCGGTGCAGGTCGAGGTCGCCGCCGGCTCGCTGTCGCTGGAACGCGGCCGCCATCAGCTCGCTCACCCGACGATGCCGCTCTCCGCCCAGGCGCTTGCGAATACGTCCCAGGTCATCCTGCAATTTGGCGCTGTGCAGCGCCGGACCATCGCTGCCGTGCAGGGCGGCATAGCGGCGCCCGAGGTCCAGCACATAGTCTTCCAGGATCACCTCGACGCGCTCCGCCAGGCCCTCTTCCACCACCACCATGGGACTGGCCTTCATTGTCTCGCGCAGGGCTTCCGGCAGATAGAGACGGCCGATCAGCCGCCCCTCGTCCTCGACGAACACCCGGGTTCCGGCACCCGCCAGCAACTTGAGCAGGGCGACACTGATACCGTTCTCGAAATCGATCTGACTGGGCTGGCCCTCGGGCAGCTGGCCGAAGGTGGAGCCCCGGTGCCTGGCCAGGCCTTCCAGGTCCACGCTGCGCTCCAGGTGCGCGATCACCCGGGTCTTGCCCGTGCCTGTCTTGCCGCTGACCAGCACCAGCCGGGCCCGCTGCAGGGAGCGCTGCAACTCATCCAGCAGGAAGCGGCGCATGGCCTTGTAGCCACCCAGCACCAGCGGGTAGTCGATACCCTCAGCGCGCAGCCACTGCTGCACGGTTTGCGAGCGCAGGCCGCCGCGAAAGCAGTACAGGTAGCCTGCGGGGTGAGCGCGCGCGAACTCGCACCAGCGCGCCAGGCGCCGGGCTCTCACTTCCCCCGCCACCAACTGGTGGCCCAGCTCGATGGCGGCGGCCTGGCCCTGGCGCTTGTAGCAGGTGCCCACCCGGGCGCGCTCGTCATCGCTCATCAGGGGCAGGCTGTGAGCACAGGGAAACGCCCCGTGGGCAAATTCGGCCGGGGCCCGCATATCCATCATCGGCGCATCGCCTAGAAACAGCGCCCGGTAATCGGCGGTATCGGGGCGGTAGGACATGGAGAGGCGCTACTCGGCCTCGCCGCCGAACAGGGTGAGAATGCGTTCCTGCAGGCTGCTCACGGCGTCCGTCATCAGGGCGAAATCCGCATCGATGCGGGCGGCTTCGTCGCCCTCGGGGAGGTCCTCGTTTTCTTTCATAAGCTCATCCGCGAACCGGAGGCGACGCAGGCACAGGTCCTCGGCCAGCACCAGTTGCAGGCGCTCGTCCCAGGACAGCGCCAGGCGCGCCACCTGCTTGCCCACGTGCAGGTGAGTTTCCACTTCTTCACTGAGTAAATCAACGCCGCGGCAGCGCACCACACCGCCTTCCTCGCCGGGTTCGCGCAGTTCGCACTCCTGCCCCAGCTCGAAATCCTGCGGCAGGTTGCGGTGCAGCAGCCAGCCGGTCATGACCGCCGAGGGAGCGTCGTTCACCTGGGGCAACAGCACGGGAAAGCTGCCGATGCACTCGCGCAACAGGTTGAGCAGCTCTTCCGCCCGGCTGGCGCTGGCGGCGTCCACGAACACCCAGTTGGCCGCGGTATCGATATAGGCGTAGACATTGGAAGAGCGGCTGAAGGCCCGTGGCAGGCAGTCCTGGATGATCTCGTCCTTCAGGGTAAGGCGCTCCTTGCGATAGACCTTGCGGGCCTGCTCACTCTCGATGAGCGCCACTTTCTCCTCCAGTTGCTCGCGCACCACGGTAGAGGGCAGCAACTTCTCCTCGCGCTTTAGCTTGAGCAGCATGCGGCCGCCGGCGGCATGCACCAGGGCAGTGGTCTCGCCGCCCAGGGGCGGCACCCAGCCCATGGACAGGGCCTGGGACTTGGCGCAGGGCTGGAACTCGCGCGGGCCGAGCTTTTCGGCCAGTTGTTCTGGCGACAGGGCGAAAGGACTGGTCAGGCGATATGCCCGGATATTCTTGAACCACATATGAGACCGACTCCGGAAAAAGGCGGGGATTGTAACCCAGCGACGACCGAAAATGGCTGGTTTCTTGAATCCGCCAACCGGTACCCGCTGCCTACCCGATGGTAAGGTGCCGCCACCGAACAGGGCGACCGGGACCGTGTGAGGCATGGATGCCGAGCACGAGCCTACATGGATGTATTTACGGCGGGTCCGGGTCGCCCTGTTCGGTGGCGGCACCGACGCGTCAAGCCCGAGAGTACAATTTGTTAAGCCGACCCGCTGCCCGCGCCGTTGTGCCCGCTGCGCGAACAGGCTTTAATTTCAGGCCGTTTGATACACGATAGTGGCGTGCCGCAGAATTGGTTCGCCCTGATAGAGGCCGCTGCAGATGTCCCACTCTACACCCACCAACCCCTCCCACCCGCGCAAACTGCGGATGTGCAGCAGTGGGACCGGGAGACCGATGTGGTCGTCGTCGGCCTGGGCGGCGCCGGCAGCTGCGCCGCGATCGAGGCCGCCGATGGCGGCGCCGAGGTGATCGTGTTCGAGGTGGCCAGCGCCGGGGGCGGCTCCACCGCCCTGTCCAGCGCCGAGATCTACATGGGTGGCAGCGGCGGTACCCGGGTGCAGCAGGCCTGTGGCTTCCAGGACAGCACCGAGGACATGGTCACCTACATGATGATGGCCGCCGGCCCCCAGGCGGACGAGGCCAAGATACGCAACTACTGCGAGCACAGCAGCCGAGCACTTCCAGTGGCTGGTGGATATCGGCGTGCCCTTCAAGGACAGCTTTCACGAGGAGCGGGCCATCATGTGCCTCACCGACGACTGCCTGCTCTACACCGGCTAGCGAGAAGGCCTACCCCTTCGCCCAGCAGGCCAAACCCTGCCCCCGCGGCCACAACCTGCAGGTGGAGGGCGACAACGGCGGCCCGCTGCTGATGAAGATCCTGCAGGAAAACATCGACCGGCGCGATGCGATTACGGTGGAATACGAGACCCGCGCGCTGACCCTGATCGTCGATGACGAGCGGCGCCGTGATCGGGGCTGGTGGTGCGCCAGGACCAGCGGGAGCTCAATGTGCGCGCCCGCCAGGGCGTGATCCTCTGCGCCGGCGGTTTCGTGATGAACGAGGAGATGGTGCGCAAGTACGCGCCCATGCTGACCGCGGCCAATACCCCCATAGGCAACCCCGGCGATACCGGCACGGGCATCCTCATGGGCATGGCGGTGGGGGGCGCGGCCATCAACATGCACGAGGGCTTCGTCAGCCTGCCCTATTACCCGCCCGCCGACATGACTCGCGGCATCGTCATCAACGACAAGGGCCAGCGCTTTATCAACGAGGACGTGTACCACGGCCGCCTGGGCGCCTTTGCCCTGCGCCAGCTGGCCGAGCGCATCTATTTCATCGTCACGGTGGCCCAGTACGGCGACTACGAGCAGGTCAGCTACCTGGGGGCGCCCGTCGCCGGCACCGGCGAGACCGTGGCGGAACTCGAACAGGAACTGGGCCTGCGCCCGGGCTCCCTGCAACACACCCTGGCGGTGTACAACGAAGATGCAGCCCGCGGCGAGGACAGCCTGTACCACAAGGCGGCCGAATGGCTGACCCCGCTGGAACCGCCCCTGGTGGCACTGGATATCACCCCGGGGCGCGGCGCCTTCCTGCCCTACTTTACCCTCGGGGGCCTGGATACCCTGCCTGGCGGCGAGGTGCTTGACCAACAGGGCGAGGTGATCCCGGGCCTGTACGCCGCCGGCCGCACCGCCTGCGGCGTGGTGCGCCGCGCCGAGGGTTATTCCAGCGGCATGTCCGTGGGCGACGCGACGTTCTCGGGCCGCATGGCGGGACAACAGGCCGCGGCCGCGCCACGGCGCTGACACCACGCCGCCGCAGGTTCAGTCGGCGGCGCGGGAGACCTGCGGGGGCTTTATCAGGAAGGCGGCCAGAGCCGGCATCAGGATCAGCGCCCCGAACATGTTCCAGATGAACATGAAGGTCAACAGAATCCCCATGTCGGCCTGGAACTTGATCGGCGAGGCCACCCAGGTGACCACGCCGGCGGCCAGGGTCACAGCTATCAGCGCGACCACCCGGCCAGTAAAGTTGAGGGTTTCATAGTAGGCGGTAGTCAGGTCCATGCCCTGGCGCTCCTTGGCCAGGATCACCGTGAGCACGTACAGCGCATAGTCCACGCCTATGCCCACCCCCAGCGCGATCACCGGCAAAGTGGCGACCTTGACCCCGATCCCCAACCAGACCATCAGGGCCTCACACAGACACCGAAGTCAACATCAGCGGCAGCACTGCGCACACCACTCCCGCTACCGAGCGGAACGTCAGGATGCACAGCAGTATCAACCGCGCCATACACGTAATAGAGCATATCGCGGTTGGCTTGCTTGACCACGATATTGGTAGCCGCTTCAAAGCCCGCGCTGCCCGCTGCGCCGAGAAACTCTATCCGCTGGCTGGGCCAGTCGGCATTGAACTGCTCCAGCGCCTCCACCACCCCGTTCAGGGTGGTGGCCTTGTGGTCGGCGAGGTAGACCTGCAGGGGCCAGATGGAGCAGGCCGGATCGACAAAATCCGGCACCAGTTCGCTCACCGCGTAGTTGATGGTGTCCTGGTTGCGAAACAGTGACTGCCACTTGATATAGCCTTCGTTGATGCCCGCCATAACCTCCCGGGCGCGAACATTCAGTCCGCGGACGTCCTCTACCCCCTCCAGTTGCAGCAGGCGCCACTCCAGTTCGTTGGCCAGGATCAGCCCGGGGTAGTCGATACAACCGTCCGTCGGCGTCTTGACGATGATCGCGAATACATCCGTGCTCACCGAGTAGTGCTCGACGTTATAGGCCACGTCCCGGTTGTACCTGGAGTCGGCGCGCAGTTCCGGCGCGCCGGGGTCCAGGTCGCCGATCTGCAGGTCCCTGGAGACATAGAGGCCACCAGCCGCCATCAGCGCGCTCACCGCGATAGCCACCGCCGCCGGACCCTTGTGGGTGAACAGCAACAGGAACCGCCACAGCGGATGCATGTCCTGCTGGCTCCTGGGCGGTTGGCTCGCCCGCGCCGCCGCTTTCCGGCCGACCCCCGTATAGGAAAGGGTGATAGGAATCAGGATCAGGTTGGTGAAGATCAGGACCAGCACTCCCAGGCTCGCGGTGATGGCAAGATCCTGGATCACCTGAATCTGGATGATCATCAGCACGGCGAATCCCACGCCGTCCGACAGCAGGGCGGTGACGCCGGCCAGGAACAGGCGCCGGAACGTGTATCGCGCAGCCACGTAGCGATGGGTGCCGCGCCCGATGTCCTGCAGTACGCCGTTCAGCTTTTGGGCACCGTGGCTGACACCGATGGCAAATACCAGGAATGGCACCAGGATCGAGAAAGGATCCAGCTCATACCCCAGCGTCGCCAGCAGCCCCAGCTGCCACACCACCGCCAGCAGGGAACACCCTATCACCATCAGCGTGGAGCGCATGCAGCGGGTGTACCAGTACAGCAAGGCGGTGGCAATCAACACCGCGATGGCGAAAAAGCCCATCACCACGAACAGGCCGTCAATGAGGTCGCCGACCAGCTTGGCAAAACCCATGATATGGATGGACCGGTCGGGATTGTCACCGGCAAATTGCGCCCGGATCTCTTCCAGCTTGTGGCTCAATTCAGCGTAGTCCAGCCGCTCGCCGGTCTGGGGATTCCAATCCAGCAGGGGCACGATAATGGCGGCCGACTTTTCGTCGTTGCCGACCAGGTCGCCCATGATGCCGGCGCGGGCGATATTGGTCCGGACTGCGGCGATCGACTCGGGGGAGCCATCGTAATCCCCCGGTATCACCGGCCCCCCCTCGAAACCCAGTTCAGTGACAGTCTGCCAGCGGGTGTTCGGTGTCCAGATCGACTTCATACCGTTGCGATCCACCCCCGGCATGAAGAAAATAGCGTCGTTTACCTGCTCGATATACGCCAGGTTCTCGGGAGTGAAAATAGTGCCCTCCCCAACCGCCACCACCACCCGCAGGTTGTTACCCAGGCCTTTCAGCTCGATCTGGTTGGCGCGGTAATTGAGGACATAGGGGTGGCTCTTGGGCAGGGTCTTCTCGAAGCCCGCCTGCAACTTGATGCCGGTGGCCTGGTATCCCAGCACCAGGGTGACCAGCAGGCACAGCGCCACCACGACAGGGCGGTGATTGAACACCAGCTTCTCCAGGAAAGTGCCGGATTGAAAATCGAAATCCCGAAGGTCCGCAATGATCGGCAGGTCCGATTCCGGTGCGCTAGCCATTTGTAGTTCTCCCGATCCCGCTTCAGCGCGGCAGCGCCACTTTATGTATGCCTTTAAGACCACCGAGCAGCAGCGTACCGGCCGGGCCCTCGGCAACCGAACTCAGCGGGCCGACATACTCGATTGGTACGGGGGCGAATGTATAGCCCTTGTCGCTGCTAACCAGAACTTCGCCAGCCGCGCTGACAGCCACCAGCCGCCCGTCTGACAGGCGGATGGCGGCGACGATGGAGCTGGTGACCGGCTTGTCCACCACGGTCCAGGTGGCGCCCTCATCCGCGGAGCGGAACATGCGTCCGCGCAGGCCGCCCATCACGATCGCGCCATCGCCGGTCGCCGCACTGGCGAAGAAGCTGCCTTCCCAGGGCACGGAATAGGTTCTGTGGGCCTTGCGCTGGTTGATATCGGCAATCAGGAACAGGCCCGCCTCCCCGGCGATAAAGTAACGGCCCGGGGTCGGCAGCGGGGCGTAGTCGAACATGTGGTTGAAATTGTCGTTCTCGTAGCGGTGCATAGAATTTTCCCAGCTCTGGCCGCCGTCAAAGGTGACCACTGAGATTCCGTAGGCACCTACCGCGTTGCAGCGCTGGTCATTCTGGCACTTCACCTTGAAGAAAGGTTTATCCGCCCCCTGCTCCAGGGCCAGCTCCATTTCCTCGATAAGGACAGGGTACAGTTCGTTGTCGGGCTCCTGTTGCGCCAGGTCCCGATACTGGGCCAGGCCCTCCTGCGCATACTGGATGCCATCGTATTGCTTCACCCAGGTCTTGCCGCCATCGGAGGAGTGCAGGATGACACCCTCGTGGCCGACGGCCCAGCCTTGCTCGGGAGTGGGAAAATCAATACTCAGGATTCCGGAGCGCACCGGGACCTGGGCCTGGTTCCAGGTCTCGCCACCGTCATCGGAGTAAAGGATATGTCCCTGGATACCAGTGGCGAAATAGCGGTTGCCGAACTTCCTGAGGGCGTAAACCAGCGCATGGGGGGCGCGGGGGCTGGCTACGGCGGGCTGGGTCAGCACGTCAAACTCTTGCTCGGCCCAGGCGGGAATCCCGCGGGCGAAGACCAGGGCAAGCACTGCTGCCTGAACAACGGCACCTACTCTCACGACGTTTTCCCTCCCACCACGGTGGGGACGGCGGAGTATAGCCCAGTTCCAGTCAACTAAAGATAGGGGGAGAAAAATATTTCTGGTAGCGCGCTGCCGGTGGCACAATCCGTGACGGGGCCGCGCTTTTGCGCCAGTGAGTGTTCCGCTACCATGCCCAGCCCTGGCCCTGCGTCTTGAGGCGAGCGGCCCCTGGGTCTATGGTGCGCTGATCAACAACAGTAGTATGCAAAGCTCGCCACTCACTGATCAGGATGCTCAGCTATGAAATACCTGCACACCATGGTTCGCGCCCGCGACCTCGACGAAACCCTGGATTTTTACTGCGACAAGCTCGGGCTGGTGGAGATCCGCCGTTACGACAGCGAGGCGGGGCGTTTTACCCTGGTCTTCCTGGCCGCCCCCGACGATGTGGAGCGCGCCCGCGAGGGCAGCAGCCCGCTGCTGGAGATCACCTGGAACTGGGATCCCGAGGGCTACGACGGCGGCCGTAATTTTGGCCACCTGGCCTACCGCGTCGAGGATATCTACGCCGTCTGCCAGCGCCTCATGGACAAGGGCGTCACCATCAACCGCCCGCCCCGGGACGGTCATATGGCTTTCGTGCGCTCGCCGGACGGCATTTCCATCGAGTTGCTGCAGGCGGGCGACGCCCTGCCGCCGCGGGAACCCTGGGCCTCCATGGACAATACCGGCAGCTGGTAAGCGGGGCGCCCGCAGGTGGGTCGCAGTATCGCCACCCGGTTGATCGCCCTGCTCACCCTGTGCTCGGCGGTCATTATCGGCGTCGGCATGCTGGTCGATTACCGGCTGTCCCGGGAGCAGATTCTCGGCACGCTGCAACGCGACTCGGATGAAACCATCCGCGCCGTTATCGGCGACATGGAAAACTGGCTGCGAGGTATAGAGGGCGCCACCAACCTGGTGGCCCGTATCCTGCAGCAGCGCGACTACAGCCAGCCGGGGTTGCAGCAGATGTTGCGCGACGTGCTGAGCAGCGATGTCGATATCTATGGCGCCACCATCGCCCTGGCCCCGGGGCAGGCGGATTCGCCGCTGGGTTTCGCACCCTATTATTTCCGGCGCAACGGCGAGCTGGTCTACGCTGACCTGGCCGCTCCCGAGCACAACTACCAGCAACAGTCCTGGTACCGTGAGGCCGTGGACGCGGGGCACGCCCTGTGGGTCGAGCCCTATTACGACGCCGGCGGCGCGCAGGTGTTGATGACCACCTACGCCGTCCCCGTGTACCGGTTGACCGCAAGTGGCGAGCGTTTTCTGTACGCCGTCATCACCGCGGACGTCGCCCTGCAGGAGCTGCACGCCTACCTGCAACGCCTGCACCTGGGCGACAGCAGCTTTGGCATCCTGCTCAGCCGGGAGGGTGTCGTCCTCAGCAGCCGGCACAGGGAAAACCTCATGCGCCATTTTTCCGCCACCACCGCCGGCCAGGCGGACCCCGAAGGCTGGCAGCGTATGTTCGAGACCGCCATTGGTGGCGCCGTCGCGACCCAGCGACTCCCCTGCGAGAGCGCCCCGGGGCAGTGCGTCTTTCGCCTGGGCACACTGCAACCCACGGGCTGGCCCGTGGGCGTGGTGTACTCCGAGCATGAAATTCTCGCGCCCCTGCGCGACTTCCAGTACAAGACGGTGGCGATCGGCCTGCTCACCCTGCTGTTGATGGCGGTGGCCGTGGTGCTGGTCAGTCGCCGCCTAACCCGCCCACTGGCGGCGCTGGCCGGCGCCAGCGACAGTATCGCCCGGGGCCAACTGGACGTGGCCCTGCCCGCGGTCCGGGGCGATGACGAGGTCGCCAGACTGATCCAGTCCTTCGCGGCCATGACATCCGACCTGAAAACCTATATCGCCGACCTGGAGTCCGCCACCGCCAGGCGCAGCCGACTGGAGGGCGAGCTCAGCGCCGCCAGGGATATCCAGATGGCCATGCTGCCCGGACAGGGGGAGGCCAGCGAGCGGGACGAGACCTTCAGCCTGTGGGCCCGGGTACGACCGGCCAGGTCCGTTGGGGGCGACCTCTACAACTACCAGCGCCGGGGGAATCGTCTGTTTATCGCGGTAGGAGACGTCTCCGACAAGGGAGCTCCGGCGGCCCTGTTCATGGCCAGGGCCATGGGCCTGATACAGCAGCTGGCCGCCACTGCCAGCGACCCCGCAGCGGCGCTGGGCGCACTGAACGATGCGCTGGAGCAGGGCAACGACAACTGCATGTTCATCACCCTGTTTCTGGGCGTGGTGGACCTGCAAAGCCAGGAACTGCGCTTTGCCAGCGCCGGGCACACCGCCCCCAGCCTGCTGCGCGGCGGTGCAGCCCAAGCCATCGTCCAGCAACAGGGTCCCGCCCTGGGCCTGGTGGCGGGCCTGGAATACCCCGGCAATTCACTGGCCCTGCAAAACGGTGACCGGCTGGCAATCTTTACCGACGGTATAGATGAGGCCTTCAACGAAAGCAATGAGATGTATGGCATGGAGCGCTTCAACGGGGAACTGGCCGCCTGCGCCGATGAGCCGGTGGCGGCGGCGGGACCGCTGCTGTTGGAGGCCATCGATCGGTTCGCCGCGGACAGACCCCAGTCAGATGACATCACCCTGATGCTGCTGGATCTCAAGGCCGCGGCCAGTGCCACCAGCCATGCGCTGATCGAGCTGGACCGCGATTTCCGCCTGTCCCCCGGGATTACCGGCGAGGTTTACCGCTGGCTGGAGCAGGCTTTGGCCCAGTTGGCGCCGGCGCCGCGACAGGATCTGCTGCTGGTGGTGGAGGAGGTGGTGTCGAATATTGCCAAGTATGCCGGTTTGCCGCCGCAGGCAGCCGTGGGCCTGAAGCTGACCGCGGACCCGCGGCAGGTAGCGGTGGAGGTGCGGGACGCGGGAACTGCCTTCGACCCGTTACGGGAGGCCAGGCGCGCCAATTTGGGAGAGTTGATCGAGGACGCCAGCGTGGGCGGACTGGGTGTGCACCTGATCACCTCGCTCACCGACAGGCAAAGCTATCACCGGGAAGACGGCTGCAATATACTCAGGATCGTTAAATTTCTGTAACCAGACCGCCGGCGAGGCTTACGCCTGGGGCGTCCGGCAACTGTCAGTCAGGAGACCAGCCACAACATGGAACTGCGCACCGACGTTACCCTCGACGAAGACCACTCCCTGGCCCGGGTGGCGCTGGTGGGCGCCCTCAACACCGAGACGGCCCCGGGCTTCGAGCACAGCCTGCAGCAGGTGGTGGCCGCGGGCCACAAACTGATCGTGCTGGACATGAAGGACCTGGACTACATCAGCTCCGCCGGCCTGCGGGTCATTTTCAAGGCGGCCAAACAGGCCAGGGCATCCGGCCAGCGCATGGCCGCCGCCAATCGCAAGCCGCATATCGACAAGGTGTTCGAGATTCTCAAGGCGCTGCCGGACATGGCGGTGTTCGCCAACGACCAGGAGCTGGACGACTACCTGGATACCATGCAGCAGCGGGCGCGCGGGGACTAATTACCGCCCTGGTTTGCGCGCAGGAAATTCAGTATCCAGCGCGCGACCCGCTCTCCCTGGGGGGGCACTGCCAGGGATGCCACGCCCTCGCGATAGACCTGTTCGCCTATCATCTCGCGCCTGAACTCCATGATCTCCCGGGAGTAGGCCGGCACGAATTCCGGGTGTCCCTGAAATGTAAGTATGTGCTCACCAATCTGGCAGACCGCATTCTCGCAGAACTCACTGCTGGCGAGCACCCTGGCTCCCGCGGCATTGGTCACCACCTGGTCCTGGTGGCTCACCAGGATATCCAGGTCTGCGCCCGCATCGTCATACCAGGCGGGGACGGTGTTGAAACGGTGGGTGTGCAAGCCCACGCCCCAGCCTTTGGGAGATTTTTCGGTCCTGCCACCCATCGCCTGGGCGACCAGCTGGTGGCCGAAGCAGATACCCACCAGTTTCTTGCGGCGCCGGTCCAGCTCGCGCACGAATTCCATCAGGGTGGCGATCCACGGTTTGTCGTCGTACACGCTGGATTTGCTGCCGGTGATCAGGTAGGCGTCCACCTCGTCGATATCCGCCGGGTACTCCCCCTGCTCCACGTCGTAGACAATAAACTCGAGGGTCGGGTCCACTCGCCCCAGCAGTGCTATGAACATATCGGGATACTCCCCGAACTCAGGCACCCACTCGGGCCTGACCTGGTCGGTTTTCAGGATACCCAGCTTCATCGTCGCCCCACTGAATAAGGATAAAACGGCATCATAGGGAGGGGACCGCGAGCTGTCCATAACACCAAAGGGCTGCGCTGCGCAGCGGCGCGGCTGTCACGCAAACTACACGCAACTGTCATCAGGCTGCCACACGGCGAGCGCATGCTGGGAGGCATGGAACTACTGAACCGCTTGCAACGGTACGACCGCCGGCTGTTCGCCCGGGTTTTCCGGCAGGGCGAGCGCCGCATGGTAATTCCCCTGGCAAGGGCACTGTCCCGGTCCGGAGACGGCTACCTGCACCTGTTGCTGCCCCTGCTGGCCTGGCAGCTGGCGTTGCCCGGGCTCAATGATTTCATCACCCTGTTGGCTGTCAGCCTGGGCCTGGAGCGAGCCCTCTACTGGTCTATCAAGAACTCGCTGAAGCGGCCCCGCCCACAGCAGGCCGTACCCGGGCTGCGCAGCCTCATCACTGCCTCCGACCAGTTCAGCTTTCCCTCCGGCCACAGCTCCGGCGCCTTCCTGCTCGCCACCGCGCTGGTGCTGGTCTACGGCGGGCCGGTGCTGGCCATGTACCTGTGGGCCGCCGGCGTGGGCTTGTCCAGGGTCCTGCTGGGTGTGCACTTTCCCGGCGATATCCTGGCGGGGGCCCTGATGGGCAGCGGCATCGCCCTGTTCACCGCAGCGCAACTGGGAATAGGCTGACATGAAGATACTTTACGGGGTTCAGGGTACCGGCCAGGGCCATATCAGCCGCGCCCGGGCCATGGCGCAGGCGCTGGGCCGCCATGACGTCGAGGTCACCTGGCTGTTCTCCGGCCGGCGCCGGCAGGACCTGTTCGATATGGACTGTTTTGGCGACTTCGAGCACCGCCGCGGCCTGACATTTGTCACCCGCAACGGCCGGATACGCCCCTTTGCCAGCCTGGCAAGCAACAACCTGGTCGAATTCGCCCGCGACGTGCGCACGTTGCAACTGCAGGCCTTCGATCTGGTGGTCTCGGACTTCGAACCGGTCAGCGCCTGGGCCGGGCGCCGCGCCGGTCTCCGCACCATCGGCATCGGCCACCAGTACGCCTTTGGCCGGCGCACGCCGCGGGCCGGGCAGAGCTGGTGGGCGGAGCGACTGCTGGCGCACTTCGCGCCGGTCACGCAACCGCTGGGCCTGCACTGGCATCGCTACGGCAGCAACGTGCTGCCGCCCATTCTCGATCTGCCGGCGCTGCCCCTGAGTCGCGGGCCACAGGTGCTGGTATACCTGCCCTTCGAGGACCAGGACCGGGTAAGCGAGTTACTGCAGTGCCTGCCGCAGCACGCCTTTGTGCAATACGCGCCGGGCCTGCAGGACGGTCAACTGGCCAATGTCACTCGCTGCCAGCCCGGCACGGAGCGCTTCAAGGCGCACCTGGCCAGCTGTCGGGGCGTGATTTGCAACAGCGGTTTCGAGCTGATCAGCGAATGCCTGCACTGGGGCAAGCCGGTGTTGACCAGGCCGCTGCGCGGCCAGATGGAGCAGGAATCCAACGCCAGGGCACTGGCAGAGCTGGGGTACGCCCGGGTCGCCCCGGAGTTGTCGCCGCGCGTCCTGGCGCAGTGGCTGCGGCAGCCAGGGCCGGCGCCGCGGCTGGCATTCCCCGACGTCGCCGGTACCCTGGCCACCTGGCTGGCCGCGGGCGCTGCTACCGAGCCCGCGGCACTGGTGCGGGACCTGTGGTTACAGACCCGCGCCGCGCCGGCCCCACAGGTCCCGCCACCTTCCACCGGGCGTTACCATAGCCGCTGGCGGGGCCCGGCTGCCGCCTGACCGCGCAGGCTTGGGCAGGGCAGGCATTTACGGTAGAGTGAGGGCCCTTCCGGATCGCCCAAGAGCTGCCATGTTTACCCGTCTTCTCATCACCGCGACGCTGCTGCTGAGCGCCGCCAGCCACGCCTATACCGGCAGCGACAGCTGCAAGAGCTGCCACGCCGCGGAGTACGACAACTGGCGGGGCTCCCACCACGACCTGGCCATGCAGTTGCCCACCCCCGAGACCGTGCTGGGCGATTTCAACGATGCCACCTTCACCTACAACGGCGTCACCACGCGTTTTTATCGCGACGGCGAGCTGTACAAGGTGCGCACTGACGGCGAGGACGGCAAACTGACCGACTTCACCGTCAAGTACGTGTTCGGGGTCTATCCCCTGCAGCAGTATTTGCTGCCCCTGTCCCGCGGCCGCCTGCAGGCGCTGAGCATCGCCTGGGATGCCCGCCCGGCGGACGAGGGCGGGCAGCGCTGGTACCACCTGTATCCCGATGAAGCCGTTGATTACCAGGATCCGCTGCACTGGACCGGCCACTACCAGAACTGGAACAGCCGCTGCGCGGAATGCCACAGCACCGACCTGGAGAAGAATTACAATCCCGAGACACGTGCTTTCGACACCACCTACGAGGAAATCGATGTCGGTTGCGAGGCCTGTCACGGCCCGGGCGAGAAGCACCTGCAGCTGGCCAGGCAGAAGCAGCTCAAAGACGCGCCCAACGGGGGCTTCCCCACCGCGCTGGCCCAGCGGGGCGAGTGGGCCTTTGCAGCAGACGCACCCATCGCCCGGCGCAGCCAGCCCCTGGATTCACGCGCCCAGGTAGACAGCTGTGGCCGCTGCCACTCGCGCCGCGGCACCCTGGGCGAGTACCACTACGGCGCCGACCTGCTCGCCACCCACCGCCTGGCCCTGCCCCAGGCCCCGCTGTACTACCCCGATGGCCAGATCCTGGACGAGGTCTATGTCTACGGCTCCTTCCTGCAGAGCAAGATGCACCAGGCCGGCGTGGTCTGCAGCAACTGCCACGAGCCCCACAGCCAGGCCCTGCGGGCGCCGGACAACGGCGTCTGCGCCCAGTGCCACCAGCCGCAGGAATACGATACCCAGGCCCACCACCATCATCCGGCGGACTCCGGCGGCGCCCTCTGCGCCAACTGCCACATGCCTGAGACCACCTATATGGGCGTGGATCCGCGCCGCGACCACAGCATGCGTATACCCCGCCCCGACCTGAGCGTCGCCATGGGGACGCCCAATGCCTGCAACCAGTGCCACAGTGATCGCGACGCCCAGTGGGCGGTAACCGCCCTGCGCGGCTGGGGCGTGCACTTCCGCGATACCGGCAGCCATGTCGCCAGGGCCTTCCAGCGTCTCGACCAGGGGGATCGCAGTGTCGTGCCAAGGTTGGCTCAGCTGGCCAACGACCCGACCGCCGCGCCCATCTGGCGCGCCACGGCACTGGAAGCGGTGGCCCAGGGCGGCGGCCGCGAGGCCATCCAGGCGGTTACCGGTGTGCTGTATGACGACGATCCCATACTGCGCGCCAGCGCGGTGCGCTCCCTGGAGTTCCTGCCCCTTCACCAGCGCTACCAACTGCTGCAGCCCTTGATCGATGACGAGGTCGCGGCAGTGCGCATGGAAGTGGCGATCTCCCTGGCGGGGGTGCCGCTGGACCAGGTCAGCCCGCAACAGGCGCAACAGCTGCGCGAGCTGTTCGACTGGTATCTGGCGCTGCAGCGTCTGCACGCCGATATGCCGGAAACCCAGCTGCAGTTGGGGATTTTTTACCTGGGCCGCGGCGAACTGCAGCAGGCGGAGGCGAGCTATAGAGAAGCCCTGTCACTCAACCCGCAACTGGTGCCGGCCTCCCTCAACCTGGCGGATGTGCTGCGCGCCCAGGGTCGCGACCAGGAGGCCCGCGAGGTCTTGCTGGAGGTGCTGGGCTTCGCCCCGGACAGCGGCGACACCCTGCATGCCCTGGGCCTGCTGGAAACCCGCGCCGGCAACCCGGAGCAGGCGCTGGACTACTTCCAGCAGGCAGCCGCCCTGGAAACCATGGGCAGCCGGCACCGCTTTGTCTACGCCATCGCCCTGCACGATACGGGCAAACCACGGGAAGCGGTTGTCCAGCTGCAGGCGCTGCTGCGCCAGCTGCCACGGGACCAGGAGGTCCTGCTGGCCCTGGCCAACTACAGCGCCGAGCTGGGCGAGCGCGACAAAGCTCGATCCTATGCCCGGACCCTGACCCAGATAGCGCCGCACAACCAGGGATACCAGCAACTGCTGCAGTCGCTGTCAGACTCCGGCGCGCAGCGACCCGGGTCCTAGGGTACTGTAAGGAATACTAGGGAACGCTGTCGAATACCAGGTTCACGGTTACCGGCACGGCGGTGCCGATGGAACTCAGGCCGGCGATCTCCTGCAGGGCGACGATACCAGCTGCCAGGTTGAAGTCGGAAGCGTTGACCAGCACGGGCTGCGGGGTAAATACATGCAGCTTGCCGCCGGCCTGGCCGACAGCCCGCACGGTGATGAGCAGGGACTTCTCCATGCCGTGCAGCGCCACCTTCACCGGCAACTCGGTGGTCACTGCGCCACCGGCGGTGACGGCATCGAGTATGTCGGGGGAGACCGTTGCGGTCACCGTGGCGGTGGGAAACTTGACGACCTCAAACAGGATTTCCCGCATGCGCTGGTCGCGGATCTCGATACCGGTTTCGACACTGCCCAGGTCTATGCTCAACTCGATCGCGCCGGCGGCGCTGATGCTGCCCTGCATCGAGCCGAAGCGGTGGTTCTCCGCCACGCTGGCATTCTTGATCGAGACAAAACTCAGCCCCGAGTCGGCACCGTCCAGTTGCCACTGGGCCCAGCTGCTGCCGGCGGCCAACATGGCCGCCATTGCCAGCGGCAGGCGCCACTTTTTTGCATTGCTATGACTGCTCTTCACGATTCACCTTCTCCTCGCCGGCCGGGCCGGCAGCTGCGGATCACGCCACGATTTCTGCGAGATCACCTTTTTCCTCCAGCCAGGACTTGCGGTCCCCGGCCCGTTTCTTCGCCAGCAGCATGTCCAGCATCTGGTTGGTGCCGTCACCGGCATCCAGCACCAGGCGCACCAGGCGGCGGGTATCGGGCGCCATGGTGGTTTCGCGCAACTGCAGCGGGTTCATCTCACCCAGGCCCTTGAAGCGTTGCACGTTCACCTTGCCGCGCTTTTTTTCCGCCTCGATGCGATCCAGTACACCCTGTTTTTCCGCCTCATCGAGAGCATAGTACACGTCCTTGCCCACATCGATGCGATACAGCGGCGGCATGGCCACGAACACGTGCCCGGCGGCCACCAACGGCCGGAAATGACGCACGAACAGGGCGCAGATCAGGGTGGCGATGTGCAGGCCATCGGAGTCGGCGTCCGCCAGGATACAGATCTTGTGGTAACGCAGCCCGGCCAGGTCGTCACTGGCCGGGTCCACGCCAATGGCCACCGAAATATTGTTTACCTCCTGGGAGGCGAGGATCTCCTGGGAGTCTACTTCCCAGGTATTGAGAATTTTGCCGCGCAAGGGCAGGATGGCCTGGAACTCGCGATCCCTGGCCTGCTTGGCCGAGCCGCCGGCGGAATCGCCCTCCACCAGGAACAGCTCCCCCCGGGTCGGGTCCTCCCCGGAACAATCCGCCAGTTTGCCCGGCAGTGCGGGGCCGGAGGTCACCCGCTTGCGCACCACCTTCTTCGCTGAACGCAGCCTGCTCTGGGCGTTGCTGATGCACAGCTCGGCCAGTTTCTCGGCCTCCTCGGTGTGCTGGTTCAGCCACAGGCTGAACGCGTCCTTGGAGACGCCGGAGACGAACGCCGCCGCCTCCCGGGACGACAGCCGCTCCTTGGTCTGCCCGGAAAACTGCGGGTCCTCCAGCTTGGAGGACAGCACGTAACAGCAGCGATCCCAGACGTCGTCCGGCGCCAGCTTGACCCCCCGGGGCAGCAGGCTGCGCAACTCGCAGAACTCGCGCATCGCCTCCAGCAGGCCGGTGCGCAAGCCGTTGACGTGGGTGCCACCCTGGGCGGTGGGAATCAGGTTTACATAGGATTCGGCAATCACCTCGCCGCCCTCGGGCAGCCACTGCACGGCCCACTCCACACCCTCGTTGCTGCCGCTGAAACTGCCCACAAAAGGTGTCTCGGGAATGACCGGGTAGTCTATGGTGGCGTCGGCCAGGTAATCGGTCAGGCCGTCCTCGTAGTACCACTCGTCGGTCTCGCCTTTTTTCTCATCGGTGAACTTCACCCGCAGTCCCGGGCACAGTACCGCCTTGGCGCGCAGCACGTGCCGCAGCCGCGACACCGAAAAAGTTACGGTATCGAAATATTGCGGGTCAGGCTGGAAGGTGACCGAAGTGCCGGTATTGCGCTTGCCGCAGGTATCGATGACCTCCAGGTCGGTTTGTTTGTCACCGCCGGCGAAGGTCATGCGATAGACCTGGCCATCGCGGCGAATGACGATCTCCAGCGCGCTGGACAGGGCGTTCACCACCGATACGCCCACCCCGTGCAGGCCGCCGCTGAACTGGTAGTTCTTGTTGGAGAACTTGCCGCCGGCATGCAGGGTGCTGAGGATGACCTCCACCCCGGGTTTGCCCTGCCCCGGATGGATATCCACCGGCATGCCGCGGCCGTTGTCGGCAACGGTCACCGAGCCGTTGCCGTGCAAGATCACGTCGATCTGGTTGGCGTGACCGGCGAGGGCTTCATCGACACTGTTGTCGATCACCTCCTGGGCCAGGTGGTTGGGGCGGGTGGTATCGGTGTACATCCCCGGGCGCTTGCGCACGGGCTCAAGACCGGTCAGGACCTCGATATCTTCAGCGGTATATTGGCTCATCGTGATGACTTGTCTGGTAAGAATAACGGTGAAAGAAAAAACGTCCCATTGTAACGGGCCGCGATGGACTAAAGGTAGCCGCCCGAGTCCACGTCCACATCGAAGGTCACGTCGCGGACCCGGGAAACGCCGGTGTCCAGGCCGCCATCCGGCTGCAGATCCAGCCAGCGATAGCCCGGCGGCGATGCATCCGCCTTGAAATCCGCGCTGCCCGGCGCGAACTGCACGCAAGTGGAGGGCGAAGCCAGCAGGCGGATACCACCGCAGTGGCGATCCACCTGTTGGTGCACATGCCCCCAGAGCACGCCCCGCACCCGGGGGAAGCGCTCCAGCAGCGCGAAAAAGGCATCTGCGTCGGCCACCATCTGCTCATCGAGCCAGTCACAGCCGATGGCGACGGGCTGGTGGTGCAGGCAGACCAGCGAGAACAACTGCTCCTCCGCGGCGGCGCTCAGGGCCTGCTCCAGCATGCGTAACTCGTCCCACCCCAACTCACCGCCCACCTCGCCGGGCACCTGGGAGTCGAGCATGACGACCTGCCAGCAACCCACCCGCAATTCGCGCACCAGGCGCAGGGGATGGGCGGCGTTGTCGGTCATGGCCGCGCGGTCGTCGTGGTTGCCAGGCAACCAGAAGTGGTTCGGCGTCAGCTGGTCAAAATACGCCTGCAGGCGGACATAGGCGTCGGGGGCGCCCTGGTCAGACAGATCACCGGTGGCTAGCAGCAGGTCCACCGCGGGTCGCTCGGACTTCACCAGGTCGATCACTGCCTGCAGCGAGCGATCGGTATCCACCCCCAGCAGCTTGCCGCCGCGGCTGTGGCACAGGTGGGTATCGGTCAACTGCACAACCCGCACGGTGCCAGCGGGGTGCTCCAGTTCGTGAATAGCGGGGACGGATCGCGACATTGGACAGGGCGCCGACGGGACCCGGATCAGCTGCCGCCGGCCAGCGGCAGTGCCGCACAGGCACGGCCGTTCAGCAGGCAGTGCTCCAGCCAATCCGCCAGGAAACGATTCTGCTGCGACTTCTCATCCTGCTGGTGCATGTCATCATTGGGGTAGCGGTAGCGCGCCGCAATGCGGCGATGGGATTGAAACATGCCGACTTCCAGCATACCGGCATCGTGATAGGCCCTGACCTCCACGCGCAGGCGCCCGAGCCAGCGCTCGGGCGATTGCTGCTGGTGCAGGCGAAATATCGTGGTATAGCGACAGCGCTCGATCACTTCCAGCCGCACCCGGGCATCGGCCACCGCGAACTCCCTGCTGTTACTGCTCTCGTACTCGGGGAACAGGCGCATGAGTCGGGCGTAATTGGCTTCGCACACTGCGTGCAGCTCCGCCAGGTCGAGCTTGAATGGCTTCTTTTTCGCCCTCTGTAACATCATTTCCGGCACAGTACCCTACAACCTGACTGACTGCTGCGCTCACCATGAGCGCCGTTGACTGCAGAGTGTATCACCTGTGATGGCATAATCGACCGGCAAAGGACATCTTTTACAGTACGCTGCAACAAATGCACCGGGCGAGGCAAACTGCTATTATCTGTGCCGCTTTTGCCAACCGAACATCTCAGGGAAATTTGCATGAAACGAACCGTGACCGCACTCCTGGCGTCGGGCCTGTTGCTCGGGTCATCATTGCTGCACGCAGAGTCGCTGCGGGAAATCTACCAGCTGGCGCTGGAAAACGACGCCCAGCTCAAGGCAGAGCGCGCCCAGTTCCTGGCCCGCAGCGAGACGGAGGAGCTGTCCAGGGCACCGCTGCTGCCGCAGATCGGCGTGGGGTACAGCTACGAGGACGTGGACCGGGACAGCAGTTCGATCGGCAGGGACTTCACCGAATCCAACCTGCCGCTGCTCAGAAACGAGAGTAACACCGACGTCCATACCGATGGGTATACCGTGTCCCTGAACCAGGCCCTGTTCGACCTGCCGGCCTGGTTCCAGTTCCAGTCGGGCAAGGAGCTGACCAAGGAGGCCGCGGCGACGTTTGCCGGCAACCAGCAAAATCTCATCGTGAGGGTGGTGGAGGCCTACCTGCTGGTGCTGCGCGCCCAGGACAACCTGCGCGCCTCAAAAGCCCAGGAGCGCGCCTTCGAGCGCCAGCTGGAGCAGAGCCAGCAGCGCTTTGAGGTGGGCCTGATCGCCATCACCGATGTGTACGAGGCCCAGGCCGCCTTCGACCTGGCACGGGTCAATCGTATCGTGGACGAAAACAATGTCTCGGTGGCCCTGGAGCGCCTGTCGGTGCTGACCGGCCGGTACCCCGGGGAACTCAACGTGCTCAGCGAGGACTTTACCACCCGCGAGCCCGACCCCCTGGACAGGGCCGCATGGGTGGACTTTGCCCTGGAGAACAATTTCAGCCTGCAGGCGGCACGCCATGCGGAAGAGGCCGCGCGCCAGAACGCCACGGCCAACAGGATGGGGCATGCCCCCACCATCAGCGGCAGCTACGCCTACAACGACTACAGCACCAACGGCGACTTTACCAGTGATCCCGGCACCGGCCTGGAAACCCCGCCGGACAGCAAGCTCGAGGACCAGGTGTGGCGAATAAGCCTGGAGATGCCCCTGTACAGCGGCGGTGCGATCAGTGCCCAGCGCCGCCAGAGCGCCCAGGAGTACAACGCCGCCAGGGAAAACCTGATCAACCTCACCCGCAATACCGTTACCTCCACCCGCTCCCTGCACATGACCGTGCTCAGTGATATTTCCAGGGTACAGGCCCGCAAACAGAGTATCGTCTCGTCCCAGAGCGCCCTGGACGCCACCCAGGCCGGTTACGAAGTGGGAACCCGCAACGTGGTCGACGTGCTGAACGCCCAGAACACCCTGTTCATCGCCCAGCGCGATTACTACAACAGCCGCTATGACTACATTGCCAACATGCTGCGCCTGAAAGAGCAGGCCGGCATCCTGAGCCCGGATGACGTCTACCGGCTGGATGACGTCCTGGTGCCGCCGCCCCCCCCGACCGCGCCCTCCTCCAAGTAGCGTATCAGGGCCGCGCCAGCAGCGCCGCCACCAGTGCCAGCAGGCGCCCGGTGGCGCCGCGATTGTCCGCCAGCACCCGCCGACCCGCCGCTCCCATCGCCTCGCGGCGCTCCGGGACCGTCAGCAGCCCCTGCAGGCAGGGCGCCAGCTCGGCGCCTGACTGCAGTTTCACCAGGGCGCCCGCCTCGATCAGCAGGCTGGCGCTGCGGGCAAAGTTGAACAGCGATGGCCCGGTCACCACCGGCACCCCCCAGGCCGCGGGCTCCAGCACATTGTGTCCGCCGCGCTCCACCCAGGAGCCACCCACGACCGCTACCGTTGCCGTGCCCAGCAGCAGCAACAGCTCACCCATGGTATCGCCCAGCAGGATATCGTCGCCGGCCCCGGGGCTGGCGTCGACAGAGCGCCGTCGCACCTGCCAGCCCTGGGCGCGGCACAGCTCGAAGACCTCCTCGAAGCGCTCCGGATGCCGGGGCACCAGCACCAGCAGGCAGTCCTGCAGCAATGGGTCGGGAGCGGCGCGCAACGCGGCCAACGCCGCCAGCACCAGCGCCTCTTCGCCGGGGTGCGTGCTGGCGGCCACCAGCACCGCCCTTTGCGGCCCACCGAACGCGGCGCGCAGGCGCTTGGCGTCGGCGACCAGGTCCGCATCCAGGGTGAGGTCGAACTTGACGCTTCCCACCACCTGCAGCGCCGGAGCCGGCAGGCCCAGTTCGAGAAAACGGCGGCCGTCCTCCTCGCTCTGGCAGGCCACGGTATCCAGCTGGCGCAGCATGCCCCGGGTAAGCGCACCCAGCCGGCGGTAACCGGCGGCGGAGCGGGCCGACAGCCGCGCATTGGCCAGCAGCAACCGGCAGCCGGCCCCGCGGCTGTAGTGCAGCATATTGGGCCACAGCTCGGTCTCCATCAGCAGCAGCAGGCGCGGTCGGGTGCGACGCAAAAAGCGGGACACCGGACCGGGCAGGTCCCAGGGCGCATAGACATGGAAAACCCTGGTGCCAAACAGCGCCCGCAAGCGCTCCGAACCCGTGGGGGTGGTGGTGGTTACCACCAGGCAGTGATCCGGGTACTGGCTGAGCAGATGCTCCAGCAGGGGCGCGGCGGCCAGGGTCTCGCCGACCGACACGGCATGCACCCAGATGGCGGGCCGTTCCAGGTCGGGACGTGGCTGGAACCACCCACACCTTTCCGCCAGCCGGCGGCGGTAGGCGGGGGCGCGTCGCGAGCGCCACAGCATGCGCAATACGATAAACGGCAACAGGGCGTAGAACAGGGCGCTGTACAAATAGCGCATGCAGACTCCGGCGGGCCAGGATGGCTGGCAGCATACCGTCACGGGCTCCTGCCCGCCAGCGGGCCGGGGCAGCGACCGGCGGCGCAATGCGGCTATACTGGCGACTTTCGGGTTCGGGTCAGCCGCCATGGGCAGGCAGGTGATACACACAGATATCGTCATAATAGGCGGCGGCATCGCCGGCCTGTGGACGCTCAACCAGCTGCGCAATCGCGGCTACAGCGCTGTCCTGTTCGAGCGCGAGGCCCTGGGCAGTTACCAGACCATAGGTTCCCAGGGCATGATCCACGGCGGAGTGAAGTACGCCCTGGCCGGCGCCCTGAGCAACAGCTCCGAAACCATTGCCGCGATGCCCGCCCTGTGGCGCCAATGCCTGCGCGGCGAGGGCAAGGTGGACCTGCGCGGCTGCAAGGTGCTCAGCGAGGACTTTTTTCTGTGGTCCACCGCCGCCCTGCAGTCCCGGGTCACCTCCTTTTTCGCCAGTCGCCTGCTGCGCGGGCGGGTGCAAAAAATCACTGCCGCTGACTATCCTGAACCCCTGCGCTCGGAGCAGTTTCGCGGCCAGGTCTATCGCCTCGCAGACCTGGTATTGGATGTGCCCTCCCTGGTGACCACCCTGGCCCAGCGCCAGCCCGGCGCCATCTTTACCGTGGACTGGCAGCGCGCGGCGCTGCGCCGCCAGGGCCGCCAGGCGGTGCTGGAGCTGGAACACTGCACCCTGGTGCCACAGCAACTGCTACTCACCGCCGGCGCCGGCAATGCGAGCCTGCTGGCCAGCCTGGACAGCACCAGGCCCGCCATGCAGCGCCGTCCCCTGCAGCAGGTGCTGGTCAGGCACCAGTACCAGGCGGACTTTTACGGGCACTGCATGGGCGGCAATCCCTCGCCGCGGCTGACGATCTCATCCCATCGCGACGGCGCCGGTCGCCCGGTCTGGTACCTGGGCGGCGACCTGTCCACCAACGCGGCGGACGAGGATCCCGGCCAGTTGATCGAGCGGGCCAGACGCGAACTGGCCGACCTGCTGCCGTGGGTAGACCTGGGCGAGGCCCAGTGGACCACGGTGCGGCTGGATCGGGCGGAACCCAGGCAGTCGACCCTGCTGCGACCCGACAGCGCCTTCGTGGGCAAACTCGACGGGGTGGACAACGCCCGGGCGGCCTGGCCCACCAAGCTCACCCTCAGCCCCGACCTGGCCGATGAGATTGAGCGCCAGCTGGCGGCGGAAGGGATTCTGCCCCGCCACCAGCCCGACCTCGCCCGGCTGGCAGACCTGGGGCGGCCGCCTGTCGCCACCCCCTACTGGGACACCCTGTTTTCATGAGCTGGCAGCGAGCCCTTGGCAAAACCGGCCTGCAGGTAAGCGCCCTGGGCCTGGGCACGGTAAAACTGGGGCGCGACCAGGGGGTGAAATACCCCGCCGCCTATACCTTGCCGGACGATCGCAGCGCGGCTCGCCTGCTGGATACGGCCCGCGAGCTGGGCATCAACCTGCTGGATACCGCGCCCGCCTACGGCAGCAGTGAACAACGCCTGGGGCGGTTGCTGGCCGGGCAGCGGCAGCACTGGTTGCTCTGCAGCAAGGTGGGGGAGGAGTTTGCCGATGGCCAGTCGCGGTTCGACTTTTCGCCCGAGCACACGCGCCGGTCGGTGCAGCGCAGCCTGCGCAGGCTGGGGACCGAGGTGCTGGATATCGTGCTGGTGCACTCCGACGGCAACGACCTCGACATCATCGAGCGCATGGGCACGCTGCAGGCACTGGCGCAGCTCAAGACGGAAGGCGTGGTGCGCGCCATCGGCATGTCCACCAAGACCGTGGCCGGGGGCCTGGCGGCGGCCCGGGTCTGTGACGTGGTCATGCTGACCTACAACCCGCAGTACCGGGAGGAGCTGCCGGTACTGGATGCCTGTGCCGAACTGGGCACCGGCACCTTGATCAAAAAAGTGCTGGGCAGCGGGCACCTGGCCGGCGGTATGGAACAGGGTAATAGGCCGGGCCTGCAGGCCTGCATGGATCTGGCCTTCTCCCACCCCGGCACCGGTGCGGCCATCGTGGGCACCATCAACCGGGCCCACCTGCAAGCCAATGTAGAGGCGGCGCGGCGCGCCCTGGGCTGACGCCTAACCGGCGTTATCCTCGAGGATACGGTTGACGATGGCGGTGGTGGACACGTCATCGACAAAACCCAGCACCCTGACCTCACCGCCGTATTCCTCGACGATCTCCCAGCCGACCACACCCTCCTTGCCGGGGTAATCGCCACCCTTGACCAAAATGTCCGGACGCAATATCTGCAGCAATTCCCGCGGCGTGTCCTGGGCAAAGCAGACCACCCAGTCCACCGCCTCCAGCCCAGCCAGCACCGCCATGCGCCGCTCCGCCGGATTGATGGGCCGGCCCTTGCCCTTGAGGCGCCGCACCGACTCGTCGCTGTTCACCGCCACCACCAGCCGGTCGCCCAGCTTGCGGGCCTGCTCCAGGTAGGCCACGTGCCCGGCGTGAATAATGTCGAAACAACCGTTGGTAAAGACCACCCGCTCGCCCCGGGCGCGGGCGTCCGCGATGGCCACCTGCAACTGTTCCAGGGTCAGGGCGCCGCGCTCGGAGCCCTGGTCCTGCTGCACCGCCCGGCGCAGTTCCGGGGCGCTGACGGCGGCAGTGCCCAGCTTGCCCACCACGATGCCCGCGGCGATATTGGCCAGCGCCACCGCCTGGGGCAGTTCCGAACCCGCCGCCACAGCGGCGGCCAGCACTGCGATCACCGTGTCCCCGGCGCCCGTGACGTCGTAGACCTCGCGTGCCACCGCCGGCATGTGCAATTCCTCCTGGCCGGGCCGCAACAGGGTCATGCCATGTTCGCCGCGGGTTACCAGCAGGGCCTGCAGGTCCAGCTCGTGCATGAGTTGCTCGGCCCTGGCCACCAGCTCGCTCTCGGTCCGGCAGGGGCCGACTACCGCTTCCAGCTCGTGCAGGTTGGGGGTGAGCAGGGTCGCACCCCGGTAGCGGGCGAAGTCGCTGCCCTTGGGATCCACCAGCACCGGCACGGCGCGGGCCCGGGCGATCTCGATAAGGGCTTCCGGCCTCGCCAGTGCGCCCTTGGCGTAGTCGGACAGCACCAGCACCTGGCAGCCATCCAGCAGCTGTGGCAGGTCCCCGGCGAGAGCCTGCACGCCCGTCGATTCCGGGGCCGGCTGCTCGAAATCCAGGCGAATGAGTTGCTGGTGCCGGCTGATTACCCGCAGCTTGGTAATGGTTGGGCAACCGGCCACGCGGGTAAAGGCACACTCCACCCCCGCGCCCGCCAGCATGGCCTGCAGCGAGTCCGCCATCTCGTCATCGCCGCAGTGGCCGCCCAGGCGCGAGCCGGTACCCAGCGCTGCGAGGTTCAGGGCCACGTTGCCCGCGCCTCCGGGCCGGTCGGTAATCTGTTCCACCTTCACCACCGGCACCGGTGCCTCGGGGGAGATGCGCGATGTCGGGCCCTCCCAGTAGCGATCCAGCATGATGTCACCCAGTACCAGCACACGGGCGCTGTGGAAGCGCGGCAATTCGAGTTTCATGATTGAAGAGTCCCCGGGCGAGTAGCGCGTTGCAGTTTACCCGGCTAGTGTACCGCGAGCGCCGGCTCGATACATGGCGCGATCCGGCGGCCGGGGCACGGCTTGCAGCGCCAGGGCAAACCGGCTAACTTCCCCTGCCCCGAATACCCGGCCAGAGAGCACCCGCGCGATGATCCCCGAGCTACCCGTAGATATTGACCAGATAAAAGGCTTCCTGGCCGCCGATGAGGCCCAGGCACTTTACGACCACGCCCTGCAGGCCAGCGCGCGCGGGCCGGTGCTGGAAATAGGCAGCTATTGCGGCAAGTCCACTGTCTACCTGGGCCTGGCCTGCCAGGCCAATGACAGCACCCTGTTCGCCCTGGACCATCACCGGGGCTCGGAGGAACACCAGCCCGGCGAGATGTTTCACGACCCGGCGCTGTTTGATGACAGCGCGGGCAGCATGGACAGTTTCCGGGAGTTTCGTGGCAATATTCGCGCCGCCGGGCTGGAACAGACGGTAGTGCCCATCGTGGCCGGCTCGGCGGCCGCGGCGCGGCACTGGCAGACACCGCTGGCCATGGTGTTCATAGACGGCGGCCACAGCCTGGATGCCGCCCTGACGGACTACCGGTGCTGGGCGCCGCAACTGCAGCGCGGGGGCATACTGGCGATTCACGACCTGTTCGAGGACGCCGCCGCCGGCGGCCAGGCGCCCTACGCCATTTACCGCATGGCGCTGGCCTCGGGATTATTTGAGCCGCTGGCCCGGGTCAATAGCCTGGGCCTGCTGCGGCGGCTCCAGGGGTAAGCTGCCCGGTCGAATAGATTCGACCCTACAGGGAATTGCGCTCGCCCCGGCGGGCGGTGGCTTCCTCGTCGGGCAGTTGCACCCTGGTAAACAGCTCCGCCGCGGCGGTGTGCCCGGTGAGGGCATCGGCGGCCAGCAGGATGGCGCCGGCGGTCCAGGTGGGTTTCTCATCGGGCCACAGCAGGTCTTCGACCAGCTGGTAGCCGGTCCAGTATGAACCGTCCTCGGTGCGCCACTGGTGCAGCCAGCTGTAAACCTCCACTGCGCGGGCGTGATCGCCGGCGGCCAGCAGGGCCATCACCAGCTCGCAGGATTCGGCAATGGTTACCCAGGGCTCCTGCTTCTCACAGCGACAGCCCAGCTTGTCCTCGACAAATTCATCCCAGCGCGCGGCCAGCCTCGCCTGGGCCTCACGGCCTGTGTAAACCCCGGCCAGCACCGGGTAGAACCAGTCCATCGAGTACCGCGATTTGCTCGCCCAGGTGCGGTCGAAACGCTGGGGCTTGTGGCGCAGGGCGGCACCCAGGGCCTCCCGGGCGCGGCGCCATTGCGGGCGCGGTTTGGCCAGGGCATGGGCGATGTTGACGGCGCATTCGAGGCTTTTGTAGATGGAGCTGCAGCCCGTGACCAGGGCGTCACCCTTGGGACTGCCGTCGGCGTCCACCGCCCAGTGAATCTCACCGTGGCTGGTCTGCAGGGAGAGCACGAAGCCTATCGCCCGCTCGACCGTGGGCCACATCTCCTCGAGAAAATCGCGCTCGCCGGTCACCAGGTAGTAGTGCCACACACCGGTGGCGATGTAGGCCACGAAATTGCTCTCGCGCCGCTCACAGTTGTCGATCTCCTCTCCCCGGTAGGAGGCCCACCAGCTGCCATCCGCCAGCTGCATGCGGGCCAACCAGGTGTAGGCCCGGCGGGCCGCCTGGTGCTCGCCGCCGATGGCCAGCCCCATGGCCGCTTCCACGTGATCCCAGGGATCGGTGTAGCCGCCATCAAACCAGGGAATTTCACCACTGGGCAGCTGGGTGTCGAGGATAAACTGCACCGTTGGCCGCAGGAACTCGTGGGGAAAAAGCCCCCGGCTCAGATACAGACCGCTCACAACGAGGCTCCCTTGCGAAAATACATCACCACACTCTTGCCCATGACGGGATTCATAATCTTCTCCAGCGCCCGGGTGACGGCAGGTTGCTCCATGATGTCCCATACCAGCAGGCGATGATACTGCCGTACCAGCCAGTTACTGTCCTGCTGGTCCCAGAACAGGCACTTGAGCCACCAGAATGGCGCGTGCAGGGCGTGGGCCCAGTGCCGGTGATAGTGATCGAATCCCAGGCCCTCTATCTCCCGGCGCAACTCTTTGCCTCGGAAAATACGCAAATGCCCGCCTGGCACCTGGTGATAGTCCTTGCTCAATGCCCAGCAGACCTGTTCCGGCCAGCGCCGCGGCACGCTGGCGCAAAACAAGCCGCCAGGCTTCAGCACCCGCTCGATTTCCCGCAGCGCCGCCCGGTAGTCGGGAATGTGCTCCAGCACCTCGCTGCAGATGACCTTGTCGAAACTGTTGTCGGCAAAGGGCAGCGCCAGGGCGCTGGCCGAGGACAGGCTGAAGGACTTGGCGCTGTTCTCCGGCTCCTCGAAATCGGCGAATTTATCCCGCGTGGTAACCAGGTCGGCCAGGGATAAGTCCACGCCCACAGAATGCACATCTGCCGCCACGTAGGCGGAAATGACATGGCGCCCCTCGCCGCAGCCCAGGTCCAGTACCCAGTCCCCGCGCTCCAGCGGGAAGTGGCTGAATTCAACCGTTTGCATGGGCCAGCACCTGCCGGTAGTAAGCGACCATCTGGCCGGCGCAGACATCCCAGCAGAACTGCTCGAGAATACGTTGCCGGCCCCGCGCCCCCAGCTCCTCGCGCCTCTGGGGGTCCCGCAGCAGCGCATCGATGGCCTCCGCCATGGCATCGGCGTCCCGGGCGGGGACGGTCACGCCGGCATCCCCCACCACCTCCGGCAGGGCGCCGCCGTCGGTGGAGACCACCGGCACGCCGCAGGCCATCGCCTCGCCGGCGGGCAACCCGAAACCCTCATACACCGATGGCACCACGGCGATCGCGGCCTCGGCGTAGTACTCGACCATCTGCTCGGTGCTGATGCCGCTGACAAACCGCACCCGCTCGACCAGGCCCAGGCGGCGCACCAGCTGCTCGGTTTTGCCACCCTCCCTGGGTTTGCTGACCACCAGCAGTTCCAGCTCCGGGTGGCTGGACAACAGCCGGGCGTAGGCCCGCAGCAGGTAGCGCAGCCCCTTGAGCGGCGCATCGGCGGAACAGGTGGCCATCAGCCGCAGGGGATTGCGCGTCACGCCCGGCAAGGGCCGGAACACGTCCGTGTCGATGCCGTTGTAGACCAGGCCTATCCCCGCCGGCTGGATACCGAAATCCCGGGCGATGTCCTGGCGGGAGCAGTCGGAAACCGTGACCACGTGGTGCAGCTGCTTGACCACTTTCTGCTGCATGATGAGGAAAGAGTGCCAGCGCCTGATCAGCAGCCGCTCCCACCAGTTGCGCGCCGCTTTCAGGGCTATGCGCAGGTCGCTGGTGATGGGGTGGTGCACCGTGGTCACCAGCGGCAGGCCCATGTCCTGGATGTCCAGCATCCCGTAGCTGAGGCTCTGGTTGTCATGGATGAGGTCGTACTCGCCGCGCGTGCTGGCGCAGGTAGCGCACCGCCCGCCGCCCGAAAGTATAGGGCTCAGCGAAGCCGCCGGTAAGTTTGCT
Organism: uncultured Gammaproteobacteria bacterium; assembly: GCA_963704965.1. Lineage (GTDB taxonomy): Bacteria > Pseudomonadota > Gammaproteobacteria > Pseudomonadales > Halieaceae > JARRPM01. The sequence goes on from CAVPIH010000004.1 coordinate 48,431, forward strand.
GCACCACTCGATGATATTGCTCAGGGATCCCAGGTGGCGCGGGCGCAGTGACAACAGGCCATTCTCGAACAGGTCCAGGCTGGGCAGCTCGATGAGGCGCACCCGTGGATCCAGGTGCGGATAGGGGGGACCCGATATCACGTCCACCTTGTGCCCAGCTTCAACCAGTGCCTTGCTGAGATAACGCAGGTAGACGCCCTGCCCACCGGCATAGGGCTGGCTGCGGTAGCCCAGCAGCGCGATGCGCAAAGGGCGGGCCGCATCCTGTGCGCCGCGCGGATCGGCGCCGGCAGCCGCGGGCGCCGGGTCGAGCTCTAATGTGCCAAGATGCCTGATAACGGCGTCCTCTCGAGAATAATTGCCGGATATTGCGCGGGTGTGCTGGCGACAACGCTGCGTGATGCACAAATGGCATCCTGCGTGCCAAAAGAGCTCATATTTTAAGCAGCCGGAGGGCAAAAATCCACCCCGCCGGGCACCATCGGTCGCCAGCACGGCCGGCTTGTCGCTATAATTCGACCCCCACCACACAAGGACGTCTGACCATGCAGAGCACCTCATACAAGGGCATCATCCTGGCCGGGGGCTCAGGGACGCGCCTGCATCCGCTCACCAGCACCGTCAGCAAGCAGCTGATGCCGGTATACGACAAGCCCATGATCTACTACCCGCTGGCCACCCTGATGCTGGCCGGCATACGGGATATCCTGATCATCACCACGCCCCGCGACCAGCAAGCCTTCAGCGAGCTGCTGGGTGACGGCAGCCAGTGGGGCATCAGTATCTGCTACACGGTTCAGCCCAGCCCGGACGGACTGGCCCAGGCGTTTATCCTCGGCGCCGACTTCATAGGCAACTCCCCGGCCGCGCTGGTACTGGGTGACAACATATTTTACGGCGGCGGCTTCACCAAAAAACTGCGCCACGCCGCGACCCGGGAAACCGGCGCCTCCGTATTCGCCTACTACGTACAGGACCCGGAGCGCTACGGGGTGGTGAGCTTCGACGCCCAGGGCGTCGCCCGGGACATTGAGGAAAAACCCGCCAAACCGCGCTCACACTACGCGGTGACCGGCCTGTATTTTTACGACAACGACGTGGTGGATATCGCCCGCAGCATCCGCCCCTCCTCCCGTGGTGAGCTGGAAATAACCGACGTCAACAAGGCCTATCTGGCCAGGGGCGACCTGCAGGTGGAAGTGATGAGCCGGGGCACCGCCTGGCTGGATACCGGTACCCACAACTCCCTGCTGGACGCGGCCAATTTCATCCGCGTGGTGGAGGAGCGCCAGGGCCTGAAAATAGCCTGCCCTGAAGAGGTCGCTTACCGCATGGGCTATATCGATGGCGAGCAGTTGCTGGCGCTGGCGGCGCCCCTCGAAAAAAGCGGTTACGGGCTCTACCTGCAGGCGCTGCTGAGCGAGGAAGGAGTGGTATTCGATGAAGTTTGAGAGCACTTCCCTGGGCGACGTCTTCCTGCTGAAGCCGCGGGTATTCGGCGACCAGCGCGGGTTTTTCCTGGAGAGCTGGAATGCGCAGACCTTCCAGCGAAGCGGGTTTCGACCTGGACTTCGTGCAGGACAACCACAGCCGCTCAGCCCGGGGCACCCTGCGCGGCATGCACTTCCAGACCCGAGCACACCCAGGGCAAGCTGGTGCGGGTGACCTCCGGCGAGGTGTTCGACGTGGTGGTGGACCTGCGCCGCTCCTCGCCCACCCTGGGGCAGTGGTACTGGGCGTGTGGCTCAGCGCCGACAACCACCACCATGCTGTGGGTGCCGCCGGGCTTCGCCCACGGCTTCTGGTCACCTCCGAATACGCCGACTTCCAGTACAAGTGCACCGATATCTACCACCCGGCCAGCGAGGTCAGCCTGGCCTGGGATGACCCGACGGTAGGTATCGACTGGCCATTGCCGGGGGTGAACGCCGCAGCTGTCCGAGAAGGATGCCAAGGGCGCCGCCTGGGGTGAGCTGCCGCTGTTCGATTGAGGGGCTGGACTCGCTTTCAGGCTTGCGCTCTAAGGCCCGGCTGCGGCTACAGGGATGGCCTTCGGGACACGCCAAAGGCCGCATCCATGTGCGCTCGGGTTCGGCCATGGATGGCAGAACACGAGCGCAATGGACGTGAGCTTTTGCGTGTCCTGAATGGGAAACCCCACAGCCGCGGTTCGGTGGAAGCATTTCCTAGCCAATCAACAGCGGCCGCCACCAGTCCTCGTTGCCCAGGAACCAGTCCAGGGTCCGCTCCAGCCCGGTCTCAAAACTCTCCACAGGCGCGTAGCCCAACTCGCGCAGCCGCCTTGCCGCGCATCGATGGCGTAGCGCCAGTCGTGCCCGGCGCGGTCCTCGACGAAGGTGACCAGATCGCGGGCGCTGCCGCCGGCCGCCGCCGGCGCCGCGGGGAAAGCGGTCGGCCAGGCGAGGTTCCGCCGCAAAACGCGCGTCCAGCCGATCGCATAGCAACTCCACGATAGCCAGATTGCTCCACTCGTTGTTGCCGCCGATATTGTAGGTTTCCCCCACCGCGCCCTGCTCCAGCACCAACTCAATGCCGCGGCAGTGGTCCTCCACGTAGAGCCAGTCACGGATATTGCTGCCGTCGCCGTACACCGGCAGGGGCAGGCCGCGCAGGATATTGGTGATGCACAGCGGGATGAGCTTCTCCGGGAAGTGGAAGGGACCGTAGTTGTTGGAGCAGTTGCTGGTGGTGACCTGCAGGCCGTAGGTGTGGTGATAGGCCCGCACCAGGTGGTCCGAGGCGGCCTTGCTGGCGGAGTAGGGCGAATTGGGTTCGTAGCGGTGCTGCTCGCTGAAGGCCGGGGCGGTGGCGGCCAGGGAACCGTATACCTCGTCGGTTGAAACATGGTGGAAGCGATGTGCAAGCGGACTCGGCGCCAACCAGCCAGACCTCGCGGGCCGCTTTCAACAGGGTGTGGGTGCCCACCACATTGGTTTCGATAAAGGCATCGGGCCCGGTGATGGAGCGGTCCACATGACTCTCCGCGGCGAAATGCACGATCGTATCCACGGCGTGCTCGCGCAGGGTCGCCAGCACCCGGTCGTAGTCGCAGATGTCCGCGTGGACAAAGCTGAAGTTGGGCTGCCCCTGCAGGCTGTCGAGGTTGGCGAGGTTGCCGGCATAGGTGAGCGCATCGTAGGCGATCAACCGGTCCTGCGGGTGGCTGCGCGCCCAGTAGTGGACGAAATTGGCACCGATAAAGCCGGCGGCGCCGGTTACCAGCAGCGTCTTACTCATCTCTGCATCTCCTTTTGTTCCTTCAGCATATGCCGCAACTGCACGCGCCAGTGAACGCCTTCCAGGCCCAGGTCGCGCCAGCTGCTGGTCTTGTCCAGCACACTGTAATGGGGTCGCTGCGCTGGGGTGGGGTAGTCGCTGGCGGGTATCGGCCGCACCCGCGCCGGCCTGGCCAGCAGGCCCAGGGCGCAGGCTTCTTCACAAATAGCCACGGCGAAATCGTACCAGCTGCACACGCCGGCATCGCTCCAGTGATAGATACCCTGCAACTGCGGACGCCCTGCGGCGGCCCAGACCGCCCGCGCCAGGCCCCTGGCCCAGGTGGGGGTGCCAACCTGGTCGTCCACCACCGCCAACTCCTCGCGCTCGGCCATGAGCCGCAGCATGGTCTTGACAAAGTTGCCGCCAAAACTGGAGTAGACCCAGCCGGTGCGCAATACCAGCGCCTGCGGCAGTATCCGCTGCACGGCCTGTTCGCCGGCCAGCTTGCTGCGCCCGTACTCCCCCAGCGGCGCGGCAGGCGCGCTGGGTGAATAGGGCCGGGATGCCCGACCGTCGAACACAAAATCCGTCGATATGTGAATCAGGCGGGCTCCCAGGTCGCGGCAGGCCTGCGCCAGGTGCGCAGGACCCTCCGCATTGGCGACCCGGGCGGCCAGCGGTTCCGACTCGGCGGTATCCACACCGGTGTAGGCGGCGGCATTGATGACCAGGGCCGGGGCCAACTCGGCAACACGTCGCGCCACCCCATCGGCGTCCGCGATATCCAGGTCGCCACGGGTCGCGGCCAGGCATTGCACAGCGGCGGGGGCGCTGCGGCACAGCTCCCTGCCCAGCTGCCCGCCGGCGCCTACGATCAGTACTTTCTGGCTCAATTTCTCTCCTTGGGCGCGGGCAATAGCCGCTGGCTTCCCCTGGGTGCCGGCGTTAGACTACCTCAAAACAGAGCCCTGCCGGTGCCCAGCCACGCATCCCCACACGCCGCTATCGCCATTGATTACCGGGTAATCGTCGCCCTCAGCCTGCTGTTGTCGCTGTGGCTGATTGCCATCGACCCGGTGCTCGATAGGGACGCTATCTTATACTTACGCACCGCCGATGCCTATTTACAGGATGGTTTTTGGGCCAGCCTGCGGCTGTTCGATCGCCCTGTGCTGTCTATTTGCCTCGCCCTGCTGCACCAGCTGACGGGCCTGCCACTGATGTATGCCGGCCTGCTGCTGAACTCCCTGTTCTATGCGCTGTTCTGCGTGACATTCGTGGCCGCGGTGAGCGCCCTGGGCGGGGACCGCCGGGTGCAGTTGCTCGCCGTGATCGTGGTCCTGTCGCACCCCACCCTCAATGACCAGCGCAGCTCCATCCTGCGGGACCCGGCCTACTGGGCCTTCATCCTGCTGGCATTTCGGCAGCTGTTGCTGTACGCGCAGCAACCTACAACAGGTGGCATGCTGCGCTGGTACGCTTACATCCTGCTGGCCGCGCTGTTCCGCTTCGAAGGCCTGTTCTTCGCCGCCTGCGCACCGCTGGCACTGCTGGCAACCCGGGACCTGCCGCGGCGCCTGCAGCACTGCCTGCGCCTGCTCGCACCCTCGCTGCTGGCGCTAGCTGCCACCCTGGCAGCCGTGCTGTTGTACCCGGACAGTTTCAGCAGGGGCGGTGCATACTTGCCGAGCATCAGCCACTACGTGCAGCGCCTGCTGGCGTTTTCCCAGCAGTTCGGCGACCTGGCGCGGGCCGGCGGCGAAATCCTGCTGGACAGTTTCAGCCGCGAGGATGCCGTGGCGGCCACGCTGGCGGGTTTCGGCGCTATTGTCGCCCTCAACATTTTTCGCGCCCTGACCTGGCCCTGCCTGCTGCTGATGCTATGGCGACGGCCTGCAACCATCCACCTGCGGCACGACAACCGCCTCCTGCTGCGGGCGCATATCATTATCTGCCTGCTTTACCTGGTGGCCTTCACGCTGCTGAAGCACTTCATGACCGAGCGCTACGCCACCCAGCTGGTGGTATTCCTGCTGCTGTACCTGCCTTTCCTGCTGGAGGGGATGTGGCGCGCCGGAGCCCGGGCCCCGGCGCGCTATGTCGCCCTCGCCTTGCTGGTGTTCATGGCGGCGGACAGCCTGCATAACCGGGATCATGAAAAAGCCTTTATCCACGATGCCACACAGTGGCTGCAGACCCATACGCCGCAACAGGCCAGCCTGGTGTCGAACAACGAGTACCTGGCCTACTTCAGCCAGCGACAGCTGGACTGGAAGGTAGCTGCCTACGTGCAGTTCGACCTGGAAAAATTGCTGGCGGTGGAAAAATACTGGCGCGGAAAAGACTTCCTGGTGATGCGGGTGACGCGGCACAATGTGGCTGCTTGGGAAACCTTCCTGCAACAGTATTCCCTGGAGGAGACAATGGTGTTCGAGGGCGGGCGCCACGGCAGGGTGGCCATTGTCAAATTGCCCAGTACGGGAGAGGCCGGCAATGCAATCCAGCCTTGAGGAGAGCAGCGAACTGCACCACCTGGCGGCACAGCTGGGGGACGAAGAGCTGCCACCCGGCTGGGAACCGGTACACAGTTCAGCCTATACCCACGTCGCCTGCAATCCTGCCATGCAGGTGTTTTACAAGGAATTCCTGCCGCGCAGCCCGCTGGACAAGCTCAAGGCCTTGCTGCGCGGCAGCCGTGCCACCCGTGCCAGGCGACACAGCGATGCCCTGTTGCAGGCCGGCATCACCGCCCCCGCCAACCTGGCCTGGGGCAGGTTGAGCCGGGGCAGGGAATACCTTTTCTCCCGCGCCGTGGAAGGTGACGACGTGACCTCCTGGCTGGTGGACCTGCTGCCCGCGGGCAAAGCCTGGGCCCGGGCAAACCGGCGCCAGTTGCTGGAATCCCTGGGCACGTTCATAGGCCGGGTGCACGCCACCGGTTTTATCCACGGCGACCTGCGACCGGGCAATGTGCTGGCCCAGCACCGCGGCGAGCGCTTTCTGTTCGGCCTCATCGATAACGAGCGCACCGTGCAGAAAACACCGCCCCCGGGCCGCATGCTGCTGCGCAACCTGATGCAGCTGAACATGTTGCCACCGCAGGTGCTCAGTCGCAGCGACCGCATGCGCTTTTTCACGGCCTGGCACCGCCAGATGCGGGAGCTGGATGACATAGAGGCCA
>CAVPIH010000005.1:0-451431 GCA_963704965.1 uncultured Gammaproteobacteria bacterium
GCACGCATTCGCTGGGCTCGCTGATGACCAGCGTGTTCGGCCCCTGGTGCTGCCGGATCACCTCCAGTGTGCCGTCGGTGGATACGCCGTCCACCAGTATGTGCTGGCACGGCACGGTCTGCTCCGCGATGGAGCGCAGGCAGTGGCCGATGGTGGCGGCGTTGTTCCACACTGGGGTGATGAGGGTGATGGACATGGTCAGGCAGCTTCCGGTACGTCGGCTCTGGCGGCGAGCGCCAATTATAGCCTTAGCCCAGCTGTGTCTCCAAAGCTTCCAGGGTTTTCTGGCCGTCTTTTCGACATTGCTGCGCAATTCGGGTCGCCCGCGCGGCATCCTTCCACCTGTCGTGCGCCGGCAGGGTAAAGCCCAGCTGAATAACCCCGGGCTGCTCCAGCAGTCTGGATGACCAGTCATGGCGCAGCCAGTTGCGCAACCACCAGCATCGCGCCGGGCCCGGGGCGAAGCCTGTCGCTCAGCTCGGCCGCCACCGTGTTACCGGTGAGCAGGTGCAGCCACTGCGCGGTGATCCAGCCGGCGGTCCTCAATCCAGCCATGTCGAGCAGTCGCTCCGTTTCCACCATCGCTTCCGGGTGCGCGTCCAGCAGCAGTGCGAGGTCGACCAGTCCGCACCAGCGTGGCGTGGGGCGTGGTGGTGTACTTTCTGAATACCGGGTGTACCAGCATCATGAACAGCGTGCCGCGGTGACTCATGCCCCAGTGGCTCTCGTAATCCACGCGATCTTCCAGGAGTTTGTCCACCATGGGCTGGCGGGTCCTGCCCGGGCGCAGGATATCCCAGTGCAGGTCTATATCGAGTTTTTCCTTTGATCAGCTGACAGCCTCGTGGCTGATGGTTTCCGGCGGCGCCGTAAAACTCAAAGCCCTCGCGCCTGGAACGCCTTGATGGCCCGCAGCTTGTCGGCGGGGCGCACCAGTACGTCGATATCCGTCGCCGGCCGCAGTGCCGGCGTCTGGTAATACACCTCCCGGGTGTGGGCGCCCTTGGTCACCACGTGGATCACCCCGGCCTCGTCTAGGATCGCGCGTATCCTTTCCAGGTTGTGGCGCTGTATCAGGTAACCGCCGGTGGCATGCAGGCGCTGCTGGTGTAGCAGGGCGGTGGTTTGGGCCGAGAGCGGCAGCTTGCCGGGGTGTTGTTCTATGCGCTCGTCCCAGAGCGGGGCCAGCCCCTGGTGGCACAGAAATTCTGTGAACGCTGTTTCACCCAGCTCAATGGCCGCGTTGCAGGCGTTTTCCAGGTCGGTATTGGTGGCACCCGGCAGCAGGGGCGCCAGGGCGGGCACGTGGAATGGGTATCGAGTGCTGAGTTTTGCGGCTTTCGGCATGGGGGGATTCTACCTTGCGAACCGGACTTCTTCAGATAGAATTTTTGTCCGCCTACTCTCTCGCGTGGTTCACTTAGTCCTGTGTCTTCCGCAGGCATGAAAGAAAAGCTGGTCGGGGTATATTTCGGTCGGTCCTTTTTTGGAGTTGCCTTATAACTGAAAAACGTCTCCGCGGAGATTTTGGGCCAATGATTACCCTTGGCGGGGTGGATGTTCAGGGTTTTTGGCTAATAATTGGCGGGTTTGGATGTTCTGCTGATTAGTTTTGGGCAGTAGAATTTACCAAAACAGCTTGGAGCATATTCATGGCTGCGATAGCATTTGATCCACTGGCGTACACCCACGCACTCGAAGAGGCGGGCTTCACCCGTGATCAGGCGGAGTTGGTAGCGCAGGTAGGAACGGCGATGTTTGTGCAAAACTTTGACGCCCTGGTAACGCGCGATTATCTGGATACGCGCTTTTCGGAGTTCGAGACCCGCATACTTTCCACGATGGAGCTCCGCTTCAAGGACGTGGATGCCAAGTTCGGTAAACTCTACATCATGGGCGGCATTATCATTGCCTCCACGGTCATACCTGCCCTGCAGAGTTTCGGGGACAGTTTACTTAACTTCTGAGTCCCGGCAATTCGGTAAACTGTCCCCAAAAACCGGAGATTTTTGAACGAAATTTATCGGTGGTGATGCGGATGGAAGTATTTTCCCGCCTACTCCCGCGCGTGGTTCACCTCGTAGCCACTCTCTCTTAACAGCGGTTCTTCTTCGCAATCGCCAGGTCGCTGGCCACCATCTCTCTCGATCATCTCGTCCAGGGTGGTGCGCGGTTGCCAGCCCAGCAGTTCTCTTGCCAGGCTGGGGTCGCCCAGCAGGGTCTCCACTTCCGCCGGGCGGTAGTAGCGGGGGTCTATGGCCACGATGGTGTCGCCGGGTTTGAGGGTGATGGCCGGGTCGGCCTTGTCTGTATCGATGCTGTCCACGATGCCTTTTTCGTCGGTGCCGCTGCCTTCAAAGCGCAGGGTGATGCCCAGTTGCTTTGGCTGAGCGTTCGATAAAGTCGCGCACCGAGGTCTGCTGGCCGGTGGCGATCACGAAGTCCCTGGGCTCGTCCTGCTGCAGCATCAGCCACTGCATTTCCACGTAGTCCCGGGCGTGGCCCCAGTCGCGGCGGGCGTCCAGGTTGCCCATGTACAGGCACTCGTCCAGCCCCTGGCTGATATTGCCCAGGCCCCGGGTGATCTTGCGGCTGACGAAGGTCTCCCCCCGGCGCGGGCTCTCGTGGTTGAACAGGATGCCGTTGCAGGTGTACAGGCCGTAGGCCTCGCGGTAATTCACGGTAATCCAGTAGGCGTACAGCTTGGCCACGCCGTAGGGCGAGCGCGGGTGGAAGGGGGTGCGCTCGGTCTGCGGGGTTTCCTGCACCAGGCCGTACAGTTCCGAGGTGCTGGCCTGGTAGATGCGGGTTTTCTTTTCCAGCCCCAGCAGGCGCACCGCCTCCAGGATGCGCAGGGTGCCCAGGCCGTCCACGTCGGCGGTGTACTCGGGCTCCTCGAAGCTCACCGCCACGTGGCTCTGGGCGCCCAGGTTGTAGATCTCGTCGGGCTGCACCTGCTGGATGATGCGGGTGATGTTGCTGCTGTCGCTCAGGTCGCCGTAGTGCAGGGTGAAGTTGCGCCCGCTGGTGTGGGGGTCGTGGTACAGGTGGTCGACCCGCCCGGTGTTGAAGGACGAGGCCCGGCGCTTGATGCCGTGCACGGCGTAGCCCTTTTCCAGCAGGAATTCCGCCAGGTAGGAGCCGTCCTGGCCGGTGACGCCGGTGATCAGGGCGGTTTTTTGGGTCATGGTGGGTGCTTACTGGTTGTGGGCTCGGGGGGTGATGATAACGCTTATCAGAGGGGTTGTTCAGGTTTTTTGGGGCGGGCGTCTCCGCGGAGATTTTTGGTTGGTTTTGGTGTTCGGTGGTGAGCCGCCGTCAGATAAGGTGAGCTCGATACCTTGTTGGGAGCATAGGATGTGCCTAGAATGCAGAAACGTTCAGTTGGAGGAATTATGTCTACTGAGATGATGGAGCGCCTCCGTTCCGAGGCTTTAATGCTCTCGATGCCTGAACGGGCCGAACTGGCACATGATTTACTGGAAAGCCTTGATGCACCGGCTGATGAGGGTGTTGAAGATGCCTGGGACGAAGAGATCATCAGGCGAATTGCGCAGATCGATGCAGGGCAAGCCACACTCCTGAGCCGGGAACAGTTACGACAGAAACTGCAGGATAGACTCGGCAATGTTTAGTGCGCTCTTTACGGATACTTGGCGAGGCAGCGCAAGAAGCCATTGAGGCAGCTGCCTGGTATCAGGCAGAGAGACCGGGGCTTGGTGGAGAGTTTGCCGATGCGATTGACGCCGCTTTAGATCTTATAGAACAGGATATTCTTCCGCTGCTCCCATGTTCCGGCGAAGCAGGATTTGAAGGAGCCAAACGGATTATCCTCAGGCGCTTCCCTTACGAAATAGTCGTCGTCGAAAGGCAAAACGAAACAATTGTGGTTGCCTTCGCTCACCATTCGCGCAAACCGGGTTATTGGCGCGACCGTCTGCATCTCAAGAGTCCTTAACGCATCTGCTTTATCATGTAGTTTCCTGTATCCCCACTAGCGGCGGACGTCTCCGCGGAGATTTTTGGCCGGAAATGATGTATTACGTTGCTTGGGGGTTTTGAATTGCCGGGATAAAATACTGTACAAATGTACAGATATGGAGAGTGGCCAATGCAAGCAGGAAACAGAATCCTCGATGACAAGGTGACGTCACTTGGTTGGGGTAGGCGCCGGTTCGGCTGGTGCTGCGGCGGCTAGCGCCGCGCCGTGTCGATGTTGTCCACGTACCACTGGTAGGCGTCGCGCAGGCCCGTCCTTCAGGCTGATTTCGGGCTGCCAGCCCAGGTTGCGCAGCTTGGTGTTGTCCATCAGCTTGCGCGGGGCGCCGTCGGGCTTGCTGGTGTCGTACTCGATCTTCCCTTCGAAGCCGGTCACCTCGCCGATGGTGCTCACCAGCTCGGCGATGGAGCAGTCCACCCCTGAGCCCACGTTGATGTGGGTGAGGCGCGGGTCGGTTACCGCCTGGTATTCCTCCAGCGGCAGGTTCATCACGTGGATGCTGGCGCGGGCCATGTCGTCCACGTGCAGGAATTCCCGCAGGGCCGCGCCGGTGCCCCAGATGGTGATGGTGTCGGCGCCGCTCAGTTTGGCCTCGTGAAAGCGCCGCAGCAGGGCGGGTATCACGTGGCTGTTTTCCGGGTGGTAGTTGTCGCCGGGGCCGTACAGGTTGGTGGGCATCACGCTGCGGTAGTCGGTGCCGTACTGGCGGTCGTAGCTCTCGCACAGCTTGATGCCGGCGATCTTGGCCAGCGCGTAGGGCTCGTTGGTGGGCTCCAGCGAGCCCTGCATCAGTTCGCTTTCCACGATGGGCTGCTTGGCCATGCGCGGGTAGATGCAGGAGCTGCCCAGAAACAGCAGCTTCTGCACGCCGTGCTTCCAGGCCTGGTGCACCACGTTGCATTCCACCATCAGGTTGTCGTAGATGAACTCCGCCGGGTAGGTGTCGTTGGCGTGGATGCCGCCCACCTTGGCGGCGCCCAGGTAGACCTCGTCGATCTTCTCGCTGGCGAACAGGTCCGCCACGCCCTGTTGGTTGGACAGGTCCAGCTCGCGCCCGGGTGCGGGTGACAATTTCGTTGTTGGGGTCTTTGCTGAGCTGGCGTACCAGGGCGGAGCCGACCATGCCCTTGTGGCCGGCGACGAAGATGCGTTTTTTCATGCTGTGTGGGGGTCCTCGGGGGTGCTTCGGGGTTGTTGTTGTGGGGGCTCATAATAACCTTTAGCAGAGTGGGTATTCACGTTTTTTGTGGGTGAATGTCGTGTTCAGCAGCGGGCAGGCCCTGTAGGGCCGAATTCATTCGGCCCAGATGTCCCGGTTACGCTGGCTGCTTCCTTGGTCGAATGAATTCGACCCTACAGGGGCGTGGTGTGCGGGGTGCGTGCGGTGGTTCGGTGGTCGAATGAATTCGACCCTACAGGGGCTGGGTTTGCGGGTTTGGTGCGTGATTGTGGAATCATGTTTTCCGTGCTTCATAACCGGTGATTATGTCTCGGTAATACACCCACCCCATTTGGGGGCACCGCCTTGCTTCCGGCCGGAAGCGGTCTACGCTTTGATGGACATGATGACTTCCCCACTGCAAAAAGTGTTGATCGGAGTCCCGGTGGCGGCGTTGCTGATGCAGCAGCTGTACTGGGGCGGTTCGCGTTTGCTGGCCGAGTGGTGGGCCTTTCCCGCGGTGGCCCAGCTGGAGTGGTGGGAGGAGTGGGACATCCAACCCGCCGAGGCCGAGTGGCGACCGGTGCATGAGCGCCTGCAGCGGGCCCTGGAATACATGCCGGATGATCCGGAGTTGCTGGCCCGGGTGGGTGACTCCTACACCCTGCGCCTGCAGGATGACACGCTGTCGGAGGCCCAGGAGCGCGAGGCGGCGGCCATGGGCAGCTTTGCCTACCTGGGCTCCCTGCAGCAGCGCCCCACCTGGGTGCGCGACTGGGACGACCTGGCGCTGATCAAGTACAACCAGCAGCAGTACCGCGACCCGGATTACCAGCTGGCCCTGCGCCAGATGACCCGCTATGGCGCCCAGCGCGGCGACCTGATGGCGCTGCTGTATGACCTGGCGATCGAGTCCTGGGCGGAGCTGGACCAGCTCACCCGCGCCACCCTGCTGGAGGGTACCAATATCCGCCAGGTGCAGGCGCAGCGGGCGGCCACCGCGGTGGCGGGAGCGGAATTTTAGGGGCGGGCACAGCGCTTGCCGCAAGGGATTGTAAACACGCGTTTGGAGATCTGCCGAATGATGAAGTTGCTGAGTATCGCGGGGCTCGCCCTGCTGTTGTTGCTGCCCTTTGGCCCGGCGCAGGCCGCGGTCAGCCCCGGGGCCAGCCTGGACCTGCTGTTGCTGGACCGGGACGACGACGGCGATGACCAGAACCGCTCCGGCGGCGCCGACAACAGTAACAACAAAAACAAGAACAAGAAGCACAAGGGCAACAACGACGGCGAGGGCAACAACAAGTACAAGGATAAAGACAAGGACAAGGACAAGAAGAAAAAGAAGAAGAAAAAGAAAAAGAAGAAAAAGAAGAAGCCCAGTCCCTCCTGACAGCCCGGTGCAGCGCCCGTGCCGGCCGTAGACCGCTACCTGTTTTACGCCTTCCTGGCCCTGCTGGTGTGGTTGCCCCTGCCCTGGGGCAGCCACCGGCCCTGGGCCTGGTCGCTGATGGAAGTCTGGACCGCGGTGCTCTCCCTGGGCTGGCTGGGGCTGTATGTGCTGGGGCGGGTCGAGCCCACCCGGGCCTTCCGCGCCGGTTGGTCGGTGCTGATGGCGCTGGCGCTGGTGGCCATCTGGATACAGGTGCAGAGCCTGCCCCTGCACAGCGGCCTGGTGCAGTGGCTGTCCCCCGGCGCCGCCGCGGTGCACACGGACGCGCTGCAGGGCAGTACGCTGTCCCTGGAGAGCTTCGCCAGCCGGGTGAACCTGGCCCTCACCCTCACCTACCTGCAGCTGTTCGCCCTGACCCTGTTGCTGGTCAACACCCGGGCGCGGGTGCGCCTGCTGCTGGTGGCGGTGGTCATGTGCGGGGTGTTCCAGGCCAGTTACGGCACCTTCCTCACCCTGTCCGGGGCCCAGTTCGATTACCTGTTTTTCAAGGAGGTGAATGCGGGCTCGGCCACCGGCACCTACATCAACCGCAACCACCTGGCGGGCTACCTGGAGATGTGCCTGGCCCTGGGCATCGGCCTGATGATGGCCAACCTGGCGCGCCGCCACCACGTCCACCGCAACTGGCGCGATTCCACCCGCCGCACCCTCGCGCTGCTGCTCAGTGACAAGGTGCGGCTGCGCATCTACCTCACGGTGATGGTGGTCGGCCTGGTGATGACCCGCTCGCGCATGGGCAATACCGCCTTCTTTGTCAGCCTCACCCTGGCGGCGCTGTACTGGGTGGTGGCCTCGCGCCGCCTCACCCGGGGCACGCTGCTGCTGTTTGTCAGCCTGCTGCTGGTCGATATCTGGGTGGTGGGCAATTTCTTCGGCATCGAGCGGGTGGTACAGCGCCTGGAGCAGACCTCCCTGGCGACGGAGCAGCGCGACGAGGTGTCCTTCGATTCCCTGCAGGCCATCGGCGACTACCCGGTGACGGGCACCGGGGCGGGCAGTTTTTACTCCATCTTCCCCATGTACCAGCGCGGCGAGGTGGAGTTGTACTACGACCACGCCCACAACGATTACGCCGAGTTCGCGGTGGAGCTGGGCCTGCCGGCGGTGGCCCTGCTGGGCGGCGCGGTGCTGCTGTCACTGGGGGCGGCGCTGCTGGCCCAGCGGCGCCGTCACGACCGCCTGATGAAGGGCCTGGGGCTGGGGGCCGGCATGGGCATCCTGGCCCTGCTGATTCACTCCGCGACGGATTTCAACCTGCAGATCCCGGCCAACGCCGCCCTGTTCACGGTGCTGCTGGCGCTGGGCTGGATCAGTCTTTACCTGCCTCACGAGTCGTCCCGGAGCGCTGCAGCCTGAGGCCCAGGCCCGCCGGGGCCGCCAGCAGGTGCAGCAGCAGGGCGTAGCAAAACAGGCCGGCGCCGGCCAGTTCCAGGGTCTCCTCCAGCCAGTCGATCAGGCCGTAGCCCAGGTTGTCCACCCCGTGCCGGCTGGTCCAGTAACCCAGCGGCAGCTCCATCGCCAGCGCGCCCCCCAGGTACAGCGCCGCGGCCAGCAGGAAGCGGCGCCGGGTGGCGGCGGGCAGGGCGAACACGAAGCCGCGGTAGACGACTGCCAGCCCCAGTACGATCAGCGTCGCCGGGATCACCCAGCTGAAGTAGAGCAGGCCGCCCAGGGCTGCGCCGGCGTCGATCCAGTCGCCCCAGCTTTCGTGGATTTCGGTGACCTCGTCCAGCGAGGCGTAGGCGAACAGCGCCGCCAGCAAGTACCAGTGGCGGCGCCAGCGCCCGCCGTCGGCGCGGCCGCTCAGCCACAGCAGCAACGAGCAGGCCAGCAGCAGGGCGCTGGCCACCCAGGTGGGCAGGTTCTGCTCGTAGCTGAGGCCGGTAAACTGCACCAGGCCGTAGGGGTCCTCGCCGTCAGCCAGCTCAAAACCCAGCTCCGCCGCCAGCCCCAGCAGCGACAACACCGCCACCAGCATGACCAGCGCCAGCCGCAACTGGCGTTCACTGAGGGTGATGTGGCCGGGAGGCGTGGCGGTCACGGCGGCCCTAGACCTGCTGCTTCTGTACCGACCAGATGAAACTGTCGTACCAGAAGTGCATGATCGAGACCGTGAGGGTCACGGCCCACAGGGAGGTGGTGCTGGTGTCCAGCAGCTCCACCCACAGGCCGTAGCTGAGCACCAGCCCCAGGAAGATGGCCAGCGCGACATACTTGCCCGCCGGCAGCGACTGCACCCGGAACAGGGTCATCATATTGCCCTGCTCGCGGGCCCACACGATGCCGAAGTACTGCAGCGCGTGGAAGAAGTTCATGATGAAAAACGCCTCGCCCCAGCTGTTGAAGCCCCAGGTGTAGATGGACACCAGCCCGGTGCTGGCCAGCAGGTAGACCTTCAGCGGCGACACCCGGTAGCCCTGCCGCGCCAGGCGCCACTGGGCGCACAGGTAGTAGGCCAGGAAGGCCGTGCCCGCGGCGATGACCACCCAGCTGAAGTACTGCTGGTGGCCCTCCATGTAGGCGGGGATGGCGGTGAAGAAGGTGGCGCCCAGGTCCTCGAATTCGCCGAAGTCCTCGAAGTGGTCGATCATGGTCACCCCGGCCAGGATGGGCCCGGCGTACAGCCACTGGTTGAGCCACCAGTCCAGCCGCCGGCCGGCGGCGGAGTCGTTGCCGTAGCGGCTGTCGTAGATGCGGGCGAAACCGAAGGTCTGCAGGGCCGAGTGGTACACGTCCCAGAAGGTGGCCAGCACCGACACCGACACCAGCACCCAGTTGGAGGTGATCATGCCCAGGTACAGCAGCACCGGTATGAGGATGAAGCGCAGCGGTGAGCGCCGGAAGATGGCCGGGTTGCCGTGGCTGCGAAAAAACACCGCCACCAGGTGGGCCTGGATAAAAATGCCGATAAACAGCCCCGCGGGGCTGTGCTCGTAGCCCCCCAGCTCGAACTCGCCCTCGCTCAGCCAGCTGTCGGAGATCAGCACCCCCAGCAGCAGCGCGACCACCGGCGGCAGCAGGAACAGCAACCAGTCATAGGCCGGGCCGACGATGTAGTGGCGCGCGCTGAGGGCCGCGGTGCTCACGCTGGTGCTGGAGGAAGAAGTGCTGCTCATTGCTCGAGTGTCTGCCGGGCCATGCTGCATTTGTTTGTACCTATTCTAGGCCAAGTCGAGGCCCGGCGCTGCGCCTCGCCTGCCCCAGCTGGGGCCACGTACCCTGTAGGGCCGAATTCATTCGGCCCAGATGTCCCGGGTTACGCCCGCCGCTTCAATGGTCGAATAAATTCGACCCTACATCACGAAAGAACCCTGTAGGGCCGAATTCATTCGGCCCAGATGTCCCGGGTTACGCCCGCCGCTTCAATGGTCGAATAAATTCGACCCTACATCACGAAAGAACCCTGTAGGGCCGAATTCATTCGGCCCAGGTTTCCCGGGTTACGTCCGCCGCTTCAATGGTCGAATAAATTCGACCCTACATCACGAAAGAACCCTGTAGGGCCGAATTCATTCGGCCCAGGTTTCCCGGGTTACGCCCGCCGCTTCAATGGTCGAATAAATTCGACCCTACAGGGCTCGCTGGGCGCGGCATCTTTTTTCCGCCACGAAAACTTAACAATACTGTCACGGCCCGTTGCTAGGCTCTGCGCTCGATTCAATTCGCTCGCATACGGAGACAGCACCCATGCCCAGCCAGTTTGTACGTTCCACCCTCGCCGCCGCCATTTTCGGCGCCTCATCCCTGGTGGCCGCGGCGCCGCCGGTCAAGTCCATCGGCCTGGAGCTGTTGGGTACCTACAGCCAGCCCGACCCGGCGGCGGCCTTCGATCAGAGCGCCACCGAAATCTCCGCCTTCGATCCGCGCAGCCAGCAGCTGTTCGTGACCAACGGCGCCGACGGCACCCTCGACGTGCTGGACGTGTCTGACCCGTCTGCGCCCACCCTGGCCAGGCAGATCGATGTCTCCGGGCCCCTGGGTAGCGGCAGCTTTATCGGCGACGGCGCCAACAGCGTCGCCGTGCACCGCGGCATCGTCGCCGCCGCGGTACAGGCCGACCCGGTCACCGACCCCGGCGCGGTGGCCCTGTTCGACACCGACGGCAACCTGCTCAAGCTGGTCACCGTGGGCGCCCTGCCGGACATGCTCACCTTCACCCCGGACGGCCGCTTCCTGCTGGTGGCCAACGAGGGCGAGCCCGATGACGGGGTGGACCCGGAGGGCTCGGTGAGCGTGCTCGACCTGCGCCGCGGGGTGCTGGCCGCCAGCGTGCGCACAGCCGATTTCAGCGCCTTCGACAGCCAGGCCGCGGCGCTGAAGGCCGATGGCGTGCGCCTGTTTCCCGACGTACTCAGCGGCGATATCACCGTCAGCCAGGACCTGGAGCCCGAGTACATCGCCGCCGACCCCCGCGGCCGCACCGCGCTGGTCACCCTGCAGGAGGCCAACTCGGTGGCGCTGCTGGACATCTACCGCGCCCGGATTACCGCCATCGTGCCCCTGGGCACCAAGGATCACAGCCTGGCGGGCAATGGCCTGGACGTGTCCGACGATGACGAGCAGATCAACATCGACACCTGGCCGCTGCGGGGCCTGTACATGCCCGACGCCATCGCCGCCTACCAGGTGCGCGGCAAGACCTATTACGTCACCGCCAACGAGGGCGACGACCGCGGCGACGCCGACGAGGACGCGCGCGGCGACGTCATCCGCCTCAAGGATTACCAGGACGTGATCTCCTTCGGCCGCAACGGGCTGGAGGCCACCGACGCGGTCGCCGCGCTGGCCCAGGACGAGCAGCTGCGCCGGGTCAATATCTCCACCATCGACGGCATCAACGAAGACGGCGAACTGGCCGAGCTGTACAGCTACGGCGGCCGCTCCTTCAGCATCTGGAGCGCCCGCGGCGAATTGGTGTGGGACAGCGGCGACGCCCTGGAGCGGATCACCGCGGCCGCCTTCCCGGCTAACTTCAACGCCTCCAATACCGGCGACGAGATCGACAACCGCAGCGACAACAAGGGCCCGGAGGCCGAGGCGGTGACCATCGCCAGCCTGTGGGGGCGCACCTACGCCTTCATCGGCCTGGAGCGCATCGGCGGCGTGGTGATCTACGATATCGGCAACCCGCGCGCGCCGCAGTTCGTGGACTACATCAACAACCGCTCCTTCATCGATGACGACGACCTGCTGGAAGCCCACCCGGAACTGGCCGGCGATCTCGGCCCCGAGAGCCTGCTGGTCATCCCCACTCACAAAAGCCCCACCCGCCAGCCGCTGCTGGTAGTGGCCAACGAGGTCAGCGGCACCACCTCGATTTTCAGGATCGTGAAGACCAAGCAAAACCGCAAATACTGAACAGGCAGGTCCGTTGCAGGGGCGCAAGCGATTGCGCCCCTTTTTTTGTGTCCGAATTTTGATCGCGGTGGCCGGATGTGGTGTTCCCCCGGCGAGGCTTCGATGGTCGAATAAATTCGACCCTACAACACCCAACCCCTGTAGGGCCGAATTCATTCGGCCCGGGCGTTCCGGATGCGAGCCCAACCCCCCGTAGGGCCGAATTCATTCGGCCCGGGTTTCCCGGTTACGCCCGTTGGTTCATTGGTCGAATGAATTCGACCCTACAGCACGAGAGGGCCCGGGTTGTCCGGGTCACCGACAAGGAGGTCGGAATGTCCTATGACACGTTGCGCCGCGGGCGCTATTCACGCGCCTGCCAGGCGTATTGCGTCACCGCGGTGACCCTCAGGCGCCGGCCGGTCTTCGCGGAATTCGTCGCGGCCCGGCTGCTGGTGCGCGAGCTTCGACGCCTGCACGAGGACGAGGCGGTGCGCTCCCTGGCCTGGGTGGTGATGCCCGACCACCTGCACTGGCTGCTGCAACTCGGCGACGGCGACGCCCTGGGGCAGGTGGTGAAAACGCTCAAGGGCCGCTCCGCCGTGGCGATCAACCGGCGCCTGGGTCGCAGCGGGAGTGTCTGGCAGCGCGCCTATTTCGATCGCGCGATCCGGCGTGACGCAGACATCCGCCCGGCGGCCCGGTATATCGTCGCCAACCCGTTGCGGGCCGGTCTGGTGGGGGATATCCGCTGTTATCCGCATTGGGATTGCATATGGATGACCGATCAGGTGTCGCAGCCCCTGTAGGGCCGAATTCATTCGGCCCGGGTTTTCCAACAGAGCCCGGGGTTTCATTGGTCGAATGAATTCGACCCTACAGTACGCGGGGTCCCGGATACGGGTAACACCATATCCCTGTAGGGCCGAATTCATTCGGCCCGGGTTTTCCAATAGAGCCCGCGGCTTCATTGGTCGAATGAATTCGACCCTACAGTACGCGGGGTCCCGGATACGGGTAACACCATATCCCTGTGGGGCCGAATTTATTCGGCCAGGGGTTTCCAACAGAGCCCGGGGTTTCATTGGTCGAATGAATTCGACCCTACAGTACGGCGGGGTCCCGGATACGGGTAACACCATATCCCTGTAGGGCCGAATTCATTCGGCCCGGGGTTTCCAACAGAGTCCGGGGTTTCATTGGTCGAATGAATTCGACCCTACAGTACGCGGGGTCCCGGATACGGGTAACACCATATCCCTGTAGGGCCGAATTCATTCGGCCCGGGTTTTCCAACAGAGCCCGGGGTTTCATTGGTCGAATGAATTCGACCCTACAGTACGCGGGGTCCCGGATACGGGTAACACCATATCCCTGTGGGGCCGAATTTATTCGGCCCGGGGTTTCCAACAGAGTCCGGGGTTTCATTGGTCGAATGAATTCGACCCTACGGGCCGCTTCCCAGATTGAACGGCGAGGGCGGCGGTTTGAAACCGGGTGGGGGCGGGGGCTGCGCCTCCGTCTGCCTGGCTCCCACCGACAGGGCCACGATGGCCGGGGTGGAGTAGGCCAGTTTGCGCAGCAGGCTGCGCCGGGTGTGGCGGCCGGCCTGCTCCGGGGGCGGTGTCCCGCCCGGGCCGCCCCTGCCGTCTTCCTCGCCGCTCATGCTGCCGTCCTTCACCGGTCACGCCCGATGGGGGTGACGTCCAGCCGGAAGCGGCGCTCATCGCAGAACCGGTCGTCGCAGTCCAGGTCGAAGGTGTAGCTGTCCTGGCGGTGCAGGCGGATGACCCGGTGGTTCGCCTTGTCGATCAGGCGGGCGCGCTTCAGCACCTTGCGGGGGCCGCTCCAGCGCAGGGTGGCCTGTTGCTGCTCGCCGGAGTTTTTCACCACGAAGCGCCAGGTGCCGCGGGGTTCGCCGCGCACGGCGGGGCGGAAGTCCGAGGTGTAGCCCCAGTTGTCCTCGTCCTGCCAGGCCCTGTTCAGGAACAGCAGGCTCAGCCAGGAGTCGCCCTGGGGCGGCAATTCTTCCAGGTCGTGGGCGTCCTTGCCGCTGCGGGCGGTCGCCAGCCGGCCCAGCAGGTTGCCGGGGTCGGACTGCTCGCCGGATTCCACCGTCAGGCGCAGGGTCCACTCGCGGGGATCGTCCTGCTCCTGCTGGCCGCCTGTCAGCGGCGCATCCCCGTCGGTATCGCCCTCGGCGGCGGCCGCGAGGGCGGGCAGGCGCAGGGAGATGCCGGGTTTATGGGCCGCCACCCAGACCCCGTCGAAGGCCTCCAGGCTGCCCTCCATGCCGGGGGTGGTGCCGTCGAAGCCCTGGTAGGCGGCGCCGTTCCACTTGTACATCTTGCGCGACAGCACGCACTCGGGGGCTACCGGCTGCTGGTCGCAGGCCAGCCCCAGGCCGGGCAGCTCCGGGTCGGCCTCGGCCAGTGTCAGTTCCCGCTCGCCGTCCACCACGGTCACGTCCTGCCAGGGCACATTGGCCATGCCCGTGTGGCCCACCAGGTTGCCCACCAGGTCGCCCGTCGGGGGCGCGGCGGAGTACAGGGGGATATCCCGCTCGCGGCGCTCCCGGCCGTTGACGCTCAGCTGGTAGTCAGCCCCGGTGTTCACGTACCAGTAGCCGGTGTTGGCCTGCAGGGGGGCGGTCGGCTCCAGCAACCGGTAGCTGTCGCTGGCCGCATCGTGGGCAAACACCGCCCAGCTGCTGTTGTAGGTGACGCCGTCCAGGCCGGCAAAGACCTGCAGCAACTGGTTGTCCCGCGGCAGGCAGGGCAGTGAGAAGCTCTGCCACTGGCCGCCGCCGGCCAGGGTGGTGGTGCCGCCGCAGGAGCGGTGCTCGATGTGCAGGCGCGGCGGGGCTCCCACCGGGTCGTTGAAACTGGTGGCCCAGCGATCGCCGCTGTTGTCGTGGAGCATGAAGGCCATGGCGTTGTTGGCCTGCCAGCCCTCGCGGTCCACGGTGGCCTGTACCAGGGCGGAGATATCCACGCTCTGGTGGCGCTCGCCCCGGGCCCAGGGGGAATGTCGTCCCAGCGCAGGCTGCCGCCCCGGGGCCTGGCGCTGATGTCGAAGGGCGCGGTGCTGAAGGTCGCCGGGTTGTCGGCGTCCTGCACGCTGATGGTGGAGGCGGCGTAGCCCGCCCTGTCGTCATAGGCCTCGAACTCCAGCCAGGCGGCGGTGATGGTGGCGTCCCGGGGCACGTTGATGCTCTGGAAGCGCAGGCCGACGCTGGTGGCGGGGTAGGGGTCCACCGGGTAGTAGCCCGTGACCAGGGCCACCCAATTGTCCGTTACTTCTCCGGTGACATCGTTCTGCTGGGCATCGTCGCTGCCCTGCTGTATGGCGAAATCCCGGGCGCCGCTGGACGCCGGCGGGCTGCGGTACTGGGCGATGATCGGGGCGGTGACATTGCCGGTGAGGGCGTTGTAACGGCCGTTCACCACCCCCGGCTGGCCGAGGGTGCCGGTGGGGTTGCCCAGGTAGTCGATATAGGGGTTGGAGAAGTACTCCTCCCGGGGGCAGGCGAAGGCGCTGCCGCAGGGGTCGGCGTAGGACATCACGGTGCGAAAGGCGTTGGCGCCGCCGGCCACCCAGTGGCCGAAGGAGTGCTCGTAGCTGGCGGGGCCGTAGGGCTGGCCGATGGCCGCGCTGGAGTTCTCCGGGTTGTGTTCCATGCCCATGTTGTGGCCCGACTCGTGGGCGAAGCTGAGGTTGCCCACCGCGCAGTCGATGCCGGTCACCTGGAAGGCGGTGGCGGGGTTGAAGTTTGCGGCGTTGGTACGCGGTACCCAGCCGATACCGCAGCTGCTGTCCAGGTCCACCAGCAGCGACACCATGTCGGCGGCGTAGCGGTTGCGCAGCGCCGCCACCTGGGGATCGCTGCTCAGCCACTGCAGGGACTCGGCGTAGCCGGTTTCGGTGTGCTCGATGCGCTGGGCGTGCACCAGCACGGCCTCGGCGTTCACCTGGCTGTTCTGGAACACGGTGTTGAGGCTGGCCACCGCGGCGGCGACGGTGGCCGGTATCTGCTGGGCCCCCTCTTTGGCTTCGGCTGCGGCGGTGTACAGCACCAGCATGTCCAGCCGGGGCGTGCCCTCGTCACCGGCGGCGGCCTGGGCCGCGCCGGCATCCACCAGCACCTGGGCCGCGTCGGCAATGGTCGGGTCCAGGGGCAGGCCGCCGTCGCAGGCGGGGAAGCTGTCCATGTCCAGCTTCTCCAGGCGGATCTCGTCGGCGGCCAGGGGCCGGATCTCGTAGACGTCCGCGTCGATACGCACCCGGCCCGCCAGGTGGCCATTGACCACGCTGAGGGTGGCGTCGCTGCGCGCGTAGCCCTGCACCTTGCCGCGCCAGGTGGCGCTGTCCCGGTGCAGGCGCCTGAAGCCCTGTCGGGCCAGCTCCACGTTGCTGCCGTCGGGCAGTTGCAGTTCCAGCAGGGGCGAGCCCCGGGCGACCCGGGCGGTATCCACCCGGCCCTCGATGGCCATGTTGGCGTGGCGGCCGGGCAGTACCTGCTGGGGGCGATCCCGGAACACCCGCCCGGGGGCGGCGTCGGCGGGGGGGGTGGCGAGCAGCAGCGCCAGCAGGGCCGCTACCAGGCTGGCGGGCAACCGGTACACGTCGACAGGCCGATAGGTCTAGCTCGGGTTGGCCATCATCACCAGGCCAAAAAGCATCACCCACAGGGTGACCACGAGCGGATACTGGCTGCGGGAGATACTCTCGGCGCGGGCAAAGAGCTCTTCCGCCTGGGTTTGCATGCTGTCGACTTCCGCATCCATTATTTTTGCTTTCACGGCTGCTTCCCCTCTTTGACTTACATGTTGTTCTTAAAGTCGTTTCGAGGTTAGCAAATTGTAGCGGGGCAGATAAACGGAAATAAGTTACAGGATTGGGGGTGTGCCCACCCCCTCCCGGGCCGTATTCACACCCCCCTGTAGGGCCGACTCGCCCCACCCCTGTAGGGCCGAATTCATTCGGCCTGGTTTTCGGGATGCGGCTGGCGATTCGATGGTCGAATGAATTCGACCCTACATCATGCGAGCCCTGTAGGGCCGAATTCATTCGGCCTGGTTTTCGGGATGCGGCTGGCGATTCGATGGTCGAATGAATTCGACCCTACATCATGCGAGCCCTGTAGGGCCGAATTCATTCGGCCTGGTTTTCGGGATGCGGCTGGCGATTCGATGGTCGAATGAATTCGACCCTACATCATGCGAGCCCTGTAGGGCCGAATTCATTCGGCCTGGTTTTCGGGATGCGGCTGGCGATTCGATGGTCGAATGAATTCGACCCTACATCATGCGAGCCCTGTAGGGCCGAATTCATTCGGCCTGGTTTTCGGGATGCGGCTGGCGATTCGATGGTCGAATGAATTCGACCCTACATCACGCGAGCCCTGTAGGGCCGAATTCATTCGGCCTGGTTTTCGGGGGATTGCACGATGCTTCATTGGTCGAATGAATTCGACCCTACAGGGGGTGATCGCGCGGTGCTTCATTGGTCGAATGAATTCGACCCTACAGGGCGGGGCGGATTTATTCGGCCTCAGCGCCCCACGCAGGTGTAGGCGAAGCCGTGGGCTTCCAGCAGTTTGCGCTCGTACACGTTGCGCAGGTCCACGAATACGTTGCCGCGCATCTGTGACCGAGCTGCTCCAGGTCCAGGCCGCGGTACTGGTTCCACTCGGTGAGCAGCACCACGGCGTCGGCGCCCAGCACGGCCTCGTCGGGGCTGGCGGCGTAGGCGATGCCGGGGGGCAGTTCCTTCTGCGCCTCCGCCATGCCCGCCGGGTCGTGGGCGCGGATGATGGCGCCCCGGTCCAGCAGCGCCGGCAGGATGGCCAGGGAGGGGGCGTCGCGCATGTCGTCGGTCTCGGGCTTGAAGGTCAGGCCCAGCACGGCGATGGTCTTGTCGGCCACCGAGCCGCCCAGGGCCTCGCGGATCTTGCTCACCATGCGCGCTTTCTGGGAGGCGTTCACCTCCACCACGCTCTCCACGATGCGGCTGGAGACGCCGTGCTCCTGGGCCATGCGGATCAGGGCCACGGTGTCCTTGGGAAAGCAGGAGCCGCCGTAGCCGGGGCCGGCGTGCAGGAACTTGCGGCCGATGCGCCCGTCCAGGCCCATGCCGCGGGCCACCGCGTGCACGTCGGCGCCGGTTTTCTCGCACAGCTGGGAGATCTCGTTGATGAAGCTGATCTTGGTGGCCAGGAAGGCGTTGGCGGCGTACTTGGTGATCTCGGCGCTCTCCAGGTCGGTCACCAGGATGGGGGCCTCGATCAGGTTGAGGGGGCGGTACAGCTCCCGCAGCAGGGCCTCGGCGCGCGCCGCTTCCACCCCCAGCACCACCCGGTCGGGGCGCATGAAGTCGGCGAATGGCGGAGCCCTCGCGCAGGAACTCGGGGTTGGAGGCCACGTCGAAGTCGGCCCCGGGGTTGGCCTTGCGCACGATACGCTGCACTTCCCGGGCGGTGCCCACCGGCACGGTGCTCTTGTCGACGATCACCGTGTAGCCCTGCAGGTGGGCGGCCACCTCCTCGGCGGCGGCGTACACGTACTTGAGGTCGGCGTAGCCGTCGCCGCGGCGGGTGGGAGTGCCCACGGCGATGAACACCAGATCGGCGTCGCTGACCGGGGCGGCCAGTTCGGTGGTGAAGTCCAGGCGGCCGGCGGCGGCATTGCGCGCCACCAGGTCGTCCAGGCCGGGCTCGTAGATGGGTATCTCACCCGCGTCCAGGGCGGCGATGCGGCCCGCGTCCTTGTCCACGCAGGTCACCCGGGCGCCGAACTCGGCAAAACAGGCGCCGGATACCAGCCCCACGTAGCCCGCGCCGATCATTACAACATTCATGGCTGGTCCTTATTTAGCCGCAGCCTGGTGCATGTATTCCCGGTACCAGGCCACGAAGTTGTCTATGCCCACCTGGATGGGCGTCTGCGGCCGGTAATCCACGTCCGCCACCAGGTCGTCGATATTGGCGTAGGTGGCGGCCACGTCGCCGGGCTGCATGGGCAGCAATTCCCGCTCGGCGGGCATGCCCAGGGCCTGCTCGATGGCGTCGATGAACGCGGTCAACTGTACCGGGTTGTTGTTACCGATATTGTACAGCCGGTAGGGCGCACTGCTGGTGCCCGGATCGGGGCGGGCGCCGTCCCATGCGGGGTTGGGTGTGGCGGTCTTGTCCATCACCCGCACCACGCCCTCGACGATGTCGTCGATGTAGGTGAAGTCGCGCTGCATCTGGCCGTTGTTGAACACCTTGATGGGCTCGCCCGCCAGGATCGCCCGGGTGAACAGGAACAGCGCCATGTCGGGCCGGCCCCAGGGGCCGTACACGGTGAAAAAGCGCAGCCCGGTGGTGGGCAGGCCGAACAGGTGGGAGTAGGTGTGGGCCATCAGCTCGTTGGCCTTCTTGCTGGCGGCGTACAGGGAGATGGGGTGGTCGACGTTGTCGTGGATGGAAAAGGGCATGGCGCTGTTCATGCCGTACACCGAGCTGCTGCTGGCGTATACCAGGTGGCCCACGTCGTGGTGGCGGCAGCACTCCAGGATGTTGGTGAAGCCGACGATATTGCTGTCGATGTAGGCCTGCGGGTTCTCCAGCGAGTAGCGCACCCCGGCCTGGGCCGCCAGGTTGATCACCGCCGCGAAGCGGTGTTCCCGGAACAGGGCTTCCAGCGCCGGCCGGTCCACCAGGTCGATCCTGGCGAAGCTGAAACCCGGCTGCGGCTCCAGCCGCGCCAGCCGCGCCAGCTTCAGGTTGACGTCGTAGTAGTCGTTGATATTGTCCAGGCCGACCACCTGGTCGCCCCGGGCCAGCAGCTTTTGCGAGACGTGAAAGCCGATGAAGCCCGCCGCCCCGGTGACCAGTACCTTCACAGGGCGCCGATCACGCCCCACAGGGCGGTACCGACCAGCCCCAGGGTGGCCAGCAAGCCGATGCCGAAGCCGGGGCCGCGCTTGGCGGGGTCCTTGACGTAGCCGGCGCGGTACAGCACCCGGCCCAGGAAGAACGCCAGCCCCAGCAGGGCCGCGACCAGCGGGTCGAAATACTGGCCGCTCAGCCACAGGGCGGGCAGGGTCAGCACCAACTGCTCCAGGGTGTTCATCTGCACCCGGTAGGCGCGCTCGAAGTTCTCATCGCCGGTCACCGCCGGCGCCTGGATACCGCTCTTGCCGCGGGCCGCGCCCACCAGCAGGGTAAAAACGAAGTACTGCACCAGTAACAACAGGGTAACGAGCGCAACATAGGCCATGGGGTATTCCTTGTGATTCAAGCGGAGGCGGTAGCTTAGTCATTTCACCCCCGGCAGGGCAATACAAAAGGCATGTTTTGACACCCCCCTGTAGGGTCGAATTCATTCGACCAATGAATCATCGCGCGCACCCGGAACAACCTGGGCCGAATAAATTCGGCCCTACAGGGGTTGTAGGGTCGAATTCATTCGACCAATGAATCATCGCGCGCACCCGGAACACCCTGGGCCGAATAAATTCGGCCCTACAGGGGGTGTGGGGTCGAATTCATTTTTGGGTAAACTGGACGCCAGCCATAGGAGCGCCCGCCATCTCGTTCGAACTCAGCAAGTTACTGTCCCTGTTGTTATACCCCCTCAGCCAGGCCCTGCTGCTGGCGGCCCTGGCGCTGCTGGCCCTGTGGCTGGGCCGCCGGCGCCTCGCCGGCTGCACCCTGGTGCTGGCCCTGGGCTGGTTGTACCTGTGTTCCACCGCCTGGTTTGCCGACTACATGGCGGCCACCCTGGAGGATGACTACCCGCCCCAGGCCCTGTCGGTGATCCCCGCGGTGGACGCCATCGTGGTGCTGGGGGGCGCGGTGCGCGGCGATACCCACATGGGCACCCTGGGGGACCTGAACGAGGCGGCCGACCGGCTGCTGCACGCCGCGCTGCTGTACCGGGCGGGCAAGGCGCCGCGGGTACTGTTGAGTGGCGGTGGTGCGCCCGGGGTGCGGCCGGAGGCGGAGCTGATGGCGGAACTGCTGGCGGTGATGGGCGTACCCCGCCAAGCCATGCTGCTGGAGGATAAGAGCCGCACCACCTACGACAACGCCCTGTACAGCGCGGTGTTGCTCAACCAGGCGGGCGCGCGCCGTATCCTGCTGGTGACCACGGCCACCCACATGCGCCGGGCGCAGGGCCTGTTCGCCGCCCAGGGGCTGGAGGTGGTGCCGGCCCCCACGGATTACCAGCGGCTGGTGGCACCGGAGGCCGCCACGTTACCTCCCTGGGCCCCGGAGGTCGGCAACCTGCAGCGCAGCACCCGGGCCCTGCACGAGTGGGCGGGCTACTGGGTATACCGCCACCGCGGCTGGTTGTAGCGGCGGGTCCCATCCCGGCCCGTACCTAATGTAGGGTCGAATTCATTCGACCAATGAAGCGCAGGGCGTACCCCGGGAAACCTGGGCCGAATAAATTCGGCCCTACAGGGGGGTGTTGTAGGGTCGAATTCATTCGACCAATGAAGCGCAGGGCGTATCCCGGGGAAACCCGGGCCGAATAAATTCGGCCCTACAGGGGTCGTGTTGTAGGGTCGAATTCATTCGACCAGGCCGTATCGGAAGATCATGCCCCCGTAGGGTCGAATTCATTCGACCAACAGGCTCAATTGGGCTCGCAATACTCGCCCTTGCGGGCCGGCACCAGGCCCAGGTAGCGGCTCAGGCGGTCGCCGATGCGTTCGGCCCTGATCACGAACAGGCAGTGCCCCAAAAACAGCAGGCAGTAGGCCAGCAGGCTCAGGTAGGCGGGCACCAGTTCCAGCACCAGGCCCAGCAGGGCGCAGGCGCTGGCGTGGCTCACCAGCAGCACCAGGGTCTGGCGGGCGCTGAAGCCCATGTCCATCAGGGTGTGGTGCAGGTGGGAACGGTCCGCCTGCATCAGTTTGTGGCCGTGCTTCAGCCGCCGCAGCATGGTGGCCAGCATGTCCATCAGCGGCAGGGTCACCAGCCACAGGGCGGTGACGGGCTCGATCAGGGCGTGCTCCCCCTGGGAGCAATACACCAGCGAGGCGGTCACCAAAAAGCCCAGGGTCACGCTGCCGCCGTCCCCCAGGAAGATCTTCGGCAGCAGCCGGTTGTTCGGCCCCAGGTTGAACAGCAGGAACACCGCCAGCGGCACCAGCATCAGCAGCAGGCTGTCGGCCATGGGGTGGTCCGCCTGCAGGGCCAGGGCGTACAGCACCGCCAGCGGCAGGGCGATGGTGGACGCGGCCAGCCCGTCGATACCGTCGATCATATTGTAGGCGTTGCTCAACCCCGCCACCGCCAGCGCCGTGAGCGGCACCGTCAGCAGCAGCAGGGGGATATCCCCCAGGGCCAGCAGGTTGCCCACGTTGTGGATGGCGATGCCGCCCACGGTGGCCAGCAACACGCCGGCGCCATACTGGATGGCCAGCCGCAGCCAGGGGTTGATGTGGCGGATGTCATCGAACACGCCCACCGCAAACACCAGGCAGGCGATGCCCAGCATGGCATAGGTGTAGGGGTGGATGCCCAACAGCGCGGTGCCGGCGAGGATGGTGAGGAAAACCGCCACCCCGCCGGTCAGGGGCACGATGCCGTTGTGCTGCTTGCGCGCGTCGGGGGCATCCGCCAGGCCCAGGCGATAGCCGGCACCGGCGGTGATCCGGGTGATCAGCAGGGCCGCAAGGGTGATTTGGAGGATCAGCAAAGTCATTGTTGTCAGCAGTGAGGTAATCGCGTTGAGGCGCGAGGAGCGCCGAAGCCGGAATGTGAAGTAAAGCACGGCTTGGTCGATCAATAAAGTTCATGGTCGAAATGGGGGCGATGAGTTTCCCCCGCCCCTGATCGATATCAAGTCCCGGCACCCGTCCCGCCGGCGGGCACAGTGGGGCGGGGGCGCGGCCAGGGCCGCCCCGGCCCCAGCCTGGGTCAGCAGTAGCGCTGCTTGTACTGGCTGTAGGTCAGCCCGGTCCAGCGCTGGAAGGCGCGGTAGAAACTGTTCACCTCCAGGTAGCCCAGCTCGTCCGCCAGGCACTTGCCCGGCAGCCACATCTCCCTCAGCTGCTGCTCGCAGCGGTACTGGCGGGCCCGGTCCAGCAGGAACTGGTAGCAGGTGTGGTCCGCCCGCAGGCGCCGCCGCAGGGTGGTGCTGCTCATGTGCAGGGCCTCCGCCACCGATTCGGCCCGCAGCCGCGACAGGTCGCCGGTGAGCAGGATCTGCAGCACCCGGTCGGTGGTGCGCGACAGGGCGAAATGGCGCGGCTTGTCCGGGGGCGGGCGGCGCTCTTCCCGGTCGGCAACCGGTGGGGGCTGGCGCCAGTGTTGCGGTTGGGGCGCCATTGCATGGGGTGGAAGCGCGTGGGGAGTGGGGGCAGCGGTTATCTGTTCCATGGCCAAACCTCCTTGTCTGGTGTGCTGGAATCGTCTTTAGGGCGTCGAGGCGCGGCAATCCGTTGTCGTCGGCTCGGTACCGCCGGGTCAGATCCGGCAGTAGTTTCAGGTTAGCACAGGGTGATGGCGGTGCCAGTTGGGAGGGTAAATTGGTTGGTTTTGATGGCGGGAGCTTTGTAGGGTCGAATTTATTCGACCAATGCATTGTGGGGCGGACCCGGAAATATGGGCCGAATGAATTCGGCCCTACAGGGGGATGCCGTCGGGTTGCACGGGGGTGGGGCAATCCATGACCGCCGCCATGCTGGCGATGATCTCGCGCTCGGCGGGGTTGAGGTGGCCGTCGGCGCCGGCGGCCAGGGTCATGGCCTTGAGGACGCGGGGCTTGAGCAGCGGGTAGCAGTCGGCCAGCTCGTGCACCGCGCGGCTGAAGGCGGCCACGCTGCACTGGTCGCGGGGCAGCAGGGCCATGCTGGTGAAGCCCAGCTCGTCCGCCGCCAGCCGGAACACCGCCTCGCTCTCGCCGCTGCCCTCGTGGGCCAGCACCGACAGCACCACCCGCAGGTGGTACGCCACTTTCTGCAGCCGGCGATAGCGCGGCCGGCTGGGTTTTACCTGGATGAACTGCGGGTCCAGGTAGTGGCGCAGCAGCTGGAACAGGCACCACTCGTGCAGTTCGGTCTGGCGGTCGGCGCGGATCAGCAGCAACAGGGTGCGCTTGAATACCCGGTACTGGGAGTACGACATGGCTTTCAGCGCCGGCAGGCACAGTTCCAGCAGCGGCAGCCGGCGCGGCGCGCCCAGCTCGCGCACCCCCGGGGCCAGGGTGTTGACCAGCTCGGTGAGACCCATGACGCCGGCCCCGGTGATGAGCTCCAGCTGGGCCCGGCGCAAGTCCTCGCCGGCGTGGATGAGCAGGCAGAACACCAGGGCCTGGGCGCCCAGCGGTTCCTGGGACTGGCGCACGAAGGCCACCGGGATCTCCTCGCGGGCGGCGGTGCGCTCGTCCAGCTGGTCCGGGCCGGGGCCGAAATCCGCATCCTGCGCCGCGATCTGGTCTGCCACCTCGGCTGCCACCTCGGCCGGTTGCACCGCGGCCGGTGCCACCGTGGCCCCGAGGGACGCATCCGGCTCGATAACCGCTTTCCTGGCCGCCGCGGCGGCGGCAAAGGCGGCCGCCACCAGGGCGGCGCGACCCACCCCGACCTCCGCCCCCTGGGGCCGGTCGGTGCGGCCGTACTGGCGCATCTCCCGCTGGATATACTCGCCGTTCCAGCCCGGGTCCACCCGGCGGATGCGCTTGCCCAGCGGCGGGTGGGTGGCGAACACGTTCCACAGGTGGTGCTCGATCTCGCCGAAGAAGATATGCGACATCTCCTGGGCCCGGGCCGCGTGTACCAGGGTGCCGGGGATATAGCCGCCTATCACCTTGAGGGCGTCGCCGATACCGTCGGCGCTGCGGGTGTACTGCACCGCGCTGGCGTCGGCCAGGTACTCCTTCTGGCGGCTGATGGCGGCCTTGATGAAACCGGCCACCCCCGCGCCCACCAGGCCCAGCAGCCACAGGGCCAGCCCCAGCATGGGCATCATGGCGCCGCCCTTGCCGCGGGCGCTGGCGCCGGTGCGCACCCGGTTGCTGCTGCGCAGCAGGATGTGGCCCACGTCGCCGATGAAGGTAATGCCCTTGAGCAGCGCCGCCAGGCGGATATTGAGGCGCATGTCGCCGTTGAGGATGTGGCTGAACTCGTGGGCGATCACCCCCTGCAGTTCATGGCGCTTGAGGTGGTCTATGGTGCCCCGGGTCACGGCCACCACCGCGTCCGCCGGGGAGATGCCCGCGGCGAAGGCGTTGATGCCGCGCTCGTCCTTGAGCACGTACACTGGCGGCACCGGCATATTGGCCGCCAGCGCGATCTCCTGCACCACGTTCAGGCAGCGCCGCTCCGCCGGGTCGCGGGTGGAGGGCAGGATGAGGGTGCCGCCCATGCTCTCGGCCACTACCTTGCCGCCGGTGGACAGCTGCCACCACTTCACCAGCGCCACCAGCGCCACCGTGGCGGTCACCGCCAGGCCGATCGTGCCGAAGCGCTGCCAGGAAAAGTAGGACAGGAACCCGCTGAGGCCGCCGCGGCCGCCGCTGTAGATATTGTAGTCCTGGCCGAACCACAGGTAGCCCGCCACCGCGGCGTTGGTGAGCACGATCAGCAGGCATACCGCGGCCACAAACAGCACCACCAGCACCCGGGTATTGCGCCGGGCGACATCCTGCTGTTCAAAGAAATTCATCGGCGGCGATGAATTACCGGCCTAGCACGCCGCTCTCAAAATGACACCTGCGGCGCCGCCTGTATCTGCGCCGTGTCGTCGAACTCCAGCAGCGCGGCGTCCTCGGGGTGGCCGAACTTGCTGGCAAAGAACACCGGCGGGAAGCTCTGCCGATAGGTGTTGTACTCCATCACCGCGTCGTTGTAGCCCTGGCGGGCGAAGGCGATGCGGTTCTCGGTGGTGGTCAGCTCTTCCGACAGCTGCTGCATGTTCTCGCTGGCCTTCAGGTCGGGGTAGGCTTCCATGGTCACGTTGAGTTTGCCCAGCGCGCCCTGCAGGGCGTTCTCCGCCGAGGCGAGTTTGGCGATCTCGGCGCCGCCGACGTTGCCTTCACTCATGCCCTTGAGGATGGCCGCCGCGTCGTTGCGCGCCGCGGTCACGGCCTCCAGGGTCTCGCGCTCGTGGCTCATGTACGCTTTCGCGGTCTCCACGAGGTTGGGTATCAGGTCGTAGCGTCGCTTCAGCTGCACTTCGATCTGTGCAAAGGCGTTGAGAAAGCGGTTCTTCAGCCGCACCAGGGTGTTGTAGATACTGATGACATAGATCACCAGGCCCAGCAGCACCAGCCAGAACACTATTGTTGATATGTCCATTTTGTTGTCTCCCCTTTTTTATTGCGTCCCTTGCTCGAGTATACAATTTCGTCCGGTTTGTATTCGGTGCGTGTGGCCTCGCCGGACCCGCCGTGAATACATCCATGAGGCTCGTGTTCGGCATCCATGCCTCACACGGTCCTGAGCACACCGCACTCACGGGACCGTCATGGACGGCATTCAGCAGCGTCCTGCAGGTGCCGTGAGCTCGGCGTGTCCATCGGCAGACGCACAGTCGCGCGACACGGCGCTTCACCATGATGCAACGACAGTAACCGGTACGCCATTCAAAACTGCATTTCCTGACAATTCGTCCAGCGCCAGCTCATCGGTGACATCATTGGAGCTGACCCCCGCGTGTGCCTCGGCAATGGCCATGCGGATGCCCGGCCGGTTGTGGCCGTAACCGTGGGGCAGGCTGACAACGCCCGGCATCATGTCCTCGCAGGCCTGCGCCGGTACCTGCACCGAGCCGGCGCGGGAGCTCAGGGTCACCAGGTTGCCGTTCTCGATGTCCCGGTGGGACATGTCGTCGGGGTGCATCAGCAGGGTGCAGCGGGGTTTGCCCTTCACCAGCAGGCGGTAGTTGTGCATCCAGGAGTTGTTGGAGCGCACGTGACGGCGGCCGATCAGCTTCAGCAGGCCCTCCGGCGGGCGCTTGAATTCGCCGTGCAGGCGCTGCAGGTCCGCCAGCGGTTCGGGGCTGTTGCAGCGGATGATCTTGTCGTGGGTGAACAGGCGCTGGGGCAGCTGCGGCTGCAGGGGGCCCAGGTCGATGCCCGAGGGATTGTCCTTGAGCAGCTCCAGGGACAGGCCCTGCTCCTGGTAGGGGCCGTGCTGCAGGCCCATGTCGATCATCATGTGCGGCGGGGTCACTGGCTGCGGCTCCTGCCCCAGCAGGGTGGCCACCCGCTGGCCCAGTTCCCCGAAAATCTGCCAGTCGTGCAGGGCGCCCTCCGGGGGCTCGAACACCGCCTCGTTGAAGCGCGCGGTATTGCGTATGGCGTTGATGTGGAAGGCGATGTCGTAGTGGTCGTGCTCCAGCGGCGAGGTGGGCGGCAGGATGATGTCGGCGTGGCGGGTGGTCTCGTTGATGTAGGGGTCCAGCGACACCATGAATTCCAGCTGCGCCAGGGCCTCGTCCAGCTGGCGGCCGTTGGGGGTGGACAGCACCGGGTTGCCGGCGCCGGTGAACAGGGCGCGGATCTGGCCCTCCCCCGGGGTGGTGATCTCTTCCGCCAGGGCGGCCACCGGCAGCTCCCGGTCGAACTCGGGCAGACCCCGCACCCGGCTGCGGTGGCGGCCGAAGCCGCCGGGGCCGGTGTTGTTCACCTGGTCCACGGCCGGCAGGGTGAACAGGGAGCCGCCGGGGCGGTCCAGGTTGCCGGTGGCGATGTTGATCAGCTGGATCAGCCACTGGTTGAGGCCCCCGTAGGCCTGCACCGACACCCCCAGGCGGCCGTAGCAGATGGCGGCCTCCGCCGCCGCCAGCTCGCGGGCGATGCGGCGTATGTCCGCTGCGCTGATGCCGGTGTGTTCGGCGGCGAACTCCGGGGTGAACTGGCGGATATCCAGGGCCACTTCCTCCAGCCCGCTGACGAAGGGCGCCAGCTGCCGCGGCCGCGCCAGGTCCTCGCTGAACAGGGTGTTGAGGATGCCCAGCAGGAACAGGGCGTCGCTGCCCGGGGTGATGAAGTGGTGTTCGCTGGCCAGCGCCGCGGTCTCGGTGCGGCGGGGGTCTATCACCACCAGCTTGCCGCCGCGGGCGGTGAGCGCCTTGATGCGTTTCTTCACGTCCGGCACGGTCCAGATGCTGCCGTTGGAGGCGATGGGGTTGGCCCCCAGCATCAGGAAGTAGTCGGTGCGGTCGATATCGGGG
This sequence comes from uncultured Gammaproteobacteria bacterium, assembly GCA_963704965.1. Taxonomy (GTDB): domain Bacteria; phylum Pseudomonadota; class Gammaproteobacteria; order Pseudomonadales; family Halieaceae; genus JARRPM01. Next base: position 28,124 of record CAVPIH010000005.1, read on the forward strand.
ATGGGAAACAGCGATTTGTGCCCGAACAGCCACAGGGAGGCCAGGTGGTGGGGCAGCTGGTCCACGCTGGTGGCGGAGAAGCGGTTATCGGTGCGGAAGTGGCGGAACAGGGCGCTCTGGTGGGTGAGCATGCCGTAATTGTGCACGCTGGGGTTGCCCAGGTAGACCCCCACGGCGTTGACCCCGTCGCGCTCGCGGATCGCCACCAGGCGGCGGGCGGTGGTGTCCAGGGCCTCCTCCCAGCTGATCTCCTCCCAGCTGACCTGGCCGTCCGCGGCCACCTGTTTCTTCACCGGGCGGCGCAGCCGGTCCGGGTCCTCGTGAATATCGCGCAGGGCCACGGCCTTGGGGCAGATGTGGCCGCGGCTGAGGGGGTCGTCGGGGTCGCCCTTGATGGAGACGATCTCATTCCCTCGGGTCTCGATCACCAGCCCGCAGATGGCCTCGCACAGGTGGCAGGCGCGGTAGTGGGTCTGCGTGCTCATGCCCGCTGCTCCAGCTTCACCAGGCCCAGCCCGGCGATCTCGCCCAGCAGGGCGTCCAGGTCGCCCTGCAGGCGCTCCTCGCTGACGTCGTACTCCGCCAGCAGGGTGTTGAAGATGGCCTCCAGGTCGTTGGTCTCCTTGATCAGCTGCCAGATGCGGGTGCCCACCTCGTCCAGGCCGAAGTAGTTCTCGCTCTCCAGGTCCAGCAGTACGGTTTCGCCGGAGACCTCCTGGGAAATAACGTCGGGAGAGAGGGTGATGGTCTGGTTCAGGTTCATTGCCGCCTTGCCTGTGTTGTCAGTTGTGGGGAGTGTCCGCCGCACCCGGTGCGGGTGCGCACAGCAGTTACCAGAGTCTAGCGGGTTTGGCGCCGTTGCGGTACTTGCGGCGCGGCCCCGGCGCCGCCAGGCCGAATGAATTCGGCCCTACAATATTATTGTCATTCCCCGTAGGGTCGAATGCATTCGACCGCCCCGTTAGCGCTGTAGGGTCGAATTCATTCGACCAGGCCACCCCGGGGAACATTGGACATATGTGATGCAGGGCCGCCTTTCCCCCACCCGCTTGTGGTAAATTCCCCGCCATGACGAAACTCTCCCCGAGAGGCAGCGCGCGCCCTCTCATGTTCCTCGCGCTGTTGCTGCCCCTGCTGCTGCCGCGGCCGCTGCTGGCCGCCACCAGCGACGAATTGCGTCGCCAGGTGGAAATGCTGGGGGAGTCAGGCGGGCTGGCCGCGTCCCACCCGGTTGCCAACACTGCCGCGCTGGTGCAGCTGTACGGCGCAAACCAGTACCGGCCCCTGTGGTTCGAGGACGGCCCCCTGGCCGCCCAGCGGGCCGCGCTGCTGGCCGAGATCGAGGCGTCCGCCGGCCACGGCTTCACGCCGCGGCGCTACCACTACGAGGCCCTGGCGGCGGCCACCCTGCCGGTGGCGGAGCTGGACCTGCTGTACACCGACGCCCTGCTGTCCCAGGCCCGCCACCGCTACGGCGGCGTGATCAGCACCCTGGACGAGGACTGGTTTTTCGAGCGCCAGCAGCTGGATGCGGCGGCCTTCGCCCGCGACCTGCTGGCCGAATCCGGTGACCTGGGCCAGACCCTGCAGGCGCTGTGGCCGCAACACGCGCAGTACCAGGCGCTGCTGGCGAAACGGGCGGCGCTGGCGTCCCAGCCCGATGTCTTCACCCAGCCGGTGCCGCCCGGGCCGCTGCTGCGCCCGGGCCACAGCGGCGAGCGGGTGCGGCAATTGCAGCTGCGCCTGTACGGCCCCGGGGCCTACTCGGGCTATTACGACGCCGAACTGCTGGCGGCGGTCAAGGAATTCCAGCGCGACGCCGGCCTGGAGCCCGACGGCCTGGTGGGGCCGGCCAGCCTGGAGATACTCAACGCCGACCGGTTTTCCTGGATAGACCAGCTGGACGCCAACCTGGAGCGCTGGCGCTGGCTGCCGCGGCAGATACCGCCGACCTATATCCTGGTGAATATCGCCGATTTCCACCTGCAGGTGGTGGAGGAGGGCGAGTCGGTGCTGGAGATGGACGTGATCGTAGGGCGCCCCTACCGCAGTACCCCGGTGTTCGCGGGCTCCCTCAAGTACCTGGTGTTCTATCCCTACTGGAACGTGCCCTACAGCATCGCGGTGAAGGACAAGCTGCCGCTGCTGCGCGGCAACCCGGCGGCGATGGCGGCGGCGGGCTACGAGGTGCAGCTGGCGGGCAGCGAGGGCTTCGTGCCGGTGACCGAGGTGGACTGGAGCACGATCCGCCCGGGGCAGTTCACCCTGCGCCAGCAGCCCGGCGACAAGAACGCCCTGGGCAAGGTCAAGTTCATGCTGCCCAACGCCCATGCCGTCTACCTGCACGACACCCCGGACAAGGGCCTGTTCAACAAGAGCGAGCGGGTGTTTTCCTCAGGCTGCATCCGCCTGGCGGAGCCGGCCCGGCTGGCGCGCTGGGTACTGGCCCACGACGACCACGCCCGCCAGGGCGAGGTAGACCAGTTGTACCGCGCAGGGCCCACCACCACCGCCTACCTGGGCACGCCGGTGCCGGTGTTGATCGTGTATTTCACCGCCTTCCTGGATGCGGGCGAGGTGGTGTTCCGGCGGGACGTGTATGAGCGCGACGAGGGTATCATTCGCCAGTTGCGGATGTAGGGCCGAATTCATTCGGCCGGGGTTTGCGGGGCGCGTGGTGTTTCATGGCCGAATAAATTCGGCCCTACAGGAAGCGCATCAGCAGGGTGGCGATACCCAGGAAGGAGAAGAACCCCGCCACGTCGGTGACGGTGGTGAGGATGATGGACGAGGACTGGGCCGGGTCCTGGCCCAGGCGCATCAGCACGATGGGCACCACGGCCCCGGCGAAGCCGGCGGCCATCATGGCCAGCACCATGGACAGGCAGATCACCGCCACCAGCCCGGTTGAGCCGCTCCAGAAATAGACGCCGATGCCGCAGGTCAGGGCGATGGCCAGGCCGTTGAGCAGGCCCACCCGCACTTCCTTGAACATCACCACGAACCAGTGGCGGATGGTGATCTCGCGCAGGGCCAGGCCGCGCATGGTCACCGCCAGGGCCTGGGCGCCGGCGTTGCCGGACTGGCCGGCCACCACCGGCAGCAGGATGGCCAGCGCCGTGACCTGGGCGATGGTGTTCTCGAACAGGCCCACCACCGCGGCGGCCAGGAAGGCGGTGAGCAGGTTGATCTGCAGCCAGGGCATGCGCTTTTTCACCGCGAACAGCGGGCTGGACAGGGCCCGCTCCTCGCGGCTCGCGCCCACCATGGTCTGGATATCGGCGGAGCTCTCTTCCTGCACCGCCTGCACCAGGGCGTTGTTGATGATGACACCCAGCAGCACGCCGTCGATATCCACCACCGGCAGGTCCAGCAGCACGTAGCGCGAGAAGGTCTCCAGCACCTCCTCCCGGCTGGCGGTGGCCTGCACCGTGGCCCGCACCGGCCTGGCCAGCTCCTGCAACCGGCTGGCCGGGTCCGCCAGGGCCAGTTCCTGCAGCAGCACGCGCTCGATGATGCGCCCCTCCTCGTCCACCAGGTACAGGGAGCGGGCGGTCTTCATCTTCGCCCGGCGCAGGGAGTCCAGGGCCTCCTGCACGGTCATGTTGCCGCGGTAGGTCGGGATGCGGGTGTCCATGAGCCGCCCGGCGGAGTCCTCCGGGTAGGACATGAGCTGTTCCAGCTCCTGCCGGGTGGCCGGCCCCAGGGTCTCCAGCAGGGCGGCGCGCTGGCCCGAGGGCAGCTGGAACAGGATGCGCACCGCGTCCCCGGGGGGAATGTCCGCCAGCAGTTGCCGGGCCATGTCGGCGGGCAGTTGCCGGGTGAGGGTGGCCGCCACCAGCGGCACCAGCTTGCTCCACACCGGCACCAGCACCGCGGTGTCCTGCTCCAGCAGTGAGGGCAGCACGTCGGCAGCGGCGAAGGATTCGATCTGGCGGGCGGCCTCTGCCGGGAAATTGAGCAGGAAATAGCGGTTCAGGCTGGCGGCGATGGGGGAGCTGTCAGGCGTCATGGCGGGCCCTGCTGTTGTTGTGGGCGTCCGCCACCGGGGTGCGCAGCCGCGGTTCCTGGCCGGTGCGCAGCCCCGCCAGGGTCGCCAGCAGGCCGCCGATCACCACGATGAAGGCCTCGCCCATGTGGGTGAGCAGGGAGAAGCGCAACTGGTGGTCGGCGCGGTCGGCGGCGCGGGCGGTGCCGGCGCGCAGGGCGCTGTGGGTGAGGGCCCCCAGCACGGTGTTTTGGCGGTCCACCACCGGCAGCGACGGGTACTGGGTCCAGCCCGCCTGCTGCTCCGCTTCCCACAGGGTGGCCCGGGCCGACAGGGGGCTCGCCTGGCGGTCCAGCAGGCCGGCCAGGCTGGCGCCGCCGTCGCTGGTGAGCAGTTTTTCCACCTCCACCAGGCCCACCAGGTGGTGGCGCTCGTCCACCACGATGACGATGCCCCCGAGGTGGGTCTGCTGGCGCTTCACCAGGTCCAGGCAGTGGTCCACGGAGCTGTCCAGGGCGAAGCAGGGCACCGAGCTGTCCATCCAGGCGCCCACCGTGCTCACCGGGTAGGCCAGCTTGCGCTCGAAGCCCCTGGCGATGGCCCCCGGCAGGTGCCCCAGCACCGCCGCGCGCTGCTCCGTGCTCATCAGCCGCAGCAGGGATTCGGATTCGGTATCGGGCAGGGCCCGCAGGACCGCGGCGGTGATGTCCACCGGCATCAGCGACAGGGTGCGGGCCGCGGGCCAGCTGGCCATGGCGTCCACCAGCGGCACCAGCACCTCCACCGGCAGGTCCTGCAGGAAGTCCACGCAGTCCTCCGGGGTGTACTCCTGCAGCAGGGCGGCCGCGGCCCGGGGGCGCCGCTGCAGGAAAGCCACGCTCAGGGGGTTGGGATCACTCATTGCCGCCGTCCTGCAGCAGCATCACCATGGCCTGCTCCTGGTACAGGCTGGCCGGCAGCGAGGTGCGCCCCTCCGGGGTGTCGAGGATGATGGCGGTGGTGGAGACTTCCAGCACCGTGCCCTCGTACTCGCCGACGCGGATGTCCTGCCCCGGCTCCAGGATATCCCGCAGGTGGTGGGCGGCGATCAGGTTGCTCACCAGGCTGCGGGCGCCCAGGCCGAAGGCCAGCGCGAAGCCGAACAGCACCGCGGCGCTGGTGACCCCCAGCATGGTGGTGAGGAAGGTCACGTCGATGCCGATCTGGTCCAGGCCGATGACCAGCGCGGTCACCAGGGTGATGCCCTGGGCCAGGCGGCTGATCACCACCGACTCGGTGAACTCGGCGGCGTGGGCCGCGGCCAGGGTCACGTCCCGCACCAGGGCGGAGAGGATGTAGCCCACCAGGATGATCAGGCCGCCGGTGACGATGCCCGGCAGGAACTCCACGATGCGCTCCAGCCAGGCCGAAACCGCGGTGAGGCCGGCGGTATCCAGCGCCGCGGTGACAAACACGAACAGGGTGATCCAGAACAGGATGCTGGCCACCAGGTTGGCGATGCCCGAGGAGAAATACACCACCGCCCGGGTGCGCCCGGACAGCAGCCGCTCCAGGGCGCGGTTCACCAGGTCCATCAGCTTGAGGGTGGCGGCGCGGATCAGGCGGGCGGCGTACCAGCCCACCAGCAGCAACACCAGGCCGCCGGCAATGCCCGGCAGGGCGGCGATGATCTCGTTGGCGGCCGCCAGCAGGGTGGTTTCAAGCTGGGCGGTGAGTTCGGCGGCGTCGGGCATAGCGGGTTCCAGGTGATACCGGCGGTGAGCACGAGTGTAGCGCGTTCACCGCCCGGGCGTCAGTCCCGCGAGGCCACGGCGCGATCTGCTATGCTCGGCGTAGGCCCCGCCCGGTGAGGGGGGCGTCTTTATCCACTGCGGGAACAGGTCAGCGGCCATGGCAGAGTACTGGACCTGGCTGGGCATCGCGTTTTGCCTCAGCCAATCGGCGATTTTTTCCGGCCTCAACCTGGCCTACTTCAGCATGAGCCGGCTGCGCCTGGAAATACAGGTGGCCAATGGCAACGCGGCGGCGATACGCATCCTGAAACTGCGCCAGGATTCCAATTTCCTGCTCACCACCATCCTGTGGGGCAACGTCGGCATCAACGTGCTGCTGACCCTGTTGTCCAACTCGGTGATGACCGGCCTGGTGGCCTTTGTCTTTTCCACCTTCGCCATCACCCTGGGGGGCGAGATCGCGCCCCAGGCCTATTTTTCCCGCCACGCCCTGCGCATGGCGGCCCTGCTGGCGCCGCTGATCCGCTTCTACCAGTTGCTGCTGTTTCCCATTGCCAAGCCCAGCGCCCTGATACTGGACCTGTGGCTGGGCGTGGAGAACACCCAGTTTTTCCAGGAAAAAGAGCTGCACCACCTGATCTACAAGCATATCGAGTCGGAGGATTCCGAGGTGGACGCGGTGGAGGGCATCGGGGCCCTGAACTTTCTGGCGATAGACGATGTGCCGGTGTCCATGGAGGGCGAGATCGTGCTCCCGGAGAGCGTGTTCGATTTCCCGCTGGTGGCGGGGCGGCCGCAGTTTTTCAGCCCGGCCACGCCGCCGATCGCCGCCCAGCGCGAACTGTCCCTGCGGGTGGCGGCCGCCGGCTGCCACTGGATCGTGATCGTCAACGGCGACAGCCCGCCGCGGCTGGTGCTGGACGCCGACGCCTACCTGCGGGCGGTGTACAGCCCCGAGGATGAGCTGGTGGACCCGCTGACCTGCTGCCACCGGCCGGTGGTGGTGACTGACCCGAACCTGCGCCTGGGCTCGGTGATCGCCCTGTTCAAGGCGGAGGCCGCCGCCCAGTCGGACCTGCCCCTGAAGCAGGACGTGATCCTGCTGTGGGGCGCCCAGCGCCGCATCATCACCGGCGCGGATATCCTCGGACGCCTGTTCAAGGGCATCGGCCTGTACAGCTCCCTGGATGCCTCGGGACCCCTGAATCGCCCGGGATCATGCCCACCCCCGTAGGGCCGAATTCATTCGGCCAGGGTTTTCCGGGTCAGGGCCCGCGCTGCATTGGTCGAATGAATTCGACCCTACAATACGACCCGCTGTAGGGCCGAATTTATTCGGCCTGGTTTTCCGGGTCAGGGCCCGCGCTGCATTGGTCGAATGAATTCGACCCTACGGTGGCAGCTGGTGTAGGGCCGAATTTATTCGGCCGTCACCTCCGCGCCGGCCAGCTGCCGCGGTTCGATGCTCGCCGAGGCGCCGCCGTTGTCCAGGTACATCACCCCGCCGACGATACTCACGTTCAGCGTCACGGTGCGCTCCAGCAGCCCCGCGATGGCCACCATGTCCGGCCAGTCCAGTTGCCACACGCGGCAGCGGGGCAGGGCGGCGATGGCCTCACCGTTGAGCTTCCACCAGGTGTCGCTGCTCTTGCCGAAGGCGTACACGCTCACCTGCCGGGCGCGCCCGCAGGCCTTGCGCAGGCGCGGCTCCTCGGGCTGGCCCACCTCTATCCAGTGGGCGATCTCGCCGTTGTCGGCGTGCTGCCACAGGTCGGGCTCCTCGGCAGTCGATATGCCCTTGGTGAACTCCAGGCCGCGCCCGGCGTGCAGGCAGTAGGCCAGCAGGCGGGCCGCCATCCGCTCCAGGGTCTCGGAGGGGTGCCGGGCCAGGGTCAGGTTGAGGTCCTGGTAGCGGTTGTTGTCGCTGTCGGCCAGCTCGACCTGGACCTTGTAGATGGTGGGCTTCAGTGCCATGGGGTGATGGGGACCGTTTCGTTTGGCGGGGCCGGGCATTATAGCCGTTGCCCGGGCAGCGGTGGTCGAATAAATTCGACCCTACAGGGGGGTGGGCAATGCTGGTGGTCGAATAAATTCGACCCTACAGGGGGGTGGGCAATGCTGGTGGTCGAATAAATTCGACCCTACAGGGGGGTGGGCAATGCTGGTGGTCGAATAAATTCGACCCTACAGGGGGAGGGTAATGTAGGGCCGAATTCATTCGGCCTAATGGCGGCCATCCGCCATCCCGGCGGTGCAAGCATTTAAGCCGCAGTTGGATTCCTCGCCCACCGCTGTGCCAGCCGGGCGCGCCGTTGTTATGCTGGCGTTGCACCATCGACACCGCAGGAGGCCCGCCTTGAGCACCGAACCCTACATCCTGATCACCGCCGACACCCACGCCGGCGGCAGCCACGCCCAGTACCGCGAGTACCTGGACCCCCAGTGGCGGGAGGCCTTCGACGAGTGGCGCGGCGGCTACCGCAACCCCTCCCAGCAGCACTATGGCAGCAAGAAACTGCGCAACTGGGACCTGGAGATCCGCAGCCGCGACCAGAACAGCCAGGGGGTGGTGGGGGAGGTGGTCTACCCCAACACCGTGCCGCCGTTTTTTGCCAAGAGCATCGTCACCGCCCAGCCGCCGCGCCCGGAGCACTATGAGCGCGCCCTGGCGGGCATACGCGCCCACAACCGCTGGCTGGTGGATTTCTGCGCCGAGGACCCGGACCGCCGCGCCGGTGTCGGCCTGATCCTGCCCAATGATATCGACGAGGCCATCAAGGACGTGCAGTGGATCGCTAAAGCGGGCCTGCGCGGCGGCGTGCTGCTGCCGCTGGTACCCGAGGACTGCACCTGGCTGAAGCCCCTGTACCACCCCGACTGGGAACCGCTGTACGCCGCTATCCAGGATTGCGGCCTGGTGATGAACCAGCACTCCGGGCAGGGCCTGCCCGACTACGGCAGCGGCGCGGTGGCCGAGGCCCTGTGGATTTCCGAGGTGCCCTTTTATTGCAAGCGCGGCTACGCCCACCTGCTGCTCAGCGGGGTGTTCGAGCGCTACCCGCGGCTCAAGTACATCCTCACCGAATCGGGCTGTTCCTGGGCCCCGGATATGCTGCGCAGCCTGGATCGCATCCACGAGGGTTTCAAGGCCGGCGCCATCGGCGAGATGAACTACGCCGGCATGGAGTGGGTGCTGAAAGAGCCCCCCAGCTTCTACGCCCGCCGCAACTGCTACTACGGCGCCAGCTTTCCCAGCCTGGCGGAGCTGGACGGCCGCGACGAGGTGGGCATCGAGCAGATCTGCTGGGGCAACGACTACCCCCACTACGAGGGCACCTTCCCCTACAACCTGGAATCCCTGCAGCTCACCTTCGGCGGCGTGCCCGACCGCGAGCGGCGCATGATCCTGGGGGAGAACGCCGCCAGACTGTACAACTTCGACCTGGACAAGCTGCGCCCGCTGGCGGCGCAGTTTGGTCCCACCCCGCAGCAGGTGGAGACGCCCCTGCAGCATATCCCCGAGGACAGCGGCTGCTACCTGTTCGTGGACGAGCGCCGCAAGCGCGCAGGGGTGCAGAACCTGTAGGGCCGAATTTATTCGGCCCGGGTTTTCCGGGGTGTGGTTGGTGGTTCATTGGTCGAATGAATTCGACCCTACCGGTCGGTCTTGGCCAGCACCACGCCGGCGCAGAGTATCACCGCCAGGTCCAGCGCCAGCCGGGTGCGCTGCAGCGAGGCCATGGTCTCGAGAGGTTGGCCGTTGAGGATCAGCGCGGCCGCGGTCGCCGGCACCGCGATGGCCACGAACAGGGTGAACCGCGACTGGCCCTGCAGGCCGATGCCGATAATGATGTAGGTGAAGCCCATCACCGCGTCGATGATCACTGCGCCGGTCAGGGGCCGGAACCACAGCATGGCCACCTGGCCGATCCCCGACAGGGTCACCAGCAGGGCCGCCAGGTTGCGCAGGCGGAACAGGGATGTGTTCCTGGTCACGATAGACAATGCTCCTGCCGCGAGGTCGCGGTGACTGCCAGCTTACCTCAGGTAGCGCTCGCGTCCAGTGCCCGCGCCGCCCGCGACCCGCTGGCGCGCCCCAGGGTGGCGCAGATGCGGTTGCCCGCGGCCGCCAGCGCGGCCAGGTCCAGGCCGCTGTCTATGCCCAGGCCATCGAGCATGTACACCACGTCCTCGGTGGCCACATTGCCCGAGGCGCCTTTGGCGTAGGGGCAGCCCCCCAGGCCCGCCACCGAGGCGTCCACCGTGGCGATGCCGTGCTGCAGGGCCACCAGGATGTTGCTGAGGGCCTGGCCGTAGGTGTCGTGGCAGTGCACCGCCAGTTGCCCCGGGCTGAACTGCGCCAGCAAGGTCTCCAGCAGGCGCGCCATGGAGCCGGCGGTGCCGGTGCCGATGGTGTCTCCCAGGGAGACCTCGTAGCAGCCCATGGCCAGCAACTCGGCGGCCACCGCGGCCACCGCCGCGGGGCCGATCTCGCCCTCGTAGGGGCAGCCCAGCACGCAGGAGATGTAGCCGCGCACGGGGATGCCCTGCGCGGCGGCGGCCGCCATCACCGGGGCGAAGCGCTGCAGGCTCTCGGCAATGCTGCAATTGATATTCTGCTGTGAAAAGGACTCGGAGGCGGCCCCGAAAATCGCCACCTCGTCGGCGCCCGCCGCCAGCGCCCGCTCGAAACCCTGCAGGTTGGGGGTGAGGGCGGCGTAGCGCACCCCGGGGCGGCGCCGGATGCCGGCGAACACCGCCTCGCTGTCGGCCATCTGCGGGATCCATTTCGGGTTGACGAAGCTGCCGGCCTCGATCACCCGGTGGCCGGCGGCCGCCAGGTCGTCTATCAGCTGCAGCTTGGCCGCCAGGGGGATGGTCTGGGCCTCGTTCTGCAGGCCGTCCCGCGGGCCGACCTCCACCAGGGTGACCTTGTCGGGCAGTTGCATAGGCGCTTACTCCTTCTTCTCCGCCGGGGCGAAATCCAGCAGCTCGGCGCCGCCGTCCACCAGGTCGCCGCTCTGGTAATAAAAAGCGTTCACCGTGCCCGCGGCGGGGGCGCGGATGGTGTGCTCCATCTTCATCGCCTCCATGACCAGCAGCGGGGTGTCCGCTTCCACCGGGCTGCCGGGCTCGACCAGCAGGGCCACGATGGTGCCGTTCATGGGTGCCGCCAGGCCGTTGCCGGCCCCGCCGGCGCCCGCCTCGCCGGTGTCCGGCAGCACCTCGCGGAAATGGCAGGCGCCCTGGGCCAGGTACAGGGTGTAGCCGTCGGGGGTGCGCGCCAGGGTGCCGCGCTGGCGGTGGCCCTCCACCTCCAGTTGCAGGCTGTCGCCGCTCAACTCACCCTGCAGGCGCACTTCGGCCCCGGCGGCGCGCACGATATAGTAGCCGCCGGTCTGCTCCACCTCCACCGGGTAGTCCGCGCCGTGGCAGTGCAGGGTGAGGCGATGGCTGTGGGGCTCGTTCAGGCGCCAGGCATTGCCCGTCTGCCAGGGGGACCAGGGGTCCAGGCAGGAGCGGGCGCGCCCTGCGCCTGCTTGTCCAGCAGCAGCGCCAGGGCCGCCAGCGGCAGTTCCTGCTCCAGGTCCTGCTGGCGCTGGTGGAAGATCAGCTCGGCGTGCTTGTCGATGAAGCCGGTGTCCAGTTCCGCCTCCACGAAAGGCCGACAGGTGGCCAGGTTGTACAGGAAGTCCAGGTTGGTCACCGTGCCGCCGATGCGGTAGGCCGCCAGAGCCGTGGCCAGGCGCTGCAGGGCGCGCTCGCGGGACTCGTCCCAGACGATCAGCTTGGCGATCATGGGGTCGTAGTAGACGCTGACCTCGTCCCCCTGGCGCACCCCGGTGTCCACCCGCACATGCAGGGACTCGTCCGGCGGCTGCAGGTAGCTGAGGGTGCCGGTTACCGGCAGGAAGTCGTTGGCCGGGTCCTCGGCGTACACCCTGGCCTCAAAGGCGTGGCCGTGAATACGCACCTCCTGCTGGGCCAGCGGCAGCGGCTGCCCCGCCGCCACCCGCAGTTGCCACTCCACCAGGTCCTGGCCGGTGATCATCTCGGTCACCGGGTGCTCTACCTGCAGGCGGGTATTCATCTCCATGAAATAGAAACTGCCGTCCTCGTCCAGCAGGAACTCCACCGTGCCGGCGCCGCGGTAGTCGATGGCCTGGGCGGCCTTCACCGCGGTCTCGCCCATCTGCCGGCGCAGTGCCTCGCTCATGCCCGGGGCCGGGGCCTCCTCGATCACTTTCTGGTGGCGGCGCTGCACCGAGCAGTCGCGCTCCGCCAGGTACACACCGTCGCCGGCGTTGTCGCAAAACACCTGGATCTCCACGTGGCGCGGTTTGGTCAGGTACTTCTCCACCAGCATGGTGTCGTCACCGAAACTGGCCGCCGACTCCCGCTTCGCGGCGGCCAGCGCCGCGTCGAACTCCGCCGCCGACCACACCTGGCGCATGCCCTTGCCGCCGCCGCCGGCGGTGGCCTTCAACAGCACCGGGTAACCCATCTCGTCGGCCGCGGCCTTGAGGACAGCCGGGTCCTGGTCGTCCCCGTGGTAGCCCGGCACCAGCGGCACCTGCGCCGCCTCCATGATGCGTTTGGCCGCCGACTTGGAGCCCATGGCCTCGATGGCCCCGGTGGGCGGCCCGATGAAAACGATGTCCCGCTCGGCGCAGGCCCGGGCGAAGCCGGCGTTCTCCGACAGGAAGCCGTAACCGGGGTGTATCGCCTGCGCCCCGGTGGCCAGCGCCGCCTCCAGGATGCGCTCCCCCAGCAGGTAGGATTCCCGCGCCGGCGCCGCGCCGATATGAATGGCCTCGTCCGCCATGCGCACATGCAGCGCCTCGCGGTCTGCATCGGAGTACACCGCCACCGTGGCGATCCCCATGCGGTGGGCGGTCTTGATCACGCGGCAGGCGATCTCGCCGCGGTTGGCTATCAGGATTTTAGTGAACATTGTCGTCTCTCATTCTTACTTGCGTTCGAGGTGCAGGTTCCGGAGGGGCTTGTGCCGGAAATGGAACAGCACGAATCACCCGCACCATCACATCCGGAACACGCCAAACCGCGTGTCCTCGATCGGCGCATTCAGAGAGGCGGAAATCGCCAGCCCCAGCACCATGCGGGTATCGGCCGGGTCGATGACGCCGTCGTCCCAGAGCCGCGCCGAGGCGTAGTAGGGGTGGCCCTGGTGTTCGTACTGGTCCAGGATCGGCTGCTTGAAGGCCGCTTCCTCGCTCCGGGGACATCTGCCTTGCCGTCGCGGGCCAGCTGCATCCTGGCGTACCGTGGCCAGCACGCCGGCGGCCTGCTCGCCGCCCATCACCGAGATGCGGGCGTTGGGCCACATGAACATGAAGCGCGGGCTCGTAGGCGCGGCCGCACATGGCGTAGTTGCCGGCACCGAAGGAGCCGCCGATGATCACGGTGAACTTGGGCACGTTGGCGCAGGCCACCGCGTGCACCATCTTGGCGCCGTGGCGGGCGATGCCGCCGGCCTCGTACTGCTTGCCCACCATGAAGCCGGTGATGTTCTGCAGGAACACCAGCGGGATCTTGCGCTGGGCGCACAGCTCGACGAAGTGGGCGCCCTTGACGGCGGATTCGCCGAACAGGATGCCGTTGTTGGCGACGATGCCCACCGGGTAGCCGTGGATGCGGGCGAAGCCGCAGACCAGGGTGTCGCCGTAGAGGGCCTTGAATTCGTCGAACTCCGAGCCGTCGACCATCCGGGCGATCACCTCGCGCACGTCGAAGGGCTGCTTCGCGTCCGCCGGGATCACGCCGTAGATGTCCTCGACCGGGTACAGCGGCTCCGCGGGCTCGCGCAGGTCCATGGACACCGGCTTCACCCGGTTGAGGCGGGCCACCGAGCGGCGCACCAGCTCCAGGGCGTGGTGGTCGTTGTTGGCGTAGTGGTCGGTCACCCCGGAGGTGCGGCAGTGCACGTCGGCGCCGCCCAGTTCCTCGGCGCTGACGATCTCGCCGGTGGCGGCCTTCACCAGCGGCGGGCCGCCCAGGAAGATGGTGCCCTGGTTGCGCACGATGATGGACTCGTCCGCCATGGCCGGCACGTAGGCGCCGCCGGCGGTGCAGGAGCCCATCACCACGGCGATCTGCGGGATGCCCATGGCCGACATGCTGGCCTGGTTGTAGAAGACGCGGCCGAAGTGCTCGCGATCGGGGAAGACCTCGTCCTGCAGCGGCAGGAAGGCGCCGCCGGAGTCCACCAGGTAGATGCAGGGCAGGTGGTTCTCCTGGGCGATGGTCTGGGCGCGGAGCTGCTTCTTGACCGTCAGCGGGTAGTAGGTGCCGCCCTTCACCGTGGCGTCGTTGACGAAGATCATGCACTCCTGGCCGGCGACGCGGCCGATGCCGGTGATGATGCCGGCGCCGGGCACGTCGTCGTCGTAGACCTTGTAGGCCGCCAGCTGGGACAGTTCCAGGAACGGCGAGCCGGGGTCGAGCAGCGCGTTCAGGCGCTCCCGCGGCAGCAGCTTGCCGCGGGACGGTATGGCGCTCCTGGGCCTTGGCCCCGCCGCCCTGGCGGATCTTGTCGACCACCGCGCGCAGGTCGTCCACCTGGGCCTGCATGTGCTCCCGGTTGGCGGCGAAGGCGGCGTCCCGGGTATTGATGCGTGACTGGATGACGCTCATGAGCAATATCCTAGGTCGGGTTGCGTTGAACAGTTCGCGGCCGATCAGCATGCGCCGGATCTCGGAGGTGCCGGCGCCGATCTCGTAGAGCTTGGCGTCGCGCAGCAGGCGGCCGGCGTGGGACTCGTTGGTGTAGCCGTAGCCGCCCAGGGCCTGGATGGCCTCCAGCGCCATCTGGGTGGCTTTTTCGGCGGTGTAGAGGATGACCGCGGCGCAGTCCTGGCGGGTCTCCTCGCCGCGGTCGCAGGCGCCGGCCACCGCGTACAGGTAGGCGCGGCAGGCGTTGAGGTCGGTGTACATGTCGGCCAGCTTGCCCTGCATCAGCTGGAACTCGCCGATGCTCTGGCCGAACTGCTTGCGGTCGTGCAGGTAGGGCAGCACCTCGTCGATGCAGGCCTGCATGATGCCCACCGGGCCGCCGCACAGCACGGTGCGCTCGTAGTCCAGGCCCGACATCAGGATCTTCACCCCATCGCCCTCGCCGCGCAGCACGTTCTCTGCCGGCACCGCCGCGTCCTCGAACACCAGCTCGCAGGTGTTGGAGCCGCGCATGCCCAGCTTGTCGAGCTTCGGCGAGCGGGAGAAGCCCGGGTAGTCGCGCTCCACGATAAAGGCGGTGATGCCCCTGGAGCCGGCCTGCGGGTCGGTCTTGGCGTAGATCACGTAGATGTCGGCGTCGGGGCCGTTGGTGATCCACATCTTGGTGCCGTTGAGCACGTAGCTGGTCGCCGTCCTTGCGGGCGTGCAGCTTCATGCTGACCACGTCGGAGCCGGCGTTGGGCTCGGACATGGCCAGGGCGCCGACGTGCTCGCCGCTGCACAGTTTGGGCAGGTACTTGCTGCTTCTGGGCCGTCGCTGCCGTTTTGCTGCAACTGGTTGAGGCAGAGGTTGGAATGGGCGCCGTAGGACAGGCCCACCGAGGCCGAGGCCCGGCTGATCTCCTCCATCACCACGCGCGTGGGCCAGGTAGCCCATGCCGCTGCCGCCGTACTCCTCCTCCACGGTGATGCCCAGCAGGCCCATGTCGCCGAACTTGCGCCACAGGTCCGCGGGGAACTCGTTGTCGCGGTCGATCTGCGGCGGCCCGCGGCGCGATCTCCTTCTGGCACATCTGGTAGACCGCGTCGCGCAGCATGTCGAGGTCTTCGCCGAGGCCAAAGTTGAGGGTGGGGTATCCGGTGTTCATGGTGGCTTCCTGTCAGTTTCTGGCGGATTTGTTGAGGGTGTTGCCCGGCTTGCTGGTGGCCAGCGCTGGCCTCGCACAGGTCCTGGACCTCGTCCAGGCCGGCCAGCATGTCCTCGATATCCTGCCTGCGTTGCAGCAGCTGCGCGCGCGCGCTGTTTCACGTCCTCGATAAGCGAGTGTAGCTGCTCGGTGTTGTTGTGCGCGGGATCGTACATGTCGATGAAGTCGACGCACTCCGCCAGGGTCATGCCGATACGCTTGCCGCGCAGGATCAGCTTGATGCGCACCCGGTCGGCGTTGGAGTACAAGGCGCTTCTGGCCCTCCCGCAGGGGGCTGATCAGGCCCTTTTCCTCGTAGAAGCGGATGGTGCGGGTGGTAATCCCGAATTCCTGGGCCAGTTCGGAGATGGTGTGGGTCTTGCCGGGCATGGCGATGGCAATCCCGTTTCCTGGAGGAGTGGAAAATATAGCGCAAGTTGACGTTAACGTAAACGTTATTTTTCGCCCTCCCGCGCCCTGCGCCTGCGGGGACTCCAAGGCAGCGCGGATTTGCTATCATCCGCGGCTCGATGAGCAGCAAGTTGGCGCCAGCCATGCCCAAGACCACCCTGTTACCGCTGCTGGCCAGCGGCGAGTACCGCTCCGGCCAGGACCTCGCCGCCGCCCTGGGGGTGAGTCGCACCGCGGTGTGGAAGCAACTCAACAAGCTGGCCGAGCGGGGCCTGGAGATCGAGTCGGTGAAGGGCCGCGGCTACCGTATACCGGGGGGCATAGACCTGCTGGATGGCGCTGCGGTGCGCTTCGGGCTGGGCCCCGGGGCGGCGCCCCTGCTGACCCGGCTGGAGCTGCTGGACAGCGTGGATTCCACCAACGCCCAGGCCCTGCGCCAGATCGAACTGGGGGCCGGGGCGGGCTATGTGTGCAGCGCCGAGCAGCAGAGCGCGGGCCGCGGCCGGCGCGGGCGCAGCTGGGTGAGTCCCTTCGCCCGCAATCTCTATGTATCGCTGGTGTGGCAGTATCACCAGGGCGCCGGCGCCCTGGAGGGGCTGAGCCTGGCGGTGGGGGTGGGGGTGGCGCGCGCCCTCGCCAACTGCGGCCTGCCGCCGGTGCAGCTGAAATGGCCCAACGACGTGATGGCCGGCGGCGCCAAGCTGGGGGGCGTGCTGCTGGAGATGACCGGGGACGCCGCCGGCGCCTGCCAGGTGGTGGTGGGGGTGGGCCTGAACGTGGCCATGCCCGCGACCGCCGCCGGGGCGATAGACCAGGCCTGGACCGATATCCATACCCTCAGCGGCGGCGAGCACCCCGGGCGCAGCGCCCTGCTGGCGGCGCTGCTGAATGAACTGCTGCCGCTGCTGGCCGGCTTCGAGCAGGGCGGCTTCGCACCCTGGCGGGACGCCTGGCAGGCGCTGGACGCCTTTGCCGGCAAGCCGGTGGTGCTGCACAGCGGCGAGCGGCAGCTGGCGGGCACCGCCCGCGGCGTGGACGCCCGCGGGGCCCTGCAACTGGAGACCGCCGGCGGCGGGGTGCAGGCCGTATTCGGTGGCGAGATTTCCCTGCGGGAGGCGTCGTGAAGCGCGCCCCGAGCTGCCTGCAACTGGACGTGGGCAACAGCGGCGCCAAGTGGCGCCTGCTGCTCGATGGCGAGGTCGCGGCCCGGGGCAAGTACCTGGCGGCCGACTGGGCCTCCCGGGAGGCGCTGCTCAACTGCGCCCCGCAGCTGGAGCAGATCTGGATCGCCAGCGTGGCCGGCCCCGAGGCCGAGGCCGAGCTGCTGGAGCTGCTCAGCGGGCGCTGGCGCCTGCAGCCCTGGCTCGCGCGCACCCCCGCCCGCAGCGGCCAGCTGCGCAACAGTTACGCGCAACCGGCGCTGATGGGCGTGGATCGCTGGCTGGCCATGCTGGCCGCCTGGGAGCGGGTGCGGGGCGGGGTGTGCGTGGTGGACGCCGGCTCGGCGCTCACCATCGACCTGGTGGACGCCAGCGGCCGGCACCAGGGCGGCTATATCATTCCCGGGGCCTTCCTCATGGAGCGCGCCCTGTTGCTGGATACGGACCGGGTGCGCTTCGCCGAACAGGTGGAATACGAACTGGCGCCGGGGGTGTCCACCGCCCAGGCGGTGCGCCACGGGATTGCCCTGGCCCAGGCGGGGGCGCTGGCGCTGGCGCTGGAGCGTGCGCCGGGCGGTGCGGCGCTGCCCATCGTGTTCTGCGGTGGCGGCGGCGCCCTGCTGCGCGAGCTGGCGGGCAGGGGCGGGGAGCTGGTTCCCGACCTGGTGTTCGAGGGCCTGGAGCTGATGGCCGCTGACCAGTGAAGCTGCGGGGTTGCCGCAGGGCCGCGCGGGCTGGGATTTTTTGCTATCTTACGGGTGCCGCCGGCACGCTGACTGATCTCTGTAAAAAAAGGAATAACTCGGATGAATAAACTCCTGCAGGTGTTGGTGGTACTGGCCGCCCTCTTTTTTATCGTGATGGGCCTGCGCTGGGCCGTCGATCCCGCCGGTGCGGCGGCCACCCTGGGCATGCCCCTGCTGGAGGGCGCCGGCCGCAGCTCGCAAATGGCGGACACCGGGGTGTTTTTCCTCGCCACCGGCATGTTGATTCTCACCGCCGTGGTCACCGCCAGGCGCAGTTGGTTTCACGTGCCCGCCCTGATCCTGTTCGGCGCGGCTATCTACCGGATCGTGGCCTGGTTGTTCCACGACGCGGCCTTTGTCGCCGACGGCATTGCGGTGGAGGTGGTGGTGGGCAGCCTGCTGCTGTTTGCCGCTGCGCGGCTGGCCCGGGAGTAGCTCCTGTGAACAGCCCGGGCGCACTGGGGCGTGTCGCCGCGAGGCTGGCCCTGCTGGCCGGCCTGCAGCTGGCCCCGCTGGCGGCGGCCGCGGCCCCCAATATCGTGCTGGTGCTCGCCGATGACCTGGGCTTCAGCGACATCGCGCCCTACGGCAGCGAGATCCACACACCCACCCTCAGCGCCCTGGCGCGCGAGGGCATCCGTTTTACCAACTACCACACCGCCGCCAGTTGCGCGCCCACCCGGGGCATGTTGCTGACCGGTGTCGACAGCCACCGCAACGGCGTGCCGAACATCCCCGAGACCATCTCGCCGCAACAGCAGGCGCATGCCAACTACCGCGGCACCCTGGGCCACAACGTGGTCACGGTGGCCAGCCTGCTGCAGGACGCCGGCTATCACACCTATATGACCGGCAAGTGGCACCTGGGCCAGACCCCGGACCTGCTGCCCTTCCGGCGCGGTTTCGAGCGCACCGTGACCATGGCCGACTCCGGCGCCGACAACTGGGAGCAGAAGCCCTACATCCCGATCTATGCCCGGGCCAACTGGTACGCGGACGGCGAGCGCACCACCCTGCCGGCGGATTTTTACTCCTCCCGCTTCCTGGTGGACAAGATGATCGAGTTCATCGACTCCAACGCCGCCGACGGGCGGCCCTTCTTCGCCTACCTGCCGTTCCAGGCGGTGCATATTCCGGTGCAGGCGCCGGCCTCCTTCCGGGACAAGTACCAGGGCGTCTACGACGCCGGCTGGACCGAGCTGCGCCAGCAGCGCCAGGCCCGGGCCCGGGAGCTGGGCATCATCCCGCAGGACGCGGGCATGGTGACCATGTCCACCACCGATGACTGGGCGGCCTATTCGCCCCGAGATGCAGCGCTACCACGCCCGCCGCATGGAGGTGTACGCCGGCATGGTCGACGCCATGGACCACCACCTGGGGCGCCTGGTGGCACACCTCAAACGCATCGGCCGCTACGACAACACGGTATTCATATTCACCTCCGACAACGGCAG
Source organism: uncultured Gammaproteobacteria bacterium (assembly GCA_963704965.1). Lineage (GTDB taxonomy): Bacteria > Pseudomonadota > Gammaproteobacteria > Pseudomonadales > Halieaceae > JARRPM01. The sequence continues at coordinate 47,497 of CAVPIH010000005.1, forward strand.
CGAGGCCTCCGGCGGCGACGATGTGCGCAGCCTGGGCATGCGCCTGGCCCTGCACCTGAGCGACTACACCAACGACTACGACACCCTGGGCGAAAAAGGCAGCTTCAACAGTATCGGGCCCAGTTTCGCCAGCGCGGCGGCGGGTCCGCTGGCGTTTTACAAGTTCTACGCCGGGGAGGGCGGTATGCGGGTGCCGCTGATCATCGCCGGCGCGCCGGTGGCCCTGCAGCGGCAGCACACCGGGGCTTTCGCCTGGGTGACCGACATCACTCCCACTATCCTGGAGCTGGCGGAGGTCAGCGCGCCGCCGGGCCATTACGGCGGCCGCCCGGTGGAACCCATGATCGGTCGCAGCCTGCTGCCGCTGCTGCGCGGCGAGACCGACCGGGTCTACGCCGCGGATGAGCCCATCGGCTATGAACTGGCGGGCAACTCGGCGCTGTTCCTGGGGGACTACAAACTGGTGCGCAACCGCCTCCCGGTGGGGGACGACCAGTGGCATTTGTACGATATCGTCACCGACCCGGGTGAAACCCGGGACCTGGCCGGGGAGCTGCCCCAGCGCTTCGCGCAGATGCTCGCCCAGTACCAGCAGTACGCGGCGGACAACGGCGTGCTGCCGGTGGACCCGGATTACGACCAGGCCGCCCAGGGCATCTTCAACGCCCTGAAGGACCGCTTCACGCCGCAGATACTGCTGGCGCTGCTGACCTTGCTGGTGCTGCTGCCCTTCTGGCTGTTTCACCGTTACCGCAGGGCGTGACGGGGTTTCCGGTCGAATGAATTCGACCCTACATTACGATAGACCCCTGTAGGGCCGAATTCATTCGGCCTGGTTGATGGGGGTTACGGCCGGCCATGCATTGGTCGAATGAATTCGACCCTACAGGAATGATCCCGTTCGTGCCGGCCATGCATTGGTCGAATGAATTCGACCCTACATTAGGATAGATCCCTGTAGGGCCGAATTCATTCGGCCCATCCCGTTGTATGGCGCCTACCGGGTCAGGGCCCGGGTCAGGAAACCCAGGCTGCGGTCCATGCGGTAGTCGATACCGGAGTGGGTGTCGTCGAACTCCTCGTACACGTGGTCGATGCCGTGCCGGCCAGCTCCCGCGACAGCAGGCGGGTGCCGTAGTGGATGTGGTACTGGTCGCGCCAGCCGCAGTCGATGAACATGCCGCGCAGGGTCTTGAGGTTGGCGCGGTACTTCTTGACCATGTGGATCGGATCGTGGGCGAGCCAGCGCTTCCAGCGCGCGGGGAGCAACTCGCCGGTCTCCAGGTCGAAGGGCAGCCGGAAGCCGTTGGGCGCCGCCGGATCAGGGTCGTAGCTCGCCGCCATGGCCAGGTTCATCAGGCACATGATCTCGTGGCCGCCGGGTTTGTCCTTCGCCCAGAAGGCCTCCAGAAAGCGCTTCACCCGGCCGTCGTCCAGCCCCGGTTCCAACCGGCGCCGGCTTTGGTCACGTCCCAGGCGCCCGGCTTGCGGGCCGGCCGGCGGTACTTGGCCAGCTCATCCAGGGTGTTGGGCCAGTCGGCGCGGTACACGAAATCGAAGTAGGCATCGCCGGAGTGATTGGCGACCGCGCCCCAGTATCTGGCGTACTTCATGCCGTGCACGATGGCGCCGTAACCGCCGGAGGACTTGCCGAAGCAGCCCCGGCGTCGCGGTCGGCCAGGGTGCGCAACTCGCCGTCCACGAAGGGGATGAGCTCGCGGGTGAGGTAGTCGGCATAGTGGCCAATGGCGCTGGAATTGATGTACTGGTTGCCGCCCAGGGCGGTGAAGCAGTCGGGGAACACGATGATGGCGTTGCCCATGCGGCGCTCGTGGATCAGCCGCGCCGCGCGCTCGGGCACGTTTTCGTCGAAGTTGCGCCAGGCGGTGTGCGAGGGGCCGGACCCGGTGTAGCCCACCAGGTCGTACAGCACCGGAAAGCGTTTGTGGGGGGTCTTGTTGTACTGCGGCGGCAGCCATACCTGCAGCTTGCGGACATGGGGGTCCCCCAGGGGGTTGTCTCGCAGGATGCGGGAGTCGTGCTCCAGGGTGAGCAGTTCGCCCTCGGGCCAGTTGATGCGCTTGAGTGTCACGGTGGTTTCCTCGTTTGCCTGATCGTATGGTGCCGCGGTGCCCCGCCATTATGCGTGCTGCGCCGCGCGGATGCAGCCCCGCCGTCGCCGTAAGGGCAGCAGGGTTGGGGTATACTCACGGCTCCATCGGCAGCAAGGCAACGCGGCCGCGCCGCGCGAACAGCTTATGATCAGAACCACCACACTGCTCGTCGCCGCACTGGCGCTGGCCGGCCAGCGCGTGGTGTTCAGCGCCGACGTCAGGCTGGTGGGGCGCGCCGCGGAGGGACCCGGGCGGGTGGGGCATGTGGGGGGCTGAAGCTGTCGGCCCTGTCAGCGGGCAAGGCCGAGCTGCGCCTGGAGCAGCGCCTGGCGGCCGGCGAGCCCGCCGAACAGTGGCAGCCCCTGCGGATCATCGCCCGGCTGTCGCGCTACACCGATACCCTGGAGTTGAGCTTCTTCCACGAATCCGACGGCGTGCTGGAAGTGCGCGGGCCTGCGCTGCAGGTGCTGGATCCCGATTCCGCGGCGGGGTGTGAGGATACGCGGTGATGGCCGAATGAGTTGGGCTCTGCGGGAGGGGGTGATGGCCGAATGAATTCGGCCCTACAGGGGGTATCGGGGTGTATGGGTTGGGGGGGTCGGCCGAATGAATTCGGCCCTACAGGGGGTGTCGGGGTGTATGGGTTGGGGGTGGCCGAATGAATTCGGCCCTACAGGGGGTGTCGGGGGAGTGGTGTAGGGTCGAATTTATTCGACCACTGCGCTGTCAGCGCACCTGGTGGTGCCAGTTGCTGACCAGGTTCTGCACGCTGATCTGCTTGCCGCCGTCGCGCCACTTCCTGGCGTAATCCACATCCCGCGAGTTGGGCGCCGGGTTCGGTTTGTCCACCCGGAAGCGCACCGGCATGGGCACCGCCTCCCCCAGCGCCACCGCCTCGCCCTTGGCCAGCGAGGTCAGCGCCGCGAACGTGCCGCGCACGGCCTCGGGCACCATGGAGCGCACGTATTCCTGGTCGTCCGGGTTGGAGATGCGCAGGCAGATGTAGGAACTGCACTGGGCCAGCACGGTCTCCGAGACATCGTGGGGGCGCTGGCTAACCACGCACAGGCCCACCCCGTACTTGCGGCCGTTCTTGGCGATCCGTTCCATGGAGCGGCGCGCCTCCCGGTAGCGCGGGATATCCTCCCGCGGGATGTACTCGTGGGCTTCCTCGCACACCAGGTACAGCGGAAATTCCCGGCACAGGGGGTTCCAGAAGTTGAACTCGTACGCCAGCCGTCCGATCTGGGCGGTGACCATGGGCACCACGTCAAAGGGCACCGCGCTGAGGTCCAGCACCGTGACATTGGCCCGCGGCTCGCCCAGCCCGACCAGGTCCTGCATCAGGTCGGTCAGGGACTCGGTGGAGTTGCGGGTTTTCGGCTTCATCAGGAAGTCATAGCGGGTATCGTTGAGCAGGCTGCTCAGGCGCACCAGCACCTGGTCGAACTTGCCGAACAGCGGCGACTTGGTCTTGCCGAAATCACTGGTCTCCACGTTGGCCTTCTTGATCAGGTCGATCAGGTCCTCCAGCGAGTAGTACACCGGCGAATCGACGGTGATATGACCGAGGTTCAGGTGCGCGTTGGTCTCGCGCTTGAGCCTGATCAGCAGCGAGCGCAGCACGGAAATCTGGATCGAGGCATTGTCATCCGCGGCGTCGGTGATCAGTTCGCACAGTTCCGAATAGGCCAGCAGCCAGTAGGGAAACTCGATGTCCTGGGCGTTCAGGCAGCGCACCCTGGCGGCGTCAAAGGGCGAGCTGGACTTGATGCCGTCGACCTCCTTGTCACTGTACTCGCCGTGCATATCCATCAGGATGATGTGGGTCTCGGGCATGCTGCGCATCGCCGACTGTATCAGGCTGGTCACTGTCCAGGACTTGCCCGAGCCGCTCTGGCCCAGGATGGCGGTGTGGCGGCCGAAGAATGCCGAGGCATCCATGTAGACGTCGATGTCCTCGAAGGAGGTCAGGCTGCCGATCTTGAAGCTCACCTCGCTGCGCTGGGAAAAGATGCGCAGCAGGTCCTCTCTGGACACCGCGTAGAGTCCCGCCCCGGCGGTGGGGAAGTGGGAGACGCCGCGCGTGAATGCACCCTCGGCGTCGATCTCGCCCAGCGGGGTGAGGCGCACCATGTGGGCGGCCTGGCCCTGCCGGTCGGCGACCTGGTAACTGCGCTCCACCATGACGAGAATCTGCGCATCCGCCTGGCTGACCAGCAGGTAGGAGCCCACCCGGCCGGTAATCGCGGGACTGCTGTCCGCTTGCCGGTAGGCATCCTCGCTGCGCTTGGAAAACAGGCGCGCGGTGAACAGCTCCGCCGTGACATCGGCCACGACCCCGATTTGTGTAGTGTTTTCGTCCGTCATGATTCAAGGTTAGGTAACAAGCGGGCACCGCGGCAACCATATTTCACGTATAAGTGCAGAAAACCGGCGTCGCCGCAGCCGCGGCGGCGAGCCGGCGGAGGGGGGTCAGTGCCAGCCCGGGGCGGCCAGCTGGCGCGGTGAAACCGACCTGCGCAGCTGCTGTAAGGGCGTGAAGCGGGCCCCGTCCCCGGCCACGATGCTGCTGCACCAGTCGGTGCCGCTGTTCAGGAGCAGCGGTTTGTCCAGGGGATCGAGTGCGCCGGCGTAGTCTCTTTCCGGCAGCAGGGCGGCGACCACCAGTTTGGCCCGGTCCAGCACCTGGCGGGCGGTGATTCTGCCGCGCATGCCCCAGGCCACCTGCAGGTCCTCGCAATAGATCTCATCGGTAAAGCCGGTCGCCGGTATGCTGGTAAAGGCCACGTCGCGGCGCACACCGTACAGCACCGCCATCATCGCCTCCTCGAACAGCATGGCCAGGTCCTCATACTGCGAGGAATAACTGTACAGGTCAGCGGCCGGGTCGGGCGCGAAGGCGCTGCCTATGTTGGCCGCGCTGTAGTTGGCTTCCTGGAAAGTGGGCTCCACACCGTGGAACAGGACGTTTGCCATGCTCGCCAGCAGATCTGATTGCAACGGGCTGGACTGCTGCAGCTCGTCCGAGACCGCGCTGAAACTCAGTTCGTAGAGCGTGGCGTTCAGGGGTACGAGATCCAGCAGCGTCGGCCGGAAAGCGTCGGCGGCGTGCGCCAGTTCGTGCAACAGCAGCCTGGCCACGTTCAGTTCGATATCCTCCAGGCGCCGGCGCCCCAGCAGATCGGCCTGGTACAGCGATGTGAACGCGTCGGTATTGCCGTCCACGTAGCGCCACAGGTGGGCGAGCTTCACCTTGCTGACAAACTCGGCCCGGAAGTCGGCGGCCGTGGAGATGGTGCTGCGCTCGCTGTCGGTCAGCCAGAAATACTCCGCGTCCAGATACAGCGCCCCGGTGAGCGGGTCGTAGAAGGACGGTCGGATATCGGTGCCGATAACCACCGCGGTCACGCTGCGGAACAGCAGCAGGATGTCCGCCGGGATGATGGCCAGCACTTGTTCGAAGCGTTTGCTGATCCAGGGATCGGAAACCACCAGCCGGGTCATGATGTCGGCGACGGTGGAGAGGGCTCCTCGATGCCGATAAACGGCAGGGTCCGCACCTGGCACAAATCGGCGTAGATCACCGGGTGGGTGCAGCCCACCAGTCGCGCCTGCCCGGGTGTGCCGGTCAGGGCCGGCCGCAGGCTGGCCCCCGCCACCGCGTTGAAGCTGTCATACAGGGCGATCTCGTCGCTGTACAGCGTGCTGGTCAGGGCGCGCGGCAGGCGTTGCAGGAATTCCGGTGACCCCTTGTACTGGTCTTTGCCCGAGAAGTGCGACCAGCGCAATACATCCTTGTAGTTGCGCAACTTGTCCCGGTTGACATCGCCCACCACATTGCGCGCCAGCGCATTCAGGCTGCGGCCGATCTCGATGTTGCTCAGCTCCTGCAGGTTGGGTTCCAGCACGCGATAAATGGCTTCACTGAGCATGTTCACCCGGTTGAACGGTTGCTTCAGCTGGGCGCCGCTCATGATAGCGTGCAAATCGCGCTCCACCGCCACGCCACCGGCGTCGATGCGACCGTCGCCGTTGCCGTCCATGTCGGTACCGCCGCTGGCGGTCACCAGGTAGAAGGCGTTGTCGACGTAATCGCCCTCGGGCAATTCCACCAGGCCCAGAAAGGCGGCCTTGCCGGAATCATTGATGTTCTCCCACTTCTGGCCCCCGACATCCTGCCTGGCCTGCTGCACAGTGCTCGACGCCAGGTCCCGGGCGATTGGGGCGCCGCCCCCCAGCGGGGTGATGGTCACCCTGGCGCCCGCGACCGGTCCTTGCAGTTCGATTTGCAGGCAGCCGGGCAGCAGTGGAAGTGTCGCGAGCAGCAGGAATTGACAGCATTTACGCATGGTTATTGTTCGCCCCGGGTAGATTGTATTTTTGGAAGGGATTTTGCAGGGGCCGACTGGGGCTGTCTACTAAATTGCGGAGAAATCAGCCACTTGCGTTCGGGAAGCGTATTTTCGCCGGCGCGAATCCCCGGCTGCAGGAAAATGGATGGCTGCCGACTTCGCCGGTGCTGCGGCTGGGGTTGATCCACGTCAAGACATGGCTGATATACCTGCATAATCACCAGCCCGGGCAGTGCCAGTCGCTGCTAAAACCACGATAATAGTGTGTCTATAGCTTGCAGCTTAAAGGAATAAGCGCGAGGGATTGTCGCCGACCACACCCCAGCTCCATGCATGGCTGGTCGCGGCAAGCTTGAGTATGTACCACAGGAGCCGTGTGTCATGACCAGCAGCTACCACCGGAAGTTCAAGTCCCATCCCGCATCCCGCGACACACTGGCCGGTAGCCAGTACCGGTGGTCCGTCCTGGACAGTCCGCAAGAACTGATCGGGCTGGAGCCCGCGTGGCGGGTGCTGGGTAAGCGGGTGGGTGGACCTGTCGAGCAGTTCGACTGGGTCTATGCCTGCGCTACCCTCGGTGACGACTATGTGGAGAACCTGCAAGTACTGGCCCTCACCCGGGAGGACGAGCTGGCTGCGGTGGTGGCGACGGATGTCAAACGTGTCAACGGCTTGCGCCGGCGGGTAATGCTCGGTGTCGACCTGCTGCATGAGCCCGCGGATGTGCTGGCCTGTGACGCGACCGCCCTGGAAAAAGTCGCCGCCGTGCTGGCGGCCGATCCACGGCCCGTCTCCTTTGCGCGCCTGCCGGCCGACTCGCCGGCCGTCAGGGCGTTGCGCGACGCCCTGGCGAAGCGGGCCCTGGTGCTGGTCCGGCCCCGGTCCGCCTACCCGTATATTGCCCTCGACGAGACCTGGCGGGAGCCGGAGCAAAACCTGAATGCGCGGCGTCGGTCCGACCTGCGTCGCGCTCACCGTCGGGCCCGGAAACTCGGCGCCGTGGCCGTGGAAATACTCACTCCCGCGCCCGCCGGGCTCGACGCCCTGCTCGACGAGGTGTTCGATGTTGAAGCCCGCTCCTGGAAGGCGGAGGCGGGCACGGCGATGGCCTGTGGCTCGATAGAGGGAATATTCTGCCGCCAGTACGCGCAGGCCGCCTGTCGCCAGGGAATCTTGCGGGTGGCGTTCCTGCGCATCGACGGCCGGGCCGTGGCCGCCCAGCTTGCGATGGTGCACGGCGGTGGGTTCTGGCTGCTGAAGATCGGTTTCGATCGCGAATTTGCCAGCTGCTCGCCGGGCACCCTGCTGCTGCGCGAATCGATCGCCTATGCCGCCGCGGCCGGGCTTGCCAGCTATGAATTCCTGGGGCGGGCCGAGCCCTGGATCGATATGTGGACCCGGCGCGAGCGCGCCAGTGTGGCGCTGCGCGCCTACCCCTACAATCTGCACGGTGCTGCCGCCATCGGCGCGGATCTCGCGGTGGAAGCCGCCGGTCGCGGCCAACGGGGATTGGCCCGCCTGGCGGAGCGGCTGCGCGAGCTGGCCAAAGCCGGTGTGAGGTGGCTGGTCGGCCGGGTATCCAGGAACTACATTGCTGGCGACACCCTGGCCGATGCCGAGCGCATCCGGCAAGAGCTGGCCCGCCAGGGTCTGTCCGCGACCATCGGTTACTGGAACGCCGAGCAGCAACCACCGCGGGCGGTGGCAGACCACTACCTGGCCGGTCTCGATATGCTCAGCCGGGATGAGCGCGGGACCTACCTGTCCATCAAGCTGCCGACCCTGGGCTTTGCGCCGCAACTGCTGGACGCGGTGGCCGCCAAAGCCTGCAAGACAGGGCGCAGGATTCACTTTGACGCGCTGGGGCCGGAAGCCGTGGACCAGACCCGCCAGCAGATCGAGCGAACCCTGGCCGCTTTTCCAGGCGTCGATATCGGTTACACCCTGCCAGCCCGCTGGCGGCGCAGCCTCGACGACGCGGCCTGGGTCGCCGAGCACAAGCTGTGGGTGCGCGTGGTCAAGGGCGAGTGGCCGGATCCCGCCGATCCGCACCGCGATATGCGGGCCGGATACCTGGAGCTGATCGATAAACTCGCCGGCCGCGCCCGCCATGTCAGCGTGGCCACTCACGACCCCCGGCTGGCTGCCGAGGCAGTGGCGAAACTGCGCGCCGCCGGCACCCCCTGTAACCTGGAACTGCTGTACGGCCTGCCGCGGCGCGCATCGATCGCCCAGGCCCGCAAGCTGGGTCTGGATGTCCGCATGTACATACCGTATGGAGAAGCTTACCGGCCCTACGCACTGTCCCAGGTGCGCCGCAAACCCTGGATCCTGTGGTGGCTGGCCAGGGATCTGCTGGTATCGCTGTGCGCGCGGCGCTCACCTTGAATTGCTGCCAACCCGCGTAGGGCCGAATTCATTCGGCCAGCTCTAATCCAAGGACTCTGACCCACGGCCCCACGGTCCTTGACGTCCTGCATCGAAAACAGGCGGTAGCCCATGTCGCCCTGGTCCGCACTGCTGAAGCGCCAACCGAGTACGGCTGTGTAGAAGTCCTGCGCCGCGTCGGCAGCGTCGGTCAGCAGTTCATACCAGATGAAATCGCCGTGTTTAAGGCTGCTGGTTCAGCACCCTGGCACCGACCTAAGAGCATTGTAGTGTAATCCCTGAAGGATACAGCACTCCGGAGGGAAGCTTGGGGTCCGGGTTGATGCCGTAGGCCCGAATGGTGTGCGGGCGACCGTCGCGCAGTTTCGCCGGAGTGGGAATGTCAAACCCGTGCACGCCATTACCCTTTAGCGCGTTCTTCAGATCGACACGATAGGTGCCTGCCGTGACTGTGGTAATAAGGGATTCTTTGCCCTGCGCACTAACATCATAGATAGCGACCTTCAATGGCCGATTCGGTTCGCCGGGGTCCCAGGACCAGCCCGCAATCTGGTTGCAGCTGACCACGTCAAGCGACCCTTCCGGCAGGGAGAAATCGGTTGGGTGAAGTTTGTAAAGAGCCGTCATCGCTGTTTTAACTTGCTCAAGGGTGCCCACGATTACAAAGGATTGATAGCGGTAGACTCCAGCTGGATAAGGGGCTTCTTGAATGTTGATCATCCAAATATTGGTTTGATCGGCCCGAATAGACGAATCAGTACTGGAAAGCTGGTAATCGATGAGTTTGGGGCCAGCATAATAGGCTGCCATCGCATAATCCCCGTTTGGTGTGGCGAGGATTGGCGGAATCTTGCTGGAAGCAAAGAAGTTGAAACCCTGCAGCCACGGTTCCTCTAGCAATAGCGTTTGGTTTGTTGGCACAGTGGAAACGCCCGTTTGGGGGTTGAAGTTCAATGCTCGGGTGAACTCGTGGGTGAGATAGCCTATCGGGATACTGGCGTCCATGATCGAGTAGTTGGTGGGATTGGAGATCATGGCGTCGAATGCGATCACGTTCTCAAGGGCGTTGTAACCAATGGTTATGGTCTTTCTTAAAATCTGATCCGAGACCAGGACTTCGTTAACGGCATAGCTTGCACCGCCGCTACAGAAGCCCGCTTCTCCAGGGGCTAGCCAATAAGCGAGACGCGCTGTTGTTGTCAGTGTACTGGGATTGGTTTTGCAGGCCGATAGAAGCTCGCTGGTGGAGGTTGCGGCCTGATAATCAAGCGAAGATCCCGCTTCGGTTGGGTTCAGGCATTCGCTAAAGTCATCCATACGCCATGCGTATTGAAGCTGCCGTCCGTGATCCCAGATATTGATGAACTCCTTGCCCCGCCATTTCAGTGATTCCACTGCGCCAGCAAACCGGTCAGACACCGTAATACTCAGGGGGTCGCCGGCGACACTTCCCGTGATTGTCAGCGGCGTCGTTTTCGCGTTACACGCGAATTCAAATACGGGTTGCAGGTAGAAGACTTCCTCGGATTCCAGCCAATCAAGAATTGCCGGTATCCATTCTCCCGTGAAACTGGTTGTGAAAAGGTGACAGGCCCTGGGGCTACCGCCACAAAAGCGCCGGTCTCCCTTTCTCCAGAATTTGAATTTGTAGCCGGCAGCTGGTTTTGCGACGAAAGTCTGATCGAAGAAGAAGTCGACTACATCGATGTTGCAGGTTTCACCGGCAGCGCAGCTGTATGCGCCGGAGGACGTCGCAACACTGCCGTCATCGGGCACGATTATGCGAATCTTGCAAGAAGCCAACACCAGTATCGCTGATACACCGATGACCAACCTCGATAGACGCACGTTTCCGCCTTGAGACCACAGGTACTCTGTAGTAGATGACTATACGAATAGCACCTTTTTCCTGCTTGGGAAAGGTCCTCAATATATATTTCTTTTGGCATCTTGCGAGGGGTTCATTTGTAGCCTACGCTCAGTTCTCCAGCTGGCTTTCTGTCGGTTGCCGCTCACCCAGGGCATGAGTTCCTGTCTGGCTTTCGGTTCCTGCATAGCACCCTATGCGATAGAGGGGTCGTGGCTGAGGTTGCCAGAATATTTGTACTCTATCTCCGGAACTGCTCATCCCACATCTGGGATCTGGTTGGGAGGTTTGGAAATGCATATTTACCGTTGTGTAGTTCGCCGTGGTCTACTCACTACTCTCCTGGTCGTTTCTGGACTGGGTAGCCAAGCCACATGGGCCGCATCCATCGATGTCCAACTTCCGTGGCATTCCCGGCAGTCGGTTGGCCCGACGAGCGGTGATCCCGGCGGGGATTTCATTGCTCTGGGAGCGTATGTGACACCAAATCCGGCCACTGATCCTGGTGCTGTGGGTAACACGACAACCGTCACGGCCTTCCAGCAAGGGTCTGACAGTTCAGAAGCGACTGTTGAAATACCCTACTTGTTCCTCCAGATTCCCGCCGGAATTGATCAATATGGCATCCAAATACCTTACGATCCCAACTTTGCGGGGTCCTGGACGCTGACCATCAAAAATGACTTGACGGATAATGGCGAGGTTGTCGTACAAACGAATAACATTGATGGTATTGACGCAATGCCGTTTGTGAAAAGTGTCGGCCTCGCTGGATCGGGGACTGATCTTATCGTGAGTTGGACACAACCTGAGAGTGAGCGGGTATCGGCATATGCCGTGGAAATATACGACCTCGACCAGGGAAAGCCCGTTAATAGCGAGGGTATGGATCCGGGCCAAACATCCTATCAGGTGCCCCAACAATTCCAGACTGGCGATACTTTAACGATAGGTACGAACTATTTGATAACCGTTAGAGCGATAGAAGTTGCAGATACGGGAGGAGGTGTACTGGTCGAAGTAGCCGGCTCGCAATCCTCTTTCCAGTTCACACCTGTTGAAGGGGCTATAGACGCTTTTATCCCTGAGGTCGATCCTGATGGCTACTACAATTTTAATGTCGCAATCAGCACGCCCAACGAAATCCAGTTCTTTGATCCACTGGTTGCTATTGGATATGACTATGTGACCGGCGCAGGCGATCCGAAATTTGCAAGCGTTCTTTTGCCATACGTTGGCGACAACGTGTTTGATCTCTGGCTGCTCGGTCGGGATGGCAAATGGTATGATTCCTGTTTCGACCTTCTTGCTGGAGACGAGTTTGATTTCCAGTCAAATATCGACCGTCACGGCATTAGCCAGTTCAGGATCCTGGGCATTGAAGCCTCGGCAGGGCTTGATCCCGCTGATGTCACGGCTTTCGTGACCGGTTTGAGCTTCGCTGACACCGGGGTGTTCAGCGGGCAAATGCGCCCGATAGTGGCCGATGCGCTTGTGAACCCGAATACCGATTATGAACACCGTGGTAAACAAGTTGACTGTCCTAAAAAGGGAAAGCCTGGCAAAGCGAAAAAGCCGAAAAAGTCAAAAAAGCAGGCAACCAGGAAGGGACATACCAGGTAGGGCGCTGAAAAATTTAGTACCCAGGCCGGCGGAACCGGTCGATGAATGCCTGTAAGCGTCACCGACCCCCGCCGGATATCCCCTCGATCAAACATCGTGTCTTTCGGTAGCGTCACCACCCCCTATTGCATCCCCCCACCGCTTTATCTACAATCCCGGCCCTCTTGCGGCTGACCTGGGTATTGGCGTGAATGTCCCTCGATGTCACCACCGCGCAAGGTTTTGGCTGGCGTAGCTCAGTAGGTAGAGCAGCTGATTTGTAATCAGCCGGTCGGGGGTTCGATTCCTCTCGCCAGCTCCATTTTCATAGGGTCCTTTCCGGCCGGATAGGTAACAGTTTATGCCGGGAGCACAGGTAACACCGTTAGTGGCCGCCAGGTATTGAAGGCAAACATATCCGCGTCGGCCCGGAGTTCAGGGAAGCCTCCCTATCCCTATCCCCATCCATACTGTCAGATTCCGAGGTGATCCACGGCGATTTTCTGGACGAGCAAGTCCGAAGGGTTGCGGTCTGCGCAGGCGAATTCCGGCCGCAATTGGGCCGCGACCCGGCATACATTGAAGCCGGGCGCGACCGGGTCTGTCGCCTCGGTGGTCTCTTCGGTCATGCCCAGCAGCAACAGTTGCGTGACACGTTGGGGGGTCATTTCCGGCTGCAATTCCAGCAGCAGCGCTATGATTCCGGATACGTTTGCGGCCGCGAATGAGCTCCCGCTGACAAAGTTGTAGCTCCCGCGTGGAAATGTCGTCAGCAAGTCACTACCCGGCGCCACGATTGTGCCCGTCTGCCGCCAATCCACCTGTTGGGAGGGCTGCCCGCTCCACGAGCGAACTCGAATAACCCCCTCCACGCCGTCGATGAAGCCGGGCGGGGCAGGTGTTTCAGGTTGTGCCGCGACGACGATTATGCCTTCTCGAAGCGCCACTCCCAGCAAGTCCGCTAGCAGCTGGTCGGGTGGGCCGGTAAGACTCAGGTTCACGATAGCGCTATTCATCAGGATGGCGGTATCCAGGGCCCTGGCGAGTGTCAGGCTGTTGCACACCGCCGCGATAGCGCCCGGTCGCTGCGGCCAGCATGCACGCAACGAAAGCAGGCGAGCTTCTGGCGCGACGCCCTCTATGCCGAGCCCGTTTTCTGACAGGGCCCCGATAATGCCCGCCACGGCTGTCCCGTGTATGTCGTCCTCAAATTCGAGTGTGCTGCCGGTAAGGTCTGCCTGCTCCGCTACCTGGCCTTCCAGGTCCGGGTGCCCAACGTCCACACCGGTGTCGATAATGGCGATACGGATACCGTCGCCGGTAGCCAGGCGGTGCACGGCCTCGACCTGCATCTCGTTGAAGGAGGTCTGTAGGGCCTTGTAGGGATCCTCGCCGCCAAGTGCGTGAAACGTATTCATGCGCTGCACCGACTTCACCCTGGCGTCTTTGCGCAGTCGGGCGATGACAAGATCCACCGACTGCTCACCTTCCACCCTGTAGACGACGCAATGTACACCGAGCGTACGAATGGGCCACTGGAGCACCGTATCCAACAGGTAATCACTGGCTATGTCCGCGGCAACTGTGCGACTCCATGTTGTAGTCAGGTAATTGCTGTTGCGCCGAAAATACTGTCCCGGTCCGGCGTTTGTCGTCCTGGCCAGGCCGCGATCCGTGAAGGTCAGCAGAATATCCCCGGAGCCCTCAATTGCCCTTTCGGTTGCGGTATCGGCCTTGATAACGGAACCCTGTTGCGCGTGAGCAGCGCAACATAGGCAATAGAAAAGAGCAATTGCCTGCACCAGTCGTTTCACTGCGGTAGCGCCTTCCGCCTATCGGAGTCTGACACTGGCTGGGCGGCTTCGGCAAACGCGACTTCCGGCTGGGCCCTGAGGAAAAGGATCAGTGCCTGGTGTTCATTTTCGCCGGATACCCCCCTGGGTCTGATGGTGTAGAGCCCGGTCCTGCCAGGTCCGTCGATAATTGTAGCCCGGGTGTTTTGGAGCAACGTATCGATAGCTTCGATACTGGTACCGGGAGCAAATACCACCCGCAGATCACCCGGTAGGGCAATGCTCTCGACGCGGCTGGAGAGGGTCTGGTAGCCCTCCTTGATGGAAGGTGAGGCGGTAATGCTATACACCTCACTGTCGACGGCCTGCTCCGGCGGCAAGTGAGTCAGTCCGAAACCAATAGCCACCACTGCCAGTGGCGCGCCGACCAGCGCGGCGCGAAGTCCCGGGCTGGTGATAGAGTGCACAATATTCACCGTCTGAGCCCATAGCTGGCCCCCAGTGCCAAATACGTGCCTTCTCAGGCGGGAAGACGAGCGGGCGGTGATGCGATCATGCAAACGCTGAAAACCGACTTGCGCAGATTGATCCAGGGGACTTTCGGTACAAAATGCTTCCAGCGTCCTGTCCTCGATCGCCAGCTCCCTGCGACAGGCAATGCAGTTGCGCACGTGCCCTTCCACAAGGGCTTTCTGGCTGCCATCCAGGGTGCCGTTGATATACCAGGGTAACAGCAGGGCTACCTCGTCGTGGACGGAGCCTGAAGCGATGGCATGAGTGTTCATATTCTTCACCTGCTGTCCGAGTTGGTAACATCCGGCGCCCTGGCTCCGGTCAGTTCGGGCCATAATTCGCGCAATTTCCTGCGCGCGTGGAAAACCCGTGTCTTGACCGTATTTTCCGGGCAATCAATCACCTGGGCAATTTCGGAATAATGCAGTCCGTGGTAATACACGAGCTCCATTACCGCTCTCTGTTCCGGCGACAAGCCGCGCAGCAAAGCAAACAGCACTTCTTTCGTTTCCATCTCGCCAAAAGACGCGTCGTTGCCGGAGCCTGAGTCGCCGTCCTGGTCGAAGGTCGTATCGCCCGGCCCCCGGTTGCGACGCAGGGCCTGCAAAGCCTTGTTGTGGGCTATACCGAGGATCCATGTGGACGCTTTGCTCAGTGGCTTAACGTCCGCCGCCTTCTCCCAGACTACAAACATGACATCGTTGATTACCTCTTCCACGTGGTCGATGCGGCGGGTGATCTGGAAGACAAACCGGTAGAGGCCGCTGTAATACTGTTTGTAAAGACGTTCCAACGCAGCCTGGTCGCCGGTGCCCACCCGGCGTATCAGGCTCCAGTCGTCCTCGGGCTGTTCCTGTGCCCCACAGTCCTCAATTTCCCTGTCCACAGGGGCCATCATCTATCGGACTCCTCGTTGCTATCCGGGCGCCGGCCCACTGTCGGGACTTCAGCTGATTCAAGCATTAATCCACGTCCGGCTGGTAAAGGTTCAATGCCACCGCAGAAAAAATAACCCGGCTTCAGGCAGGCAGATATGCGGCTCATAAACCAATTGAAACCGAAAAGATGACGGGCGTATCCAGGTGGTAGGCAGACAGCGGTTCGGCGGCGGGGTCCTCGTGTGGGCCTTCGTTCATCTCATGGAGGTCGTGATAGCGCAGATCCAGGGTCAGGCGGGGCAGGAGAAACCAGCTGATGCCGAAGTTGGAGTAGATGTTGTCGTAGTTGAGGGCGTCGCGACTTGCCTGGTAGCCGAGCCCACCTGACACTTCCATGGTCTCCGATAGGGGATAGCGCAGTTCAACTTCGTAGCTGGGCACTGCCTCACCGGTGCCGTAGTAATCCGGTGCAATACTGACCTGTATTGAGCCGATGTCACGGTAGGCAAGTCGAAGGGCACCCTCCCCGTAGTTAGCGTTGACATTGTCCACCTTGTCATCAAAAAAGTAGCCGGCCAGGGATGTAATCACCTGCCAGTCCGCTGAGAGGTCCAGGGGTATGCCCAGATACGGATTAGCCGCCAGGTCAGCGCCCCCGAAATCCGCTGTGGAGACCCATGTCCCAATGAAAAAGCCGCTCGACCAGGCTACATCGAAATTTGCCTGAAGCGCGGCATGGTTGTCGCTGAGTGTGTAGCCGCGGTACTCGTAGTTGGAGGTCAGCCGCATTAGGGCAGAGGTTTCTACCGCGCCGGATGCGGGGCTCAGCCACAGTAAAGCCGACAGCGCCGGTGCGAGACTGTGCCGGGGTGCGCCCACCCCTAAATCCGGCACTGAGGCATGGAGCGCCACCAGTTAACCGAGCTCCTTCTGGTAAGCGTGCCGCTGGTAGGGATATACGGGCTCAGCGGAGGTACTGGCAAATTGGTAAATATGGTCATGATCGGGACCCTGGTCCACTGTTACTGCCCTGGGCGGTGTGTGGTTATCCTACTGCATATTCCCGCATATAGGCACTGTCCGACAGTCTGATATCACCCTTCAGGTCCAATCGCCGCCTCAAAATATTTCCTTCCACATTGAACCTTTTCCCGCGGCAGGTGGATTAACGACCAGTACTTCAAGTGGAGCATTAAAATGATGGTATCAATCGAATGGACTCGTTTGTCAGCAGCCCGCCCCCTGCGTCGTTGGCTTACACCGGGCTATACGCCGCTTATGGCCGCCCTTACGACCTTGCTGTTGTTGCTCTGCGCGAGCCCGGGTCATGCAGCGACCACGCCTGGCGATGCCCGGGCGGTCGCCAGGCTGTACTCGGCGGCTTTCGACCGCGAACCCAAGTCAGCCGGGCTGAATTTCTGGATAGATTCGCTGGAAAGCGGTCAGTCTTTAGTGCAGATAGCCGCAAGATTCCGCAATTCCCCCGAGTTCAATGCCCGCTACGGCGCCCTGGGGAATGCCGATTTTGTAGCCCAACTCTATCGCAATATTCTCGGCAGGGAGGGTAAGCCTGCCGGGCTGGCCTTCTGGCTGGACAAGCTGGAATCCGGGACCTCCCAGGCGTTGGTGCTGCGGGAATTTTCAGAGTCTCCTGAAAACCGGGGCAAAACCGATGACCTGTTTGCTGAGATGCACCTGGATGACGATGGGCGCTGGACGTACGAACGCATCAGCGGTCAGGTCTTCAGTACCGGCACGATTGACGGATTCGGCAGTATTTTTGTCAACGGTGTGGAGTTCGAAACTGAGGGCGCGAGTATTACTCTGGACGGGAGCGCCGCCGCGGAGGACAAGCTGCGCCCGGGAATGGTGGTAAAGGTCGATGGTTCGATCAACGACGATGGCCAGACGGGAACAGCTACCCGCGTGCGATTCGATGATGAGGTTCAGGGTCCGATAACCTCGCTTGCTCCAGGTCAGGATGGCGATACCCTGCTGTTGACTGTTCTCGGAGTGGAAGTGATCGTGGAACGCACTGGTACTGTTTTCGAGGATGTCAGTTTTGATACCCTGGCTGTCAACGACCTTGTGGAAGTTTCGGGATTTCCTTCTGATCAGGGGCGGTTGCGGGCCACTTTCATAGAGAAGAAGTCGCTGTTCTCCGCGGGTGTCAGTGAAGTCGAGCTCAAGGGCATTGTGAGTGCCCTGGCCGGCACCGGGTTTCAGCTCGGACAGTATTCGGTGGATTTTAGTGGCGCTGACCTGTCCCGCGTTCCCGGGGGGGTGATTACCAACGGTATGGGGGTAGAGGTACATGGCACACTGGCCGGCAACACCATTGCTGCCACCCGGGTTCAGCAGGAAGATGATGTCGCTGGCGGATTCGATGACCGCGACGAAGTCAGGGTGCAGGGCGCAATTAGCAATTTTGTCAGTTCCGCACAGTTTGAACTGAACGGCGTGCCCGTGGACGGCAGTGGCGCAATCCTGACCCCGGCGGGTCTGGAGCTGGCCAATGGGTCCATCATTCAGGCGGAGGGGCAGTGGAACGGAAATACCCTGGTGGCCCGGAAAATTGAATCGCGCCGTGGGCGCGTCAAGGTAGAGGCCGCGGTAGCATCTGTGGACAATACCGGCGGCACTGTCACACTGCAGCTTTTCAGCGGCTCGGTCATCGTTGTGGTGGATGCCCGCACCCGGCTGGATGATGATACGGACCAGGTGAGCCACCTTACGCTGGCCGACATCTCGGCGGGTGATTTCCTCGAGGTGGAAGCCCAGCAGGTGGGCAACAGGCTGATCGCCACCCAAATTGACCGCGATGACCTGGACGACGATGTGCTGCAGGGACAGGTAACGGGCTTCACCGCGGGCGTTGAAATCACCCTGCTCGGCGTCACCTACAGCACAGCAGGTGCTCGCTTTGAGAGTGTCAACGGTACCCTGATTGATTCGGCGACATTCTTCTCACAGCTGAAGGTGGGAGACCTTGTCAAACTCAAGGATGAGCGGGTAGCCGACGGTGTTGCGGACGAAGTGGAGTTCGAGCACCCCCAGGGGCTGAATGGAGATGATTTCGACGGTGGCTGTGAACCCGGGGATGATTGCGGTGGTGATGATTCAGGTAAGCAATGTGAACCCGGGGACGATTGCGGTGGCGATGACTCAGGCAATGCCTGCGAACCGGGCGATGACTGCGGCGGCGGCAATTCCGGCAAGGGCTAAGGCCCCTGGGGGTCAGGGACCCGTCGTTGATGGGGAGGGCCATTCAACGACGGGCGCTACCCTCAGAAATAGTACCCGAGTTCCAGTTGCAGGTAGTTTTCGTTCTCATAGATTTGCAGCGGGTTATCGCTGGCCACATTATTCACCCCCCGGGCCTCCACTGAGAGCTTGAAGGCGTTGCCCAGGCGGCGGCTGGCCTCCACATAGATGTAGCGGGAGTGGTCGTCCACGTCCTGCACCACCGCAGCCACCAGCTCGGTGGAATCGATATCGTTCAGGGCCAGCCTGAGACCGACGCTGATGTCGTCATCATCGTTCTGGCCGGCCACCAGCAGGGCGCGATCGTCGAACAGGTACTCGCTGATGATGCCGATGTCCGCCCCGCTGCCGGCGATATCGAAGAAAGTGTATTCAAAGCCTGCGGCGCCGGCGAAGAAGTTCTCCTGGGGGCCGGCGCGGTAGATCGCCTCCAGCTTGAGCAGCCAGGCATCGAACGTGCCCTGCAGGTCCACCCCCGTCTGGTTGATGATGTCGTAGATGGGCACCAGCTCGACCTGGCCATCGGGCTTTATATCGACAAAGGCGGGATCTACCCGCGGCTCGCGACTGGTGCCATAGAATTGGTAGACACCCATGTCCCAGCTGCCCACGCTGTCGGACCAGCGGACGGCGAAGTCGGTATGCCATTGTTCAGCGCCGGAATCGTAGATCGCCTTGCTGTTGCTGATGGCGGGATTGGTGCCGGGCCTGCCGTTCGGGCCGGGAAAGATGCGTTCCCTGAAATAGGGCAGCACGAACAGGTCGAGGGAGCCCCAATCCCTGACCAGGGTGAGGTTGACCATCGGCTGTCCCAGCAGGTCCTCCTCGTCCGGGCTTTCCGCCAGGTCCACCTGGTTGATGATATTCACCACGTGAACGGTTTCGGTGACGCCCCAGAACACCCGGCTGATACCGATGGTCAGCTCCCAGTCCCGGGTGACCTTCTGCCAGTTGAACTCGCGGATGTCGGCGTGGGTGCGATCGTCATCGTGCTGGTCCCAGCGGTAAAAGGGCGTGAAAGTCAGGCTGTCATCGGAATCTGCAAGCGGGTAGTAGAACTCCAGCTCCGCGGCCAGGGAAACGCTGTGGTCCGCCAGCCCGGGCCGGTCGCCATCGTCGACAAAGTGGCGATACTCGCTGCTGACATCCCCCGACAGCTGCACAGCGTCGTAATCCAGGGCGCTGGCCGGGGCCGTGGCCAGGCCGGCGCACAGCCACAGCGGTGCCGCGAAGACGGGGCGACGGGGCACGGCTCAGCGGGCGCGCTTGAGCGAATTCTGGTCGAAATCCCGCTCGGTAAACCCCTGGCCAAACTCGATGCTGGTGAAATCCAGCAGGGTCACTTTGCCGGTCTTGTGGTTGTGCATCTCCCAGTGCAGCGGGCGCCAGAATCGCTCGTCGAACAGTTGGTATTCTTCCAGTGACAGGGTCTTGAGATGCTCCCCTTTCTTATCGTAGTAGTCGATGCGCTGGAGCCGATACTCCCGAGTGTCGTGCCAGACTTCCATGCGCGAGTAGCCGGAGTGTTCGTAGGCCGGCACCCACTCTGATACAAAGCACTGCAGCGCCTCGCAAGGTTCGTCCCGCAGGTAGGTATAGCGGTACTTCTCCAGTTCAAACGAGCCCATGTCTTCAAAGGCGAGTTCGCTGCCCATGAACGGCCCTGACTTGTTCTTCGAGGAAATGCGCTTTACCCGCTTCAGGGCCGGCAGGTAGATCCACTGGTCATCCGCTTCCAGGCCGTGGCTGTAGGTGAGCAGGGCGGTGCCCTTGACGTCTGCCGGTTCGTCGAAAATCGTCAGGCTCCAGTCGCCGTCATCGGTCTGTTCCAGGGTGCGCAGGCGCAAAGTGCGGGTGCGTTCCCTGCCTTTGCCGTCGCGCAGCACCATGGTGAGGATTTCCTCGCTGTCACCGAAACCGCTGTCGCGACGCTCGGCCTCCATGGCGATGGCGGTGCCGCGCTCTACCGGGTCGAGCGCGACCCGGTCAGCCGGTGGCTCCGTGGCGGCCCCGGCCTGTGGTGCAAGGCTGAACAGGGGCAGGGTGGACAGCAGCATGAGCGAAAGTGTTTTGGCGAGAGTCACAGCGGCACCTTGTTGTTCCGGAATTGAGGCTAAGGGTTGAGTGCGGGTCGTTGGGGTCACGGGTTTCGGGCCACCATCGTGGCAGCCTGCTCGAGCGGCAACACGGGTTCGCGCTCGCTGCCGAAAGGCCTGAAAGTCAGCACCAGTGCCGGCAGCAGGAACAGGTCGGCAAGCAGCGCGGTAACGATGGTGATGGAGAGCAATATACCGAAACTCGCCAGCACTTCCATGTCGGAAACCAGGTACACCAGAAATGCCAGCGACAGGATGGCAGAGGTGATAATAATCGGGCGCCCGACACTCACCAGGCCCCTGCTGACGGCCTCCTCGTAATTGCCGCAGCGCCTGAATTCCTTGCGAATGCGGCTGGTCATATGCACCGTATCGTCCACCGCGATGCCGATGGCCACGGTGGCGAGCAGCAGGCGGAAGTAGTCCAGGTGCATGCCCATGGCGCCGGCCGCGCCCAGGATCAGGACAATGGGAAACAGGTTGGGAATCATCGCCAGCATGCCCACTTTGAAGGAGCGAAAGGCCAGGCACAGGATGGCGGCGATGAAAATGAAAGCCAGCAGATAGCCCTCGATCTGGCTCTGGGCGATGTAGTCGCCCATTTTCAGCCACAGCAGGCCGATGCCGGTAATCTCTACCCGCGCCCCGGGCGCCGGGTTGGCCTGCAGGTAGTCCTGCAGCTCCCCTATCAGGCCGCCTATCGTGGCGGAGTCCACCATGTCCACCCGCAACTCGAGGGTGGTGCGCTGGTAGTCGCCACTCATGTAGTCCTGCAATTCGTCGCCCCCCGATAGTTCGTACAGCAGCAGGTACTGCGCTATCAGCTCATCGTCATCCGGCAGGCGGTGGTAGCCCGGGTCGTCGCCGTGAAAGCTCTGGTTGATGTCCTTGATGATGTCCACGATGGAGTAGGTCTTGCGCACCAGGGGCGACTCTTCGGCCCTGGCCTGCAGTGACTCCAGGTGGGTGAGCAGCGCCGCGGACTTCGCCCCCTCGGGTTCTTGCGCCTCGTAGATGAACACCACGTTCAGCATGCCGCCCATGACGTCCTGCACATAGTCCGTGTGCTGGCGGAACTGGGTGTGGGGCTTGAAGTCCTCCAGGAAGTTGAAGCTCACCTGCAAGGTGCTGGCGCTGGCCGCCGCAAGGGCAAATACGGCCGCCGACACGGCCAGGATGGCGCGGCGGTAGCGGTGGTTGAACGCGACCAGGCCGGTCAGCAGGCGCTGCAGGCCGGGCGCCTGCTCCCCGCGGGTGGGAGCCCCGGCCGCCCTGGCATTCCTGCCCAGGGACATAATGCAGATCATGACCGTTATCGAGGCGACGAAGGTCAGCATCACGCCAACCCCGAGGTATAGGGCCATCTCAGCCAGTGCCCGCAGCTTCGAGCCGCTCATGACCAGGAAGCCGGTGGCGGTTGTCACCGCCGCCAGCAGGCACGGCAGCGCGACGTTTTCCAGGGTCTGGCGAATGGCGTCCCGGCGCAGTTCACCCCGGGCGCGCAGGCGGTTGAATTCACTGATCAGGTGGATCGATTGCGCCACGCCGATCGCCGTGAGCAGCGTGGGGGCTATCAGGAACAGTACGCCCAGTTTATAGCCGACCAGCCCCATGAAACCCACGGTCAGCACCAGGGCCACGAGCACCACTGACAAGGGCCCCGCCAGGCCCAGCAGTTGGCCGCGAAAGCAGATCATCGCGATGACGGCTACCAGGGCGATGGACAGCAGGGTCAGCAGTGCGGACTCATCGCCTACGGTTTGGTTGTAGGCGGCGTTCAGGGGGACATCGCCGGACCACCAGAACTCGATACCCTGGTACTCAGGCCGGCCGAGAATGTCGACAATGCGGTCGTTACTGGCCTGGGGGTACAGGTTTTCGAGGCTGTCGCCCGCGGCGGGGTCCAGGCGGATCCTGTCCAGCGGATCGCTGCTGGTCGCGGCCATTTCGAGGATGATCGCCCCGTGGCTGCCGTCCCGGCTGATCAGGGCGTCCGTGTAGATCGGTTTCTTTTTCATGGCGGCGCCATGTAGCAGCAGTGCCTGCTGGTCCTCGGGCATATCCTCGCCCAGTTCGGTGATCTCGAGAAAGTCACCCTCCGCCTGCATGAATTCCACGTTGGTCAGGCTGGTGACTTCCCGCAGGAAGGGGACCTCGTCCTCCAGCGCCTGGGTGAGCCGGGCAATCTTGCCCATGGCCGCCAGGTCGAAGGGGCCATTGGGGGCCCCGGGCACCCGGTACAGGATATAGGCGATCTCATCGGAGCCGAAGTCGTCCTGGTAGCGGATATAGGCGTTATAGCTGGGGTCGGAGGCGTCGAAAAAGGCGTCAAAGCTGTTGTCGGTGCGAATCGTGGCGGCGCACCATACCGCGCCAGCCAGCAGCGCCGATACCAGTGCGAACACCGCCAGTCGATGGCCGTACATCCACAGGCCCAACTTGCCAAACCAGCGGTCGATTGTGCCCAGTTTGTCGGTATCGTCAGCGGGGTGCATGCGGTGATCTCAGGCTGTGCAGTCGGGATTGGCCGGGCGCGGGTGCCCGGCGGGGCCAGTATACAGGAAAGCGGGTCTAGCTCTGCCTCGCCAGCCCGCCGCGGACGCGCTGCCATCTGCGCGCCAGTTGCGCTAGAATGGCGCGTTTTTTGCGAGCTACTATGACTTCACTACACCATCCCGACAAGGCATTGCTGCAGCACTGGCTCGATGAGGCGGGCGTGGAGCACTATTTATGCGGCCAGTGTGAGGGCCTGCACCTGCGGCCGCTGCAGGACACCCCCGGGGTCATAGACAGTCGCCTGTTCCAGGAGGAGTTCGGCCTGCTGCTGACCACCGAGCTGGAACTGCGCCCGGCGATGGTGCTGCAGGTCGCCGCCGAACTGGGGCGGCTGAATATGGACTACCCCACCCTCAAGGTGTTCATCGACCTGGTGGACGAGGCCCTGCCGCAGTTGGTGGTCGCCGCCAGCCTGCTATCGGGGGCCGGGGTGGAGGCCGGGCAATTTACCCATTTTATCGCCACCACCCTGGAGGCGACCGGGCACCTGGCAGACAGTTTCCGGCAGCTCGACTACCTGTATCCGGCCGGCGAAGAAGCCCCCGCCATGCTGCATTAGCGCGCCCCGCGGTGGGGGCGGGCAGCTCCCGCCGGGCGGCCCCGCCGGGAATGGTCGTAAGTCGATAATTTTAATGGGAGAACTGGTTGACAAGGGCAGGGGGCATCAGGACAATATGCCGCCTTTCGGAGGGGTTCCCGAGTGGCCAAAGGGATCAGACTGTAAATCTGACGCGCGAGCTTCGGTGGTTCGAATCCACCCCCCTCCACCATATTGGGAAGAACCATAACGAAGCACGTTGCGGGTATAGTTCAACGGTAGAACCTCAGCCTTCCAAGCTGATGGTGCGGGTTCGATTCCCGCTACCCGCTCCAGAGGTTGGCAGGACAGCGCTCATATAGCTCAGTCGGTAGAGCACTTCCTTGGTAAGGAAGAGGTCACCGGTTCAAATCCGGTTATGAGCTCCACTTCTTGTCTAACTGATTGGAAGTAAAGGAATTAATTGAAACTGCATGGCTCGTGTCCAACGGCCGGTACGTGAAAGGAGACTGTCGTAATGGCAAAGGAAAAGTTTGAACGTAAAAAGCCCCACGTCAACGTGGGAACCATCGGACACGTTGACCACGGCAAGACGACGCTGACGGCGGCGCTGACCCGTGTCTGTGCGGAGACCTGGGGTGGTTCAGCGGTGGCGTTCGACGGTATCGACAACGCCCCGGAAGAGCGCGAGCGCGGCATTACGATTGCGACCTCCCACGTCGAGTACGATTCACCGAATCGTCACTACGCCCACGTTGACTGCCCCGGGCACGCGGACTACGTGAAGAACATGATCACCGGTGCGGCGCAGATGGACGGCGCGATCCTGGTATGTGGCGCCACCGACGGCCCCATGCCCCAGACCCGCGAGCACATCCTGCTGTCCCGCCAGGTAGGCGTACCCTACATCGTGGTGTTCCTGAACAAGGCTGACCTGCTGGCGGAAGATTGCGGCGGTGCCGACTCCGAGGAATACGAGGAGATGAAGGAACTGGTCGAGATGGAGCTGCGCGAGCTGCTGGACCAGTACGAGTTCCCGGGCGACGACACGCCGATCATCTGTGGTTCAGCGCTGATGGCGCTGAACGGCGAAGACGACAACGGCCTGGGCACCACCGCGGTGAAGACCCTGGTAGAGACCCTGGACAGCTATATTCCGGAGCCTGAGCGGGCGATCGACCAGGCGTTCCTGATGCCGGTAGAGGACGTGTTCTCTATCTCCGGTCGCGGCACGGTGGTAACCGGTCGTGTGGAGCGCGGCATCGTCAAGGTTGGCGAGGAGATCGAGATTGTCGGTATCCGCGACACCCAGAAGACCACCTGTACGGGTGTTGAGATGTTCCGCAAGCTGCTGGACGAAGGCCGTGCGGGCGAGAACGTGGGTGTGCTGCTGCGCGGCACCAAGCGTGAGGACGTGGAGCGTGGCCAGGTACTGGCCAAGCCGGGTTCGGTCAAGCCGCACACCAAGTTCGAGGCAGAGGTTTACATCCTGTCCAAGGACGAGGGTGGCCGTCACACGCCGTTCTTCAAGGGCTACCGTCCGCAGTTCTACTTCCGTACGACTGACGTGACCGGTGCCTGTGAGCTGCCTGAAGGTGTTGAGATGGTAATGCCTGGCGACAACATCCAGATGGAAGTGACGCTGATCGCGCCGATTGCGATGGAAGATGGCCTGCGTTTCGCGATTCGCGAGGGTGGCCGTACCGTTGGCGCCGGCGTGGTAGCCAAGATCATCGAGTAAGTGTACATGGGGTCAGAGTCGCGACTCTGACCCCGCCCGGAACCAGGCCGAACCGCTTGCAGAAGCAGTTCGGCTTCGTCGTCTAAGTGAAGTATCTAGGCCAGTAGCTCAATTGGCAGAGCAGCGGTCTCCAAAACCGCAGGTTGGGGGTTCGATTCCCTCCTGGCCTGCCATTTTAATGGCAGGGGACGACGCCCGGCGTGGATGTCGTCTTTTATGAAAGGAATGCGTTAATGAGTGTGGAAACAACCACCAGCCGGTTTGATGCGGTCAAGTGGGTAATCGTCTTTGTGCTGGTGGCTGTAGCGGTCGTTGGCAACAGCTACTATGCCGACCAGTCGTTGCTGTACCGGGTGCTGGGTATCCTGGCTATCGCCGGGGTGGCTGGCATGGTGGCCATGCAGACCGCCAAGGGCGCCGCATTCTGGGCCCTGGTCAAGGGTTCCCGTACCGAGATTCGCAAGGTGGTCTGGCCTACCCGTCAGGAAACCGTACAGACCACCATGATAGTGGTGGTCTTTGTATTGCTGGTGGCGCTGATCCTGTGGGGGCTCGACTCCCTGCTGGGCTGGCTGGTTTCGCTGGCAATTGCTTAACACACAAGATAAGGGTTAACCGATGGCAATGCGTTGGTACGTCGTACACGCCTACTCAGGTTTTGAAAAGAAGGTGGCGGCCTCCCTCAAGGAGCGTATCGAACTGCATGGCATGCAGGACCGGTTTGGTGAAGTGCTGGTGCCCACCGAGGAAGTGGTGGAGATGCGCGGCGGCCAGAAGCGTCGCAGCGAGCGCAAGTTCTTCCCCGGCTATGTGCTGGTGCAGATGGAGCTGGCGGACGACACCTGGCACCTGGTAAAGGAAACCCCGCGCGTGCTCGGGTTTATCGGTGGCAAGGCCGATGCGCCGGCGCCGATCACCGAGGCGGAGGCCGCGGCCATCCTGCAGCGGGTTGAGGACGGCGTCGAGGCACCCAAGCCCAAGACCCTGTTCGAGCCCGGCGAGATGGTGCGGGTCATAGACGGTCCCTTCAACGACTTCAATGGCGTCGTGGAAGATGTGAACTACGAAAAGAACCGCCTCAACGTGGCGGTGTTGATTTTCGGTCGTTCCACCCCGGTGGAACTGGAATTCGGTCAGGTCGAGAAGGCCTGATAAAGAAAACCGGGGACGGAGCCCTTTTTTGCGCAAAGCGTAAAAAGGGCTCCGTCCCCTAAACCGGCGGCCCAGGCCGTCACAGACGGGGAGCCCGCGTAATTATCGGCGCCAGCCGGTGAGGTACAAGGGCGTTTGCACCCGGGAGAGTAGCAATGGCTAAGAAAGTACAGGCTTATATCAAGCTGCAGGTAAAGGCCGGCCAGGCCAACCCCAGCCCCCCCGTGGGTCCGGCGTTGGGCCAGCACGGCGTCAATATCATGGAATTCTGCAAGGCGTTCAACGCCGAGACCCAGGGCCTGGAGCCGGGTCTGCCGATTCCGGTGGTGATCACTGTATACAGTGATCGTTCCTTTACCTTCATTACCAAGACCCCGCCGGCCGCGGTACTGCTGCGCAAGGTCGCCAAGATCCAGAAAGGTTCCGCCACCCCCAACACCCGCAAGGTGGGCAAGGTGAGCCGCGCCCAGCTGGAAGAAGTGGCTACCCAGAAGTGGCCGGATCTCACGGCTGCGGATATGGACGCCGCCGTGCGCACCATCGCGGGCAGTGCCCGTTCCGCCGGTATCGAAGTAGAGGGGGTGAACTAATGGCCAGGTTATCCAAGCGTGTACGCGCCTTCCGCGAGAAGGTTGATTCCACCAAGGTATATTCCCTGGAAGAGGCCGTGAGCTTGCTCAAGGAATTCGGTACTGCCAAGTTCAACGAGACCGTTGAAGTAGCGGTAAACCTGGGTGTCGACGCCCGTAAATCAGACCAGGGCGTGCGCGGCGCCACCACCCTGCCTTTCGGTACCGGCAGTGACGTCCGGGTGGCGGTATTCACCCAGGGCGACGCGGCAGAGAAGGCCAAGGCCGCCGGTGCGGACCTGGTAGGCATGGAAGACCTGGCCGAGCAGATCAAGGGCGGCATGATGGATTTCGATGTCGTCATTGCTTCCCCGGATGCCATGCGGGTCGTCGGCCAGCTGGGCCAGGTACTGGGCCCGCGCGGCCTGATGCCCAACCCCAAGACCGGCACCGTGACTCCCGACGTGGAGACCGCCGTCAAGAACGCCAAGGCGGGCCAGATGCGTTTCCGTACTGACAAGAACGGCATCATCCACGGCGGTATCGGCAAGATCAGTTTTGAACTGGACGCCATCAAGGGCAACCTCGAAGCGGTATTGGCCGACCTGAAAAAGGGCAAGCCGGCCGCCGCCAAGGGCGTCTACCTGCGCAAGGTCACCCTCAGCACTACCATGGGTCCCGGCGTAACCATCGACCACGGGTCGCTGGAAGTTTGATCGAATCGCCCCCACAAGGGGCGGTTCCTCAAGGCTCTCCAGGGAGGGAGGGCGTTGTAGATCGGGGCGGGCTACCAGGCCTCAACCGATCCACTTTGAGGTCTTTGGAAACGGCTCGGGTTGTTGAATACCTATTTAGCTTTGAACTGAAGACCATCAAAGACCGTAGGTGCCAAAGCCGGCGCGGTATGCCGACCGAGGCTTAATGGCGGGGAAGTCGGGGCAGTGCCCCGGCGGAAGCAAAACCTACGCAGATGGTGGATGTGTTCACCACGCAAAAACGGTGCCGGCATAGATTTACCGGTACTTAACTTAGCAATCCAGGAGTAATTCCAGTGGCAATTGGACTCGAAGACAAGAAAGCGATCGTAGCTGAGGTTAACGAGACTGCCATCAGTGCCCTGTCCCTGGTTATCGCCGATGCACGTGGCGTAACCGTGGACGGGATGACAGCGCTGCGCAAAAGCGCCCGCGAAAACAGTGTGACCCTCCGCGTCGTGCGGAACACGCTGGCCAAGCGGGCCCTGGAAGGAACTGATTTCGAGTGTGTAAACAACACTCTGGTCGGTCCCTCCCTGTTCGGGTTTTCTATGGAAGACCCCGGCGCAGCTGCTCGACTCTTCAAGGATTTCGCCAAGGAGAACAATGCCTTCGAGGTGAAAGCACTGGCGGTCAGTGGCCAGATACTGGGTGCGGATCAATTGGATGTTCTGGCTAAGTTGCCCACGCGCGATCAGGCACTCTCGATGTTGATGAGTGTCATGCAGGCGCCGGTAACCAAGCTGGTTCAGACAATGAACGAAGTACCTGGAAAACTGGTTCGCACGCTCGCAGCAGTACGCGATCAGAAAGAGGCAGCGGCATAAGCCCCTGCAGTGGATTTTTTAATTAGCTAAATAGGAGATATGAGTCATGGCTCTGTCTAAAGACGATATTTTGAATGCAATTGCTGATATGAGCGTAATGGACATCGTTGAGCTCATCAGCGCAATGGAAGAGAAGTTCGGCGTATCTGCTGCCGCGGCTGTTGCCGTAGCACCGGCCGCTGCTGGCGGCGCTGATGCCGGTGGTGCTGCTGTAGAGCAGACCGAGTTTGACGTTGTTCTGACCGCCGCAGGCGACAAGAAAGTAAACGTCATCAAGGTCGTACGTGCGGTAACTGGCCTGGGCCTGAAAGAAGCCAAGGGCCTGGTCGACGGCGCGCCTTCCCCTATCAAGGAAGGTGCTTCCAAGGAAGAAGCCGAAGACATCAAGAAGCAGCTGGAAGAAGCTGGCGGCTCTGTCGAGCTCAAGTAAGCCCGGCAATGGTTCGGCTTCGGTCGAACACGGACAAGGCTGGTGGGCAGTTGGCCCGCCGGCCTTTTCCCGCTTCACAGAAACAGGTTTTTGTGTAGCGGTCGAATGAATTCGACCCTACTGTAGGGCCGAATTCATTCGGCCTGGTGCGACGATTCGCGAATCGGTCGCATTGTGGATCGCCCTCGGGGCGATTGGAAGTTAATCACGCTGGGGAGTACCGATGGCATACTCGTACACTGAGAAAAAACGTATTCGCAAGGATTTCGGCATGCTGCCGAAGGTAATGGACGTGCCTTACCTGCTTGCGATCCAATTGGATTCCTACCGGAAGTTTACCCAGCAGGGTGTGCCCCTGGACCAGCGTGGCGACTACGGCCTGCACGCCGCCTTCAAGTCTGTGTTCCCCATCGTCAGCTACAGCGGCAACGCCGCCCTGGAGTATGTGGACTACCAGCTTGGCACACCCGTGTTCGATGTCAACGAGTGCCAGTTGCGCGGGGTTACCTACTCCTGCTCCCTGCGGGTCAAGGTGCGCCTGATCATCTACGACAAGGACTCCGCCAACAAGACCATCAAGGACATCAAGGAGCAGGAAGTCTACATGGGGGAAATCCCCCTGATGACCGACAACGGCACCTTCGTGGTCAACGGTACCGAGCGCGTTATCGTCTCCCAGCTGCACCGTTCACCCGGCGTGTTCTTCGATCACGACAAGGGCAAGACCCACTCCTCGGGCAAGCTGCTGTACTCCGCCCGGGTCATTCCCTACCGCGGCTCCTGGCTGGACTTCGAGTTCGACCCCAAGGACCTGGTCTTCGTGCGTATCGACCGCCGCCGCAAGCTGCCGGCGACTATCCTGTTGCGCGCCCTGGGCTATGAGTCCGAGGAAATCCTCGACATGTTCTACGACGTAAACACCTTCCAGGTCGACAAGGATGGCGGCTACACCATGGCCCTGATCCCCGAGCGCCTGCGCGGTGACGTCGCCACCTTCGACATCAAGGTCGGCAAGAAAGTGATCGTGGAGGAGGGCCGCCGTATCACCGCCCGCCATATTCGCGAACTGGAAACGGCCAAGGTCTCCCAGCTTGAGATTCCGCGCACCTACCTGTACGGACGCGCCCTGGCGAAAAACCTGGTCGACAAGAAGACCGGGGAGATCCTGGTGGAGTGCAATACCGAGCTCAGCGAAGAGGTGCTGGTCAAGCTGGAAGAGGCCGGTGTCACCAAGATCGAGACCCTGTACACCAACGAACTGGACTGTGGCCCCTTTATCTCCCACACCCTGCGCCAGGACACCACGCGCAACGAACTCGAGGCGCTGGTGGAAATCTACCGCATGATGCGCCCCGGCGAGCCGCCCACCAAGGAATCGGCGGAAAACCTGTTCCAGAACCTGTTCTTCTCCGCCGACCGCTACGACCTGTCCGCCGTGGGCCGCATGAAGTTCAACCGCCGCCTGGGTCGCGACGAGGTGCTGGGCAGCGGCGTGCTCGACAAGGAGGATATCGTCGACGTGCTGCGCACCCTGGTCGCCATCCGCAACGGCAACGGCATGGTCGATGATATCGACCACCTGGGCAACCGCCGCGTGCGCTCGGTCGGGGAAATGGCCGAGAACCAGTTCCGCGTTGGCCTGGTCCGCGTGGAGCGGGCGGTCAAGGAGCGCCTGTCCATGGCGGAGAGCGAGGGCCTGATGCCCCAGGACCTGATCAACGCCAAGCCGGTGTCTGCCGCGGTCAAGGAGTTCTTCGGTTCCAGCCAGCTGTCCCAGTTCATGGACCAGAACAACCCGCTGTCGGAAGTGACCCACAAGCGCCGTGTTTCCGCGCTCGGCCCGGGCGGCCTGACCCGTGAGCGCGCCGGTTTCGAGGTGCGCGACGTGCACCCGACCCACTACGGCCGCGTCTGTCCCATCGAGACGCCGGAAGGCCCGAACATCGGCCTGATCAACTCTCTGGCAACCTATGCCCGCACCAACGAGTACGGCTTCCTGGAAAGCCCCTACCGCAAGGTCGTCAACGGCAAGGTGACCGACGATATCGAGTTCCTGTCCGCCATCAACGAGGCCGAGCACGTCATCGCCCAGGCCTCGGCGACCCTGGACAAGAATATGCAGTTCGTGGATGAACTGATCGCCGTGCGGCACATGAACGAATTCACCGTCATGCCCCCCGAGCGGGTGGATTACATGGACGTCTCGCCCAAGCAGGTGGTGTCGGTGGCCGCGGCCCTGATCCCCTTCCTGGAGCACGATGACGCCAACCGCGCTCTCATGGGCTCCAACATGCAGCGCCAGGCGGTGCCCACCCTGGTGAGCGACAAGCCGCTGGTGGGAACCGGTATGGAGCGCTACGTGGCCGCCGACTCCGGTGTCTGTGTGGTCGCCCGGCGTGCCGGCGTGGTCGATTCGGTCGACGCCAGCCGCATCGTGGTGCGCGTGAGTGCCGAGGACGGTGGGGTGGATGAAGCCCCGGTGGACATCTACAACCTGACCAAGTACACCCGCTCCAACCAGAACACCTGTATCAACCAGCGCCCCATCGTGCGCCAGGGAGATGCCATCGCCCGCGGTGACATTCTCGCCGACGGTCCCTCCATCGATATGGGTGAACTGGCCCTGGGCCAGAACATGCGTATCGCCTTCATGCCCTGGAACGGCTACAACTTCGAGGACTCCATCCTGGTGTCCGAGCGCGTTGTGAAGGAGGATCGTTTCACCACGATTCATATACAGGAACTCACCTGTATCGCCCGGGATACCAAGCTCGGCTCCGAGGAGATCACCGGCGACATCCCCAATGTCGGCGAGAGCGCCCTGTCCAAGCTGGACGAGTCGGGTATCGTCTACATCGGGGCCGAGGTCGACGCCGGCGATATCCTGGTGGGCAAGGTCACGCCCAAGGGCGAGACCCAGCTGACCCCCGAGGAAAAGCTGCTGCGCGCGATCTTCGGCGAGAAGGCTTCGGACGTGAAGGATACCTCCCTGCGCGTGCCCTCCAGCACCAAGGGCACGGTCATCGACGTGCAGGTCTTTACCCGCGACGGCCTGGAAAAGGACGCCCGCGCCCTGGCCATCGAGAAATACCAGCTCGATGACTACCGCAAGGACCTGAAGGAAGAGTACCGGATCTTCGAGGAGGCGACCTTCGCCCGCCTGGAAAGCCTGCTGAGCGGCAAGAAGACCGTCAGCGGCGCGGGCCTGTCCAAGGGCACTGCCCTGGACGCCGACGTGCTGGCGGGCCTGGATCGCGACCAGTGGTTCAAGCTGAAGTTCTCCGAAGCGGAGCTCAACGAGGCGATCGCCTCGGCCCAGCGCCAGCTGGAGGAGCAGAACAAGCTGCTGGAGGAGCGTTTCGAGGACAAGAAGCGCAAGCTGCAAAGCGGCGATGACCTGGCTCCGGGCGTACTCAAGATCGTCAAGGTCTACCTGGCGATCAAGCGCCGCATCCAGCCGGGCGACAAGATGGCCGGGCGCCACGGCAACAAGGGCGTCATCTCGGTGATCATGCCGGTAGAGGATATGCCCTACGACGAGAACGGCGAGCCGGTGGATATCGTCCTCAACCCGCTGGGCGTGCCCTCGCGCATGAACGTGGGCCAGATCCTGGAAACCCACCTGGGCATGGCTGCCAAGGGCCTGGGCGACAAGATCGACGCCATGATCAAGGAGCAGCGCAAGGTCGCCGAGATCCGCAAGTTCCTGGAGACCATCTACAACAACGGCGCCGGTCGCAGCGAAGACCTGAAGTCCCTCAGCGACGCGGATATCCTGGAACTGGCCGGCAACCTGGCTGGCGGCGTGCCCATGGCAACCCCGGTGTTCGACGGCGCGGCAGAGGAGTCCATCAAGGAATTGCTGACCCTGGCGGACCTGCCCGAGAGCGGCCAGTTCACCCTGTACGACGGCCGTACCGGCGAGGCCTTTGACCGCCCGGTCACGGTTGGCTACATGTACATGCTGAAGCTGAACCACCTGGTGGACGACAAGATGCACGCCCGTTCCACCGGCTCCTACAGCCTCGTTACCCAGCAACCGCTGGGCGGCAAGGCGCAGTTCGGTGGCCAGCGCTTCGGGGAGATGGAGGTCTGGGCACTGGAAGCCTACGGTGCCGCCTATACCCTGCAGGAAATGCTGACCGTCAAGTCCGACGATGTCGCCGGGCGGACCAAGATGTACAAGAACATTGTCGATGGCGATCATCGGATGGAGCCGGGTATGCCCGAGTCCTTCAATGTGTTGGTTAAGGAGATACGTTCCCTGGGCATCGATATCGAGCTCGAGAACGAGTAACAAACATAACACTGGACTCAGGGGTGACAGCGGCGCGGTGCGCCGCTCTACCCGGTAGCAATAACCTCGTGGAGGAAATGCCTTGAAAGACTTACTTAATCTGTTGAAGTCCCAGGGACAAACGGAAGAGTTCGATGCCATCCGGATCGGTCTGGCGTCACCGGAAATGATCCGCTCGTGGTCGTTCGGCGAAGTGAAGAAGCCGGAGACGATCAATTACCGTACTTTCAAGCCGGAGCGGGACGGCCTGTTCTGCGCCAAGATTTTCGGGCCGGTGAAGGATTACGAGTGCCTGTGCGGCAAGTACAAGCGGCTCAAGCACCGCGGCGTGATCTGTGAGAAGTGCGGCGTGGAAGTGGCCCTGGCCAAGGTGCGCCGGGAGCGCATG
Source organism: uncultured Gammaproteobacteria bacterium (assembly GCA_963704965.1). GTDB lineage: Bacteria > Pseudomonadota > Gammaproteobacteria > Pseudomonadales > Halieaceae > JARRPM01. The sequence continues at coordinate 81,620 of CAVPIH010000005.1, forward strand.
GGCCATATCGAGCTGGCCAGCCCGGTAGCCCATATCTGGTTCCTGAAATCCCTGCCCTCGCGCATCGGCCTGCTGCTGGACATGACCCTGCGCGATATCGAGCGGGTGCTGTATTTCGAATCCTATGTGGTAACCGACCCCGGCCTGACTACCCTGGAGCAGGGCCAGTTGCTGTCCGACGAGCAGTACTACGAGGCCATGGAGGAGTTCGGCGACGAATTCTCCGCCAAGATGGGCGCCGAGGCCATCCAGGACCTGATGGTGCAGCTGGACCTGGAGCACGAGATCGCCACCCTGCGCGAGGAGATCCCGGCCACCAACTCCGAGACCAAGATCAAGAAGCTGTCCAAGCGCCTGAAGTTGATGGAGGCCTTCGCCAGCTCCGGCAACAAGCCCGAGTGGATGGTGTTGAAGGTGCTGCCGGTACTGCCGCCGGACCTGCGCCCGCTGGTGCCCCTGGATGGAGGCCGCTTCGCCACCTCCGACCTGAACGACCTGTACCGCCGGGTGATCAACCGCAACAACCGCCTCAAGCGCCTGCTGGACCTGAACGCACCGGATATCATCGTGCGCAACGAGAAGCGCATGCTGCAGGAATCCGTGGATGCGCTGCTGGACAACGGCCGTCGCGGTCGTGCCATCACCGGCTCCAACAAGCGCCCGCTGAAGTCCCTGGCCGACATGATCAAGGGCAAGCAGGGCCGTTTCCGCCAGAACCTGCTGGGCAAGCGGGTGGACTACTCCGGTCGTTCCGTGATCGTGGTGGGCCCGACCCTGCGGCTGCACCAGTGCGGCCTGCCCAAGAAAATGGCGCTGGAACTGTTCAAGCCGTTTATCTTCGGCAAGCTGGAGGCCAGGGGCCTGGCCACCACCATCAAGGCCGCCAAGAAAATGGTGGAGCGCGAGCCGCCGGAGGTCTGGGATATCCTCGCCGAGGTGATCCGCGAGCACCCGGTGCTGCTGAACCGTGCGCCCACCCTGCACCGTCTGGGCATCCAGGCCTTCGAGCCGGTACTGATCGAGGGCAAGGCGATCCAGCTGCACCCGCTGGTCTGCGCCGCCTACAACGCCGACTTTGACGGTGACCAGATGGCGGTGCACGTGCCGCTGACCATCGAGGCGCAGCTGGAAGCCCGCGCCCTGATGATGTCCACCAACAATATTCTCTCTCCGGCCAACGGCGAGCCGATCATCGTGCCCTCGCAGGACGTGGTACTGGGCCTGTACTACATGACCCGCGAGCGGGTCAACGCCAAGGGCGAAGGCACGCCTGTTTGCCAATGTGTCGGAAGTGCACCGCGCCTACTTCGGCGGCCACGTGCACCTGCAGGCGCGGGTCAAGGTGCGCATCAACGAGGTGGTCAACACCGATGAAGGCGAGCGTATCGAGAACACCTTTGTGGCCGACACCACCGTCGGCCGCGCCCTGCTGTGGGAAATCGTGCCCGCGGGTATCGCCTTCGACATGGTCAACCAGGACATGGCCAAGAAGGCGATCTCCCGAATCATCAACCAGTGCTACCGCGCCGTTGGCCTGAAGGCCACGGTCATCTTCGCCGACCAGCTGATGTACACCGGCTACGAGTACTCCACCCGTTCCGGTTCGTCCATCGGCGTCAACGATTTCGAGATTCCCGCGGACAAGGCGGAGCTGATTGCCCGCGCCGACGCCGAGGTCAAGGAGATCGAGCAGCAGTACGCAGCCGGCCTGGTGACCCAGGGCGAGAAGTACAACAAGGTGATCGATATCTGGTCGCGCGCCAACGACCTGGTCTCCAAGTCCATGATGGAGGGCCTGTCCAAGGAAACCGTGATCAACCGCGAGGGCAAGGAAGAGCAGCAGGCCTCCTTCAACTCCGTCTATATCTATGCCGATTCCGGCGCCCGGGGCTCACCCGCCCAGATCCGCCAGCTGGCGGGTATGCGCGGCCTGATGGCCAAGCCGGACGGCTCGATCATCGAAACGCCGATTACCGCGAACTTCCGCGAGGGCCTGAACGTACTGCAGTACTTCATCTCGACCCACGGCGCCCGTAAGGGTCTGGCCGATACGGCCCTGAAGACCGCCAACTCAGGTTACCTGACCCGCCGCCTGGTGGACGTCGCCCAGGATCTGGTGGTGACCGAGGTGGATTGCGGCACCGACCAGGGCCTGCTGATGACGCCGGTAATCGAGGGTGGCGACATCATCGAATCGCTGGGTGATCGCGTGCTGGGCCGTATCGTCGCCCGGGACGTGATCCGTCCCGGCAGCGACGACGAAATTGCCATCACCGCCGGCACCATGCTGGACGAGCTGTGGATCAAGCGCCTGGAGGAAATGGGCATCGACGAGATTGCACGTGCGCTCGCCCATCACCTGTGAAACCCGTCACGGTATCTGCAGCGCCTGCTACGGTCGCGACCTGGCCCGCGGCCACCGCGTGAACATGGGCGAGGCCATCGGTGTGGTGGCAGCCCAGTCCATCGGTGAGCCGGGCACCCAGCTGACCATGCGTACCTTCCACATCGGTGGTGCGGCCTCGCGGGCCACGGCCCAGGACAATATCCAGGTAATGAACGACGGTATCGTGCGCCTGCACAACCTGAAGTTCGTGGAGCGCAAGAAGGATGGCTACCTGGTGGCCGTCTCCCGTTCGGGCGAACTGTCGGTACTGGATACCCTGGGCCGGGAGCGCGAGCGCTACAAGCTGCCCTACGGCGCCCTGATCAAGGTGGCCGACCACGCCAGCGTTTCCGCCGGCGACGTGGTGGCGACCTGGGATCCGCACACTCACCCGATCATCACCGAGGTGGCGGGTACGGTGAAATTCAGCGGCATGGAAGAGGGCATTACCATTCAAGTCGCCAGACCGACGAACTGACCGGCCTGTCCAGCATCTCGGTGCTGGATGCCGGTGAGCGGCCCGCGGCGGGCAAGGATATCCGCCCCGCGGTAAGCCTGGTGGACGACAAGGGCAAGGAACTGTGCCTGGCCAATACCAATGTGCCGGCGCACTATTTCCTGCCGGCCTCGGCGCTGGTCAGCCTGGAGGACTCGGCGCGGGTGGAAGCGGGCGACGTGATCGCGCGCATTCCGCAGGAGGGGTCCAAGACCCGCGACATCACCGGTGGTCTGCCGCGTGTTGCCGACCTGTTCGAGGCCCGCAAGCCGAAGGAACCCGCCATCCTGGCGGAGATTTCCGGCACCGTGAGCTTCGGTAAGGAAACCAAGGGCAAGCGTCGCCTGGTGATCACGCCCACCGACGGCAGCACCCTGGCGGACGGCTCCGACCACTTCGAGGCGCTGATTCCCAAGTGGCGCAATATGTCCGTGTTCGAGGGGGAATTCGTGGAGAAGGGCGAGGTTGTGTCGGAAGGCCCGCCCAGCCCCCACGATATCCTGCGCCTCAAGGGCATCGAGGAACTGGCGAAGTACATCGTCAACGAGATCCAGGAGGTTTACCGCCTGCAGGGTGTGAAGATCAACGACAAGCACATCGAGGTGATCGTTCGCCAGATGCTGCGCAAGGTGATAATCACCTCCTCCGGCGATTCCAGCCTGATCAAGGGCGAGCAGGTCGAGTACACCACCCTGCTGGAAGAGAACGAGCGTCTGCTGGGCCAGAAGACTGGTGCCGGCTGCGGGCGAACGGGAGCTGCTGGGTATCACCAAGGCCTCGCTGGCCACCGAGAGCTTCATCTCCGCGGCCTCGTTCCAGGAGACCACCCGCGTGCTCACCGAGGCGGCGGTCACCGGCAAGCGGGACTACCTGCGCGGCCTGAAGGAAAACGTGGTGGTGGGACGCCTGATCCCGGCCGGCACCGGCCTGGCCTACCACGAGGAGCGCAAGCGCACGCCGCGATAGTCGCTCCGAGGTGACGGTATCCGCCCAGGAAATCGAGGCGGCACTGACCGAGGCCCTGCAGGGAGACTGAGGCAGGCGTCGGTGAAAGGTCCCCCCGGTATGGGTTGACTCCCACCGGGGGCATCTATAGAATGCCGCCTCCTCTTTCCGGGGTGGTTTGTTATGTCCTGCTTCTTTGGCCTCGGCCAGGGGCGGTGGTCCCGGATCTGGACATGGCCTTGCGGCCATAATTAAACGATTTATTTTGGAGTTTTAACTGGATGGCAACGATCAACCAATTGGTTCGTACGCCTCGGAAGCGCAAAGTAGACAAGAGCGACGTACCCGCCCTGCAAAGCTGTCCGCAGCGCCGCGGTGTGTGTACCCGTGTTTACACGACCACGCCGAAGAAACCCAACTCTGCACTGCGCAAGGTATGTCGTGTGCGCCTGACCAACGGTTACGAGGTTTCCTCGTACATCGGTGGTGAGGGCCACAACCTGCAGGAGCACAGTGTGGTGCTGATTCGCGGCGGCCGTGTAAAGGACCTGCCCGGTGTGCGTTATCACACCGTGCGCGGCAGCCTGGACACCTCCGGAGTCGCCGATCGCAAGAACGGCCGTTCCAAGTACGGTGCCAAGCGTCCCAAGTAAGCGCGACCCGGCTGTACCAACATTGATGTAAGTAAGGCCGAACCCCTGCCTCCCCCGCGATTGTGGCAGGTCGGTGTTCGGATCAACCTGAAGAGAGAAGGGCAAAACCATGCCAAGAAGACGAGTAGTCGCCAAGCGCGAAGTCCTGCCAGATCCCAAGTATGGCAACGTGACGCTGGCAAAGTTCATGAACCACGTGATGGTCAGTGGTAAGAAATCCGTAGCGGAAACCATTGTTTATGGCGCCCTGGACATCGTCCGCGACCGCCTCAACAAGGATCCCATCGAAGCATTCGACGAAGCGCTGGAAAACATCGCGCCCATGGTGGAAGTCAAATCCCGCCGGGTGGGCGGTGCGACTTACCAGGTGCCGGTCGAAGTGCGCCCCTCCCGCCGCGTGGCGCTGTCAATGCGCTGGCTGGTGGAGTACTCCCGTAACCGCGGTGAAAAGTCCATGCGCCAGCGCCTGGCCGGCGAGATCATCGACGCCTCCCAGGGTAAGGGCAATGCCGTGCGCAAGCGCGAGGACGTGCACCGTATGGCGGAAGCCAACAAGGCATTCTCTCACTACCGTTTTTAATCCGTTGCCAAGCAACCTGTCATTGGGGAATTAATCGTGGCACGTAAGACTCCTATCAGCCGGTATCGCAATATCGGTATCTGCGCCCATGTGGACGCGGGTAAAACCACTACCACCGAGCGCGTTCTTTTCTACACCGGACTGTCTCACAAGATTGGTGAGGTACACGACGGCGCGGCAACCATGGACTGGATGGAGCAGGAACAGGAGCGCGGTATTACCATTACCTCCGCTGCCACCACCTGCTTCTGGAAGGGCATGGACGCGCAGTTCGACGATCATCGCATCAACATCATCGACACCCCCGGGCACGTTGACTTCACCATCGAGGTGGAGCGCTCCCTGCGGGTGCTGGATGGCGCGGTAGTGGTGCTGTGCGGCACTTCCGGCGTACAGCCCCAGACCGAGACCGTATGGCGCCAGGCCAACAAGTACGAAGTACCGCGCATGGTATTCGTCAACAAGATGGACCGCGCCGGCGCCGACTTCCGTCGCGTGGTGGGCCAGTTGAAGGACCGCCTGGGCGCGGTACCCGTGCCGCTGCAGATGACCATTGGTTCCGAAGAGGACTTCAAGGGCGTCATCGACCTGGTCAAGAACAAGGCCATCCTGTGGAACGAGGCCGACCAGGGCATGACCTTCGAGTACGCCGACGTACCGGCCGACCTGGTCGATGAAGTGGCCGAGATGCGCGAGGCCATGATCGAGGCCGCCGCGGAAGCCAACGACGAACTCATGGACAAGTACCTTGAGGGCGGCGAACTGACCGAGGCGGAAATCAAGCAGGGTATTCGCCAGCGCACCCTGGCCAACGAGATCGTGCCCGTGCTGGGCGGCTCCGCCTTCAAGAACAAGGGCGTACAGGCCATGCTGGACGCGGTCATCGAGTACATGCCCTCACCCACCGAGGTGAAGGCCATCGAAGGTACCCTGCTGGACGCGGATCACACCCCCGCGACCCGCGAGGCCGATGACAACGCGCCCTTCGCGGCGCTGGCGTTCAAGATCGCCACCGACCCCTTCGTGGGCACCCTGACTTTCTTCCGGGTTTACTCCGGCAAGCTGGAGAGCGGCACCGGTGTCTACAACTCGGTCAAGGAAAAGAAAGAGCGGGTCGGCCGTATGGTGCAGATGCACGCCAACAGCCGCGAGGAGATCAAGGAAGTACTGGCCGGCGACATCGCCGCGGCGGTGGGCCTCAAGGACGTCACCACCGGTGACACCCTGTGCGATATAGACAAGCCCATCGTGCTGGAGCGCATGGAGTTCCCCGAGCCCGTTATCTCGGTGGCGGTGGAGCCCAAGTCCAAGCCGGACCAGGAAAAAATGGGTATCGCCCTGGGCAAGCTGGCCCAGGAAGACCCCTCCTTCCGGGTCAAGACCGACGAGGAGACCGGCCAGACCATCATCTCGGGTATGGGCGAATTGCACCTGGACATCATCGTCGACCGCATGCGTCGCGAGTTCAGCGTGGAGGCCAACATCGGTAAGCCCCAGGTGGCCTACCGCGAGGCGATCCGCAATACCGCCGAAATTGAAGGCAAGTTCGTACGCCAGTCCGGCGGTCGCGGCCAGTACGGTCACGTCTGGGTTCGCTTCGAGCCATCCGAGGACACCGGCGCCGACGGCCTGGAATTCGTCAACGAGATCGTGGGCGGCACGGTTCCCCGGGAATACGTCCCGGCCGTGCAGAAGGGTATCGAGGAGCAGATGAAGAACGGCGTACTGGCCGGCTATCCGCTGCTGGGCCTGAAGGCGACCCTGTTCGACGGCTCTTTCCACGACGTGGACTCCAATGAAATGGCGTTCAAGATCGCCGCTTCCATGGCCACCAAGAAACTGGCCCAGGATGGCGGCGCGGTACTGCTGGAGCCCATCATGAAGGTCGAGGTGGTAACACCCGAAGAGAACATGGGTGATGTGGTAGGCGACCTCAACCGTCGTCGCGGCCTGATTCTGGGCATGAACGAAAATGCCATGGGCAAGGTCATCGATGCGGAAGTGCCCCTGGCGGAAATGTTCGGTTACTCAACCGACCTGCGTTCAGCCACCCAGGGACGCGCGACCTACACCATGGAGTTTGCCAAGTACATGGAAGCGCCGAAGAACGTCGCTGACGAGATCATATCCAAAAACCAGACCAAATAACTGTTAGCTATCCCATCAAGAGGTGATTGAAAGTGGCAAAGGAAAAGTTTGAACGTAAAAAGCCCCACGTCAACGTGGGAACCATCGGACACGTTGACCACGGCAAGACGACGCTGACGGCGGCGCTGACCCGTGTCTGTGCGGAGACCTGGGGTGGTTCAGCGGTGGCGTTCGACGGTATCGACAACGCCCCGGAAGAGCGCGAGCGCGGCATTACGATTGCGACCTCCCACGTCGAGTACGATTCACCGAATCGTCACTACGCCCACGTTGACTGCCCCGGGCACGCGGACTACGTGAAGAACATGATCACCGGTGCGGCGCAGATGGACGGCGCGATCCTGGTATGTGGCGCCACCGACGGCCCCATGCCCCAGACCCGCGAGCACATCCTGCTGTCCCGCCAGGTAGGCGTACCCTACATCGTGGTGTTCCTGAACAAGGCTGACCTGCTGGCGGAAGATTGCGGCGGTGCCGACTCCGAGGAATACGAGGAGATGAAGGAACTGGTCGAGATGGAGCTGCGCGAGCTGCTGGACCAGTACGAGTTCCCGGGCGACGACACCCCGATCATCTGTGGTTCAGCGCTGATGGCGCTGAACGGCGAAGACGACAACGGCCTGGGCACCACCGCGGTGAAGACCCTGGTAGAGACCCTGGACAGCTATATTCCGGAGCCTGAGCGGGCGATCGACCAGGCGTTCCTGATGCCGGTAGAGGACGTGTTCTCTATCTCCGGTCGTGGCACGGTGGTAACCGGTCGTGTAGAGCGCGGCATCATCAAGGTTGGCGAGGAGATCGAGATTGTCGGTATCCGCGACACCCAGAAGACCACCTGTACGGGTGTTGAGATGTTCCGCAAGCTGCTGGACGAAGGCCGTGCGGGCGAGAACGTGGGTGTGCTGCTGCGCGGCACCAAGCGTGAGGACGTGGAGCGTGGCCAGGTACTGGCCAAGCCGGGTTCGGTCAAGCCGCACACCAAGTTCGAGGCAGAGGTTTACATCCTGTCCAAGGACGAGGGTGGCCGTCACACGCCGTTCTTCAAGGGCTACCGTCCGCAGTTCTACTTCCGTACGACTGACGTGACCGGTGCCTGTGAGCTGCCTGAAGGTGTTGAGATGGTAATGCCTGGCGACAACATCCAGATGGAAGTGACGCTGATCGCGCCGATTGCGATGGAAGATGGCCTGCGTTTCGCGATTCGCGAGGGTGGCCGTACCGTTGGCGCCGGCGTGGTAGCCAAGATCATCGAGTAAGCCTTCCTGCGGTAAGCAAAAAACCCGGCATCAGCCGGGTTTTTTTTGGTCGAATGAATTCGACCCTACAAGGAACACTACACTGTAGGGCCGAATTCATTCGGCCCGGGGCCGCGTCGGCACGGTCGATGACTCAATGGTCGAATGAATTCGACCCTACGGGGTAACGGGTATGTAGGGCCGAATTCATTCGGCCCGGGGTTGCCCTTAATACCCGCTGTTCACGTCCGACAACTGCTCGTTCAGGGTCAGGAAGTCATACAGCACGCCGATAAAAAACAGTCCGCCGGTACAGAGGTAGATAATCCCGGTAATGAACTTGCCCATGTAGAAGCGGTGGATGCCCAGAAAACCCAGGAAGGTCAGCAGGATCCAGGTGATGTTGTAGTCGATGGGGCCGGGGATGAAGCGCCGCTCGGCCTCGCGCTCCATGGAGGGGATCAGGAACAGGTCGACAATCCAGCCCACAAAAAGCAGGCCCAGGGTGCAGAACCAGATCACGCCCGAGATCTGCTTGCCGTAATAGAAGCGGTGGGCGCCCATGAAGCCGAATATCCATAACAGGTAGCCCATCAGCAGGGAGTGGGTGTTTTCGGTACGGGTCATTGCGCGAATCCTCGAAGTTGGGCCGTGGACGACTTGCAGCCATATTCAGAGCTGGAACAAAATCCGTCAAGCCCTTAATATGCGCGCATCACGCTGGAGCCTGACCTACATCATGGTCTCCCCGGGCGGACCCGGTAAGCTGTTATTACGATATCCATTAACCTGTTGAGTATAGGAAAAGCCATGTCTGTTGAGCATCATGACCTGATCCACGAGTTCCCCGAACTGCGCGATCGCATCCACGAACTGAAAATGAACGATGCCCATTTTCGTCGTCTGTTCGATGCCTATCACGAGCTGACCAGCGAGATCGAGAACATGGAAAACGAGGTTACCCCGGTTGCGACCCATACCGAGGAAGAGGCTAAAATGCGCCGCGTGCACCTCAAGGATGAGCTGTACCGCATGCTGACCTCCACGGCGGCCTGACAGGTGGCCTACCAACAGCTGAGGGCAGACCTCGAGCAGCGCCTGGCCCAGATGCTGGAGCGGCTGGCCAGCATCAAGAAGGACGTCACCCGGGAGCATTCCGGCGATTCCGCCGAGCAGGCCCAGGAGCGCGAGAACGATGAGGTTGTCGATGCCATAGGCAATGAGACGGCCCAGTCGATCCGCGATATCCGGGCGGCCATAGAGCGTATCGACGAGGGTAGCTACGGGCTTTGCGAGAGCTGTGGCAAGGAAATAGGCGAGGCGCGGCTGAAAGTGGTGCCCGAGGCCACCCGCTGCGTGAACTGCGCCGAGTAGGCCGGCCCCCGCCGGGGCCCCGGATACCCGGCCGGCCCCGGTGAAGTCCCGGTGAAGTCCCGAAAATATATTCGAGACCCCGCTTGACACTCAAGGGGGCCGTCTTTAGAATTCGCGTTCCATTTTTCGGGGGACTCCGTAGCGGGTTCCTGGTTTTTTATTGATTGGAGTTAGGCAAGATGCAGAGTCAACGCATTCGAATTCGCCTCAAGGCTTTTGACCATCGCCTGATAGATTCGTCTACCCAGGAGATCGTCGAGACCGCGCGCCGCACCGGCGCCCAGGTCAAGGGCCCGATCCCCCTTCCCACCCGGAAGGAACGTTTTACCGTGCTGATTTCCCCGCACGTGAATAAGGATGCTCGTGACCAGTACGAAATTCGTACTCACAAGCGTCTGCTGGACATCGTGGAGCCCACAGAGAAGACCGTGGACGCCCTGATGAAGTTAGACCTGGCAGCAGGTGTAGAAGTACAGATCAGTCTTGGTTAACTACAATTTGTAGCAAGACCTGCCCGCGGTAGTAGCCGTGGGTGTGTAACGCCCCGCTGCGTTCAACCTGTGGGGCGGCCATAGAGGGTATAGCCCCGTACACTGAGAGGTTAGCAAAATGGCTATTGGCTTAGTCGGCCGTAAGTCCGGTATGACTCGCGTTTTTACCGAAGACGGCATATCCATTCCAGTGACCGTAGTGGAGGTTTCTCCAAACCGTGTTACTCAGATCAAAGAACTCGATAGCGATGGTTATCGGGCAATCCAGGTCACTGCGGGCAGCCGCAAGGCCTCACGAGTAAACAAATCCCTGGCGGGTCATTTCGCCAAGGCTGGCGTCGAAGCCGGTACCGGTTTGTGGGAGTTCCGTCTCGAGCAGTCCGATGAGGCGCCTGAAGTGGGCTCCGAGTTGACCGTTGAGCGCTTCCAGGTCGGCCAGATCGTCGATGTGGCCGGCAAGTCCAAGGGCAAGGGCTTCCAGGGCGGTGTCAAGCGCTGGAACTTCAAGATGCAGGACGCCACTCACGGCAACTCGCTGTCGCACCGCGCACCGGGATCCATTGGCCAGAACCAGACACCTGGCCGGGTTTTCAAGGGCAAGAAAATGGCGGGCCACATGGGCGCCAGGAATGTGACCACCCAGGGGCTGGAAATAGTCCGCGTGGATGTCGAGCGCAATTTGCTGCTTATCAAGGGCGCTGTGCCAGGCGCACCCGGTGGAGACGTTATCGTGCGTCCCACGGTCAAGGCTTAAGGTTAGGGGGTCTCTAACGTGGAATTGAGTGTATTGAAGCCGGGTAACAGCGAAGCCGGCACGGTGTCTGTCTCGGATGTTGCCTTCGCACGCGAATACAACGAGGACCTGGTTCACCAGGTTGTCACCGCATACATGGCCGGCGCGCGGCAGGGCACTCGTGCCCAGAAGAACGCGCTCGGATGTGCGCGGCGGCGGCAAGAAGCCGTGGCGCCAGAAAGGCACTGGTCGCGCCCGTGCGGGAACCATTCGCTCCCCCATCTGGCGCAGCGGTGGCGTGACCTTTGCGGCCCAGCCGCAGGATCACAGCCAGAAGGTAAATCGCAAGATGTACCGCGCGGCGCTGCGTTCCATCATGTCGGAGCTGGCTCGCCAGGACCGGCTGGTGGTGGTGGAGAGCCTGGAACTGGAAGCGCCCAAGACCAAATTGCTGGTCAAGCAGCTGGGCGATTACGGTCTCGACAATGTGCTGATCGTGTCTGCCGAGGTGGGTGAGAACCTGTACCTGGCGGCGCGCAACCTGCACAAGGTAGATGTTCGCGATGTGGACGGTATCGATCCCGTCAGCCTCATCGGGCACGAAAAGGTAGTGGTCACCGTCGACGCGGTGAAGAAGTTTGAGGAGATGCTGGGATGAACCAGGAGCGCATTTTTCAAGTGCTGGAAGGTCCGCACGTTTCCGAAAAGGCGGCCGTGGTCGCTGATACCAATAACCAGTACGTGTTCAAGGTGGCGCTGAACGCCACCAAGGCCGAGATCAGGAAGTCGGTCGAGCAGCTGTTCAAGGTCAAAGTGGAAAACGTGTCCACCCTGCGCGTCAAGGGCAAGGTGAAGCGTAACCGCTACGGCTTCAGCACCAAGCCGACCTGGAAGAAGGCATACGTGCGGCTGGCGCAGGGTCAGGACATCGACTTTGCCGTGGTTGAATAAGGAGTAGGTTGAGATGGCAGTTTTAAGTAGCAAGCCCACGTCCCCCGGTCGTCGCCACGTCGTCCGGGTAGTCAGCGACGACCTGCACAAGGGCGCGCCCTACAAGCCCCTGCTGGAGAACCAGACCAGGAATGGCGGCCGCAACAACAATGGCCGGATCACCACCCGCCATATCGGTGGTGGTCACAAGCAGCATTACCGCGTGATCGATTTCAAGCGCACCAAGGACGGTATTCCGGCCAAGGTCGAGCGTATTGAATACGACCCCAACCGCACCGCGCATATCGCCCTGCTGCTGTTCGCAGACGGCGAGCGCCGCTACATCATCGCCCCCAAGGGCGTTGCCGGCCGGCGACGTGCTGCAGTCAGTGGCTCCGCCGCGCCGATCAAGGCCGGCAACTGCCTGCCGCTGCGCAATATTCCGGTCGGTTCGGTTATCCACGGCATCGAGCTGAAGCCCGGCAAGGGCGCCCAGATTGCCCGCTCCGCCGGCGCATCCGTGCAGCTGGTGGCCCGTGAAGGCCAGTACGCCACCCTGCGTCTGCGCTCCGGCGAGATGCGCAAGGTGCTGTCCGACTGCCGCGCGACCCTGGGTGAGGTTTCCAACTCCGAGCACAGCCTGCGCAAGCTGGGTAAGGCCGGTGCTGCGCGCTGGCGCGGCGTGCGCCCGACCGTGCGCGGTGTTGCGATGAACCCGGTCGACCACCCGCATGGTGGTGGTGAGGGACGTACTTCCGGTGGTCGTCACCCGGTCAGCCCCTGGGGTACCCCCACCAAGGGTTACAAGACCCGCAAGAACAAGCGTACCAACAAGTTGATCGTACGCCGTCGTGGTAAGAAGTAAGTTCGGTCATTAAAGACCCCAGAGATTAGAGGAAGACATTGTGCCGCGTTCACTGAAGAAAGGTCCTTTCATTGACCTTCACTTGATGAAGAAAGTTGAAGCAGCAGTTGAGAGCAATGATCGTCGCCCGATCAAGACCTGGTCGCGCCGCTCGATGGTATCGCCCGATATGGTCGGCCTGACAATCGCCGTACACAACGGACGTCAGCATGTTCCCGTGCTGGTGAACGAGGACATGGTTGGCCACAAGCTGGGTGAATTTGCGGCCACCCGCACCTTCAAGGGCCATATCGTGGACAAGAAGGCCAAGCGCTAGTAGCGCTGCCTGTAGCGAGGTTTAGAAAATGGAAGTTGCAGCAAGATTGAAAGGTGCGCGGATATCGGCGCAGAAAGCACGGCTGGTCGCCGACCAGGTGCGTGGCATGCCCGTTGAAGAGGCGTTGAGCCTGCTGGAATTCAGCACCAAGAAGGCGGCACATATCGTCAAGAAGGTACTGGACTCAGCGATAGCCAACGCCGAGAACAACGAGGGCGCGGACGTGGACGAGCTCAAGGTGTCCAGCATCTTCGTGGATGAGGGTATGACCATGAAGCGCCTGCGCCCCCGGGCAAAGGGTCGCGCTGATCGCATTTTCAAGCGCAGCTGCCATATCACCGTAAAAGTTGCAGACGGCGAAGCTTAAATTCAGGAGAAGACCACATGGGTCAGAAAGTAAATCCGGTACGGCATTCGGTTAGGTATCGTCAAGGATCACACCTCGATCTGGTACGCCGACAGCAAGAATTACTCCAAGCAGTTGATTACTGACCTGGAGGCGCGCGCCTTCATCGAGAAGACGCTTGAGAATGCCTCGGTCAGCCGTGTGGTCATCGAGCGTCCGGCACAGACCGCGCGCATCACCATCCACACCGCCCGCCCCGGCATCGTGATCGGCAAGAAGGGCGAGGACGTGGACGCGCTGCGCAAGACCCTGACCGAGAAGATGGGTGTGCCCGTGCACATCAACATCGAGGAGATCCGCAAGCCTGACCTGGACGCCAAGCTGGTAGCGCAGAACGTTGCCCAGCAGCTGGAGCGCCGGGTGATGTTCCGCCGCGCCATGAAGCGCGTGGTGCAGAACGCCATGCGCCAGGGCGCAGAAGGCGTGAAGGTGCAGATCGGCGGACGCCTCGGCGGCGCTGAGATCGCGCGCACCGAGTGGTATCGCGAAGGCCGGGTACCGCTGCACACCCTGCGTGCAGATATCGATTACGCCACCTACGAGGCGGCGACCACCTACGGCATCCTGGGTGTGAAGGTTTGGATATTCAAGGGCGAGGTTATCGGCAATGAAACTGCCGGCGATGGCGCCAAGAAGACAGCAACTAATTAAGGGTTAGGCAGATGCTTCAACCAAAGCGTACAAAATTCCGCAAGGCGATGAAGGGCCGCAACCGCGGCCTGGCCCAGCGCGGCAGCAAGGTTAGTTTCGGCGAGTATGGCCTCAAGGCTATCGGCCGTGGACGCCTGACTGCCCGGCAGATCGAGGCAGCTCGTCGTGCCATGACGCGCCACATCAAGCGCGGCGGCAAGATATGGATTCGGGTTTTCCCTGACAAGCCTATCACCGGCAAGCCGCTGGAAGTGCGTCAGGGTAAAGGTAAGGGTAACGTGGAATACTGGGTGGCCCAGGTTCAGCCCGGCAAGGTGCTGTACGAAGTGCAGGGCGTCTCCGAAGAGCTGGCCCGTGAAGCCTTCGCGCTGGCCGCCGCCAAGATTCCGTTGGCCACAACATTTGTAAAACGGTCGGTGATGTGATGAAAGCGAGTGAATTGCGCGACAAGTCCAGCGAAGAGCTGAACAAGACACTGCTTACCCTGCGTGAGGAGCAGTTCAAGCTGCGCATGCAGAAATCCACTGGTCAGCTCGGGCAGACTCACCTGCTGCAGCAGAACCAGCGTGATATCGCGCGTGTCAAAACCGTACTAAATGAAAAGGCGGGTAATTAAACATGGCAGCTACAGAAAAGCGTACGCGGGTGGTTACCGGCAAGGTTATCAGCAACAAAATGGACAAGACCGTAACGGTTTTGCTCGAGCGCAGGGTCAAGCACCCGGTGTATGGCAAGTACATCACCCGGTCTTCCAAGATTCACGCGCATGACGAAAACAACCAGTGCAGCGTCGGCGATACTGTCACTGTTGCGGAAACCCGCCCGATTTCCAGGACCAAGACCTGGAAGTTGCTGGAAGTGGTCGAGAGCGCCGTCCAGGTTTAAACGCAGGGTTAGCGGTTTTGACCGCAGTTTGGAGTAAAAGATGATTCAGACACAGTCGTATTTGGAAGTCGCCGATAACAGCGGTGCCCGTCGCGTGATGTGCATCAAGGTGCTGGGTGGGTCCAAGCGCCGCTATGCCCGGGTGGGGGACCTTATCAAGGTCACCGTGAAGGAAGCGATTCCCCGGGGCAAGGTCAAGAAGGGCCAGGTGATGACCGCTGTCGTCGTCCGTACCAGGAAAGGTGTGCGTCGTGCCGACGGCTCACTGATCAAGTTCGACGATAACGCCGCAGTGCTGCTCAACGCCCAGCAGGCGCCCATCGGTACCCGTATTTTCGGGCCGGTGACCCGCGAATTGCGCGGCGAAAAGTTTATGAAGATTATTTCTCTGGCACCGGAAGTTATCTAACTCGGACCAGCGGGGAGAGGAAGGGAAATGTTTAAGATCAAGCGCGATGATGAAGTGATTGTTCTGGCCGGTAAGGACAAGGGCAAGCGCGGCAAGGTTCGCAAGGTGCTGGACAACAACAAGCTCATTGTCTCCGGTATCAATATGGTAAAGAAGCACACCAAGCCCAACCCCCAGGCGGGTGTGGCCGGCGGTATTGTTGAGCAGGAGGCGCCCATACAGGTGTCCAACGTGGCGATTTTCAATCCCGCCAGCAACAAGGCCGATCGAGTGGGCTTTAAGGTGGAAGGGGATAAGAAAGTGCGTATCTTCAAATCCAGTGGCGAGGCAATTGACTCCTAAGCCCCCGCGGGCTGACCGGGACAACAGGATATAGACATGGCAACGTTGAAAGACAAGTTCAAGAGCGAGATCGCTCCCCAGCTGAAAGAAGAGCTGGGTCTGGCAAATGTGATGGAAGTACCGCGCATCACCAAGATCACCCTGAACATGGGTGTGGGCGAGGCCCTGGGCGACAAGAAAGTCCTGGAGAATGCCGTCGCTGACATGGAGAAGATCTCCGGTCAGAAGGTGGTGGTCACCAAGGCGCGCAAGTCAATCGCCGGGTTCAAGGTGCGTGACGGCTGGCCTATCGGCTGCAAGGTGACCCTGCGTTCTGATCGTATGTACGAGTTCCTGGAGCGTCTGATCAGCATCGCCATTCCCCGTATTCGCGACTTCCGCGGCATCAGCCCGAAGTCCTTCGACGGCCGCGGCAACTTCGCGATGGGTGTAACTGAGCAGATTATTTTCCCGGAAATCAACTACGACCAGGTGGACGCCCTGCGCGGCATGGATATCACCATTACCACCACCGCTCGTACGGACGATGAAGGTCGCGCGCTGCTGCGTGCTTTCAACTTCCCCCTGAAAGGTTAAGAGGCTTTATTCATGGCTAAGACTTCGATGATCATGCGTGAGAAAAAGCGCGCCAGGCTGGTAGCCAAGTACGCTGCCAAGCGCGCGGCTTTGAAGGCGATTTTGAGCGATACCAATGCATCCGACGATGAGAAGTGGGAGGCGCAGATCGCCCTGCAGAAGCTGCCTCGCGATGCCAGCCCGGTTCGCCAGCAGCGTCGCTGCCAGATTACCGGTCGTCCTCACGGTGTTTATCGCAAGTTTGGCCTGAGCCGTAACAAGCTGCGTGAAGCGGCAATGCGCGGTGATGTGCCCGGCCTGGTCAAGGCCAGCTGGTAGTACCAGTCGGTTTACGGAGAGAAATAGATTATGAGTATGCAAGATCCACTGTCAGATATGCTGACCCGCATTCGCAATGCACAGCTGGCGGGCAAGACCGGTGTAGAGATGCCGGGCTCCAAGCTGAAAGCCGCCGTTGCCCAGGTGCTCAAGGATGAAGGTTATATAGCCGATTTTGCACTGTCGGACGAGAGCGGCAAGGCGCGCCTGTCCATAGGGCTCAAGTATTTCCAGGGCAAGCCGGTCATCGCCGAGATCGATCGTGTAAGCCGTCCCGGCCTGCGTCAGTATCGCGCCAAGGACGAATTGCCGTCGGTGCGTGCCGGACTGGGTGTGGCGATCGTGTCCACCTCCAAAGGTGTGATGACGGATCGCGCGGCCCGCGCCGCTGGTGTCGGTGGCGAGGTTCTCTGCACCGTTTTCTAATCGTTTATTGATTTAAAGAGCAATTGAAATGTCTAGAGTCGCAAATAATCCGGTAGAACTGCCGAAGGGCGTGGAGGTCAAGCTTGAGGGCAGCGACCTGTCCGTCAAGGGCAGCAAGGGTACGCTGCAGCTTACGCTGGTAGAAGGTGTACAGGTCAACCAGGATGACAACGTTCTGACTATTGCCTACGAAGGCGACAAGTTCAAGGCCATGGCCGGAACAACTCGCGCCCTGGTGAGCAACATGGTCAAGGGCGTCAGCGAAGGCTGGGAGAAGAAACTGGTCCTGAACGGCGTTGGTTATCGCGCCAAGGCCGATGCCAAGACCGTCAACCTGACGGTGGGGCTTTCGCACCCTGTCGATTACGACCTGCCCGAGGGTATCAAGGCCGAGACCCCCAGCCAGACCGAAATCGTGATCAGCGGCATCGACAAGCAGGCCGTTGGCCAGGTGGCGGCAGAGATTCGCAGTTTCCGTCCGCCGGAGCCTTACAAGGGCAAAGGTATTCGCTATGCCGACGAGTATGTTCGTCGCAAAGAAGCCAAGAAGAAGTAGGTACTTAAAATGAGTGCAAAGAATGATTCAAGGTTGCGTCGCGCTCGCCGTGCTCGCGCCCGTATGCGTGGCCTGGGCGTAAACCGCCTTTGTGTGCACCGCACCCCCCGGCATATCTATGCCCAGATCATTGCCCCGGCCGGCGACAAGGTACTGGCCAGCGCGTCCACCCTGGACAGCGATCTGCGCGGCGGCAAGACCGGCAATATCGACGCGGCGGCAGCGGTCGGCAAACTGGTTGCCGAGCGGGCCAAGGCGGCGGGTATCGAGGCAGTGGCGTTTGACCGCAGCGGCTATAAGTACCACGGACGCATCAAGGCGCTGGCCGATGCAGCTCGTGAAAGTGGACTGAATTTCTAGGGTATCGATATGGCTTTCAACGATCAGAAAAAGCAGCAGCAGGAAGGTGACCTCCAGGAGAAACTGGTTCAGGTCAACCGTGTGGCCAAGGTGGTCAAGGGTGGCCGGATCTTCGGCTTCACCGCCCTGACTGTTGTCGGCGACGGCAATGGCAAGGTCGGCTTCGGCCGCGGTAAGGCGCGCGAAGTGCCGGTCGCCATCCAGAAAGCCATGGAAGCGGCCCGCCGCAATATGATCAGCGTAGAGCTGAACAACGGCACCATCCAGTATCCGGTCAAGGCGGCGCACGGAGCATCTCGGGTGTATATGCAGCCCGCTTCCGAGGGTACTGGCGTGATTGCCGGTGGCGCGATGCGCGCCGTGCTGGAAATCGCCGGCGTGCACAACGTACTGGCCAAGTGCTACGGCTCCACCAACCCGGTGAACGTGGTGCGTGCGACCTTCAACGGTCTGCGCGACATGTCCGCACCGGACGAGGTTGCCGCCAAGCGCGGCAAGACCGTAGAAGAGATTTTGAACTAATTATTGGGTTGGCTTGTCATGGCTAAAGCAACTATCAAGGTTACACAGATCAAGAGCGCGCACGGCCGCCTGAAGAACCACAAGGCTTCCGTCGCCGGGCTGGGTCTGCGTCGTATTGGTCACACCGTGGAAGTGGAGGATACCCCTTCCGTGCGTGGAATGATCAATCAGGTAAATTACCTCGTAAGGGTAGAGGACTAAATCATGTCAGAAGGTATGCGACTGAACACCCTGAGCCCCGCGCCGGGTTCCCGCAAGGACGCCAAGCGCGTCGGCCGCGGCATCGGCAGTGGCCTGGGCAAGACCGCCGGCCGCGGTCACAAGGGCCAGAAGTCACGTTCGGGTGGCCGGGTTCGTCCGGGCTTCGAGGGCGGCCAGATGCCGCTGCAGAAGCGCCTGCCGAAGTACGGCTTCACTTCGCGTATATCCCGCACCACCGCGCAGGTTCGCCTGGGCGAGCTGAACGCGGTAGCGGGCGACGTGGTGGATCTGGACACGCTCAAGGCGGCGGACCTGGTCAATGAGAATATCGCCCGCGTGCGCATTTTCCTGTCCGGTGATCTCAGCAAGCCAGTAACGGTCAAGGGCCTGGCGGTAACCAAGGGCGCTCGTGAAGCTATCGAGAAAGCCGGCGGGAAAGTAGAGGAATAAATGGCAATAGGTCAGCCACCTGCAGTAAACAAGGCCGGACTGGGCGAGCTTTTTGCTCGCCTTCGTTTTGTTCTGTTGGCGATTATCGTCTACCGGATCGGGACCCATATCCCGGTGCCGGGTATAGACCCCAACCAGCTCGCCGCCTTGTTCAACCAGAACCAGGGAACCATCCTGGGCCTGGCCAACATGTTTTCGGGTGGTGCACTGGAGCGCATGAGTATCCTGGCGCTTGGCATCATGCCCTACATCTCTGCGTCCATTATCATGCAGTTGATGTCGGCGGTGACGCCTCAGCTGGAGCAGTTGAAGAAGGAAGGCGAATCCGGCCGCAGGAAGATCAGCCAGTATACGCGCTACCTGACGGTGGTCCTGGCCATCATCCAGGCCACGGGCATGACGGTGGGTATGGCCAACCAGGGCATGTCCTACGACGCCTCGCCGCTGTTCTTCGTGATTGCCATTACCTCCCTGGTCACCGGTGCCGTGTTCATGATGTGGCTGGGTGAGCAGATCACCGAGAAGGGTGTGGGCAATGGTATATCACTGCTGATTTTTGCCGGTATCGTGGCGGGACTGCCCGCGGCGATCGGCCAGTCCCTGGAGCAGGCGCGACAGGGCGAGCTGAACATCCTGGTACTGTTGCTGATCCTGGCCCTGGCGGTAGCGGTGATCTACATGATCGTGTTCATCGAGCGCGGCCAGCGTCGCATCACGGTGAATTACGCCAAGCGCCAGCAGGGTCGCAAGATGTATCAGGCGCAGAGCTCGCACCTGCCCCTGAAAGTGAACATGGCGGGTGTGATCCCGGCTATTTTTGCCAGCAGCATACTGCTGTTCCCGGCCTCGATAGCCCAGTGGTTCGGGTCCTCGGGCTCCGCCGACTGGCTGCAGGACCTGGCCGTGGCCATCGGCCCGGGCCAGCCGCTGAACATCCTGTTGTTCACGGTATTTATTGTGTTTTTCTGCTTCTTCTACACGGCGCTGATGTTCAACCCGGTGGAAGTGGCTGACAACCTGAAGCGATCCGGGGCCTTTGTGCCCGGCATCCGCCCGGGGCAGCAGACCGCCAACTACATCGATGGCGTGCTGACCCGGCTGACGGTGTTTGGAGCGGCCTATATCGCCCTGGTGTGTTTGCTGCCGCAGTTCCTGGTGGTGATGTGGAACGTGCCCTTCTACCTGGGCGGCACCTCGCTGCTGATCGTGGTGGTTGTGGTGATGGATTTCATGGCCCAGGTGCAGAGCCACCTGATGTCACACCAGTATGACTCGGTCATGAAGAAGGCGAATTTGAAGAACTACGGCGGAGCCGGGCGCGTTCGCTGATCGCGAGCAGCCAGGCCCCGCCGGTTGAGGTAAATGGAGAAGCAGTCATGAAAGTACGTGCATCGGTCAAAAGGATTTGCAGGAACTGCAAAGTAGTGCGCCGCAACGGCGTGGTGCGCGTGATCTGCAACACCGACCCGCGCCACAAGCAGCGCCAGGGCTAATTCCTGCGGTTGATTTTTAGTAACGGTATCGCTAGAATGCTGCGCCTTTTGCGCCCGACACGGTGAATTTGCAGGCAAATCACCCCCGCGGGACAAAATTTTCAGCAAAAGCGACGATAAACGATTGGAGAAAGATGAATGGCTCGTATTGCCGGCGTCAACATACCTGATAACAAGCATGCTGTTATCTCTTTGACCTACATCTACGGCGTGGGCCGTAGCCAGGCCCGTCGGCTGTGTGCCGATACCGGTGTAGCGGAGAACGTCAAGATCGGCGAGCTGACTGAAGCCGAGATGGACGCTCTGCGTGCCAGGGTAGCCGACATGACCGTCGAGGGCGACCTGCGCCGGGAAGTCTCCATGAACATCAAGCGCCTTATGGACCTGGGTTGTAATCGCGGTCTGCGTCATCGCCGGGGGCTTCCCCTGCGCGGCCAGCGCACCAAGACCAATGCCCGCACCCGCAAGGGGCCGCGCAAGCCGATTCGCAAGTAGGGTGAGCTCCGCGAATCCGATTTTAGTGTAGCTGCACCACTAGTGCAGTGTTGATATTAAAGCAGGAAGTAATTTATGGCCAAGCCAGGTGCCAAAAGCACTCGTAAGAAGATAACCAAGACCGTTGTGGATGGCATTGCCCACGTCCACGCGTCTTTCAACAACACCATCATCACCATTACCGACCGCCAGGGCAACACCCTGAGCTGGGCGACTTCTGGTGGTTCCGGTTTCCGCGGTTCCCGCAAGAGCACGCCTTTTGCTGCCCAGGTGGCAGCCGAGCGCGCCGGCGAGGCGGCCAAGGAATACGGGCTCAAGAACCTGGACGTGCAGGTCAAGGGTCCCGGCCCCGGCCGCGAGTCAGCGGTTCGCGCGCTGAACGCCTGCGGTTACAAGATCAGCAACATTACCGACGTTACGCCGATCCCCCACAATGGTTGCCGTCCTCCCAAGAAACGTCGCGTATAACGCTTTACAGGAAGAATTGACATGGCTCGATATATTGGACCCAAGTGCAAGCTCTCCCGTCGTGAGGGAACAGACCTGTTCCTGAAAAGCGGTGTGCGTGCGCTGGAAAGCAAGTGCAAGGCTGAAGCTGCGCCCGGCCAGCATGGCGCCCGTCGCGGTCGCCTGTCTGACTACGGTGTGCAGTTGCGTGAGAAGCAGAAGGTACGCCGCATCTACGGCGTGCTGGAGAAGCAGTTCCGCAATTACTACAAGGAAGCTGCGCGCCTGAAGGGCGCAACCGGCGAGAACCTGCTGCAGCTGCTGGAAAGCGGCTGGACAACGTGGTTTATCGCATGGGTTTTGGCTCTACCCGCTCCGAAGCCCGCCAGCTGGTTGCCCACAAGGCGATCCTGGTGAACGGTACCGCGGTGAACATCGCCTCTTACCAGGTGAAAGCCGGCGACGTGATCTCCCTGCGCGAAAAGGCCAAGAAGCAGCTGCGTGTGCAGTCCGCGATGGCGCTGGCTGCCCAGCGTGGCGAACCCGAGTGGATAGAGATGAACAGCGACAAGCTGGAAGGAGTATTCAAGTCAGTGCCTGATCGCCAGGATCTGTCCTCCGAGATCAATGAAAACCTGATCGTCGAGCTTTACTCCAAGTAATCCACTGAAGGACCAACCTACAATACAGGTGCCCCAATGCAGAGTGCAGTGAACGAATTTTTGACACCCCGCGTTATCAAGGTCGACGAAAAGAACGACACCCGTGCCCAGGTAACCCTGGAGCCCCTGGAGCGTGGTTTTGGCCACACCCTGGGTAACGCCCTGCGCCGTATTCTGCTGTCTTCCATGCCCGGCTGCGCCATCACCGAAGTGGAAATCGACGGCGTACTGCATGAGTACAGCGCCATAGAGGGCGTGCAGGAAGACGTTATCGAGATCCTGCTGAACCTCAAGGGCGTCGCCCTGGTCATGAACGGCAAGGAAGAAGCAGAGCTCACCCTGAGCAAGAAGGGGCCGGGCGTGGTCACCGCTGGCGATATACAGGTCGACCACGACATCGAGGTGCGCAACCCCGAACACGTGATCTGTCACCTGAACGGCTCTTCGGAAATCAACATGAAGCTGACCGTGGCCCGCGGCCGCGGCTACTCGCCGGCTGATTCCCGCGAGAACCCGGAAGAGGAGACCCGCTCAATCGGCCGCCTGCAACTGGACGCCACGTTTTCACCGGTACACCGCGTGTCCTACGTGGTCGAGGCGGCCCGGGTAGAGCAGCGCACTGACCTGGACAAGCTGGTCCTCGACCTGGAAACCAACGGCACCATCGACCCGGAAGAAGCCATTCGCCGCGCGGCGACCATCCTGCAGCAGCAGCTGGCGGTATTTGTCGACCTGGAGAGCGAGAGCGAGTCCGAGTCCGTGATCGAAGAGGACGAGGTGGATCCCGATTCTGCTGCGTCCGGTGGACGATCTGGAACTCACCGTGCGTTCCGCCAACTGCCTCAAGGCGGAGAATATTTACTACATCGGGGACCTGGTGCAGCGCACCGAGGTGGAGCTGCTGAAGACCCCCAACCTGGGCAAGAAGTCACTTACCGAGATCAAGGACGTGCTGGCATCGCGTGGCCTGTCCCTGGGTATGCGCCTGGACAACTGGCCGCCGGCCAGCCTGAAAAACGACGACCGGGTGCTGAGCGTTTAAGGCGACCGGACATCACACGAATCAGTGCTGAGATAGCACAGACAGTATAGGATTGGAAAAATGCGTCATCGTCATAGTGGACGTCAGCTAAACCGGAACAGTTCACACCGCAAGGCCATGTTCCGCAATATGGCCGTCTCCCTGGTGGAGCACGAGCTGATCAAGACCACCTTGCCCAAGGCCAAGGAACTGCGCAGCTACGCGGAGCCCCTGATCACCCTGGCCAAGAACGACAGCGTGGCCAACCGTCGCCTGGCCTTCGATCGCACCCGCAGCAAGGAGGCGGTGGGCAAGCTGTTCAGCGAGCTGGGTCCGCGTTACCAGGCGCGCCCGGGTGGCTATATCCGCATCCTGAAGTGCGGCTACCGTGCCGGCGACAAGGCGCCCATGGCCTACGTCGAGCTGGTCGATCGTCCGCAGCCGGAGCGCTTCGAGGAAGACGAGGATTGATCCCGGCCTCCTGACGAGCTGTACTGCAAAAGCCGGGCACTGCCCGGCTTTTTTGTGCCCGGATTTTCGCCCGGGCCGCGCCTTCCACTTGCTATTCCGCCATCACCCCGGCGGCCGAAAAGTACAGATTCTCGCCATATGTGGTTGACGCGTTTAAAAAATGGGAATAAATTCCCAAATAAGCATTGATTGCAGCTCACAGCAACAACAACAGAGGGATGGTGACAGCTATGGACAGGACACTTTTACGGACCCGCGGCATATCCTGCTTTTTCGCACTGGTGTGGCTGTTGCCGGCCGCCCTGGCCAATGCAGAAGATCCCACGATTAACCGCTTGCTGGCCTCACAGTGTGCCCAGTGCCACGGGACCAATGGGTATTCCGTCGGTGGAATCGATGAGTTAGCCGGCGAGGATTTCAAAGACCTGTACGAAGACCTGGCCGATATGCAGGGCGAAGACCGGCCGGAAGACATCATGGATCACCAGGCGCTGGGCTATAGCGATGACCAGATTCGCCGCATCGCCCGGTATTACGCCGGTCTGCCGGAAGAACAACGCAACGCCAGCGGGACGGACTCCGGGCGAGATGAAAGGGAAGACGAAGACGACGACTGAGCTTGGCCCAACCCGGGGCCCCGGACACATACCCATAACACCTGCAGCAAGTGAGAGGAAAGCAAGCATGTCACTGACTCGGCGCACGATATTACAGATGATCCCGGCCGCGGCGGCCATCTCCATGATGCCCAGGGTGAAGGGCGCTGAGCCCCACCATGTAGTCGTGGTCGGCGGCGGCTTCGCCGGGGCGACCCTGGCCAAGTACCTGAAACTGTGGGGCGGCGCGGCAATTGACGTCACGCTGGTGGAGCCCCGGGTCAGGCATGTGTCCTGCATTATGAGCAACCTGGTGTTGAACGGGCGACTGCGGACCAGCGATCTGGCCTTTGATTACGGTGCCCTGCAGAACCGCTACGGCGTCCGGGTCGTCCAGGACAGGGCGCAGCGGATTAATGGCCCGGGCAAGGAGGTCGAACTGAAGGCCGGGGGCTGGCTGTCCTATGACAGCCTGGTGTTGGCTGCTGGGATCCGCTTCGATCGCATCGAGGGCCTGACCAGCTACCGGGAGATTCCCCACGCATGGATCGCGGGCGGGCAGACCAATTTGCTGCGCGACCAGATTGCTGCGATGGCAGCCGGCGATACCTTCGTCATGAGTATTCCCGAGAAACCCTATCGCTGCCCGCCAGGGCCCTATGAGCGCGCCTGCCTGGTGGCGGACATCCTGAAGCGGCGCGGGGGCGGCAGGGTAGTCGTGCTGGACGCAAATGATGGCATCCAGGCGGAGAAGGAGACATTTACACGGGCCTTTACCCGGCTCTACGGCGATATTATCGAGTACCGACCGCTGGAGCGGGTCACCGGCGTGGTGCCAGAAAGCAAGACTGTGTACACCGAGAAACTGGATGTGGAGGGCAACCGGGTCGGTGAGGACTCCGCCAGCGGCAAGGTGGTGAACCTGATACCGCGCCACGGTGCCCCCGGCCTGCTGGTGAGGAGCGGCCTCACGGCGGGCTCACGCTGGGCCCCGGTCGACCCCGTCACCTACGGCTCGACCCTGGAGCAGTTTCCCGGTGTCTACGTGATCGGCGACTCCCAGGGCACCGGTCAGCCCAAATCCGGCCATATGGCCAACTCGCAGGCCAAGGTCTGCGCGGATGCGATCATCCGCCGGGCCGCGGGCCTGCCGGTTGACACCGACGAGCGCCTGGACAATATAACCACCAACTCTGCCTGCTTCAGTCCCATAACAGCGACCCAGGCGTCCTGGCTGACGGCGGTATACCGCTATAACCGGGACGCGGGCCAGATGGCCCTGGTACCCGGTTCCCTGGGCGAGGCGCACAGCTGGAACTCAGAGAACTTCGAGGAGATGTTTGACTGGTCGCAAAACCTGTTCGCCGATACCTTTTCCTGAGTCAAGCGGTCATGATCACAGAATTTCCAGGCGGTTTTGACTCGGGGTGAGAATGGGAATAGATTCCCATTCATGAAAAATTCTCTCAATGCTGCGCTGCGTGCCGCAATGCTCCGCCTGCTGCGGCCACTGGTCGCTGTGCTGCTGCGTCATGGCATGGCCTATGGCAGTTTCGCCGAACTGGCGCGCAAGGCCTATGTGGACGAGGCCTTCGCGCAACTGGCCGGTGAGGGTAAGCGGCCCACAGTGTCCGCCGTATCGGCCCTGACCGGGCTAACACGCAAGGAGACCAGGCGCTTGCGCGAGCTGGATATTGTCGACGAGGAAGCCTCCTCACAGCGCTACAGTCGCGCTATACGAGTGGTCAGCGGCTGGACCAGCGACCCGCGTTTCCAGTCCCCGGACGGGGAGCCGGCGGTATTGCCCCTGGACGGCGCGTCGGCCAGTTTCGCGACCCTGGTAAAGGCTTTCAGTGGCGACATACCCCCTGCGGCGATGCTATCGGTGCTGCAGGCCAGTGGTACGGTCGCCGTCTCTGAATCCGGCGTGTCGCTGATCGAGCGTGCCTACCTGCCTGCATCTACCCCGCTGGACAAAATCAACATCCTCGGGACCGATGTCGCCGAGCTCATCGCGACCATCGGGCACAACCTGGCGGCAGAGCCCCGGCAACGCCTGTTCCAGCGCAAGGTATCCAATGTGCTGGTTCACCCCGATGCGGTGCCCGCCTTTCGCGATCTATCAAACCAGAAATCCCAGGAGTTGCTGGAGGAGTATCACCGCTGGCTGACGCAACATGAGTTGCACGACAGCGGGAACCTGACGGCAGCGCCCTGTTATGTGGCAGTGGGTATCTACTACACCGATACCCTGGTGGCCCGGGAGAAAAACAATGATGAATAGAGCTTTGCTGTATCTTTCCGTCCTGCTGCTGGCATGGCTGCCGGGTGGCTGCGGCGGGGGCGCCGGCGGCGGCATCGGGCTCGCGAGCAGTGGCGGTAGCGGCGGAGGTATCGGTGGTACGGGACTGACCTCGTCCGGCACTATTGACGGGTTTGGCAGCGTATTCGTCAATGGCATCGAGTTCGATACCACCGGCGCGGAGATCCTGGTGGATGGCCAGCGCGTCGGCGAGCAGGCCCTGGGCGTTGGCATGGTGGTGCTGGTCGTCGGCGAGGTCAACGCTGACGGCACCACCGGTACCGCCTCCCGCATTGTCTTTGACGCGGCAGTGCGGGGGCCCGTGCAGGCCATCACCCGCGACCAGGATGGAGACAGCATGTTGCTGCAGGTACTGGGCCTGGAGGTGATCGTGGAGCGCACCGGCAGCGTGTTCGAGGGTTTGAGTTTTGACGGCGTCCAGCCCGGTGACCTGGTTGCAGTATCCGGGTTCGTGAACACGCAGGGTCGCCTGCGGGCCACGCGCATAGAGAAGAAGGAGGACTTCCAGCCGGGTGTGAGTGTGGTGCAGCTGAAGGGGGTCGTGGGTGCGCTCAACGGGACCGATTTTACCCTGGGCGGGTTTACCGTGGACGCTTCCGGTGCGGACCTGAGTGCGTTGCCCGATGGTGTCCTGGCGAGTGCTCTGCGGGTGGAGGTGACCGGTACCCTGGACCCGGACAGGGCCCATATCGTCGCGTCGCGAATCACACCGCAGGCCGCCGTTGCACAAGTGCTGCCTGATGACGAGGATGTGTCGTTACAGGGATTTGTCGCTGATTTTGTCAGCGCGGCGAGTTTCCGGGTAAACGGCGTAGTTGTGGACGCCTCCACCGCGGTATTGCGCCCGGCTGGCCTGGTGCTGGGCGACGGTGTGCTGGTGGAGGTCGAAGGCAGCCGTACCAACGGCATCCTGCGGGCACAGCGGGTGGAGGGCCGGCGGGGGCGTGTCGAGATCGAGGCTGCCGTGGCCTCTGTGGATACTGCCTCGCGTTCCGTGACGCTGCAGTTGGCGGCGGGGACGGTCACCGTGGAACTGGACAATCGCACCCTGCTGGAAGACGACACCGACCGGGTGGCGCGGCTCAAACTGGCGGACATAGGCAGTGGTGACTTCCTCGAAATCGAGGCCATTCGCCTGGGTGATTCCCTGCTCGCCACCCGCATAGATCGTGAGCGGGCCGATGACGACGTCCTGCAGGCGCCCCTGCAGGCGTTCGTGGCGGGCGGCAGTGTCACCCTGCTCGGTATTACCTTCAGCACGGAGAATGCCGAATTCCAGGCCGAAGACGATGTGCCGCTGAGTGCGGGCCAGTTCTACGATGCCCTGGAGCCCGGCCTGCTGGTCAAGGTGAAGGACAGGCAGCCGGCGGACGGTATCGCCGACGAAGTGGAATTCGAGCTCGAGATGGCGCTGGATGGTGACCGCGAGTTCGAACGGGATGACGAGGTAGATGAGCCGGACGAACCCGACGAGCCGGATGAGCCGGATGAGCCGGACGAGCTGGACGAGCCGGATGGGCCGGACGAACCGGATGAGCCGGATGAGCCGGACAGCCCGTGATGCCGGTCTCCGTTGGCCCGCCCCGGTGTGCATTGCACTGCAAAGTGGTAGGCTGTGACGGACACTCCGGAAGAGGACACTACGGTGGCAGAGGTCAGGACGATTGCACGGGGCCTGTATTTCGGCGAGGGACCGCGCTGGCACGAGGGCCGGCTCTGGTTCAGCGACTTTTACGATCACGCGGTGAAATCCATGGGCCCGGACGGGGCGGTGACCATCGAGCACCGGCTCGATGACCAGCCCTCCGGGCTGGGATGGCTGCCCGACGGGCGCCTGCTGGTGGTGTCCATGCGGGAACTCAAGGTGTTGCGGCAGGAGGGCGCCCAACTGGTGGAGCACGCCGACCTGTCGGGGCTGGCGCGCCACCTGTGCAATGATATGGTGGTGGACGGCAGCGGGCGCGCCTGGGTCGGCAATTTCGGCTTCGACCTGGATGCCGAGATGGAGCGGGTGGGGGTCGAGGGTCTGCTCGCCGAGCACCCCACTACCAACCTGGTGCGGGTGGATCCCGACGGCAGCGTTCACCTGGCGGCGACGGACATGCATTTTCCCAACGGCAGCGCGATCACGCCGGACGGCGCGACCCTGATCGTCGCCGAGACCCTGGCCCTGCAACTCACCGCCTTCGATATCCGCGCCGATGGATCCCTGGCAAACCGCAGGGTGTGGGCCCCGGTGGGCATGCGCGCCCCCGACGGCATCTGCCTGGATGCCGATGGCAACGTCTGGGTGGCCAACGCCCTGGCCCCGGAGTGTGTGCTGTTCGCGCCGGGCGGGGAGGTGTTGGCAAGCGTGGCAACCAGCCAGAACTGCTATGCCTGCATGCTGGGCGGGGAGGACGGCCGCGACCTGTTCATGGTGACCGCCAGTTCCAGCGATCACGGCGAGGCCTCGGCGGCGCGCAGCGGCAGGATAGAAACTACCCGTGCGCCCAGCCCCGGGGCGGGCTGGCCCTGACCAATCCGGCTTCTAGGCCGCCGCGCGCCTGCCGGCCTTGCGCTTCAGGATGGGGGCGAGAAACTGGCCGGTAAATGATCCCCTGGTTTTCGCCACCTGTTCCGGAGTGCCGGTGGCGATAATCTGGCCGCCGCCGCTGCCGCCCTCGGGCCCCAGGTCGACGATCCAGTCCGCGGTTTTGATCACGTCCAGGTTGTGCTCGATGATGACGACGGTGTTGCCGTGGTCGCGCAGCCGGTGCAGTACCGCCAGCAGTTGCTTGATGTCCTCGAAGTGCAGGCCGGTGGTGGGTTCGTCGAGGATATACAGGGTTTTGCCGGTATCCCGCTTGGACAGTTCCCGGGACAGTTTTACCCGCTGGGCCTCGCCGCCGGACAGGGTGGTGGCGGCCTGGCCCAGGCGTATGTAGGACAGGCCCACGTCCATCAGGGTTTGCAGCTTGCGGGCAATGGCCGGTACCGGCTCGAAGAACTGCAGGGCGTCCTCCACCGTCATTTCCAGCACCTCGTGGATATTCTTGCCCTTGTAGCGCACCTCCAGGGTCTCCCGGTTGTAGCGCTTGCCCTTGCAGATATCGCAGGGCACGTAGATGTCCGGCAGGAAGTGCATCTCCACCTTGGTCACGCCGTCGCCCTGGCAGGCCTCGCAGCGCCCGCCCTTGACGTTGAAACTGAAACGCCCGGCCTTGTAGCCGCGCGAGCGCGCCTCCTGGGTGCCGGCGAACAGCTCCCGCACCGGGGTGAAGATCCCGGTGTAGGTGGCGGGGTTGGAGCGCGGCGTGCGGCCGATGGGGCTCTGGTCGATGTCGATGCACTTGTCGATCATGTCCATGCCGCTGATCGACTCGTGAGCCGCCGGGGTCAGGGTGGTCGCGCCGTTGAGCTCGGTGGCGGCGATGGGGTAGAGCGTGCCGTTGATCAGGGTGGATTTGCCGGAACCCGACACGCCGGTGACGCAGGTCAGCAGGCCCAGGGGGATCTCCAGGGTCACCGACTGCAGGTTGTTGCCGCTGGCGCCGCGCAACACCAGTTGCCGCTTGCTGTCGGGGGCGGTGCGGCTGGTGCGGGATATCGATTTTGCGCTTGCCCGACAGGTAGGCGCCGGTAAGGGATTCCTTGCTGCCCAGGATGTCTTTCAGCTTGCCCTGGGCGACGACTCGACCGCCGTGGACCCCGGCGCCGGGGCCGATATCGATAATGTGATCGGCCTGGCGGATGGCGTCCTCGTCGTGCTCCACCACCAGCACCGTGTTGCCCAGGTCCCGCAGGTGGGTGAGGGTGCGCAGCAGGCGCTCGTTGTCGCGCTGGTGCAGGCCTATTGAGGGTTCATCCAGGATATACATCACGCCCACCAGGCCGGCGCCGATCTGGGAGGCCAGGCGGATGCGCTGGGCCTCGCCGCCGGACAGGGTCTCGGCGCTGCGGTTCAGGGTCAGGTAATTCAGGCCCACATCCACCAGGAAGCGGTACCGGGCGCGCAGCTCCTTGAGGATCTTGTTGGCGATCTCGCCCTTGCGCCCGGCCAGTTGCAACTGCTCGAAATACAGCTCCGCCTCGCCCACCGGCATGCTGGTGATGGCGGGCAGGTTGCGCTCGTCCACGAACACGTGGCGGGCGTCCCGCCGCAGGCGGGTGCCCTCGCAGTCCGGGCAGGGGTGGGTGGAGAGGAACTTGGCCAGTTCCTCGCGCACCGACTGGGAGTCGGTGTCGCGATAGCGGCGCTCCATGTTGGGGATGATGCCCTCGAAGGCGTGGGTGCGCTTGATCACGTCGCCGCGATCGTTGACGTAGGCGAAGGCCATCTCCTGCTTGCCGCTGCCGTGCAGGATGGCCTGCTGGTGCTTCCCGGCCAACTCCTCGAAAGGGGTATCGATGTCGAAGCCGAAATGCTCGGCCAGCGAGTTGAGCATGTGGAAATAGTAGACGTTGCGCCGGTCCCAGCCGCGTATGGCGCCCTCGGCGAGGCTGGCCTCGGGGTGCAGCACGATGCGCTCCGGGTCGAAATACTGCTTCATGCCCAGGCCGTCGCAGCCGCTGCAGGCGCCGGCGGGGTTGTTGAAGGAAAACAGGCGGGGCTCCAGTTCGTCTATGCTGTGGCCGCACTCCGGGCAGGCGAAGCGCGCCGAGAAGCTGATGTCCTCGCCGTCGCCATCCATGTAGCTGATGGTGGCCAGGCCGTCGGTGAGGGCCAGGGCGGTTTCGAAGGATTCCGCCAGCCGAATGCCCAGGTCCGCGCGCACCTTGAAGCGGTCCACCACCACCTCGATGCGGTGCTTGCGGTTTTTCTCCAGTGCCGGGGCATCGTCCAGGTCGGTGACGATGCCGTTGATACGGGCGCGCACGAAACCGCTGGCGCGCAGCTCCTCGAAGACGTGCAGGTGCTCGCCCTTGCGCTCGCGCACTACCGGCGCCAGCAGCATCAGCTTGCTGCCCTCGGGCAGGGCCAGCACGGCGTCCACCATCTGGCTGACGGTCTGGGCCTGCAGGTTGTGGCCGTGGTCGGGGCAGCGCGGCTCGCCCACGCGGGCAAACAGCAGGCGCAGGTAGTCGTAGATCTCGGTGATGGTGCCCACGGTGGAGCGCGGGTTGTGGGAGGTGGACTTCTGCTCGATGGAGATGGCCGGGGACAGTCCCTCGATGTGGTCCATATCGGGCTTTTCCATCATCGACAGGAACTGCCTGGCATAGGTGGACAGGGATTCCACGTAGCGCCGCTGGCCCTCGGCGTAGAGGGTATCGAAAGCCAGGGATGACTTGCCCGAGCCCGACAGGCCGGTGATCACCACCAGCTGGTCCCGGGGAATGTCCAGATCGATATTCTTGAGATTGTGGGTGCGCGCCCCACGTACTTGGATGGTGTCCATGTATGGCCCGATACAGCAGTGGAATAACAACCCGGCAGTATAGGCCGTGGCGCAGGTGCCTGGCAAAGGGCGCAGGGCGCTCACGGCCAGTTGGCGAGGTAATTACGCCCGCTCCCGGCTTTCGGATGTCCCGCCCGGGTGAAACTGGTATCATGGGCCGCTGTTTATTGAAGACCGTTTCCGTGTGATAACCGAACATCCGATGACCGCGCTGGAGAGGCGCTCAGTGAGCTCTCTGGCGCTGCTCTACAGTTTCCGCATGCTGGGCCTGTTCATGGTCCTGCCGCTGCTTGCCCTGTACGCGGGGGACATGCCCGGAGCCACCCCCACCCTGATCGGGCTGGCGCTGGGCATCTATGGCCTGGGCCAGGCTTTGCTGCAGATACCCCTGGGCTGGTTGTCCGACCAGGTGGGGCGCAAGCCGGTCATCGTCGGGGGCCTGCTGTTGTTCGCGCTGGGCAGTGTGGTGGCGGCCCAGGCCGACAGTCTGTGGGGCATCGTCCTGGGGCGTGCGCTGCAGGGTGCGGGCGCGATTGCCGCCACGGTCATGGCGCTGGTCGCCGATCTCACCAGCGAGGAACAGCGCACCAAGGCCATGGCCGTGGTGGGCATGAGCATAGGCATGTCATTTGCCGTGGCGCTGGTGCTGGGCCCCGCGGTCGCCGCCTGGGGCGGCCTGGCCGCGGTGTTCTGGCTCACCGCCGCGCTGGCCGCGGTGGGCATTCTGATCGTGCTGCTGCTGGTGCCCGCACCGGCCGGCCCGATCACCGACCACAGTGAAGTGGGTGCCCGGGTGGGCCTGTTCGGTCGCAGCCTGAAAAACCCCGACCTGGCGCGGCTCAATTTCGGGGTATTTGCCCTGCACTTTATCCTGATGGCCAGTTTCCTGGTCGTGCCGGGCCTGCTGGAGCAGGTCGCCGGTGTGGATCGCGCCCATCACTGGTGGGTCTACCTGCCGGTGCTGTTTTTGTCTATTGCCGGCATGGTGCCCATGATGCGCCAGGCGGAGCGCGGCGGCAGACCCCGGGCCATGTTCCTGCTCGCTATCGCCCTGCTGCTGGCGGCGCTGCTGGTAATCGGTATGGCCTCCGTGGCGGCGGTGCTGTACCTGGGCCTGTGGCTGTTCTTCGTGGGGTTCAATTACCTGGAGGCGACCCTGCCCTCGCTGGTCAGCAAGGCGGTGTTTGCCGGCGGCAAGGGCACGGCCCTGGGCGTTTACTCCACCTGCCAGTTCCTGGGCGCATTTATCGGCGGCGCCGCGGGCGGCTGGGTGGTGCAGCATTTCGGCCAGGCGGTACTGGGCGGGCTGTGCCTGGCACTGGCCGCTATGTGGGGGCTGCTGGTACAGGCCGGCGGACGGTATCCCCAAGCCGTGGCCGAACCCGGT
Source organism: uncultured Gammaproteobacteria bacterium (assembly GCA_963704965.1). Lineage (GTDB taxonomy): Bacteria > Pseudomonadota > Gammaproteobacteria > Pseudomonadales > Halieaceae > JARRPM01. The sequence goes on from CAVPIH010000005.1 coordinate 115,150, forward strand.
ACGCCCCGCGCCTGAGCGCCCCAGCGCCGGTGGTTCCTCCCGGCACGGAGAGCCGATCTGATGGAACATGGCCGGCCCGGTTGTCGCATTTGCAGGTGGGGATTGTTATAGTCGTCGGTTCGTTCACTCCGCGATAATTTCTACACAAGAGGAAGTTCTATGGCTGCTCGGGGCGTCAACAAAGTCATCATCGTGGGTAATCTGGGCAATGACCCCGAAACCCGTTTTTTTCCCGACGGCGGCGCGGTGACCAATGCCAGCATAGCCACCAGCGAGAGCTGGAAAGACAAGCAGACCGGCCAGATGCAGGAGCGTACCGAGTGGCACCGGGTGGTGTTTCGCGATCGCGGTAATTATCGCCTGGGGCAGATAGCCGGCGAATACCTCAAGAAAGGCTCCAAGGTCTATATCGAGGGCTCGCTGCGCACCCGCAAGTGGCAGGACCAGTCCGGCCAGGATCGCTACACCACGGAAATCCTCGTCAATGAAATGCAGATGCTGGACAGTCGCCCGGCGGGGGGCGACTCCTACGACCAGTCATCCGGGTTCAACCAGGCGCCAGCCAGGCCCGCCCCGGCGAAGCAGCAGGGCGGCGCCTCCTCCGCCCCCCCCGCCGCCTCGGATTTCCCTGATTTTGAAGACGATATACCTTTCTGAGCAGGGGTGTTCGGGGCCGCGCTAGTGAAGGTACTCCTGTTGGGCTCGGATACACCCCTGGGACACTCACTGGGCAAATTGCTGCTGCGCCTCGGCCGCCACGAAGTCACCGGGCTCACCCGCGCAGCCTGCCGCTGGAAGAGTGAGCGGCAGGCAAAAAAAGCGGTGGCGCGCGGCAAAAACGAGATTGTGGTGGACCTGCGCATTGCCGCGGCCTCAGACGGCGTCGACCTGCTGCAGGAAGCCGATGTGAAACGCTGCCACTGGGTGGCGAAAGCCTGCCAGCGCAGCGCCATGACCTACCTGTACGTATCGAGCTCCAGGGTGTTCTCCGGGCGGCTGGACCGGCCCTATACCGAGGATGACCAACCCGATAATGAGACCGGCGCCGGGGCCCTGCTGGCCAGTGCCGAGCGACTGGTGTGTGACAGCTGCGAGCGCCACCTGGTGTTGCGCCTTGGCCCCGTGTTCTCGTTCGAGGGCACCAACCTGATCACCCAGATGCTGGGGGAACTGGGCACCGAGGGCGGCAGCCTGGTCATGGACAACAACCTGCGCGGTTGCCCGGTGGCTGCCGATGACGGCGCCAGGGTGATTTCGGCTCTGCTGGACCAGTTGGGAACCGGCGTCGAGGCCAGCGGGATCTACCACTACTGCAGTTCCGACTCCGCGACCTATTACGAGTTCGCCGAGGCCCTGCTCGCCTCGGCCTCGCAGTTTTCCGAGTTCAGTGCCGATGCCGTGCAGCTGGAATGCCAGCCCGAGGGGCTGGCGCCGTTGAACCGCGCCCTGGACTGCAGCAAGATCCGCAATACCTTCGCGATCAAGCAGGCCCCCTGGCGCAGTGCGGTGCCGGGCATCGTCAAACAGTATTACGCCCAGCAACAGCAGCAGTAGGAAATCACCATGGTTAAAGCAACAGATGCCAGGCCGCGTTCCCTGGCGGTGGCAGTCCTGACCGTATCAGATACCCGCACCGAGGAGACGGACACCTCCGGCGCCTACCTGGTGGAGCAGTTGCTGGCTGCAGGCCACCGGGTGGCCGCCAAAGCGATTGTGGTGGACGATATCTACCAGATCAGGGCCCTGCTCTCGGCCTGGATCGCCGACCCGGGCGTGGAGGCGGTGCTGGTGACCGGCGGCACCGGTTTTTCCGGGCGGGATTCCACCCCCGAGGCGGTGCGGCCCCTGTTCGACAAGGACATCGATGGCTTCGGCGAGGTGTTCCGGGCGCTGTCCTACCAGGAGATAGGTTCGTCCACCGTGCAGTCCAGGGCGGTGGCGGGCTTCGCCAACAACACCGTGATTTTCTGTATGCCCGGCTCCACGGGGGCCTGCCGCACCGCCTGGGAGGGCCTGATCCGCGAGCAGCTGGACAGCAGTCATCGCCCCTGCAACTTCGTGGGCGTGCTCGGGGTGAGGGAGCGCGAGGCTTGAGTTCGCTGCTGGCAGTCGCCGAGGCGCTGGAGCGGGTACTGGCCTGCGCCGCGCCCGCGCCGCCGGTGGTGGCACTGCCCCTGATCGACGCCCTGGGAGCCGTACTGGCCGAGGATGTGGTGTCCGCTGTCGATGTGCCGGGGGAGGACAACAGCGCCATGGACGGCTACGCCCTGCGCGCCGCCGATGCCGACAGGCCGCTGCCAGTCAGCCAGCGCATTGCCGCCGGGGCGGTCGGGGCGCCACTGCAGGCCGGCACCTGCGCGCGCATTTTTACCGGCGCCGCCATTCCCCCGGGAGCCGACGCCGTGGTGATGCAGGAAAACTGCAGCCTGGAGGGCGAGCTGGTGCGGGTGACGGCCGCGCCGGCCCCGGGCGAGAATATCCGCCCGCGGGGCCAGGATATCGCCGCCAATACCACGGTATTGGCCCGTGGCCGGGTGCTGCGGCCGCAGGATATGGGGCTGCTGGCCTCGGTGGGCCGGGCGCTGGTGCCGGTGTATCGGCCGCTCAGGGTGGCCGTGCTGTCCACCGGGGATGAGCTGGTGGAGCCGGGCGCGGGTGGCCTGGGTCGCGGCCAGTTGTACAATTCCAATCGCTACACCCTGGCCGGCCTGCTGCGCTCCCTGGGCATGACCTTCGTGGACGCCGGTATCGTGCCGGATGACCCCGAGGCCACTGCCCGGGCCCTGGCAACTGCGGCCGCCACCGCCGATTGCGTGATCAGCTCCGGCGGGGTGTCAGTGGGCGAAGAGGATCACGTGAAGGCACAGGTGCAGCGCCTCGGCAGTCTCGATTTGTGGAGGCTGGCCATCAAGCCCGGCAAACCGCTGGCCTTCGGGCGCGTCGGCACCACGCCGTTCATCGGCCTGCCGGGAAATCCCACCTCGGTGTTTGTCACCTTCTGCCTGGTTGCCCGCCCGTTCCTGCGGAAACTGCAGGGTATCAGTGAGCCCGACACCCCCCCAGTACAGGCCCGTGCGGCTTTCGCCGTGCACCGGCCGGGTACGCGTCAGGAATATTTGCGGGTCACCCTGGTGGCTGCGGGGCAGGGGCTGGAGGCCCGGCGTTTCGGCAACCAGAGCTCGGGGGTGCTCAGCTCGGTGAGTCACAGCAACGGCCTGGCGGTGATCCCGCCCGGCACCACGGTGGCCGAGGGTGACAGTGTGCAGGTGCTGTTGCTGGACCTGCTGGCCTGATCCGGGGCGGAGCCAATGGTCGAATGAATTCGACCCTACAGTGAGTCATGCTGGCTATCGACCTGGGCCGATAGCGCATTAGCCACTGTATTTCTGGAATACCAGCGAGGCGTTGGTGCCGCCAAAGCCGAAACTGTTGGACATGACCCGCTGCAAATCCACTTCGTCCTGCCGCTGCAGGGCGATGGGGAGTCCCTCGGCTTCCGGGTCCAGGGTTTCGATATTGGCGGAGGCGGCGATAAAATTGTTCTGCTGCATCAGCAGCGAGTAGATCGCTTCCTGTACGCCGGCCGCCCCCAGGGAGTGCCCTGACAGCGATTTCGTCGAGGCGACCACCGGCATCCGGTTCCTGCCTTCATAGGCCTGGCGCACCGCCTTGAGCTCCTGGATATCGCCGGCGGGGGTGCTGGTGCCGTGGGCGTTGATGTAGTCCACGTCCCCCTCGACTGTGGCCAGGGCCTGTTGCATGCAGCGCACCGCGCCCTCGCCGGAGGGCGCGACCATGTCGTAACCGTCGGAGGTGGCACCGTAGCCCACCAGTTCGGCGTAGATTTTCGCGCCGCGGGCGAGGGCGTGCTCCAGTTCTTCCACGACCAGCATGCCGCCGCCACCGGCGATGACAAAACCGTCGCGATCGGCGTCGTAGGCGCGGGAGGCCTTCTCGGGGGTGTCGTTGTACTTGGTGGACAGGGCGCCCATGGCATCGAACAGGCAGCTCAGCGTCCAGTGCAGTTCCTCACCGCCGCCGGCAAATACCAGGTCCTGCTTGCCCATCTGTATCTGCTCCATGGCGTTGCCTATGCAGTGGGCGCTGGTGGAGCAGGCGGAGGAAATCGAATAGTTCACGCCCTTGATCTTGAAGGGGGTAGCCAGGCAGGCGGAGACGGTGCTGCCCATGGTCTGGGTGACGCGGTAGGGGCCCACCCGGCGCAGGCCGCGCTCGCGCAGGATGTCGGCGGCCTCGACCTGCATGGCGGCGGAGGCGCCGCCGGAGCCCGCTATGATGCCGGTGCGTACATTGGAGATATCCGTCTGCTCCAGGCCCGCATCGTCTATCGCCTGCTGCATGGCGATGTAGGCGTACGCGGCGGCATCGGCCATGAAGCGCAGCTGCTTGCGATCGATCAGCGCGGGGATATCGATCTCCGGTGCGCCGGCGATCTGCGAACGCATGCCCGCGTCGATATGCTGCTGGCAGCGACTGATACCCGAGCGCCCCTCGTACAGGGAGCGGGTGACCGTCTCTGCATCGTTGCCCAGACAGGATACGATGCCCAGCCCGGTAATCACTACTCTTCTGCCCATGGTTCTAGAAGGACTCCGTCGATTTGAAGAGGCCGACCCGCAGGTCGGAAGCGGTGTAAATCTCGCGGCCGTCTACAGAAATGGTGCCGTCTGCTATCCCCATGACCAGCTTGCGCTCGATAACACGGCGGATATCGATGTGGTAAACGAGCTTGCTGGCCGAGGGCAGGACCTGGCCACTGAATTTGACCTCGCCACAGCCCAGGGCCCGGCCCCTGCCGGGATTGCCGCGCCAACCCAGGAAAAAGCCCACCAGTTGCCACAGGGCGTCCAGTCCCAGGCAGCCCGGCATGACCGGGTCGCCCGGAAAATGGCACTGGAAAAACCACAGGTCGGGCTGGATGTCGAGTTCCGCCACGATCTCACCCTTGCCGTGTTTGCCACCCTCGGAACTGATGTGCACGATGCGATCCAGCATCAGCATGTTGTCGATGGGCAACTGCGCGTTGCCGGGGCCGAACAACTCGCCGTTGCCACAGGCGATCAATTCTTCCTTGCCGTAAGCGTTCTTGGCTGTCATAAAGTTTCTCTTAGTGACCTGATTATTGCACCGCAGAATCCTGAGTGGCGCAGCATGCAGGCCAGACCCAGCGTAGAGCTCCGGGGATTGAGCTCATTCTAATAGTTGCGGCTCACAAGTCCAGTTCAATGTCGGCACCGCCAAAGTGTGACTGGCTCGGGTTATTGTCGCTGTTACCGCCTGGCTCCGGTAGCCAAGGTAGGGGGCATCGGATACCATAAACCCGTGGCCTGTAGTTTGCGCATCCAGCCCATCTCCTGGTCTAACCCGTTCACCGTGCTCGCGCGCGAGGTATTAAGGAAAAGCATGTTAACACCTGTACTGCTGTCCGGCGGCGTCGGCAGCCGGCTTTGGCCTGTCTCCCGCGAGACCCATCCCAAGCAGTTCCTGCCGCTGGCGGGCGAACTGTCCATGCTGCAGGAAACCTTGCAACGCACCTCCGGGTTGGAAGAGAGCGCGCCCCTGGTGGTGTGCAACGAAGAGCATCGCTTCATGGTCGCCGAGCAACTGCGCCAGGTGGATATCAAGGCCAGCGCCCTCATTCTCGAGCCCGAGGGCCGCAATACGGCCCCCGCGGTGGCGCTGGCGGCGCTGCAGGCCCTGGCCACGGATCCCGAGGCGCTGTTACTGGTGCTGCCGGCCGACCATATCATCCAGAACGTGGCGGCCTTTGCCGAAGCCGTCAGCAGGGCGCTGCCGCTGGCCGAGCAGGGTCGCCTGGTGACTTTTGGGGTGGTACCCTCCAGCGCGGAAACGGGCTACGGGTATATCAAGTGCGGCGCCTCGCTGGACACGGACCTGTACGACCTGGAACGGTTTGTGGAGAAACCCGACGCGGCCACCGCGCAATCCTACCTGGAAAGCGGCAATTACCTGTGGAACAGCGGCATGTTCCTGCTGCGTGCTGCCACCTATCTCGACCAGTTGCAGGAGCACGCCCCGGCCATGCTGGCCTGCTGTCGCCGGGCCATGGACGGCGCGGCGGCCGACCTGGATTTCGTGCGACCCCAGGCCCAGGCCTTCAGCGAGTGCCCCAGCGACAGTATCGATTACGCGGTCATGGAGAAAACCTCCGCCGGCGCCGTGGTGTCGCTGGATTGTGGCTGGAGCGATGTCGGCGCCTGGTCGGCCCTGTGGGACGTGGCCGAGCGGGACAGCGACGGCAATGTCTGCAAGGGCGATGTCATCCTGGATGACTGCAGCGACAGCTACTTTCGCAGCGACTCGCGCCTGTTGGCGGCCACCGGGGTAAACAACCTGGTGGTGGTGGAAACCGCCGACGCGGTGCTGGTGGCGGATCGCGGCAAGGTGCAGGATGTCAAACGTATCGTCAATCGCCTCAAGGAGCAGTCGCGCCCCGAGGTGTCCCTGCACCGCCGGGTCTATCGGCCCTGGGGCTCTTACGAATCCCTGGTCATGTCCGAGCGTTTCCAGGTCAAGCGCATCGTGGTCAACCCGGGCCAGACGCTGTCCCTGCAGATGCATCACCACCGGGCCGAGCACTGGGTGGTGGTGCACGGTACCGCCGAGGTGACCTGCGAGGACAAGGTGTTCATGCTGGGCGAGGACGAATCCACCTATATTCCCCTGGGACACAAGCATCGCCTGGCCAATCCGGGTCGTATTCCACTTGAATTGATCGAGGTGCAGTCCGGCGCCTACCTCGGTGAGGATGATATCGTGCGCTATGAGGATGTATATGGACGCGGCAAATAAGCCGTATGTATAGGGAGATTCGATGACTATTACCAAGTGTCTGTTTCCAGTGGCGGGCTACGGCACCCGCTTCCTGCCGGCCACCAAGAGCATGCCCAAGGAAATGTTGCCCATCGTCAACAAGCCGCTGGTGCAATACGGGGTGGAGGAGGCCATCGAGGCCGGCATGACCACCTGCGCAATGGTTACCGGGCGCGGCAAGCGCGCCATCGCCGACCACTTCGATATCAGTTATGAGCTGGAGCACCAGATATCCGGCAGCGGCAAGGAGGCGCTAGCTGGAGAGTATCCGCAGCGTGCTCGACAAGGGTATCTTCACCATGGTCCGCCAGCGCGAGATGAAGGGACTGGGGCACGCCATTCTCACCGGGCAGTCGCTGATCGGCAACGAGCCCTTCGGCGTGCTGCTGTCAGACGACCTGTGTATCAATGACGGCCCCGGGGTGCTGGCGCAGATGGCCGAGCTGTACAACCAGTTTCGCTGTTCCATCGTGGCCATCCAGGAAGTGCCCACGGAAGAGGTAAACAAGTACGGGGTGATCGCCGGTGAAAGCCTGAAGGACGGCATTTATCGCGTCGACGAGATGGTGGAGAAACCGGACCCGGAGGATGCGCCCTCCAACCTGGCGATCATCGGTCGCTACATCCTGACGCCGGACATATTCGACATCATCCGCGAAACCGAGCCCGGCGCCAACGGTGAAATCCAGCTCACCGATGCCCTGCAGACCCAGGCCCGGCGCGGTTGCGTCATGGCCTACAAGTTCAAGGGCCGGCGCTTCGACTGCGGCAGCGTGCCCGGCTTCGTAGAGGCGACCAACTACGTCTACGAGCATTTCTACGAGGAGGATTGAGGGGCGCATGGCGGTGAACGAACTTACCTGCTTCAAGGCCTACGACGTCCGCGGCCGGGTGCCGGACCAGTTCAACGAGGATATCGCCCGGCGCATCGGGCGCGCCTATGCCGAGGTGATCGGGCCGCGCCAGGTGGTGGTGGGACATGACATACGGCTGACCAGCGAGGCGATCAAGGGCGCCCTGGTGGAGGGCCTGCTGGAGCAGGGGGTGGATGTCTATGACATCGGCCTGTGCGGAACCGAGGAAATATACTTCGCCACCTCCCATGCGGGCATGGACGGCGGTATCGCGGTGACTGCCAGCCACAACCCCAAGGACTACAACGGCATGAAGTTCGTGCGCGAGGAGTCCAGGCCCGATGTCCGGCGATACCGGCCTGTTGGACATCAAGGCCGCTGGCGGAAGCGAATGCGTTCACCCCGGCGCCACAGCGTGGCAGCCTGCACAGCCTGGATACCTCCGGGGCCTACGTGGAGCACCTGCTGTCCTATGTGGATGTGGCCACACTCAAGCCGCTGAAGATTGTGGTGGATGCCGGCAATGGCGGCGCCGGTCGCGTGGTCGACCTGCTGGAGCCGCACCTGCCTTTCGAGTTTATCAAGTTGCATCACGAGCCGGACGGCAATTTTCCCAACGGCGTGCCCAATCCGTTGCTGCCGGAGAACCGCGCGGCGGCGATCAATGCCGTGCGCGAGCACGGTGCCGACATGGGTATCGCCTGGGACGGCGATTTCGACCGCTGCTTCTTCTTTGACGAGCACGGGCGATTTTATCGAGGGCTACTACGTGGTCGGGCTGCTGGCGGCGGCCTTTCTCAAGCTGCAGGGGCCCGGCGCGGATGGTGCACGACCCGCGACTGACCTGGAACACGGTCGATATCGTCGCAGTCCCTGGGGGGCGAGGCGGTGCAGAGCAAGACCGGCCACGCCTTTATCAAGGAGCGCATGCGGCTGGAAAACGCGGTTTACGGCGGGGAGATGAGCGCCCACCACTATTTTCGGGATTTCGCCTACTGCGACAGCGGCATGATTCCCTGGCTGCTGGTGACCGGGCTGGTAAGCGCGGCCGGGGAGGGGCTTTCCACCCTGGTATCACAACGCATGGCGGCCTATCCCTGCAGCGGTGAAATCAACCGCACCATCGAGGCCCCGGCCGCGGTGCTGGCGCGGGTGGAGGCGACCTACGCCGACCAGGCCGACAGCGTGGAGCACGTGGACGGCCTCAGCATGGTACTGGGACAGTGGCGCTTCAACCTGCGCATGTCCAACACCGAGCCGGTGGTGCGCCTGAACGTCGAGAGCCGCGGGGACGCGGCGCTGATGGAGGCGAAAACTGCGGAGTTGCTGGCGCTGATTGACGCGCCGCTGTAGAGGGGTCCCCAGGCTCAGCCCTGGGCGGCCCTATCCCGGGCGGCCCTATCCCGGGCGGCCCGCCATTCGTCCATCAGGCGCCGGGTGGCCGGGTCCATGTCGCCCCCGGCGGATTCGCCCGCCAGCTGCGCCAGGATTTGGGTGCCGATCTCCTTGCCCAGTTCCACGCCCCACTGGTCGAAAGAGTTGATGCCCCACAGCACGCCGCTGCAGAAGGTGCGGTGTTCGTACAGTGCCAGCAGCGCCCCCAGGGTCGCGGGATTGACCGCGTCCATGGTGATCACGCTGCTGGGCCGGTTGCCCGGCATGGCCAGGTGCGGCGCCAGGCGCGCTGCCTCGGCCTCGTCCAGGCCGCGCTGCAGCAGGGCCTCCCGGGCGGCAGCGGCGGACCTGCCGACCATCAGGGTGCGGCTCTGGGCCAGCCCGTTGGCCACCAGGCGCCGGTGCTGTTCGGGCATGCCGGTGTGGGTGGTGAGGGGCAACACGAAGTCGGCGGGACACAGCAGCGTGCCCTGGTGCAACAACTGGTGGAAGGAGTGCTGCCCCATGGTGCCGGCGGAGCCCCACAGCACCGGTGCGGTGGAGTAGGCCAGTTGCCTGCCGTCGCGGCTGACCCGCTTGCCGTTGCTCTCCATGGTCAGCTGCTGCAGAAAGTCCGGCAGTTTGCGCAGGCTGTGGTCGTAGGGCAGTACCACGTGGTTGCCGGCGCCGAAGAAATTGCAGTACCACAGCTCCAGCAGGCCCATCAGCGCCGGCATATTGGCCTGCAGCGGGCTGCCATGGAAATGCTCGTCCATGGCCTCGGCCCCCGCCAGGAACTGTTCAAAGTGCTCCCAGCCCACGGCGATCGCGCAGCTCAGTCCCACGGCCGACCACACGGAGTAGCGCCCGCCCACCCAGTCCCACATGGGCAGGCAGTTGGCTGCCGGAATGCCGAAGTCGGCGGCGGCCTGCAGGTTGCTGGTGACGGCCAGGAAATGCCTGTCCAGGTCGGCGGGACTGGCGCCGGCGTTGAGCATCCAGTTGCGGGCCGCGAGACTGTTGGTAAGGGTCTCCTCGGTGCGGAAGGATTTCGAGCAGACGATAAACAGGGTGGAGCCGGGATCCAGTTCCAGCAGGGTATCCTGCAGGTCGGCGGGGTCCACATTGGCCACGTAGTGGCAGTTGATGTCGCCGTGGAAGGGGCGCAGGGCCTCGCTCACCAGGCGGGGGCCCAGGTCGGAACCGCCAATGCCGATATTGACCACATCGGTGATGACCGCGCCGGAAAAACCGCTCTGCTCCCCGTTGTTGAGCCGCTGCGCCCACTGGCGCATCTGCTCGCGGGCCTTGCGCACCTCGTCGAACTGGGCATCCAGTCCGTGGCTGCTGGCTGCACGCAGCAGGGTGTGCAGCGCGGGCCGGTCCTCGGTGTTGTTGACCTTGTCGCCGTCGAACAGGGCGCTGATAGCCGCCGGCAGCCGCGCCTGTTCGGCCAGGCGCAGGAGCCCCGCCAGGGCCGGCCTGCTCAGCAGGTGTTTGCTGAAATCCAGCCTGAGGCCGGCGGCCGCGAGCGTGAAGTCCCCGGCGCGCGCCGGGTCCGCCGCGAACAGTTCTTCAATGGAGGCGGCCTGCAGTTGGGTGGCGAGAGCCTGCAGTGGCCGGTAGTCGGCCAGGTCCGTCAGAAGTGGGCGCGCTGCCATGCGATTACCTTGAGGGATAGCGAAAGGATGCAACGAGTATAGGAATGCGCGCGGGCCCGCGCAACGCGCGGTCGCGATGGCGGCGGGATATCAGTGATCGCGATTGATGGACAGGTGGGTGACGCGCCGCAGGGCGGTGCGCGCCGGGGAGTCGCCCAGGTGTTCCAGTTCCGCCAGGGCCAGGTCGTGGTATTGGCGCGCCTGCTCCCGGCTGTACCCGATGGCGCCGCAGCGCTGGACGGCGGCCAGGATATCCTTGATGCCGGCGGTGTTCCTGGCGGCTATGGCGTCCCGGATCAGTGCCTGTTCCGCCGGCGAACCCACCTGCATGGCGTGGATCAGCGGCAGGGTCAGCTTGCCCTCGGTCAAATCGTCGCCCACGTTCTTGCCCATGGTGGCGGGGTCGCCCTCGTAATCGAGCACGTCGTCCACGATCTGGAAGGCGATACCCAGGTTGAGCCCGAAGCGGTGCATGGCGTCGCACAGGGCCGGCTCCGCGCCGCTGAGCACCGCCGCACCGCGGCAGCCGGCGGCAAACAGGATGGCGGTCTTGCGGGTAATGACGTCCAGGTACTGGGCTTCGGTGGTTTCTGTCTGCCCCGCCCGCACCAGTTGCAGCACCTCGCCTTCGGCGATGGTGTTGGTGGTATCGGCCATGTTTTCCAGGATGGCCATGTCCGCCAGTTGCACCATGAGCTGGAAGGCGCGGGTATAGAGGAAGTCGCCCACCAGCACCGACGGCGCGTTGCCGAACTCGGCATTCGCGGTAGGGCGGCCGCGGCGCAGGCTGGAAATGTCCACCACGTCGTCGTGCAGCAGGGTGGCGGTGTGGATGAACTCCACCACCGCGGCGAACTTGATATGGTCGGTGGAGCACTCGCCCAGGGCCGCCGCGGTGAGCAGTGCCAGCAGCGGCCGCAGCCGTTTGCCCCCGGCATCGACGATATAGTGGCCGACATTCTCCACCATCGGTACATCCGAGCGCAGCTGGTCGATGATCAGTTGGTTGACCTGCTCGAATTCCGAGGCGACGGTCGCGCGTATGTCTTGCATATAATGAAGGGGCTTGGCCAAGTGCCCGCGCATGCTAGGACGCACCCCCCGGTGTGTCAAGCAAGCTGCCAGATGTAACAAGTAGGCCTTGCCGTTCGGGGCCGATTTCAGTAGAATCGCCGCCCTCTGGCCTCCCATGCGCCCCCGCGCGCTGCCGGCCGGTATATATCAACTGTTAGTGCCACGCTCTGCCCCCTTGATTTGCAAGGGTTTTTTCCAGATTGCGAGCGGGCTAACTGAACGGAGTCCAACATGTACGCAGTGATTGAAAGCGGTGGCAAGCAGCACCGTGTCGTCGAGGGCGAGACCCTCAAGCTGGAAAAAATCGAAGCCGCAACCGGCGATACCGTCGAGTTCGACAGGGTATTGATGATCGGTGGCGGTGACAGCCCCAGGATCGGCACCCCCGTGGTCGCCGGCAGCAAGGTAACCGCCGAGGTGGTTGCCCACGGTCGTCACAAGAAGGTCAAGATCGTCAAATTCAACCGTCGTAAGCACTACCGGCGTGAAACTGGCCATCGCCAGTGGTTCACCGAAGTAAAGATTACCGGCATCACGGCGTAACCGGAGGGATTGAGCAATGGCACACAAGAAAGCTGGTGGTAGTACCCGTAACGGGCGCGATTCCGAAAGCAAACGCCTGGGCGTGAAGCGCTTCGGCGGCGAGACTGTACAGGCGGGCAGCATCATCGTGCGCCAGCGTGGCACGCGTTTCCACGCCGGTAGCAACGTGGGTGTCGGCAAGGATCACACCCTGTTCGCCACCGCCGATGGCAAGGTGGAGTTCGTGGTCAAGGGCCCCAACAGCCGCAAATTCGTCCAGGTGGTGAGCGCCTGAGACAGGGCCCCGCCGACCGTATCGAAGCCTCGTCAGTGACGGGGCTTTTTTTTGTCGCGGCAGGCAACACAACGGAACAGACATGAAATTCGTAGACGAGGCAAGTATCAAGGTTTTCGCCGGCAATGGCGGCAGTGGCTGCCTCAGTTTCCGGCGGGAAAAATATGTGCCCAAGGGCGGGCCCGACGGCGGTGACGGGGGCGACGGGGGCAGCGTCATCCTGGAGGCCGACGGCAATCTCAACACCATGGTGGACTTCCGCTTCCAGCGCAGCTTCCGGGCCCAGAACGGCGAGTCCGGGCGCGGCCAGAACAAGACCGGCAAGGCCGGCGAGGACCTGGTGCTGAAAGTGCCCGTGGGCACCACCGTCCTGGACGAGGACACCGGCGAAATGCTGGGCGACCTGTCTGTGCCCGGGCAGCGCCTGGTGGTGGCCCAGGGGGGCTTCCACGGCCTGGGCAATACCCGTTTCAAGTCCAGCACCAACCGCGCCCCGCGGCAGACCAGCAAGGGTAGCGAGGGCGAGCAGCGCCACCTGAAGCTGGAGCTGAAGGTGCTGGCCGACGTCGGCCTGCTGGGCCTGCCCAACGCCGGCAAGTCCACCTTTATCCGCGCGGTGTCCTCCGCCACCCCCAAGGTGGCCGACTACCCCTTCACCACCCTGGTGCCCAACCTGGGGGTGGTCAAGGTGGAGGCGCACCGCAGTTTCGTGGTGGCGGATATCCCCGGGCTGATCGAGGGCGCCTCGGAGGGCGCGGGCCTCGGCATCCGGTTCCTCAAGCACCTCACCCGCAATCGTATCCTGTTGCACCTGGTGGACATGGCGCCCTTTGACGGCGTCGAGCCCGCGGATGCGGCCCTGGCGATCGTGGCGGAACTGGAGCGCTTCAGTCCCACCCTGGCGCGGCGCGAGCGCTGGCTGGTGCTCAACAAGGCCGACCTGGTCGATGCCCCGACCTTTGCCGAACGCCGCCAGGCGGTGGTGGACGCCCTGGACTGGGAGGGGCCGGTCTATGAGATTGCGGCGATCAGCGGCCAGGGCACGGACCGGCTCTGCGGTGACCTGATGACCTACCTGGAGGAGCGCCGGGCACGGGAAGAACTGGACCCGGAACTGGCCGAGGCGGAGCTGCAGGAACAATTCGCCATGCAGGCCGAGGCCAGGGAGCGGGTGGAGGCCTACCGTGCCAGCCGGCGACGGCAGGCGCGGGGCGAGGAGGGCGACGCCGGCTTTGACGACGATGACTTTGATGATGATGACGATGATGTCGAGGTTGAATATGCGCCGTAGGCACGCCCGTGGCTGAGCGTGCCGAGATAGCCGAGGCCAGGCGCTGGGTGGTCAAGGTGGGCAGCGCGCTGCTGACCGATGACGGTCGCGGCCTGGACGCCGCCATGATCGCCACCCTGGTGGAACAACTGGTCGCCTTGCGCCAGCGCGGCTGCGAGGTGGTGCTGGTCTCCAGCGGCGCGGTGGCCGCCGGGATCGTGCGGCTGGGCTGGTCGGCCCGTCCCCACCTGCTGCACCAGCTGCAGGCTGCTGCGGCCGTGGGACAGTCGGTGCTGGTGCAGGGCTACGAGAACGCCTTCAAGCAATACGGCATAGCTACCGCCCAGATCCTGCTGGTGCACGACGACGTGACCGCCAGGGACCGCTACCTCAATGCGCGCGGCACCCTCAACACCCTGCTGGAACTGGGCGTGGTGCCGGTGGTCAATGAAAACGACACCGTGGTCACCGATGAGATCCGCTTCGGTGACAACGATACCCTGGCTGCGCTGGTGGCCAACCTGATCGACGCCGACGCGCTGCTGCTGCTCACCGACCAGCAGGGCCTGTACCGCGAGGATCCCCGCCGCAACCCCGACGCGGAGCTGGTGCACCGTTGCGATGTGCACGACCCCGCCCTGGACGACATGGCGGGCGAGGGCGGCGTCCTCGGCCGGGGCGGCATGGTCACCAAGCTGCGCGCGGCGCGCCTGGCGGCCCGTTCGGGCACGGAAACCATCATCGCCTGCGGCCGGGTGGCCAATATCGTCGCCGCGGTGACCGCCGGCGCCGATGTCGGCACCTGGCTGTGTACCGGCAAGCAGCCACAGAATGCCCGCAAGCAGTGGCTGGCGGGGATGGTGCAGACCCAGGGCAGCCTGGAACTGGATGACGGCGCCGTGCGGGTGCTGCGCGAGTCGGGTCGCAGCCTGCTGGCGGTGGGCGTACGCGGCGTGGTGGGCGAGTTCAAGCTGGGTGACATGGTGTCCTGCCGCAACCGGGAGGGCCGCGAGGTCGCCCGGGGGCTGGTCAACTACAACGCCGCCGAGACCCGGCGCATCATGGGCCTGGCCTCAGGGGAGATCGAGGGGGTGCTGGGTTACCTGCGGGACGAGGAACTCATCCACCGCGACAACCTGGTGCTGGTCTAGGGCGGAACGCATTGCGCCCCGGGGGTGTGATTTGCGTACCTCTGGTCGAATGAATTCGACCCTGCCTGGTGGTTTTATACGCTAGCTCAGCCAGCGCCCCAGGGGCGTTTTCACCCACAGGAAATCCATGAGTTTCTTCATGCCCTCGGCGCTCTTGGCGCTGTAGGGGTAGGCGTTCTGCATCTTGCCGCCGAAGCGGTCTATGACGATGGGCATTTCGTGGCAGTAGCCCCGCAGGCCTTTCTTGCCATTGACCTGCCCCAGCCCCGAGCTCTTGCGCCCGCCGAAGGGCGCGGCGGGGATGCCATAGCTCAAGGCCATGTCGTTGACGCTGCAGGCGCCGGTATCGATGGCCGCGGCCAGCCGGTAGCCCTTGTCCTTGTCCCGGGTCCAGACGTTGCCGTTCAGCCCGAACTCCGAGTCGTTGGCCAGGGCGATGGCCTCGTCTTCGCCGGCGACCTTCTGGATGCACAGGATGGGGCCGAAGGTTTCCAGGCGCATGATGTCCATGCTGTTGTCCACCTCGGTGATGACCGTGGGTTCGTAATAGAGGCCAGGCAGGTCGGGATTGCGGCGCCCGCCCATCAGTATGTTGGCGCCCTTGGCGCGGGCGTCCTCCACGTGGGCCTCGATAATCGCCAGCTGCCGGTCCCAGAACACCGCGCCGATATCCTCCTCCCAGCCGTACTGTTGTCCCTGGCGCAGGTCTTTGCCCTTTTCGAGGACCCGCTGCAGAAACTCGTCGTATACCTGCTCCACCACGTAGATCCGCTCGGTGCCGCAGCAGTAGTGGCCGGTATTCATGCAGGAGCCCAGCCAGGCGCCGTCCGCCGCCCGGTCCAGGTCCGCATCCGCGCACACGATCATGGCGTCGTTGCCGCCCAGTTCCAGGGTGCAGGGTATGAGCTGGCTGGCGCAGGCCTCGGCGACCTTGCGCCCGGTGGCCACGCTGCCGGTGAAGGAGACCTTGTCGACCCCGCCGTTGACGATGGCGGCGCCGGTCTCGCCGTCGCCCAGCAGCACCTGCAGCACGCCCGCGGGTAACCCGGCCCTGGTAAAGATGGTTGCCGCCAGCCGCGCGGAGAAAGGCGTCACCTCTGAACCTTTTGCCACCACGGCATTGCCGGCCAGGAGGGCCTGCACCGCCTGGTTCATCACCAGCACGAACGGGGCGTTCCAGGGCGTGATCAGGCCCACCACGCCCAGCGGCTTGTAGACGATGCGCAGCTGTTTCATCAGGCCCAGCAGGCCGTGGATACGACGCTTGCGTGGCCTGAGGAATTTCTCGGCATTCTTGGCGTAGTAGCACAGTGAGTCCGCCACCGAAAAAATTTCCATGCTCATGGCGTCGGTCCTGGCCTTGCCGGTTTCGGCCACCACGGTGTCGATGATCTCGTCCTGCATCTCCAGCACGAGATGCAGGGCACGCTGCACGATGGCCGCGCGCTCTTGCATGCCGGTGGCTGCCCAGGCGGGCTGGACAGCCCTGGCGTGGGCAATGGCGGCGGCAACGTCCTCGCTGTTGGCGCATACCAGTTCGCCGGTCGGTTCCAGGCTGACCGGGCTGCGCAGTTGCAGGTGCCTGCGGGAATCGTCGGAGGCGATGGGTTCGTAGATGGACATGGCGTGCTCCCGGGGGTTGATGGCGACAAACTATTAGTCATTAGTTTGGCTGTCAATGCCTTTTTCCGCGCGCTCCCGCGGCGCCGGTTCACGCCGCCAATTACAAGCCCGGGTGTCTGTGGGATAATCCCCGCCCCTCTGTATAGATGACCTGGGTCCATGAATCTGGCACCAACACTGCTGCTGTTACTGTACTGCCTGGCCATTGCCGGTTTTTCGCTGGTGGGGGGGCTGTTGCCGAACTGGGTCAGGATGACCCATACCCGCACCCAGGTGGCCATGAGCCTGGTCTCCGGCCTGATGCTGGGGGTGGCGTTCTACCACCTGCTGCCCCACAGCATCGCCATGCTGGGCGGGCCGGCCGCCACCGACGTGTCGGTGCAGTGGTTGATGCTGGGCCTGGTTACCATGCTGTTGCTGCTGCGTATGTTCCATTTTCACCAGCACGATTTCAGCCCCGAGGAGGAGCGGCAGCACGAACACGATCACGGGCACGATCACGGGCATGGCCATGCCCACGGGGTTGCCGCTCCCGCCCACCGCATGAGCTGGGCCGGGCTGGCGCTGGGCCTGGGCGTGCACACGCTGATCGACGGCGTCGCCCTGGGCGCCGTGATGCAGGGCGAGATTGCCGATGGCGCCACCGGGCTGGTGGGGCTGGGGGTTTTCCTGGCTATCTTCCTGCACAAACCGCTGGATGCCATGTCCATCACGACCCTGATGGCGGCCGGTGGCTGGAGTCGCGCGGCCCGGGCCACCAGTAATGTGCTGTTCGCGTTGCTGTGTCCGCTGGGCGCGCTGCTGTTTTTTTACGGCGTGGATCTACTCGGGGATTCGCGCGATTACATGGTGGCCGCGGCCCTGGCTTTCTCCGCCGGCGCCTTCATTTGCATCGCCCTCAGCGACCTGTTGCCGGAAGTGCATTTCCACAGCCACGATCGCACCAAGCTCACCCTGGCTTTCCTGCTCGGTCTCGGCCTGGCCTTTGGCATAGGGGCGCTGGAACCGTCCGAATACCATCTTCCCACCCCTGCGCAGCTGGAGGGCTCACATGACTAAGCGCGTTATCTATCCACCGGTCTGGTTGCTGCTGGGCCTGATCGCCGTATTCGCCCTGAACGAGACCTGGCCGCTGCTGCGCTTCACCAGTCTCGCCTGGCAAGTGGTGGGCGGTGTGGTCATCGTGATGGGCCTGTTGCTGCTGGTTGCCGCCAATGGCCTGTTCGTGCGCGCCGGCACCGAAGTCATACCCTTTCGCCCGGTCAGCAGCCTGGTGACCGGCGGGGTGTATCGCCTGAGTCGCAACCCCATGTACCTGGGTATGGCGCTGGTGCTGCTGGGCTGTGCGCTGACTGTGGGGGCGTTGTCCGCCCTGGCGATTCCCCCGGCATTCGTAGCCATCGTGCAGGTGCGCTTCATCCACCACGAGGAGCGCATGCTGCGGGGCCTGTTTCCCGAGGAGTACCCGGCCTATTGCGCCCGCGTGCGCCGCTGGTTGTAGCGACTCCCCCTATACGGTTATCCCCGCCTCGCCTGCAAGCCGCTACAATCCGGGTTTTCGAACCGGCCTTGTCCAGGCTTCCAGGGAGGAAACCCCATGTTGATCGGTGTACCAAAAGAAATAAAAACCCATGAATACCGGGTCGGCCTGACCACGAGCAGTGTCCATGAGCTGGCCCACCACGGGCACCAGGTCATCGTGGAGAGCGGCGCGGGGGAGGGCATAGGCCTGGGCGACGAGCTGTACCGGGAGGCCGGGGCCGAGATCGTCGCCAGCGCCGCCGAGGTGTTCGCGCGGGCCGAGATGGTGGTCAAGGTCAAGGAGCCCCAGCCCGGGGAGTGCGCCATGCTGCGGGAGGGCCAGGTGCTGTTTACCTACCTGCACCTGGCACCCGACCCGGGGCAGACCCGGGCGCTGCTGGATTCCGGGTGTATCGCCATCGCCTACGAGACGGTCACTGGTCCCAATAACAGCCTGCCCCTGCTGTCGCCGATGAGCGAAGTGGCGGGGCGCATGTCCATACAGGCCGGCGCCCACTGCCTGGAGAAAGAACAGGGTGGCTCTGGCATCCTGCTCGGCGGCGTGCCGGGTGTGGAGGCGGCCCGGGTGGTGGTGATCGGCGGCGGGGTGGTGGGAACCAACGCCGTGCGGATGGCGATGGGGATGGAGGCGCATGTGACGGTGCTGGACCGCTCCCTGCAGCGCCTGAAGGAACTCGATTTCCAGTTCGGCTGCATGCTCAATACTGTCTACTCAACCCGGGAGGCCCTGGCGCGTTATGTCGCCAGTGCGGACCTGCTGATCGGTGCCGTGCTGGTCCCGGGCGCGGCGGCCCCCAAGCTGGTGGATCGCGCCATGCTGCGCACCATGAAACCCGGCTCGGTGCTGGTCGACGTGGCCATCGACCAGGGAGGGTGTTTTGAGACCAGCCGCCCGACCACCCATGCCGACCCCACCTACGTGGAGGAGGGTGTGGTGCACTACTGCGTCGCCAATATGCCCGGCGCCGTGGCCCGCACCTCTACCTTTGCCCTCAATAATGCCACCCTGCCCTTTACCCTCAGCCTGGCCAACAAGGGCTACCGACAGGCCCTGCTCGATGACGCCCACCTGGGCAATGGGCTCAACATCCATTGCGGCAAGGTGACCTGCGAGGCGGTTGCCCGGGCCCTGGAGCTGGACTATGTGCCCGCAGCCCAGCTGCTGCGCGGCTGAGGGATTCCGCGGTGTGAGTGATCGTCCGCCCGGTTCCCCGCCGCCGCCACCCTCCGGGGCCGTTTGAACCGTCCGCGCTGCTGTTGCGTAGCAACACGATAGGCAAGTGGAGGATGCAACATGGCAACGGGACAGCGCAGCGCCAGGAGGCCGTCATGACGATTTCCCTGAGGGAACTGGGGTCCATGGAGGGGCCCTTCAAGGCAACAGTGCACTCCCTGGAGCGCTCCTTGTACCAGGTGACGGTAGTCGTGGACGGGAGGGAGCGGTTGTTGGTGGAGGACAGCGGCCGGGCGTTTCGGCGCAGGTCCATCAACGCCGTGCGCGAGGCCCTGTCCGGGGTGGCGCTGCAGGACATGGCGTTGAGGCAGGTGTCTGCCTACGACGAGATGATCGGCCACCCGCCGCGTGAGTACGACAACGCGCTCACGGTGCCCATCGCCCCCCGCAACGAGCCGGCCCCGGTCTGAGCAGGGGCCGGCTCAGGCCAGCCACTGCGTGTCTTCCAGCGCCATCATGCTGGCCTTGCCGCTGCGGATATCCGCCAGCAGGGAGCTGATGTCCGGCAGGATTTTGTCACAGTAGTAGCGGGCGCCCACCAGCTTGGCCTGCAGCAGGGGCCTGTTGCCCTCCCCGGCGTCCAGCTGGCGCGCGGCTTCCGCCGCCATGCGTGACCACAGCCAGGCGATAACCGTCAGCGCGGTCAGGCGCAGGTAGGGGGTCGCCGCGGCCCCTGCTTCCTCCGGGTCCTGCATACCCTGGGTGGCTATCCAGGTAGTGGCCTCCTCCAGGGCCTGGACTGCCCCCGCCAGCTCGGCGTGGTGCGGCGCATCGGGGTTGCCGTCCAGGTAGGCCCGGAATTCCTCAAACAGGCGGCCGATAAGCCTGCCGCCCTTGAGCGCCAGCTTGCGGCCCACCAGGTCCATGGCCTGGATGCCGTTGGTGCCCTCGTAGATGCGCGGAATCCTGCCGTCGCGCACCAGTTGTTCCAGGGGCCAGTCGGTGGTGAACCCGGACCCGCCCAGTACCTGCAGGCCGAGGTTGGCGTTGTTGAAGCCCTCGTCGGTCAGGAACGCTTTTACCACCGGGGTGAGTAACTGCACCATGTCATCGGCAGCCTCGCGCACCTCGTCGTCCGGGTGGGCGACGGACAGGTCCAGGCGGGTGCCTATGTACAGGGCCAGGGCGCGCATGCCCTCATTGAGGACCTTCTGCCGCATCAGCATGCGCCGCACATCCGGGTGGACGATGATCGGGTCCGCCGGGCCGTCGGCATTTTTCGGGCCGCTCAGGGAGCGTCCCTGCAGGCGTTCCAGGGCGAAGGCCAGGCTTTCCTGGTAGGCCATCTCCGCCACGCCCAGGCCCTGCATCCCCACCATCAGGCGGGCCTCATTCATCATGGTGAACATCGCCCGCATGCCGTCGTTGGGCTCGCCCACCAGCCAGCCGCGGGCCTTCTCGAAGTTCAGCACCGCCGTCGCCGAGCCCTTGATGCCCATCTTGTGCTCCAGGCCGCCGCAGTAAACCGGGTTGCGCTCGCCGCTGTCAGGCAACACCTTGGGTACGATGAACAGGGAGATGCCCTTGGTGCTGTCGGGTGCGCCCGGCAGTTTTGCCAGTACCAGGTGGACGATGTTGTCGACCAGGTCGTGCTCGCCCCCGGTGATCCAGATCTTGGTACCTTCCAGTTCGTAGCTGCCGTCATCCCCGGGGGTGGCGCGGGTGCGTATCATGCCCAGGTCGGTACCGCACTGGGGCTCCGTCAGGCACATCGTGCCAGTCCATTCCCCGCTGACCAGCTTGGGCAGGTAGGTCTGTTGCAGCTCCCGGGAGCCGTGGGCGTACACTGCACTGATGGCGCCGTGGGTCAGGCCCGGGTACATGCCGAATGACAGGTTTGCCGAGCAAACCATCTCATCGACGATTAGTTTCAGGGTGTGGGGCAGGCCCTGACCGCCGAATTCCACCGGTGCGTCCAGGGAGGCCCAGCCGGCCTCGGTGAATTGTCTGTAAGCTTCCTTGAACCCATCCGGCGTGGTGACAGAATGGGTTTCGGGGTCGTACTGGCAGCCCTGCTGGTCACCCGCCTTGTTGCAGGGTTGCAGCACCTCCGCGGTCAGCTTGCCGGCCTCCTCCAGAATGGCGGAGATGAGGTCGGGGGTCGCTTCCGAGTACTTCTCCAGTTCGTGCAGCCGATTGCCGCCCAGCACGTCGAACAGGACAAACTTGATATCGCCAAGGGGCGCCTGGTATTGCATGGGTATCTCCCGCGTCTGTGACTCTGTGATGAGTGTAGTATACGGCGGGGGCTCGCGGGCGGTTCACGCGCCGGTCGGCCCGACCGGCGCAGGGGCGTCAGGCGGGCCTGTTCAGGCCTCGTCCCCACCGAATATCCCCAGCAGGTGCAGGAGACTGGTGAAGAGGTTGAACAGGGCGACAAACAGGGTGACGGTTGCCATGATGTAATTGCGCTCGCCGCCGTTGATGATGGCCTGGGTCTGGTAGAGCAGCAGGCCTGACATCAACAGGATGAACAGGCCGGAGACAGCGGCGGACAGGGCCGGCATGGCGAAGAAATACGCCGCCAGGGCCAGGCAGAATGCGGTGATGATGCCGACTGTCAGGAAGGTGCCGAAACGCATCATGTCGATGGCGTTGTCCTGGCGCGCATACCAGGACAGGCCGGCAAAGATCGCGCCGGTGGCGCCCATGGCGGTGACGATCATCGCCGGTCCGTTGGCCAGGCTGAGATAGGCCGCCAGCAGGGGCCCCAGGGTGTAACCCATGAACCCGGTGAGGGCGAACACGGACACCAGCCCCCAGGCGCTGTTGCGCAGGTGCGAGGTCAGGAACAGCAGCCCGAAGTAACCGCCCAGGGTCAACAGCAGGCCGGGGTGGGGCAGCTTGAGTGCGGCCGTCAGCGCGGCCACGCCAGCGCTGAAGAACAGGGTCATGGCCAGCAGCCGGTAGGTGTTGCGCAACACGCTGAGCGCGTCGCCGCCGACTTCCTGGCTGTGCCCCCGGGCTATGGCGGCGGTGCTGGCAAGCGGCGCGGTTGATGCTTGGGTTTTCATGGTTGTGTCACTCCACGGGTAGGATTCCCGAGTACAGGATAGAGCCTGGTCGGCTAAGGTCTATTCGATCTTTCTTTGAAAAAACTTCGTATATCCCGAATAATCGTTACGGCTTCCCGGACCCCGCCGGAGGGACAAGCGATGCGCCATCTCAATTACAATCACCTGCACTATTTCTGGACCGTGGCTTGCGAGGGCAGTATCGCCCGGGCCGCGGAAACGCTGCACCTCACCCCGCAGACCATCAGCGGGCAGCTCAAGTTGCTGGAGGGCGTGGTGGGCTCGCCCCTGTTCCAGCGCGCCGGCAGGGGACTGGTGCTGACGGACACCGGCCGCATGGTCAAGCAGTATGCCGACGAGATTTTTACCGTGGGCGCCGAACTGAGCCAGCGGGTGCGCAGCGGCCAGCCCCAGGCCAGCCCGGTGCTGACGGTCGGCATCGTCAATTCCATCGCCAAACTGATCTCCTACCGGGTGCTGGAACCGGCCTTGTCGGGTCCCGAAAAAGTCAGGATTGTCGCCCGTGAGGCCGACCTGGAAACGCTGCTGGCAGAGTTGGCCCTGCACCGGCTGGACCTGGTTATCTCCGACCGCCCGGTGCCGGTGGGCCTGGGCGTCAAAGCCTACAACCATCAGCTGGGGGACAGCGTGATCGCCTTTTTTACCGGCAAGCGCCTGGCCGGGCGCTACCGGCGCGACTTCCCCCGCTGCCTGGACGGCGCGCCCATGTTGCTGCCCACCCACACCACCGCCCTGCGGCGCGAGCTGGACGACTGGTTTGACCGGGTCGATGTGCGCCCGCAATTGGTAGCGGAGTGCGATGACAGTGCCCTGATGAAAGTGTTCGGGGAGGCCGGTGCCGGTGTCTTCCCGGCGCCCCTGGCGATCGCGGCCGAGGTGGAACGGATGTATCACGCCAGCCTGATCGGCCAGGCGGATGAGGTGCGCGAGAGCTATATCGCCATTTCGCCCGAGCGTCGGCTCAAGCATCCCGCGGTGCTGGACCTGATCGACCGGGCTCGCAGCCAGTTGTTTCAGTAGCCTCCCTGCAATGGCGGCAGTTCGGCATTACCGAAGTGTCGCGCAGGAAAAAGCGGTTTGCCTGCCGCTCAGTGGCCGACTGATACTGGCTCGAGTCTCGAGTGGAGGAAACAGTGATGGATTTCAACAAACTTTTGGCGGGTTTGACCAGTAGTGGCGTACTCGGGGGTGTAGCCGGAGGCGCCGCGGCCGGCGCCCTGATGAGCAACAAGAAGGCGCGCAAGCATGCCGGTACCCTGTTACAGGTCGGCGGCCTGGCCGCCCTGGGCGGCGTAGCCTGGAAAGCCTACCAGGGCTACAAGTCCGGCCAGACGGTGGAACCGGCGAGCGAGTCGTCCCCGGCAAGCGAGGCTGGCGGCGCCGCCCGGGCCAACTGGTCCGGGCTCACTGAGCCGGGCTTTGCGATCCGGGAGGACGAGCCGGCGGGTGAATCCCGGGGCGTGCTGCTGGTCCAGGCGATGATTGCGGCGGCCGCGGCCGATGGTCACCTCGATTCTGCGGAGCGGGGGCGCATCGTCGCGCGCCTGGAACAACTGGACCTGGCGCCCCGGGAGAAGATCCTGGTCATGGACGCGCTGCAAAAACCGTGCTCGCAAGCGGAGCTGTGCGCGCGGGTCAGCTGTCCCGAGGTGGCCGCGGAAGTGTACCTGTCATCATTGCTGGCGGTGGATGCGGACTGTGCGCAGGCAGCCCTGTACCTGGACACCCTGGCGCACCGCCTCGAGCTGCCGCCGGGCCTGGTGGCTCAGCTGCAACGGGCCTCCGAGGCACTGGGGGACGACAGTGCCCGCGCCGTGGCCTGATGGCCACCCGCCGCCACGCCGTCAGCGCGCGGCGCCCAGGGCTTTTGCCCTGGCCTGGGTGGCGTCGGGATTCCTGCGATCCTCCAGCCAGCCGTGCAAATTGTCCTCGAGCACCGCAGCGAGGGCGGTTATATGTTCGGCATCACTGTTCAGGCAGGGAAGGTATTCATAGCGTTCCCCGCCGGCCTGCAGGAAATAGTCGCGGTTTTCCACGCCGATCTCCTCCAGGGTTTCCAGGCAATCGGCGGAAAAGCCGGGACAGATCACCTGTACCGACTTGACGCCGTTGCCGGGCAGTGACTTGAGGGTCGCGTCCGTATAGGGCTGCAGCCACTCGGCCTTGCCGAAGCGTGACTGGAAAGTGGTTAGGTAGGCGTCCTCCGCCAGGCCCAGGTGTTCGACCACCAGCCTGGTGGTCTTGTGGCACTGGCAGAAGTAGGGATCCCCCAGGTCCAGGCAGCGCCGCGGTTCGCCGTGGTAGGAAAACACCAGCTTGTCCGCACTGCCGTGGACCTTGCGGTACGCCAGGATGCTCCGGGCCAGGGCCTCAATATAAGCGGGGTGGTCATGGTACTGGGCGACAAAACGCAGTTGCGGCACCCAGCGGCGGCGGCCCAGGTTCGCGGCCAGGGCGTCGAAGGTGGAGCCGGTGGTGGGGCCGCTGTACTGGGGGTACAAGGGCAGTACCACCAGCTTGTCCACCCCCCGATCCAGCATGCCCTGCACGGTGCTGGCGATATCCGGTTGGCCATAGCGCATGGCGAACTCCACCAGCACCCGGTCGCCGTGCCGCCCCTGCAGATGCTGGCGCAGCGCCTGGGCCTGGTCCTGGGTGTTGACCATCAGCGGGGAGCCCCGGTCCGTCCAGATCTGGCGATAGGCGGCCGCCGAGCGGGACGGTCGCAGGCGCAGGATGATCCCGTGCAGGATCAGCCACCACAGCAGCCGGGGAATCTCCACCACCCTGGGGTCCCACAGGAACTGTCCCAGGTACCTGCGCAGCGCGCCTTTCTCGGGGGCCTCGGGGGTGCCCAGGTTGGTGATGAGCACGCCTACCCGCGGGGGCTGGCTGTGGTCGAAGTTGGGGCTGCCGATGAATTTCATGGGGGCCAATATACGGGTATGGGGGGCATAAAAAAACCCCGCAAAGCGGGGTTTTTCTCCATTCCGAACGCGCTACTGGATAGGTTTCGCGTGCACGTTGTGTTGCACCGCCACATCGGAAATCCGCCCGCTGGCGTGACACACATTGCAGGTCTCCACTACCTCGCCGCTGTCGATCGCCGCCTGGCTGGTGTCGAAACTGCCGCCATTGTCGGTCATGTGGGCGGCGGCGGTCTGGCCGTCGTGACAGCTGGAGCACACCGCGGTAATGGGCGTTACCACCGTGTCATCGAGGGGGCTGGCGTGGTCATCACCGGTGTCGATGGTAGTGCCCAGCACCCCGTCGGGCAGCGGCAGGGTGAAGCCGTCATCCGTGTGGCAACTGAGGCAGTTGGAGATATCCCCGGGGAACGGCTCGGTATACGCGTAGGTGGTAAAGCCGCGGAAGCCGACGACCTGCAGGGCGTTCTCCCGCACCGACGCCGCGTGGATGCCGTGCACCATGGTCTTGAAGTCCAGGGATTCCTCGTCCTTACCGTCGGTCGGCGGGCTGACGGCAATCGCCCGCACCTCGCGATCGGTGTTGCGCGGGTTGTGGCAGGCCACGCAGACCTGCAGGTCATCGGTGCGGTTGTTGCCATGTATGCTCAGGGTCTGGTGACAGTCCAGGCAGCTGGTGAGTTCCGCCGAGGTGCGCCGGGGTACGGGCTGGCCGTCGGGTTCATTGACGCTGAAGAACTGGTGCGCATTGGTGAACGATATACGCTGCTCGTCCGGCTCCGCCTCGCTGCCGATATTGACCGCGGGGTGACCCTCGATGCCGGCCATACCACTGCCGTCCGCGGCCACCGGCGGCACCGGCACATTCGATGTCACAGTGTAGCTGCCATCGCCTACCGGGGTACCGGCCAGGGCGTCCAGGCTGACCGCGCTGGCGTCGTCCTGCTCATTGCCGGTGTTGGTGTAGTCGGTGGTGGGCCAGGCCAGGTCTATCGCCAGGCGGCTGGCACCGGTGGCAACCTGGGTCCACACCGGGTCGGTGGCCAGGTCGTAGGGCATATCGTCGTTGGTGGGGTCGAACACCTTGTACTGCACTTGCGGGAACTCACCGGGGGCGGTGTTGCTGACCGAGACGATCTGGGCCGCGAAGGCCTTGCGGGCCTCGTCGGTGAGAATGGTGTGGCTCTCTTCGATACTGCCGGCGATTCCACCGGTGGCGTGGCAGCTGTTACAGTTGGAGTCGTCCGCCTGGCCACCCGCGTGCCTGCTGAAATCCAGGGCGTCATGGCAGCTGCCGCAGGCGGCCTGGCTGGCGTAGTTGGCCCAGTTGTCACCCTGGGACGTCAGGGTCAGTTCATACCCGGAGCCCTCCGGGTACACCGGGTCTGCGCCGGTGGCACTGCCGGCGTGGCAGTTCACGCAGTTGCGCACGTCCTGGGGGTAGAGCACGTGGGAGTAATCGTGTTCGCTGTCGCGGAAACCCCAGATGATGTAGGGCTGGCCCTCCTGCACACTGGGCAGGTTGGCGCCCATGTGGATCTTGTGCACCATCACTTTCATGTCCACGGTGTTGCCGCTGTTGGCATCGGCGGACCCGGGGTTGTGGCAGGTGACGCAGTACTGTATTTCCCGGCGGTTGCCGCCGTGGATGGCCAGCGGGTCGTGGCAGCGGTTGCAGTTGGCGGTGGCCGAGATATCCATGGTGGCGATGCCGCTGGTGGCGCCGCTGGCGGGCACCCAGTCGTAGTGCGGATTGGCGGTAGTGTTGGGGTTACCATCGAACTGCATCGCCACCCGGTTGGTGTAACCGCTCTGGTAGCTCAGGTCCAGACCCTCGCTGTCCGCCTGGGCCTGGATGTCGGCGGGCTGGGTCTTGATGTCGTAGGCCATGCGGTACTGGTAGGTGCCGTCGCCGTTGTTGGTGAAGCCTTCCTCTCCGGCTGTTTCGGAGGTCGCCTGCAGCTTGGGATCGGTACCCGGGCCGACACCGGGCTGTTCGATCCGATTGATGTAGGACTGCCAGGAGCCGGTGGCACTGCCCTGGGGGCTGGGTTCCAGCTTGGCGATAGTAAAGCGCACATCTTCCGGGGGCAGATCGGTGATGGCATTGTTGTTGCCGTCGGCCACGCTGAACTGCACCTCTGGCTGGCCGTCGTCGGGGATGGTGACGCTGGTGATAAAGACGTTCAGCACTGTCGCCTCGGCGTAAGGCGTCTGGCTCGGTGTCGGCGGGATGGGTTCCGGGGGTATGGGCTGGCCCGGCGGTGGCGGCCCGGGCTCCACGCCGGGGGCGCTGTTGCCGCCACCCCCGCCACCACAGGCGACGAGCAGGCCGAGCATGCCGGCCATTATCCAGTTGCGTGTGTTTGTAAGCATGGTCGTTTTCTCCCGGGTTCTATTCCCAGTGATAAATCACTGAGGCGCCCACATAATTAATCCGTTCATTGGGGTTGCCCTGACCAAAGGTCAGCACCTTGCCGATGGTATCCGGCTGCACACCGCTCCAGGCCCAGTCATCGCTCTTGTAGCGGTAGTACTGGTAATCCAGTTGCAGGGCCAGGTTGTCCTCGACCTGCCAGGTCCCGCTCAGCTGTACATGGTTCAGCCGAGTGTTGACGGTTGGCAGGTCCGAAGCGGTGAGGCCGCCGGCGGGGTCGGTACCCATATCCTGCTCGGCCTGGGTGTCCACATAGTTGTAGTCGAGCGTCAGGGCGACATCGCTGGCGACCTGCCACTGGATATTGGCGCCCGCGGTGTAGCTGGTGTCCTTGCCGTGTACCTGCCAGTCGCGGCTCGGGTCGCTGGCCTGGGGCAGGGGCGGGTAGATCTCGAAAGCGTTCTTTTCCGGGCCGCCGTTGAAGGCGCGGCTCTGCTGGTCGGTTTCGTAGTAGTCATAGCCGATGTACACGGTGGCCGACAGGGACTCCGTGGGGACGTAGCTGCTGCTGAAGTAGGCGCGGTACCACTCGGCGCTGGTCAGCCCCAGTTCGCTGGCGTCGTAGTTGTCATCGCGCCACTGCAGGTTGAGGTTCAGGTTCCACTGGTCGGCGGGCAGCCAGGTGAAATCGGCCTTGGTCTGCCACTGCTCGCGGTTGGCCAGGTAGTACTGCATCAGGTCCGGGTGGTTGATGTAACGCTGGTTGTCGGGGGTGGCGTTGATCAGGCCGGTATCCAGCAGGGCGTAGTAGGACTGTGCCCACTGGTAGGTGTCGGCCCTGCGGTCCGCGTACAGCACTTCCAGTTTTGCCGTGAGGTTCGACCAGGGCTGGATGCGGTAGCCCAGGGTGTAGCGGTCTTCCTTGGTGTGCTCGGTGGCGGCGTTTTCGCGGGTATCCTCTTCGTACTCGTACTGGAAGGTAGCCTTGCTGCGCAGGGGCAGCCGGTAATTCACTTCGAAACCGCCGATCTCCGCGGTGTAGTCGTGGTTGGTGTTGTACACCGTGAAATCGGTGCCGGGCTGGTTGGAGCCATCGCCGCGAATATACTGGTAACCGTCGCGATCGGCGTCGTAATTGCGGTCGCGGTACCTGTAAAAGATCTCGGCATCCAGCTTTTTCATGGGGCTGAACAGCAGCCGCGCGTTGAGGGTGCTGGTGTCCACCTCACCGCCGAAATTGTTCTCCGGTACCGGGACGGTCACGCTCAGCAGGGGATTGACGCTGTAATCCAGGTAGTCCTGGTTCTGGGAGGCCACGGCGTAGCTGCCATCCACCTGCAGGCGGGTTCTCGCAGAAAACATGTACTGGCCGGTGAGGCGCCCGCCCCACTGGTCATTGTCCGGGGCCAGCCCGAGGCCGCCGATCCCGTCGGGGTAGCGCACGTTGGGACTGAAGTCGTTGTAGGGATTCTGCCAGGTCAGTACATCGTCCTTGTTGTCAAAATCAGAATAGTTGACGCTGCCGGCGAGGTTCAGGCGCTGATTGCTGTAGCTCAGGCCCAGGCTGGCCTCGGTGGTGGCATAGTCAACCGGCGCCCGCAGCAATACCGCGTCGCCCCCGCTCTGGTCTATGTAGATCGCCCCGCCCACATCCGCGTGGCCGGTCTTTTCCTCATAGGAAAGGCCGGTTTCCAGCTGCCAGTGCTGGTTCAGGCGGGTATCCAGGTCCACGAAGAGCTTGTTGCGCTTCAGTTCCTGGGAGAAACCGTGCAGGGATTCATCCAGGGTGGCCCAGTCCCCGGTGTTGCTGCCGCTTACCCAGTCCTGGGGCAACACCTGGTGGGCATTGCCGTTGAAGGGGGTCTTGCCGTTGTCGTTGCTTACCTGTATCTGGGAGTCGAAGCCCACGCTCAGGGACAGCTTGCCCGGCTTGCCCCAGGTCAGCGCGCCCTCGCGGGTGTCCAGGCCGATGTTGGAAACATAGCCCTGCCAGTAATTGCCGGTGCCGCTGAAATCCTGCCACTGCAGGTTGCCGATGACGGTCCCGCCCTTGTTGCTGAGGCCGTTGTACTCGCCGAACATGTAGTTGTCATCGCTGGTGTAGGCGCCCCCCAGCTGCAGCGCCCCCGGGGAGTTGCCCTGCCAGTGGCTTTGCGACGGCCGGTTTTCCAGCGCCAGTGGCGTGTAGGTCTCATCCTGGGCTTGTTGGGCAAGTACGCCGCAGGCCGCCAACACCAGGCCACTGGCGGCGCTCATCTGGTAAGCAAGGCGGTTAGGGCTCTTCATCGTGTCAAGCGCGCTCCCGACGGATGGTTTGATCCATGGATCTGGCTGTGGCAGTTGAGGCAGTTCTTGCCCAGCAGGTTCTGGTTGGCGCTGCCGCCGGGGAGACCTTCAGAGCCGTAGGGCTGGCTGGGGTGGAAGGCCGCCGCGTGGCATTGCTGGCACAGGGCCGGGCCGCGGGCATTGAGCAGGGGTTCGTTGACCGAGCCGTGCGGCCGGTGGCACAGGGCGCAATCCTCAGCGGCCGGCGGGTGTTCCCACAGGAAGGGGCCGCGCTTGTCCTGGTGGCAGCTGAAACAGTTGTCGTTGAGCGAGACCTGGCGCAGGTCCGCGTGACCCAGCCCGCCGTGGGGGTTGTGGCAATCTGTGCAACTGGTCTTGCCCTCGGCGATGGGGTGACGGGACGGCAGGTGCATTTGTGAGCGCACC
Organism: uncultured Gammaproteobacteria bacterium; assembly: GCA_963704965.1. Classification (GTDB taxonomy): domain Bacteria; phylum Pseudomonadota; class Gammaproteobacteria; order Pseudomonadales; family Halieaceae; genus JARRPM01. Next base: position 145,656 of record CAVPIH010000005.1, read on the forward strand.
TGGCTGTGGCACTCCAGGCAGACCTTGTCAGCCGCCTGCTCGCGCCCGACCAGCAGTTCCTGCTGGTGCGAATTGTGGCAGGCGTCGCAACTGAGGTTTTCCTGCTGGTGGCCGCTGCCGGCCCACAGCATCTGGTCGTCGCCGCTGTGGCAGGTCTGGCAGCTGGCACTGCGCGCGTCGGGGTCGGAAGGGGCCCTGGGACCGAAACTCACGGTCGGCGCGATTTCCTCGGGATCGTCCTGATGCTCCACACTGGGGCCGTGGCAGGCCACACAGGCGGCGGCACCGCCACCCTCCAGCGAGCCGTGTACGGTGTTGGCGATAACATGCATGTTGGGCTCGGAGCCCGGGTCGTGACAATCCAGGCACATGGCCTCCTCAGTGTCGGCCTGGGCGAGGGCGGCCAGGGCCGCGAGGATTGCCCCACAGCATAGAAGGACAAGGTTTTGGCGTGATACGGCCATTGTTATTATCGCTCCACCTTGAAGTCGGTTTCGTCGCCAGCAAAGCTCAGTGTCAGCGGCAGGGATACCCAGTGCTTGCCGCCCCGGTTCGCGTCTGCGCCCAGGGCGATGCCGAAGGTATACTTCTGGTCCGCAGAAAACGGCTTCTGCAACGCAGTATTGTCCAAGGGGGCCCGCAATTCCACCGTCCATTGCCCGTCCACATAGGTCTTGTTGATCTGGATCAAGTTGGCAGGCAGCCAGTCCAGGCCGTCCAGCAGGGTCGCCGTTTGCAGCTTGCCGCTGTCCAGTTGCAGCTGCCACAGGGAGACAAACTCGCCAGCGGCCATCAGTTGCGCCAGTTCTGCGGGGCTCCGGGGCGCGGCGGTGTGCCCGGGCAGGGGGCGCTCCGTCCGCGAGCCCCACAGGTATTTGTCCGTTCCCGCGCCACTGTCCAGGCTCATACCGGGCAGGTCCGAGTGGCAGGCCGCGAAACAGCCCCCGCGCGTGAACGCCTCGCTGCCGCCGTCGTCCCACATCAGCGCCAGCATGCGATCCTGCGCGGAGCCCTCCCAGGCCAGGGAGATGATCAACTCCTGGGCGCTGCCCGCGAACGAGACCTGCATTGCCCGGGCGGGCAGCAGGTCGCCATCGGCCTGTACAGCGCCCATGCTGGCCTCCTCCCCGCGGTGGCACTGCTGGCAGTTCCGACCCTGCCGCAGGGGCTGGGAACCCGGGTGATCCCGCAGCAGCCAGTCGCTGTCGGCGCCCCCGGGGTAGAACAGGGTCACCTGCCGGCTGGCCAGCGCCTGGGGCACCATCGCGGTCAGGGCGTCGGCCGGGGCATGGGCGATGCCCTGGTGGCAATCGATACAGCTGTGCCCGGGCCTGGCGGCCACCTGGTGGTATTGCTGTGCTTGCAGCGATGCGCTGGCGGCCGCTTCGGCACTGAAAGGGTCGTGGCAGGCCAGGCAGCCGGCTGAGCCGTTGTCGAGCATCCGGGACTCGGCGGATTCGTGATCGTGCGGGTTGTGGCAGCCGCTGCAGGGCGGGTTGCCGGGAGCGAGCTCGGCGATACCGTGGATCCCTTGTTGCTGGGCCTTGTGGCAGGTGGTACAGACTTCCGCCTGCCGATCCGCCACCAGTACCCGGTCCTCCCAGGTGAGGAGGTCGTGGCAGGTTACGCAGGTCAGGTTGTTGAGCATGTGCAGGGAGTTGCGCCAGTCGCTGGCCGTGTCCTGTTCGTGACAGGCCAGGCACTTTCCATCCTGGGCGGCAGCGGTGGACGTCCAGCGTGGCCCGAAGCTCACGTCCGGGGCGACCGCGGTGGGGCTGTCGACGTGGTCGGTGCTGGCACCGTGGCAGTCCGGGCAGCCTTGGCGCCCGGTCATGGCTTCCTCGTCGCCGCTGAGGCCGTGGGAGCCGGCCAGCACCGCGTGCACCGGGGATTCCGGGCCGAAATCGTGGCAGTCCAGGCAGACGGCGGAGCTGGCGGTGGCGCTGCCGGGATTATCCTGGGCATGGAGCAGGGACGCTCCCAGCAGCAATCCCGCCAGGAGAATACGAAGCGATGACATGGGCAATTGACCGTCTAGTGGAGAATCGTGTCCAGCACGACGCCTGTCAGGAACAGGGTGGTGAACTGGCGGGTGTGGCGAAAGGCGTGGGCGGAGAACCACAGGGGCCAGATGTCGTCGGGGTAATCCGCCGGCGGGCGTTCGGGTTTGGGCTGGCTGAACACCGCCTGCAGGCGCGGCCAGGACCTGGCGCTGACCAATACCAGCAGCAGGGCCCAGCTGAAGCTGCCGGCGAGCACCAGTAAAATGCACAACAGGTACTGCGCGCCGATCATGGCCAGCACGCACTGCCGCGACAGCTTTTCCCCCAGGATTACCGGCAGGGTGTTGACGCCCTTGGCCCGGTCCGCCTCCAGCTTGTCAGTGTGCTTGCCGAACAGCACGGTGGTCGGTCCCAGCGCGAAAACCAGGCTCAACCAGGTGACGTCCCAGCTCCAGTTGCCGGCCAGCACATAGTAGCTGCCGCCCACCATCAGCGGCCCCCACACCAGCAGGACCGCGGGTTCGCCCAGGCCGTAGTATTTCAGTGGCCAGGTGTAGAACAGCACGAAAAACGCGCCGGCGAGCATCAGGTCAAGGGTCAGTCCGCTGCGCTGGGATACCAGCCAGGCACCCAGCAGCAGCGCGATACGCGGCGGTGACGCCCAGGTAGCGCCAGAATTGCGCTTCGCTCATCAGGCCGTCTTCCAGTACATGCACGCCGTACTGGTTGCGGTAGTAGTTGTCCTTGTCGATGCCGCGCCGGGAGTCGGTGTAGTCGTTCAAGCAGGTTGTTGGTGGCGTGGGCGAACATCAGGCCCAGCACCGTGGCCAGCCACAGGTTCCACTCGAACACGCCGGCCCGCCAGGCCATCAGGCCGCCCAGGGCCGCGGCGGTAAAGGTCATGAACAGTACCGAGGCGCGGCACGCGATCAGCCACTTGGCGATCGGGTCCAGCGCCTGCCACTCGGTGTGCGACAGCTTCGGCATGCGATCCAGCGCGCGAGTCCACATCCTTACATCCATTTTCAATAACCGTCCTCAGGTGTGTGGCATTCCGTGCACAATTCCTCGCGCCAGGCCTCGTCGATGTCCTCGGGGTGTTCGAATTCCAGCCCGGTCAGGTCGGTTTCCAGTTCCGCGATGGACTCGGAGGGCCCCTGGGCGACGATGAGGTGACAGCTGTTGCAGTCGTTTTTCAGGCTGTTGCCCTGGGCATCCACCATGGAGTCATTGTGGCAGCGGAAACAGCCGTCGTTGACGAAGTGGCTCAGGTTGGTCTCCCGGGCACGGTAGTCGGTTTTCATCTCCGGGAAGAAGTTTTCGCTGTAGATGCGGCTGAGCGTATCCGTGGCCATCTCGATATCCTGCTTGCGGTCGCTGGCCACCTGCGGATATTCCTCGCTATAGAAGTCGTGCAGGCCGCTGGCTATCGCCTGCTGGGCCTCCTCCCGGTCCTCGTATTCGGCGTTGAGCAGGTCCAGGCCCACATCGCGCACGTAGGGCAGGTCGGGGGAGATATTCCGGGCCCGCAGTGCCATATTGATGGAAACCGCCGGCGGCAGGAAGATATGGCTGGGCCGGTTGTGGCAATCCATGCAGTCGAACTTGCGCACCTCGCCGGCCGGGTTTTGCGGCCCGGATTCCACCTCGGCATTCTCATTGTGATAGACCGTGACCGTGCCGTCCCGGTTGGTGGCCTGCACCCAGTTGATGCTCTGCCGCTTGAAATCGGCGGCCTCGTACTCCACCGCGTTCTCGCCCAGCATATGCCAGTGGATACCGCCCTCGGCAGGTACCCTGGGGTTGTCGCCGCCAATCTGCACCAGCAATTGTATGGACCAGGGTGAGTTGTCCTCGTCGCTGCGGAAATAGGTGCGCGACACCAGTTTGCTGCCATAGAATTGGCTGGGCCAGTGGCAGCCCTCGCAGGTCGCCTGGGCCGGGCGCAGGTTGTGCACCGGGGTGGGGATGGGGCGCTCGAAACTGTCGCGGGCCACCGCGATCAGCTGCCGGGTGCCGTCAATTTTGGAGCGTACCCAGAAGCCGGCCCCGGGTCCTATGTGGCAGTCCACGCAGGCGACCCGGGCGTGGGGGGAGTGCTGGTAGGTGGTGTATTGGGGTTCCATCACCGCGTGGCAGGCCTCGCCGCAGAACACCACGGACTCCATGGTTTCAAAGGCCCGGGTGCCGCTGTAGCCGGCGATCACCAGGAACACCGCGCTCAGCCCCAGGAATACCCACAGGTTGCGCACATACAGCGGGTCGGACATGTCGATACTGAGGTTGAAACGGACTTTCTTACCCTCGCGCCTGGCGGCGCGCACCTGCAGCCAGGCGGACAGGGCGAACAGGCCCAGGCCCAGCATGACCAGGGAGGGCGCCGCGATGAACGTGCCGATGGCCAGGTAGGGGTTCTCCTCACCGGAGGCCAGTTCGAACATCAACAGGACAACGAACAGGAAACCGCCGGCGATGGTGATCGCGCCGCCCACGGCGGCCAGGGGATGGCGGTATAACGTGCGCTGCTCGGTGGTTTGCTCGTTATCCAATCCGCTATTCCTTCTTTTTCTCGGGCTTTTTCTCGGGTGGCGACTCGCCACGTTCCCACTCGCGACTGGCAGGGGACTTGCCGGTCAGCCAGCTCATGTCCATAGGGTATACGGCGGGGTCGAAAACTGTCCAGTAACCGTGCCAGATCAATATGGCCAGGGAGGCCAGCACCGCCTCATAAAAGTGGACAGCGGTCGTGGCCGCCGGCGCCCAGGCCGGCAGTTCGCGCAGCATGAAGTCGGAAAACCACAGCAGCAGGCCGGTGAGGGTCATCACGATCATACCCCACCAGAAGGCCAGGTATTCCACTTTTTCGATATAACCGATGCGGGGGCTGTGGACGGGCTCCTTGCGCAGGCCCAGGTAGTACCTGAACCGCTGGATGAATTCACGCACATCCTCCAGGTTGGGCACCATCTCCAGCATACAGCGGCGGGCTTCGCGGTTGACCGCCAGGTGGATGACGTGAATCACCAGGGACAGGCAGATCACGACTGCCGCGATGCGGTGAATCAGGCCGCGGAACTCAGGGCCCGGGGCGATCAGCGGCCAGGCCCACCAGGAGTTGGGGTAACTCAGGGCGAACCCGCTCCACACCAGCACCGGGAAACTGAGCATGACCAGGCCGTGGGCGATGCGGAAACCGCGATTCATGCGTATGCGCCCGCTGGAGGGGGCCGCCGCCATGGCGCGGATGGCCGGCGCGCGGCACTTGCTGATGAAGTCCAGCCCCACGTGCACCAGCATGCCGCCGATGGTGGCGTAGATCAGCACCAGGTAGATGAGGCGGATCCAGTAGACGATGGGGAAGGACTCCCGATCCGTTTCCACCACGTGAATGGGGCCTATGGCAAAGCGCTGGCCGGCGCCGGCGTGGCAGTCACTGCAGGTCTCGCCGATATTGTCCGGGTGGATGCGCGAATGCGGGTTGCTGGAGGGCAGGATGTCGTGCACGCCGTGGCAGGAGGCGCAACTGGCCACCGTGGTTTTCCCCGCCTGGGCGGCGAGGCCGTGGTAGCTGTCCGCGTAGCTGGGCACCTTGTCCGCCGCCAGGCCATATTTTTCATTGAGGCCGAGATTGCCGTGGCAGCCGCCGCAGCTGAGCAGGCTCTGGTTGGTGGCCGATACCGGGGAGCCGCTGGAGCCGGGCGCGAGAATGCGGTGCTCACCGTGGCAGTCCGTACAGATTGGCGCGTCGCTCGCACCCCGCAGGAAGCCCTGGCCGTGTACGCTTGCCAGGTAGGCATCGGTGATGTCGGTGTGGCAGGCGCCGCAGGTGGCGGGGACGTTGGCGCGGTTGATCATTGATGCGGGATTGCTGTTCCTGAAGATATCGTGACTGCCGTGGCAGTTGTCACAGCTGGGCCCGCCATTGCCGTCGTGCACCGCTGCGGCGTGCACACTGTCGCGGTAGGCCGCCAGCGGGTTCACCACGTTGATGCCGTAGTTCGCCACCACGTCCGGATTGGCGTGACAGCCGCCGCAGGTTTCGGCCAGTCTGGTGTGGCTGACCGGGGAGTCCGGATCGTCAGATGGTAACACCAGGTGTGCGTTGCCGTGGCAGAACTGGCAGCCGGCGGTCATGCCCACCAGCTCCGCCGCCCTGTGGTGGGTACTCTGTGCCAGGGAGGTCACGGCGTCGTCGTGACACTCGCCACAATCGACAGGGGCGACGCCCCCGTCCTCATGGGAGGCATCCACTATGTCGGTGTGACAGTCGGTGCAATCCATGCCGCTGTGGGCACTTTCCTCGAAGTTGCCGGCGCCGGCGGGATAGCCCGCAGCCTCGGCGGCGGCACCGCCGGGGGTGATGTTCGGTGCTATATGGGGCGTGTCCTGCAGGTCGTGGCAATCAGTGCAGGCGTCTTCCTGCGCCGTGACCGCACCGGCCAGCCACACCGTGGCCGCCAAGAGGAGGAGGCGTAGTGCCTGCATGTACTTAACCCTGAACTATGGAGGACAGGGGGAAGGGTAGACCAATTGTGAGGCGGCCAGAAGGGCCGGCGCCGGCTGGCGCCAGGCTATCGCGCTTCGCTTGATGCAGGTCAACAACCGTCCGGGCAGCTATTCCTTGGGGTGACAGTCATTGCACTTGGTGGGCCCGGCCTTCTCCGCCTTGTGGCAGTCCACGCAATTGATGTGGAACTGGTTTTTCTTCAGGCTGGACTGGGAGCAGCTCGGGGTGCTCTTCTTTTCGGGCTCGTTATGGCATTCGCTGCAGGGCTTGACCGTCTCGGTGGAGTCCTTGGTCAGGTTTTCCTGGGTGTGGTGACAGGTGGAGCACTCGGCCAGCTCGAAGTGGGCCGCGTGGGGGAACTCCACCGCGGATTTCTTCGCCACGCAGTCGTCGATGGTGATGTTCTCGGGCGGGGCCGCCTGGGCGCCGAGGGCGGAGAGCAGGGCGATCGGCTGCGGCTACGAATGCCAACTTGAGCTGGGTCATGAGTTATTCTCCTTGGTGACTGCGCAGGGACAAGCATAGCACCAGCCGGCTTTGTTCAGCCAGTCTCCGTCGGTGTATGGCCGCCGGTGTGACGGCGGCGCGATGAAGTATATAGTACGCCCCTGCAATCACGGCAATGAGAGGAGAGTACATGAAACTTTGGCACTGCGCCGGGGCGCGATCGCTGCGACCCCTGTGGGCGCTGGAAGAGATGGGCCTGGACTACGAGCTGGAAGTCCTGCCCTTCCCGCCGCGCATGTTCAAGCGCGAATACCTGGAGGTGAACAGCCTGGGCACCGTGCCTTTCCTGGTCGACGGCGAGACCCGTATGACGGAATCCAGCGCGATCTGCCAGTACCTGGTCGACCGCTACCAGCAGTACGAGTTCGGCCTCGAGCCCCGGCACCCGGAATACGGCGCCTATCTCAACTGGCTGCATCACGCGGACGCCACCCTCACGTTTCCCCAGACCCTCACCATGCGCTACTACTACCTGGAGCCCACGCCCGAGAAGCAGGCGGTGGGGGACGATTACGCCAAGTGGTTCATCGCCAGGCTGCGCAAGCTGGACCAGCACCTGGAGGACCACGACTACCTGGTGGACGGCCGCTTCACCATCGCCGATATCGCGGTGGGCTACGCCCTCTACCTGGCCCGCGCGCTCAGGCTGGACGAGCGTTTCCAGCCCCGGACCCGGGCCTACCTGGAGCGCCTGCAGCAACGTCCCGCCTTCCAGCGGGCCGATGCCATCGGTGAACCCCTTGTATTACCTCCGCGGGGGCGGAATCGGTGCGACGTATATAATCCCATGCCCATTCAGCTGATGTATCCGATCAATGGCTAAGAAACCCCGCAGCCTCAAGCGCAGCGCCATCCCGCGCGGCCTGTCTGTGTCCCTGGCCGGTATTCGTGCCGGCGGCGCCCTGGCGATGGACAGCGCCATGCAGAAACTTCGCGGCCGCGGCGGCCCCGGGGAGGAGTCCGAGTTCGCCCGCCGCGAGGCCCGGCGTTTCGTGGCGGAACTGGGCAAGCTCAAGGGCACCTACGTCAAGATCGGCCAGATGATGGCGTTGATGGGAGAGCATTTCCTGCCGCCGGTACTGGCCGAGGCCATGCACGACCTGGGCGACCAGACCCAGCCGCTGCCCTGGGAGTCGGTGGCGCCGGTGCTGCGCGCCAGCCTGGGCGAGCGGTTCGCCGAGCTGGAGATAGAGCGCGAGGCCCTGGCGGCGGCCTCCCTGGCCCAGGTGCACGTGGCCAGGATCCGCGCCACTGGCGAGAAGATCTGCCTGAAAGTGCAGTATCCCGGCCTCGCGGAGGTTATCGACTCGGATTTCGATGCGGTGGTGCGCATGCTGGTGCTGGCCCGCTGGGTGCAGGCCGGCCGCGACCTGGACGACTGGCTGGAGTCCATGCGGCATCACCTGCACAACGAGATCGACTACCGGCGGGAGGCGGCGCTCACCCTGCGCATGGCGGAGCTGGCGGCGGGCGTGCGCGACGGGGCGGTTCATTACAGCGTGCCGCGCCTGTTTCCCCGCTACTGCGCCGACCAGGTGCTGGCCCTGGAGTACATGGAGGGTCTGTCGGTGACGGACTCGCGGGTGGCCGGGCTGTCGCTGGCGCGCCGCAACGCCATGGCCACGGGCATGCTGGAGCTGTTTTTCTACGAGCTCTACGACTGGGGCTGCCTGCAGACCGACCCCAATTTCGGCAACTACCTGCTGGGCCTGGACGACCGGCGCAGGAGCCAGGGCAACGACGAGCTGGTGCTGCTGGACTTCGGCTCCATCCTCGACTGCAGCGACAGCTTCCTGTACCACCTGCGCTGTACCATCGACGCCGGCCTGCGCGAGGACATCGAGGCGGTGGGAGAGGGCCTTATCGGGCTGGGTTGCCTGCCCCGGGGCGCCACTCCCGAGGCGCGGCAGCTGTTCTCCGAGTTCTGCCTGCAGTTGCTGGAACCACTGCGCCCCCCCGAGCGGCTGCCAACGGAGTATCTCAACGCCGACGGCGAGTACTGCTGGGCGAAGTCGCGCCTGATGCACCGGGCGGGCAAGCGCGGGGCAGTGTCGGCGACCAGTCGCCACTTCACCCCGCCCAACCGGGAATTCGCCCTGATCGCGCGCAAGCTGACCGGCGTGTTCACCTTTATTGCCGTCCTCGAGGCCGAGTTCAACGCCCACGACATGGTTGCCAGCCACATCGCCCGCTGGCGAGAGCGAGAGGCCAATGCCAAAGGATAAGAAGGGCGCGGATGACAACCACAGGTCCATACCCACCTCGCGGGTAGGTCGGCTGGCGCGGGTGGCCCGCATGGCCGGCGGGGTCGCCGGCGGCATGCTCGCCGAGGGCACCCGGCAGCTGCGCGCGGGCAAGCGACCCAGGGCGCGGGATCTGCTGCTGACCCCGGCCAACGCCCGGCGGGTGGCGGACCAGTTGGCCACCATGCGCGGCGCGGCCATGAAGGTGGGGCAGATCCTGTCCATGGACACCGGCGATTTCCTGCCCCGGGAGCTGGCGGATATTCTCGCCCGCCTGCGCTCGGACGCCCGCTACATGCCGGTGGTCCAGCTGCGCAAGGTGATGGACGAGGCCTACGGGGAAGACTGGGAGGAGGTGTTTTACGGCTTCGAGATGAAGCCGCTGGCGGCGGCCTCCATCGGCCAGGTGCACAGGGCGGTGGCCCCGGACGGGCGCGAAATCGTGCTCAAGGTGCAGTACCCGGGCGTCGGCGACGAGCATCGACAGCGACGTGGACAATATCGCCACGCTGCTGCGCATGTCGGGGCTGTTGCCGGCGGAGACTGGATATCAAGCCCCTGCTGGAAGACGCCAAGCGCCAGCTCAAGGATGAGGCCGACTACCACAAGGAGGCCGAGTTCCTGCAGGCCTTTGGCGACCTGCTGGCGGAAGACGAGCGCTTCCTGGTGCCCGAGGTGCTGCCGGAGCTGACCCGCAAGACGGTGCTGGCCATGACCTATGTCGCCGGCAAGCCCATCGAGACCATCGTCGACCTGCCCCAGGCCGAGCGCGACCGGGTGATGAGCGCGCTGGTGGAGCTGATGTTCCTGGAGCTGTTCGAGCTGCGCATGGTGCAGACCGACCCCAATTTCGCCAACTACCAGTACCGGCAAAAAAGCGGGCAGATCGTGCTGCTGGATTTCGGCGCCACCCGCCGTTTCAAGGCGGGCTTCGTCAACAACTACCGCAAGCTGCTGGCCGCGGCCCTGGCGGGGAACCGCGACAAGGTAGTGGCCGCGGCGGATCGCATCGGCTACGCCATGGGAGACGACGACAGCGAGTACCGCGAGCTGGTGCTGGAGCTGTTCCTGCTGGCCCTGGAGCCCATGCGTCACGAGGGGCCCTACGATTTCGCCCGCTCGGATATGGCGCGGCGCATGTCGGAACTGGCGGAGGAGGTCGCTGAATATCGCGACTTCTGGCGCGCCCCGCCCACCGATGCCATGTACTTTCACCGCAAGCTGGGCGGCATGTTCCTGCTCGCCAGCAGGGTGAAGGCGCGGGTGGACGTGAACGGGTTGATCCGGCGCTGGTTGCCCTGAAGCGCCCGCTGGTCCGGGCCGGCTGTCACGTGCCCTGCGGCAGGCCCGCCCGGGCCAGCGCCGAGTCCATGATCTGTTGCTGCGCGGGCAACTTGTAGGGAAAACTGCGAAAGAACACCCGGCGTGAGTAGCCCGGGTGACGCTGCAGCGCGATCTGTATATGACGGCTGACTTCCCCATGGCGGCCCGCCAGCTCCAGGCAGGCGGCGGCGATGGCGTGGATATGGAAGTGGGCGTTGGCCTCCAGGGTGGCGCGCACCGCCAGCTCCGCCGCCTCGGCATACTTCTGCTGCAGGGCCAGGGATACCGCGCGGCTGGAGATCATCGCGAACAACAGGGGATCGAAGGGGCTGAGCCGCTGGGCGGCCTCCAGCTCCGGGATGGCGTCAGCCGGGATGCCGCTGTGCACGCTCACAAAGCCCCGGGCGTAGTGTCCCTGGGCGTAGTTGGGGTTCACCTGTATGGCGCGCCCCAGGGACACCAGGGCCAGGTCGTGTTGTTGCGCCAGGAACTGGGCCCTGCCCAGCGACCAGTGGCCCATGGCGTCCCTGCCATCCAGGCCCACGCTGGTTTCCGCGAAAGCCAGGGCCCGGTCGATTTCGGCGCTGCTGTTGTCCCCCGTGTCGAGAAAGGCCCGGGAAAAGTGGGTCAGTGACATGGCCGCGTGGGCGCGGCTGAACCCGGGGTCCAGTGCCAGGGCCCGCTCGAGGAAGCTGCTGGCGACCTCGGTATCCGCGGCGGTGAAGCGGAAGCTGTGCCACAGGGCCATGTGGTAGTTCTCCCAGGCGTCCAGGGTGGCGGGCGGCTTGAGCCTGGCCAGCTCGTACTCAGCGCGCTCGATCGCCGGCTCGATCGCCGCCACGATGGCATTGGCCAGCTCGTCCTGCAGCAGGAACAGGTCGTCCCGCGCCCGCTCGAAGGATTCCACCCAGACTTCCCGGCCCTGGCTGCCGTCCACCAGTTCCACGTTCACCCTGACCCGCTGCCCCTGGCGCTGGATCGTGCCGTGTATCAGGTAGCGCACGCCCAGCAGCCGGGAAATGTCCGGGAAGTCGTGCTCGCCCGCGGCAAAGCGGGTGGAGGAGGCGCGGGCGATGACAAACAGGCCGCCGACCCGCGACAGCCGGCTGATCAGGTCGGCAGTCAGGCCCAGGCTCAGTATCGACTGGTTGTCACCGCCGATCTCCCGGAACCCCAGCACCGCCACGGAGGGCTTGCCCGGCAGCTGCAGGGCGGGCCCGGTATCCACCTGCTCCTCGCGCGGTGGCGTCGCGGCGCTGAGCTTGCGCCAGCCGCGCAGCAGTTCGGCATCGTCCAGTTGCGCCGCGCGCAGGCGCTGGCGGCATTGCTCGAAAGCCTGGCGGGCCTGCTGCTGGCCCTCGTACTGCAACAGCAGGGTCAGCAGGGCCAGGCAGGCGGGCAGGCTGGTGGCATCGATGCCCACCCGTTTGCGGGCGTAGTGAATGGCCCGGGCGGGATCGTCACCGGCCAGTTGTTGCAGCTGTTCCAGCAACTGGCCGTGCAGGGCGCGCAGGGCGGCCCGCTCCGAATCCAGCCACAGCTCGAACCCCGCCGAGCCGCTGCAGTCGATACCCGGCAGGTAGCCGGCGTCCAGCCCCGCTTCCAGCTGCTGCAGTCGCTGCGGGTCGGCGCCCCCGTGGTCGCCCAGCAGGGCGCGCGCCTCCTCCAGGTCGATGGCCAGGTCGGCGCGGCGCAGCTCGATGCTGTCGCGGTCGCTGGCCAGGGTATCGCCCAGCAGGGTGCGCAGTTTGCTCAGGGACCAGCGCAGGGCCGCCCGCGGGTCGTCGGTGTCCTGCCACAGCAGTTCGCACAGGTTGTCGCGGCGCTGGGGTTTGGGATTCAGGGCCAGGAACGCCAGCAGGGCGCGGGTCTTGCGGGAGGCGGGCAGCGGGATGGCGCCACCCTCACGCCGCAGGCCGAGCTCGCCCAGCAGTGTCAGCTGCCGTTTTTGCCTGGTGTCCGTCATAAGGCCCTGCCCTGGGTAATTTAATCAGTATAACGCGCCGGGCGCCGTCGGGTGGCAATTACCACGCTGGTTGCAACGCTGGTGCCAACAGCGCCCGCCTACTCTGGGTACAGGGTTACAGCACTGCAATGACTGCAGCTGGCCCCGCTAATTTACTACTGACAGCCAAGGAGAATGACCATGCCATTTGTTCAAGTTACAGCGATAAAGGACGTATTCACCCCCGAGCAGAAGCGGGAAGTGATTCAGCGTGTCACCGACGCCATGGTGGCGGTAGAGGGCGAGGAGCTGCGGGGTGTCACCTGGGTGACCTTCCAGGAAGTCGATTCCGGCTGCTGGGGCATAGGCGGCCAGCTGCTGACGACCGGCGCGGTGCACGCCATGCAGGAAGCCAGCTGAAGGGACGTCACTGCCGCCGGTGTTGCAAGCGCTCACCGGCGAGCCAGGTATTGTGCACGGCAAATGCCGCATCGAAGTGGACCAGGTCCGCCCGGTAGCCCGCGGCGATGCGGCCCAGTTGCCGGTCCAGCCCCAGTATCGCGGCGGGATAGCGCGAGGCCATGCGCAGGCATTCGTCCAGCGGCAGGCCGACCTCGGTCGCACAGAATGCCACCGCCTCCATGAGGCCGATGGCGCTGCCCGCCAGTTTGCCATCACTGTTCACCAGCCTGCCCCCGGTCTCGCGGATTTCCTCGCCGTAGAGACTGAACGCACCCTGGCTGCCGCCCACGGTGGCCATGGCGTCGCTGACCAGGACCAGCCGGCCCGCTGGCTTGCTGCGGCAGGCAAGGCGGATGGCGGCCGGGTGCACATGGTGGCCGTCGGCGATGATGCCCGCCCACAGGCGGTCCTCCGCCAGGGCCGCGCCCACCACACCCGGCGACCGCGCGCTGAGCGGGCTCATGGCGTTGAACAGGTGGGTGATGCCCTGCAGGCCCTCCGACACCGCCTGCAGCAGCTGCTCGCAGGTGGCGTTGCTGTGGCCGGCGCAGACGCGGATCTGGCTGTCGCTGAGGCGGCGGATCTGGCCGGGCGCCATGTGCTCGGGGGCCACCGTCAGGACCGTCGGCAGGTCCCGCAGGGAGCACAACCAGTCCATGTCTTCGTCCTGTGGCGGTCGAATCATCCCGGCGCTGTGGGCGCCGCGCCGGGTGGGCTCGAAAAAGGGCCCCTCCAGGTGAATGCCGAGTATGCCGGGGTTGCCGGCGGCGCGAGCGGCGCGCACGGCCGCCACAGCCAGTTGCTGCCGGGCGCGGGTGTCGCTGAGAAAGGTGGGCAGGATGGCGGTGGTGCCACTGCCCCGGTGGGCGGCCAGCATGGCGTGCACCGTGTTTGCAGAGGGGGCGTTGTTGAACAGCAGGTCGCCGCCACCGTTTACCTGCAGGTCTACCAGGCCGGGCGCGAGGATGCCCGTTGCCAGCGCCACGCGCTGCAGGTCCCGGGGGCAGTCGTCCGCGGGCAGAAGCTGCGTCACCGTCCCCTGTTGGACGATGACGCAGTGGTCTGGCAGAAAGTGCTCGCCATCGAATACCGATGGTGCACTGATGGCAAACGCGTTGCCGTTGTCGCTCATGTGTCGATCCTCCGCGCGCCCAGTCTACCCGATCAACCGGCGGCCGCCACCGGTTCGACGGCGCCCGCCTGCTCCCGGCGGATGCGCAGCAGCAGCGGTACCAGCACCAGTGCCAGCAGCGGCGCGAAGATGGCCACCAGCAGCAGCAGCGTGGAACGCATGCCCAGGCTGTCCAGGGCATAGCCCAGCAGCGGACCGGTGACGATGAAGATCGCCCTGACCGCGAGGCTGACCAGCGAGTTGACCGTGGCGCGGAAATCGCCCGGCACCCGGCTGTTCAGGGCCTCGTAGAACAGGCTCATGCTGACGCCCCGCGATATCTGCAGCAGGAAACCGCACATGACGCCCGCCCAGCCGGCGCCCAGTGCCATGCCCAGCAGGCCCGCCAGGGGCAGCACCGCGATCATCGACAGCAGGCCGCGGGTACCCAGGCGCGCTTCCAGCGCCCCGGCATAGCGGGCCGCCAGGCTGACCGTGAGGGCGAACAGCGCCCAGATATAGCCGAACCATTCCAGCGGCACCTGCTGCAACTCCCAGTACTTCTGGTAGATCCAGAACACGTAGACCGCGAGCAGTCCGAAGACGCTGATGGCGAACGCCGTCCACAGGACCACGGGCTTGCCGAACAGCAGCAGGTTCACGATCTCCCGCAGGTTGTCGCGGTGGCTGGCCTCGCTGACCGTGCGCGGCACTTCCACCAGCCGCCAGGCCAGCAGCAGCGGCAGTACTCCGGCAATCGCCTGGGCGATGATCACGCCGTCCATGGACCACAGCAGCAGGATGCTCGCGGCGATACCCGCCACCCCGGAGGCCGCGGCCTCGGCGGAGATCAGGCGGCTCAGGGACCGGCTGGCGCCGGCGCCGCCGGGCAGCCTTTCGCGCTGCAGGTAGACTTCGGTGTCGTACAGCAGGGCCAGGTCGGTGCCGGAAATCAGGCTGAAGCCGACCCCGAGAATCAACTCGTACAGCAGGAAGTCCGCGAAGCTGTCCGCCCACAGCAGCGACAGGAAGCCCACGGCGTTCAGCGCGGAGCCCACCAGGATGGCCGGGCGCCGGCCCCAGAGGTCCGCGAGGTAGCCCGAGGGCACCTCGAACAGGGCAATGGTCAGGGCGAACACCGCCTGGGTCTGCAGGACCTCGGTCATGGACAGGCCGTGGCCCTGCAGCAGCGGCACGAAGACGGGAATAACGACCATGAAACCCTGGCAGAAGCCCAGCAGGTAAATGGTGGGAATATTGTTGTGTAATGACTTGTTCACGGTTCTCGTCCCTGTTGCGGCCGGGAACCCTGGCGGTGGAGAAATACTTCAATGGAAGAAAAAAAGCCTCCGGAACCAGGGTTCTCGGAGGCTTTTTTTACAAAGTATTGTTACTTCACTGCATCCTCAAACCACGCTGCCTGCCCACGGGCGCACACTCGGCACGGCAAACGAACCGTGACGGGTATACATGCAAGCCTGTTGTAGCTGCTGCGTGATCATAGTGCTCACTTGAAGATGGATTAGAAAAAAAGGTGCCCGCAGGCACCGGGTGATCTTGACGCCGGTCGGGCCGCGCGTCAAGCCGCACCGGGATGGGCTGTGAAAAAAGTCACAGCTTGTTCCACCCGGTGATACGCGCAAAAATAACCGCAGATAATAAAGGCCAGGAGGCCGCAGCCATGCAAGCCGATATCGAGATAGCCCGCGCCGCCGACATCCATCCCATCAGTGAGATAGCCGCGGGCCTGGGTATTCCCCCGCAGCAACTGGTGCCCTATGGCCACACCAAGGCGAAGCTGCAGCTGGACTACCTGCAAGGCCTGGACGAGCGCTCGGACGGCAGCCTGGTACTGGTGACGGCCATGAGCCCCACGCCCGCGGGGGAGGGCAAGACCACGGTGGCGATCGGCCTGGCGGACGCCATGCGCCGCCTGGGCGCCAACGCCTCGGTATGCCTGCGCGAGCCCAGCCTGGGGCCCTGCTTCGGCCTCAAGGGTGGGGCCGCCGGGGGCGGGTTCGCCCAGGTGGTGCCCATGGAGGATATCAACCTGCACTTCACCGGTGACATGCACGCCATCGGCGCCGCCCACAACCTGCTGGCCGCCATGGTGGACAACTATATTCACTGGAGCAATGAACTCAGGCTGGACCTGCGCCGGGTCACCTGGCGGCGGGTGGTGGATATCAACGACCGGCAACTGCGCCAGATTGTCACCGGTATAGGCGGGCCCGCCAACGGCTTCCCCATGGAGGCCGGCTTCGATATCACCGTGGCCTCGGAGGTGATGGCGATCTTCTGCCTGTCCCGGGACCTGCAGGATCTGCAGCAGCGGCTGGGCCGCATCGTCATCGGCTATACCCGCGACCGGGTCCCGGTCACCGCCGCGCAGCTGCAGGCGCCGGGGGCCATGACCGCACTGCTCAAGGATGCGCTGGCACCCAACCTGGTGCAGACCCTGGAAAATACCCCGGCGTTTATCCACGGCGGACCCTTCGCCAACATCGCCCACGGCTGCAATTCCATCATCGCCACCCGGGCGGCTCTCAAGCTGTCCGACTACGTGGTGACCGAGGCGGGTTTCGGCGCCGACCTGGGGGCCGAGAAGTTTTTCAATATCAAGTGCCGCAAGGCGGGCCTGCGCCCGGCTGCGGCCGTCATCGTGGCCACGGTGCGGGCCCTGAAAATGCACGGTGGGGTGGCGCGCTCCAGTCTGGGGGCCCCGGACCTGGGGGCCGTGGAGCGCGGCCTGGAAAACCTGGGGCGACACATCCGCAACGCCGGCCAGTACGGGGTGCCGCTGGTGGTCGCCATCAATCACTTTACCGGGGACACCCAGGAGGAGATCGAGGCGATCAAGTCCTATGTGGCCCAGCGCGGGCTGACGGCCCATGTCTGCACCCAGTGGGCCGACGGCGGCGCGGGCGCTACGGAATTGGCGGAGGCGGTGATGGCGCTGGCGGACAGTCCCCACGCCCAGTTCCGCACCCTGTATGACGACGACCTGAGCCTGTGGGAGAAAACCAGGGTGGTGGCGCGCTCGGTGTACGGCGCCGACGATATCGACGCGGACAAGGCGGTGCGCGACCAGTTCGAGCAGTACCAGCAGGCCGGCTACGGCCACTTCCCGGTGTGCATGGCGAAAACCCAGTACAGTTTTTCCACCGACCCCGCCCTGCTGGGCGCGCCGGTCAACCACCGGGTCAAGGTGCGGGAGCTGGCCCTGGCGGCGGGCGCCGAGTTCCTGGTGGTAATCTGCGGCGATGTCATGCGCATGCCGGGTTTGCCCCGGGTGCCGGCGGCCAACAGTATCTTCGTCAACGACCGCGGGCAGGTGGAGGGCCTGTTCTGATAGCCGCGGCGCCGCTTCCGGTTGCGCGGCTGTATTCGCCGGAGAATGGCGGTATGCTGTGGGCCTTGGATGGCTCCCGTGAGGATTGCAATCGTGACCAATAAAGCCAGGCTGGCGCTGCTGCCAGTGCTCTCACTGCTGTGCGTTTACGCGGCCGCCGATGATCTTGGCGATGCCGCCCAGGGGTTGTGCGACGCGGTCAAGCGTTGTGCCATGGAGCAGATCGACAAGGAAGACCTGACACCGGAGATGCGGGAGATGATGGAGCCCATGCTGGAAAATATGTGCATCACGATGCAGGCGAATGTGCAGCAGGTACCCGCGAGTCACCCCCTGTATCAACCGGCAGTGGCCTGTATGCGCAGTCTCGAGTCTCTGAGCTGCGAGGAGATGCAGGCTCTGGACCGGACCACCACGCCCGCGTGCCAGGAGTACGAAAAGCTGGCCAAGGAAATGGGCGGTGACCCGGTCAAATAACCCGGCCGGCCACTAACCGGCAATAGGCGCGCTACTCAGGTCGGCCGGGTCCATATCCTCCTCCGAGGGTTCCAGCGCTTCGTGAAACTCATCCACTCCCCACGCGGCCTTGGAGCTGATGCTGGCGATATGGAACAGGGCGTCACCCTCGTACACCAGCGGCAGGTTGGTGCGCCCGATGACGATCCCCGCGTGCTCCGCCACCACATCGACCTCCCGGGTTCCCAGCGGATCGGCGATAAAGCCGATGACCTGGCCCTTGCTGATTTCAGCGCCCAGCGGCACCAGCACCCGCAATACCCCGCTCTCGGGCGCCCGCAGCCAGGCGGTGGCCTGGCTGATCACCGGCGGCTTGTTGTGGCCCCGCCGCTTGCGCAGCATGCCCAGGTGGCGCATCACGTTGATGATCCCCTGTTCCCCGGCGCGGATATAGATTTCGTCGAAACGCAGGGCCTCGCAGGACTCATACAGGATTACCGGCACTCCCAGGTCCGAGGCGCATTGCCGCAGGGAGCCGTCCCGGATCTTGGCGTTGATGGCCAGCGGCGCACCGAAGGCCTCGGTGATGGCCAGGGTTTCGGGGTCGTCCAGGTCGGCGCGAATCTGGGGAAAGTTGCTGCGGTGGCGGGCGCCGGTGTGCAGGTCGATACCGTGGGTGGCGTTGGCGACAATCTCCGTCATGAAGGTGTGGGCGATGCGGCCGGTCAACGAGCCGCGGGCAGAGCCGGGGAAGGTGCGGTTGAGGTCGCGGCCGTCGGGCAGGTAGCGGGTGTGGTGGATAAAACCGTAGATATTGACGATGGGGATGGCGATCAGCGTGCCCTTGAGCCGGTCTACCAGGGGGTTTTTCAACAGGCGGCGGATGATCTCCACGCCATTGATCTCGTCGCCGTGGATGGCGGCGCACACAAACAACTTCGGGCCGGGCAACTTGCCGCGCACCACCTGAACGCTGATGGACAGCGTATCGTGGGTATAGGTGGGCGCCACCGGGATTTCGATATTGGCGCGCTCGCCCGGCAATATCTCCTGCCCGCCGATGACCAGCCGATCCACTTTCTTCTTTGCCATTACTGTTCTCGTATCAAGGTTGTTGCGATTTCTTGGCGGGTTTGGAACCGACCAGGTAGGAGCGCCCGGGATCGACCCGGAAACGGCCGCGCATGGCGGTGCGTCCCAGCAGCATCCTGAAGCGCATGTTCTCGCGGTCGGTGAGGGTCACCTCGGCCCGCAACTGGTGTTCGCCAATAACCACCAGGGTGTCGATGACGAAGCGCTCCTCCCGGTGGCCGCCGGAATCCGTGACCGTGCGGCGATCCAGCACCGGGGCCTCGCAATGGGCCACTTCCCGGTCGCTGCCCTGGCGGGGGTGTATGCCAAAGCGCACCCAGGGGGCATCGTCGCGGTTAAAGGGTTCCAGGTAAAAGGCGTGCAGGGCACTGGTGCGGGCCCCGGTATCCACCTTGGCCTTGATCGAGGGGATGCCCAGCTCGGGAAGCGCGAGCCATTCCCGCCACCCCAGCGCCGGCCTGGCGGCCATCAGCGGGACGGCATGGTCATGCCGCGCCCAGCTCGGAGGTGCAGTTGGGGCAGCGGGTCGCCTGGATAGCGATGCTGGTGCAGCAGAAGGGGCAATCTTTGGTGGTGACTTCCTCGGGTGCGGCCTCCTCTTCCTTTTGTAGCTTGTTGATGCTCTTGATCAGCAGGAACACGGCAAACGCGACGATCAGGAAGCTGATGACCGAATTGATAAACAGGCCATAGCTGACTGTCACGGCCCCCGCTTCCTGGGCGGCGGCGAGGGTGGCGTAGGGGCCTGCAGTAGCGCCCTCCTTGAGGGTGAGGAACAGGTCCGAAAAATCGACCCCACCCAACAGCAGGCCTATAGGAGGCATGATGATGTCGGACACCAGGCTCTTTACTATCGTCCCGAAGGCACCGCCTATGATGATGCCGACGGCCATGTCTACCACGTTGCCCCGCATGGCGAACTTCTTGAATTCCTGCAGCATGAATGTTTCCTCTGGAAAGTAAGGCCTTGCCTCGTCGCAAGATAACCCATGGCGGGCAGTATGACTAGACCAGTTGATCACCGCCCGGCGAATCGTGATAAAGTGTGCGGCGTGGTGACACTGTGACAATCTGTTGCGGTGCGTTGCTTGGTTTTAGTTGGATTCATTTCAGGGAGCTTGAATATGTCATTGAGAAAATTAGCAGTCGTATCCAGTGCAGTGTTGTTCGCAGCGGCGATTAGCGGTTGCAGTAAGGAAGATGTGGAAAGCAGCAAACAGTCAATGCAAGAAGCTGCCGAGTCGGTCAAGGAGGTCAGCTCCGAGGCCGTCGACAAGGTCGAAGATATGGCCGAAGACGCTGGCGACAAGATGCACGCCATGGCCGAGGATGTTTCCGACGCGACGTCCGATGCGATGGATTCCGCCGGGGATATGGCCGATGACGCCGCCGATTCCGTTGGCGATGCCATGGACGATGCCGGCGATGCGATAGGCGATGCCGCCGATGACACCATGGACACCATGGAAGACGCGGCCGATAAGGCAGGTGATGCCGTGGACGACGCGACCGACAGTGCCAAGGACGCCATGGATGACGCCTCTGACAAGGTCAAGAAATCCATGGAGGGCTGATACCCTCACCCGGTCCCAGCCGCCCTGCAGGATCGACTTCGCTCCCTGCAGGGCGGTTTTACCTGGCTAGGGCAGGAACACCGTCCTTATCAGGTAGGTGGTATAGGCCACGTAGCTGGCCAGCAATAACGCCCCCTCCACCCGGTTGATCCTGCCCGGGCCACCCGCCCTGTAACCGAATACAAACAGGGAAATCGTCAGCAGCGACATGGTGAGCACGTCGCGCGACATGACCTCCGCCGGCACCGACATCGGTGCGATGCTGCCGGCAATACCCACCACCGCCAGCGTGTTGAACATGTTCGAGCCCAGGATGTTGCCCAGCGCGATATCGTGTTCGCCCTTGCGGGTCGCGATGATGGAGGCGGCCAGCTCCGGCAGCGATGTACCGACGGCGATGACGGTGAGGCCGATTACCAGGTCACTGACCCCCATGGCCTGGGCGATTTCCACCGCCCCCCAGACCAGCATGCGCGAACTGGCGATGAGCAGCACCAGGCCCACCACCAGCCAGGTGATGGCCCTGCCCAGGGGCATGGCCCGGTCCTGCAATTCCCGGTCTATCTCCTCGCCCAGGTGGTCGGCCTTGTGGTGCAGCCCCTGGTAGATGGTCCAGCCCATCAGGGCGGCGAACACCGCCAGCAGCACAATCGCCTCGGCGCGGGTAATAGTGTCATCCCACAGCAGCAGCACCGAGAGTCCGGTAATGCCAAGCAGCACCGGCAGTTCCTTGCGCAGGATCTGGGATTGCACAGCGATGGGTTTGAGCAGGGCGGTCAGCCCGAGGATCAGGGCGATATTGGTGATGTTGGAGCCGTAGGCATTGCCCAGGGCGATGCCCGGGTTGCCCTGGGCCGCCGCGATGGCCGATACCACCATCTCCGGCGCCGAGGTGCCGAAGCCGACGATGACCATGCCTATGAGCAGCGCCGGCATGCCGAAGTGGCGGGCGGCGGATGCGGCGCCCTCCACGAAGCGATCGGCGCTCCATACCAGCAGCGCGAGGCCGACGATTATTGAAGCCAGGGGCAACATCATGGTGGTTTCGGTCTCCGGTAGCCGGGGGCGGGGGTCGGTTGCTGGCCGATTATACCCTACCGGTCCTGGCGGAAGTCGACGGTGACCACGGGATTTCCCGGCAGGCCCAGGTATTCCACCGCCACCGCCAGGCCCGGCTGCGGCGGCAGCAGGCGGGAGAAAGAGCCCAGGCTGACCAGGTCACCGGGCTGCAGGGCCGCGCCCTGGCGCGCCAGGTCCCGGGCCAGCCAGATCACGACGTTCAGTGGATGCCCCAGGACATCGCTGCCCAGGCCGCGGTCCAGCTCGATGCCGTCGCCGCGCACGATGACCTGCATATCGCGCAGCATCTGCGCGAACGCGGCGGTGGCCTGCACCGGTACCGGCGTTCCCGTCACGCCCAGCCGGGCGCCCACGTTGATCGCCATGATGGCCACACCGTCCAGCGCGGCGGGGTCCTCGACCAGCAGGTCGGGCAGTTCGATAAACGGGATGAGCTGGTCTATCCCGGCCAGTACCCCGGCGGGGGTGGTGGCGCTGTTGACGGCGCTGCTGCTGACCCTGACCAGCAGGTCGGCCTCGAACAGCGGCCTGGCGCCGAACGCAGCAGTTACCGTGGCGCCGTCGGGCAGCAACATGGGCTCGTAGAGGGTGCCCCGTACCGGTGAGTCGTACCCGAAGCGCTGCTGCACCGCGGGGTTGGTCAGTCCCGCCTTGTAGCCCACCGGCGGCCCCAGCTGCGCCTGCAGCAGCTTATTGAATTTCGCCCGGCTGCACTCCCCGTCTGCCGGCGAGGACAGCACCGGGTTGGCAGCCGGCGTGCGCTGCTCCCAGGCGGCAAACAGCTCGGCGACCTCGGCATCGGACAGGCAGGCGGCACGCGCCGGTGCGGCGATCAGCATCGCCAGCAGCCAGCGGGACCTCCACAGGCGCTGCAGCAGCCGCCCCGCCGGCAGGCCGGCACCGGTGCTCACAGGGGCCGCAACCTGCCGGAGGCGATCAGCTCGTCCACCAGTGGGGTGACGGCCTCGCGCATGGCAACCCAGGCACCCAGGCCGGCGGCGAAACCGCCTGCCAGTTCGCGGAACTCTGCCAGCACCGCCGCCTCCGACAGGCCTGGGGGCGAGCCCGCGACGGCAGCGGGGCTCTGGGCCGTGGCGAGCAGTTGCTGCACCTCGCCGATACGGCGTTGCAGGTAGGCCTGCCACTCGGGGGCGTCCAGCAACTGGGCGCCCTGGTACTGGTTCTGCAGTATATAGAGCTGGTCGGCGTGGCCCCTGGCCAGTTCGGCCCGGTAGTCCGCCGCCAGGTCGGCATCGCTGCGGGCGGCCATGCGCAGGGCTTCCCGGGCCAGCGCCGCCAGCTGCTGCTGCGGGTCCAGGGCGTCCCGGTAATCGATGCGCTCGGTGAGGTAGCGCGCGAACAGCGGTATGCCGCCGCCGGCCGGCACCGGTGAATTGAGGTCGAAGGCCCGCTGCTCCAGGGGCAGGTGCGGCACGCTCCAGGGATATTCCAGGGCCACACTGCGGGGGTGCATGCTGACCAGCATGGCGCCGAACAGCACGTCCTCGCCCCGGAATACGGGGAAGTAGGGCGGCAGCAGGCGACTGTTGTCGACCCCGGTGACCTGCGACATGAAGGGCATCTTGAAGATATTGGGCCGGCTGCTGCCCAGCCAGTTGAGGCGGTTTTGCAGGGCCGCGGCCACCCCCTGCGGCGCCGACACCAGCCGCGCCACCGAGTCCTCACCCAGGAACTGGCCCCAGTGGGCGTTGCCCGTGCCCGGGTCCCCCAGGGAACCGCACTGGGTGACCAGCACCGGGGAGTCGCTGCGCAACACATTTGCCAGGGCCGCGTTCACGTCCCGCAATTGCGCTTCGGCCAGCGGGCCCTCGTTGAGGGTATGCAGGCAGTGGCCCAGGGAGCTGCCCAGCAGGCTGGCGTGGCCGGTCAGCGGGTTGAAGTCCGCCGCCTGGCCGCTTTGCATCAGCTCGGCGTCGCTGGCGTAGAACGTGGCCTTGCGCATACCGCCGCTGCCGATACCGATGCCCGGGTCCCGCAGGGGGGAGTGAATGGCCTGGCACAGCACATCGTCGTCCATCATGATGGCGCGGTAGCCCACGGAGCACAGCAGGCACAGGGTGCGCGAGCGGCCGTAGCTCGGCTTGCCCTCCCACTGGGAGGCATCCAGCAGGAAGCGCACCCCGGCCGCGTGCTCCGGCAGCTGCGCCACCAGGTCCGCCAGTAGCGCCTGCTGGGCCTCGGCCCCCAGGTAACAGATATCCTTGGCACTGCGCAGGTTGAAGTTCACCACCGCCTCGCGGTTGGCCTCGCGGTTGGCCGGGTCCCGGGAATCGTCCACCACGAACAGGGCGTTATGCTGGCTGAGGTTGCCCGCGCGCATCATGCTGTCCAGCAGTCTTTCCAGGGAGGCGGGCCGATCGCAGGTGGTGATGAATACCCGCGTGGGGGCGGGACTGGAGGGCGATGGCTGGTTGAGTTGCGCCAGCACGTCGCCCGCGGGCAACAGCATGCCGCCGGCGCGGACGTTTTCCAGGGCGCTGACCGCCGTATCGCGCTGCCCCTTGAGCTCCGGCCGGCTGGCGGCCAGCTGGGCGGCGTGGTCGGCGAGCGGCCGGAAGGTAGTGCAGGTCTTGAGCCCCTCCACCACCTGGGGCGCCATGATCTGCTGCCGGCCGTTGTGGCGGTTGATGACCAGCATCATGGCGTTGTTGATGCCCACCAGGTCGCAGTCTGCAAAGGCGACGAGCCCGGATTCCCCCGCGGCGGCCTGTGCGGTAACGTCACTTGCGGGAATGGGGCTGGGGGTGTCGATCATCGCGTCGTCTTCCGGGCTCGGCAAAAGCGCCCAGTTTAGGGGAAGCGCGAGCGACAAAAAAGGACGGGGCGCGGAAATCTACCGTGTCAGCACCGCCGGCGGCGGTTCCGGCCGATCTATGTTCGGGTAACCCTCTCCCGGATGCGGCGGCAGCGGTAAAATCGCCCCGAAAGGCTCTACCCCTGCGAACAGGAAGCCCCAGCCGGTTTTTACATAGTGGTATTCTGTAACTTCCTCGCTATTGCCATCGCCGTCCTGGTCGAATTCATACCGGATCGGGTTGCCGTCGGCATTGTATGTCCAGGCGCGCACGTAGTGTTCGTAATCATCTCTGCTGACTTCCTCCCGGAGCATGTTGCCGGCGGTATCGTACCGCCAGTTATAGACCTGTTGTGTGGACTGCAGCGAGTCGTCAAACTCGAACCGGTTAAGTGCCGTATAGCCGGTCATGTTGCCGCGGGTGTCAAACCGATGCTCCCGCTCGGTCGATATGCGTAGCAGGTCATTATCTGAAGATTCTGCATAGGCGTACAGGCTGACCTCGCCATTGGCATGGTACTGCCATGACTCCATGCTGTAATTGCCAGCCTGTCCAAAGGGGCCACTGACGAGAATGTTGAGTTCCTGGCGTACCACCCGGCCCATATCGTCATATCCCCGGGTCACGACTTCCGCTACCTCGCCACTGGACTCGCTTACCCGCTCGCGCCGCGTGGCCTTGCCGTCGCCGTCGTACTGGTAGCGGAACAGCCAGGCATCACTGGGGTCTGCAAAACGGATCACCTTGCCGCTGGTATCGTATTGCCAGGTCCATACCAGCCGGGCGGGGTCCCCCTCCTCAGAATATATGGTGAAGGTCGACTCGTGCCGGGTCACTCGCCCGTCCGCATCGTACCACCAGCTCCGCTGGTCTTCCGGGACGCCGTCCACGTCGTTGGCGTCCAGCGCCCGGGAACTCCATCTCAGGACCCCGTTGGCATCGTAGCGGTAACTGGCATAGTCCACGGAGTGAAAACTCGAACCATCGGCATAGTGTTGCTCTCCCTCGGCTATGTACTCGGCCAGTCGCCCACGCTTGTCGTAACGATAGCTGTAGAGGGAAAGCTCGTTTTCGGATCCCTCCTCGCTGGCTCTGGAGGACTCTCGCCTGGTCAGGTTGCTGTCCCGGTCGTAGCGGCTGGCAATCTCCTGGCGCCAGCCACCCTGGGTTACTCCGCCGCCGAACTGGGTCTCGGTATGGGTCGGGTTGCCGCGACCGTCGTAGGCCGAGAGGCTCAGCAGATAGTGGTTTAGCTGTGCGGCGGTTTGTTCGTGCTGGGTGACCTGGCCCCTGTTGTCGTATTGCCAGGTCTCCCAGGCGTTGCCGAAGGAACTGACCTCGTGGCGGGTCAGGTGGCCCTCGGGGTCGTAGGCGAATCGCTCCCGGAACTGACCGTCCTCGTTCTGTAATTGCATATCCTGCAGGCCGACCAGCAGCGGATCGATGCCCAGCGCCTGGTAGAGGCGGTTCATCGCCACGCCGGGCCTGGCCAGCCCGTGGGCCGCGCTGAACCGGTGTCCTCGGTTGGCGCGTCCCAGCAGGTGGCGCAGGGTGGGATCCGCCCGGAAATCTTCCCAGCCCCGGGCGACAAACCGGGTGCCTCCCTCCGGTTCGTTGAGCCCGCCGAAGCGATCGATCCGCTGGCGCACGCCAAGGTTCAGCTGTGCCAGCAGATCGGTGACACCACGGGTGATGACTATGCCGTTACCGGGGGTGCCGTCCTGGTCCAGGCTTTGCAGCAGCACAGCGAGATTGATGACGACGTTGAAGGGGTCGTTTTCCTCACGCAACGCCCACGCCATTTTGATACCTCGCAGCACCGGCGACCCGGCCAGGTCAAAGGGGGTCACCGTGGGGCCGCCGGCGACTTCGCCCAGTTCCGTGGCCCCGATGGCGAAGCGCACGCGCTCACCCGGTGTGTACTGGAAGCTGCCGTCCAGGCCCGTGACGCCCGCCTGGGTAGGGGTGGTATAGGCCACGCCGGCGACCGGGGTGCCTGCCAGCAGGTAACCCGTTTCCCCGCTCACCGGTTGGAAAACCGCGGTACTGGGAGGCGCCTGCGCGGCCTCGTCTCCCGCGTCCCACTGGGCCACCACGTCCGCAGAGACCTGCAGGCGGCAGTGCCCGAAATCGGAATCCGGCCCGCAAGGCCCCTCCCAGCGGACGAATCGCCAGCCCGGCCGGGGTCGCGCCTCGTAATTGACGAAATAGTTTCCGCTGACCTCGTTCTCGAAGCAGGCAGCCTCCTGGGCCCGATACTGCTCCAGGCTACAGCCGCGCCCGCTGCCGTTGAGCTCGACTATGTCGCCCTCGCCCACAATGGCCAGCGGGTGCCGACAGCCCTGCAGGAGCAATGCCGCCAGGCAGGAAATGGTGATTGCAGCGGTCAATCTGGTCATTGGAAAACCCCTCTTTGCACTCGCCAGCCGGCTGTCATGGCTGCTTCAGGGCCAGTTCCACGGCCACCAGGCGGAATTCCGTCCGGAACAGGCCAGTGTGCCTGGAATAGGTGACGTAGAGCGTCCTGCCCTTGTCATTGGATAGCTCCGGGTGCGCCAGCGCGTCATAGATCCACCCCATAAAGCCCTGGGAGTCGCTGCATTCGAACAACACCGAGGCCCGGGACCAGGGTCCCTCGGGTCGCTCGGCAGTCCGTATCATCACCCGCGTGCCCAGTGGCTGGCTGTAGACAGCCACGTAACGCCCCAGGTATTCGTTGTAAAAGACCGACATCATATCGTTGCCGCGAAATACGGTGCTCGCTCCGACGAGGTCGGTCGACCATTGGCCCTGGCCGTGATAGAACTTCCAGGCCTTGCGCTCCAGTATCCGGTCGATCCTGACCCTGGCGAGCCGGCAGGGCTTGGCAACATCGTCGGCCTGCATTTCGCAGCCGTAGATGTAGAGGAACTGGCCAACCTGCACCGCGGCGCTGCCGAAGCCATCCCGCTCCTCTGAAAACAACAGGGTGGGGTAGTCTTCGTACAGCCCGAACTCGGGTCTTTCGGCGGGGCTGTCAGGGTTGTTCATGATTGCGACGGAATGACCCACGTTGTCGAAATTGTAGTCGCCGGCCCCGACCATGACCTTGTGATAAAACAGGTAGGCGATATCCGCTTCCTCATCCACCGCGATGGTTCCCGGCCACAGCGCCCAGCGGGTTTCGCAGGGATCGACCGGGCACTCCCTGCCCTGGTGCAGCAGGTTGAACGCCGCTTCCTCCCCGGTAAGCTGTACCAGCGCCATGGAAGCGCCCACCCCATCCACCGGGGGTAGCAGGCCGCCTATCCCGTCGCTGCCGTCCCGGTCGTGGCTAAGCGACCAGGAATTGCAGAGCAGCTGCTGGTTGTCGGCATTGGGCGTGCGCAGCACTGTATCCCCGAAAAACCACACCGACCTGCCCCGGAACCAGGCGCTGTAACCGCAATCACGGGTGAGGACCTGCGGATCGTTTGCTATGGCGCCGACGTCCCGGGTCGCTACCACCTGCACTTCCTGCAGGCTCGATTCCGCGCTGAGTGTAAACGTGAACTGATCGCCCTTGTCGAAATGCAGGTTCTCCCCTGTGAGGTCCCAGGTAAACACCCCTTCGGAGTCCACGGGCAGGCCCTGCGCGGCATTGCGCTGTTGCCCATAGAGCGTTTTCCAGCTCGATGGGTCTCCCCCGGACAACAGCGCGAGGTTCAGCAGCGGTGGCGGATCCGGTATCTCGGCATTCCACTGCATGGTTATTGCGACAAGCTGTCCGGAAATGCCGGCGGTGACGGACTGGGCCAGGGTATCGTTGGTAATGCTGACCGTTCCGCCAGTGCTGAAGATCTGGCCCTGGTCCTGCAGCACTTCCGGCTCGTCCGACCCGGTTTGGGAATCCGCCGTTGCTTGCCCGGCATCGCCCGCCACCATGTAGGTAATGAAGGCGAGATCATTCATTTGGTTTTCGGGCTGGGGCCTGCCGTTGAGGAACAACTGGCCGCCATCGTATCCCGGCGGATCGTTAGCGGCAATTACCAGGCCCGATTCATCGCCTGTCGGTTCCGGCTCCTCGCCGGGAAGTTCATCATCCTCCCCGGGTTCAAAGACGGGGAACCCAGCGGGCTCGGGAATAGGCTCGTCGGGAGCGACGGGCGTCTGGGCCACGTAACTGATAAAAGCGATATCGTTGGCTGCGCTGGGCGCGAGTGCCCTGCCGTTCAGGTACAGCTCGCCCCGCAGGTAGCCGGGCGGGTC
Organism: uncultured Gammaproteobacteria bacterium; assembly: GCA_963704965.1. Taxonomy (GTDB): domain Bacteria; phylum Pseudomonadota; class Gammaproteobacteria; order Pseudomonadales; family Halieaceae; genus JARRPM01. Next base: position 174,354 of record CAVPIH010000005.1, read on the forward strand.
GTTGCCCGCGACAGTGATGCCCGGGGCGCTGGCACTGAGGGTAAAGACGAAGCGCTGGCCGTTTTCCACAGGGATATTGGCCGCGCGGACATCCCAGGTCAGTACCTGGTCGCTGGTGAGCTGAAAGGGGTTTACCTGCTCGGAGTAGAGCAGCTTGCCATTGGGAGGATTGCCGCCGGCCCGAACAGCCAGGTTGAGGCGCGGCGCCGGTACCGGCAGCGGCGCAGCCAACTCGAGCTGGATGGCGGCCAGCTGGCCGGACATGCCGGCCGTTATCGACTGCGACAGCGTATCCCCGGTTACCTTGACCGTGCCCCCTGTGGAGTAGATCCGACCCTGGTCCTTGACCACGGTTGCCGTGCCTGGCGCCGCAGCCAGGCAAAGCGATAGAACAACGGTTGCCCGGGCTACAAGGGTCCTGCACCCTGACGGGGTATTTCGTTGTGGCGCGAGCTGCCGCGGACTGTAGCGCATGAAGTATGCCCTCTACTTTACTTGAGACTAGTCGATAGCTCATGGTTAGGTCTTGATTGGCATCAAATAAACATACAATAAACAGGGTTATTGGCCCGCGCCGCTATACCGGGCAACCTGGGCTATCATGCCCGGGTTGCTGGTGCCGACAGCGTCGGAGAGAGGTCATCGATGAAGTGGTCATGGAAAATAGCCCGGATCGCCGGTATAGATGTGTACGTGCATGCCAGTTTCCTGTTTCTTGTCTACCTGGCGGGCATCGCTTACTGGAACGAGCAGGGCACCCTGGCCGCGGTGGTTGCCGGGGTGGGTTTCATACTGGCGCTGTTTGGCTGCGTGGTGCTCCACGAGTACGGCCACGCGCTGACGGCGCGGCGCTACGGTATTCGCACCCGTAACATCACCCTGTTCCCCATCGGCGGGGTCGCCGCGCTGGAAAAAATGCCCGATGACCCGCGCCAGGAGATCCATGTGGCGCTGGCGGGCCCGGCGGTCAATTTCGCCCTCGCCTTCGTGATTTATGTCTACCTGGATGTCAGCGGTTTCGAGCCGGGCGCGCAGGAGTTGAGCGTTGCCGGTGCCCCCTTCCTCTACCGCCTGATGTGGGTAAATCTTTTCATAGGCGGGTTCAACCTGTTGCCGGCCTTCCCCATGGATGGCGGTCGCGTGTTGCGGGCGGCGCTGGCGCTGCGCATGGACCACGCCCTGGCCACCCAGAAAGCCGCCAGCGTGGGCCAGTTTCTCGCCATCGGCCTGGGCATGCTGGGCATACTCTACAATCCCTTCCTGGTATTGATCGCCATCTTTATCTGGTTCGGCGCCTCCATGGAAAACAGCGCCGAGCAACTCAAATCGATACTCAACCACGCCACTGTCCGGCACGCCATGCTCAGCGAATTTCATTCCCTGTCGCCCGAGGACACCCTCGCCAAAGCGGTGGAGCTGACCCTGACGGGCAGCCAGAAAGACTTTCCGGTCGGCTATCACAACCAATTGGACAAGGTGCTGCATCACAGCGACCTGATCAAGGGCTTGCAGGAGAAAGGCCGGTACGCCCGCGTTGCCGACCTGCCGCTGCAGGCCATAAAGGAGGTCGATATCGATGAGCCGCTGCAGGCCCTGCTGGAGAGAATGCAGGGAGATCCCGCCCAGATGATGTGCGTCACCGATTCCGGGAAGGTCCTGGGCCTGCTCAACCTGGAGAACATCCTGGAGTTGATCAGAATCCAGCAGGCAGTTGAAACCCACCAGCACGCCCGCAAACCCTAGTGGCGGGCCGGCAGCCGTGAAATTTATACAGCGGTACGGGTTCAGGCTGTTGCTGCTGGCCATTTTCGTGGCCGTCTGGGGCTGGTCCGCCTGGAAACCCCTGCACCCCGACGACTGGTTGCTGGAAAATTACCTGGTGTTTTTCTGGGTGCCCGTGCTGCTGGTGACCGCCCGCTATCTGAACCTGTCCGATATCTCCTACGGGCTCATCACCCTGTTCATGTGCCTGCACGTGATCGGCTCCCACTACACCTACTCGGAAGTGCCCTTCGGCGCGAGCCTGCAGGAGTGGGTGGGCGCCGACCGCAATATGTACGATCGATTCGTGCATTTCTGCTATGGCCTGCTGCTGGCCTTCCCGATACGCGAGGTTTTGATGCGCCTGGCCGGGTTGCGCGGGTTCTGGGCCTATTTCTTTCCTGTCGACGTGACGTTTGCCTTCTCCTCCATCTACGAGATCGTCGAGTGGCAGGCCGCCGCCCTGGCGGCCCCGGAGCTCGGCCTGGCCTTCCTGGGTGTGCAGGGCGATGTCTGGGATGCGCAAAAAGATATGCTGCTGGCCGGCCTCGGCGCCATCGTCGCCATGCTCATCGTGTTTCTGCTCAACCTGTGGCGGGAGCGGGAGCGCGGTTCCAGCAGGCGGAAAGTACAAAAAAGGCTGTAAAAACAGGGGTAAATGCTTGCGACGGTGAGTTGAGGAAACTAAAATATACTGTACATATATACAGCATATGCAAGGTGCCCGCCATGACCAATCTCGCCTTCCCCCCACAAGTTACTGGTATCGATGCAGATGAAATGCTGGCCCGGGAAATCACCCTGCTGGCCGGCCAGATCAACGCCGCCAACCATCGCCTGTTGAAACTGATTGCCGAGTTCGAACGGCGCAAGGCCTGGAGCGGCGGCGGTACCGTGCGTTCCTGCGCCCACTGGCTGAACTGGAAGTGCGGTATCGCCCTCGGGGCCGCGAGGGAAAAAGTGCGGGTGGCCCAATGCCTGGAAAACCTGCCGCTGATCGATGCCTCGTTCGCGGCGGGAGAGATCAGCTACTCCAAGGTGCGCGCCATGACCCGGGTGGCCACCCCGGAGAATGAAGATTTCCTGCTGCGTATCGCGCAGCACGGTACTGCCAGCCACGTGGAGAAAGTGGTCGGCAAATACAAGGGCGTGCAATCGAAGCGGGACGACGCCGTCGAGCGCGACCAGGACAACGCCCGCAAACTGGTGTACTACCAGGATGGCGACGGCATGTGGGTGATACACGCCAAACTCCCGCCCGAGGCCGGCGCGCTGGTGGTAAAAGCGATCGAGGCCATTGCAGCACCCGAGCAGGTTAAAAAGCAGGAGCAACTGCAAAACCCCGAAAAAGACGTCTCCGCGGAGACGTTTGCCGATGCGGTGAAAGAGGAAGAGCCAAGCCGCTACCAGGAACTGATGGAGCATACCCGCGCCGATGCCCTGGCCAGGATGGCGGAGCACTTCCTCGCCACCGCGGACGGGGATTCGCAGCTAAAGGGGCTGAAAGGCAGCGAGCGCTGCCAGATCCTGCTGCATGTGGATATCAACACCCTGCGCCGGCGGGGTCACGCGCCAGGCCACGCGCATGAACACTGCCACACGGAAAAGGACCGCTGGATTTCCCCGCAAACCGCGAGGCGTTTGAGCTGCGACGCCAGCGTGGTAACAGTACTGGAGGACGAGCAGGGCAGGGTACTGAATATCGGCCGCCGCTCTCGCACTGTGCCGCCCGCCATGGGCCGGGCGCTGGCGATCAGGGACAGGACCTGCCGATTCCCGGGCTGTTGCGAAGCGCGCTACGTGGATGCGCACCATATTCAGCATTGGGCCGACGGCGGCGCCACCAGCCTGGACAATCTGGTGACCCTGTGCCGCTACCATCACCGCCAGCTGCACGCGGGTAGCTTTTCCATCAGGGTTGCTGAAACCGATCGGGAACAGCGCTTGATCTTTTCCACCCCCGGAGGCCGGACGATTGAAAGCAGCTTCTACCCCCAGTTTCCACACGTCTCCGCGGAGACGTCTACCGAGGCCCTGAGTCACGCTGCTCCCGCGGTGGATGCCGCAACCTGCATTACCCGGTGGGGCGGTGAAAATTGTGATTACGGGATGGCGGTGGAGGCCTTGTTGCAGCGGGATGAGGGGCGTCTCCGCGGAAACGTGAGCTTATAGAAAAGTACACTTTCCTCCCCGCTTGACCCCGGGAAGCGCTAGCTGAGCAGTGCTTGGTGATAGGATGTAGTAGAACATTCAATCGATAGCAGCGTATGAGCGCAGGGGATATCAAGCCGGGCTTTCGCCTGGGGCGGGACAGGCGGCTGGAAGGTGAGCGATTTCAGCAGGCTTTCGCATTTCGCCGTCACTGGCCGGCGATTATTTTCCTGCTGGTGTTCGACCTTGTCTTCATGGTCCCGGCAATACTCACAGGTCGGGAAGCTATAGAACTGTGGGGCGCGCCGGGCGACCTGTTCAGCCTGGTCGCCGCGCTTTTTACCACGTTCTGGTTGCTGGGATGGTCAACCGCGCCGGTGGTGATGACCGCGATCCTGCTGGTGATGTTGTTTGGCCGCGAGATGGTGCGGGTGCGGCCGGGCGTGGTCCAGATATCCCTCGGCCTGCCGCTGATTTCGCTGCAGGTGCAGTACCAGGCCGCGGCGATGCGCAACCTGCGGCTCGACCACCCCGCCCCCAAGACAGGCAAATCCTGGCGTGGTCCGCACGTCGCCTTTGATTACGGCAGCAACAGTGGGGAGTTCGGCTCAGCGCTGTCGCAGCAGGATTTCGAGCAGCTGAAGGCAAGGATCGAATCGGCTGCGGGTACCCGCTTTGTCGAGGGCGAACCTGTGCAGGCAGAAGACAGCAGCGCCAGGAGGGCGCCGGGCATGGCAGCCTTATCGGCCCTCGCCAGCCAGCTCGCGCCCCGCGCTGGTGCCAGCCCCGGCGCGAGCAGTGGCGCCACCAGGGAAGAAGTACCGGGACTGCGCTCTCCCTCCGTGCTCGCCCTGGTGGTGGCCAATTTCGCTGTCCTGGCCGGGGCGGTATTCTACGGCTGGGACCTGGGCATGGTGATGCTGCTGTACTGGGCGGAGAGCGCCATTATCGGTGTTTTCAATCTCTGCAAGATCGTGGTGATAGGGCGCTGGGCGGCGCTGATGGCGGGGCCTTTTTTCGCAGGGCATTTCGGCGGTTTCATGGCCGTGCACTTCCTGTTTCTCTACACGCTGTTTATCAAGGGCCCTGCGGAATTTTCCGGCGGCACCGATCTGGCCGAAATCGCGGCGCTGTTCGCCGGCTTGTGGCCCGCCCTGGCCATCCTGTTTTTCAGCCACGCTTTCTCTTTCTTTCGCAACTTCCTGGGCAGAAAGGAGTACCTGGGGCGCACGGTCGGGTACCAGATGCACGAGCCCTACAGCCGTATCATCTTTATGCACCTGGTACTGATCTTCGGCGGCGGCCTGGTGCTGGTACTGGGGGATTCCCAACCAGTGCTGCTGGTGATCATTGTCCTCAAGACCGCGGTGGATGTGCGTTCGCATTTGCGGGAGCGTAAGGCGGTGTCAAATTAGTGTGTTGGGGGCTGGCCACGATGTGGTCGAAAAGAGTACATGTGCAAATGTACAGGCCATGTCCGTAGCTGCATTTTGACCGGCCCGCGGTTATACTGCGCATACAGCATCAAGAAGGGCTAAAAGCCCTGCCAACCTGCCTACCTGGGCAAGGTGGTTTCCCGCAAGGGGATGTGGCCAATCGGCAACCAAGCAGGCCTTTTCTGGTGCTCCCTGTGTTAATACCAACGGAGCAAGTCAATGAGTAACAAATTCGAAGTCGGGGAATGGGTCATTCTCCAGAACGCAACCACCTTTTCGGAACACGATGGGTGGCTCGCTGAAATCATTCAAAGCGGTCAGGACGGGGTGGTACTGGATATGCGCACCATGGAGTATGTATGGTGCTTTTACTACTCGGTACGCATCATTCAGGAGGGCGTTGAGAACACACCCTTTAAAGGAGAATTCTGTTGCCTGCCCTGGCAACTGAGGAAGCTGGGCGAGTTCGACGAGGAACGGGTCGAGACCGCCAGGAAGGCCGAGTTGTTGGAGGGTTGACGACACGGGGTAGGAGGCCGGCGTGAACCCCGATCACTCCCCATACTTCACGCAATACTGCCCGGACTTGTACCACCCGCCCGGGCAGCGGGCGCCTTTCTCCCGCGGGATCGCCTCCTTGCCCGACTGGCTGGGGTACTGCTTGCAGTAGTTGCCGGAAGAGTAATATCCCGTGGGGCAATTCTTGCCGCTTTTGGTGATGATTGCCTGGTCCTTCTCTATCGTGGAAGGATATGGCTTGCAGTAATCCCCGGAGCGGTAAGTGCCCGTCGGGCATTTGTCGCCGACCCGGGGGATGGGATCCTGTGCCAGGGCGCCAGTGGCTAGCAGCAGGGCGGTGCAGCAGATGATTCTGAACATGGAAGGTTCCTCCGGTTGAATGATGGCGGCAAGTGGCGGGGCATCTGCTCGAAAACCGTACGTGTACGTTCATACATCATAGAAGAAAGTCGGATAGCGCCTATCATGTATAACTCCATCCGCGCCCGCGTAACTGTCGCGGCAAGAATTATATCGGAGCAGGCGATGACACGACTTTCGATACTGGCAGCGTACCTGGTGCTGGCCGCCCCCTGCTCATGGAGCGATGAGTACCTGGGTAACTACAGCGCCAATCCGAACAACCCGAATTCAACCTCGAACCCGTATGGCGCCGGTAGCCCCTACAATGCCAACAGTATCAACAACCCCCACGGCACCTATGGCAGCCCGCACAGCTCAAGGTCGGCCACCAACCCCTACGCCACTGACGCGCCCAGGCTGTACGACCGCAAGGGCAACTACCGGGGTAAGCTCAGTAGCAATCCCTATGATGCCGACTCCACTTCCAACCCGTATGGACGCTACGGCAGTCCGTATTCCAGTGAGTCGATCAACAACCCCTACGGTGCCGGTAGTCCGTACCGAGGCGATAGTCCGAATAATCCGCATGGGGAAGGGCTGGAGATTTATGGGGAGTAGGGGGCTACAATTCCGTTAGGTACGGATCAGGGGTCAGTCCCCTGCTATCTGAAAAAATACCCACTCTGAGATACGCTGGCGTCATGAACGTCGTTCGCTACTACAACCGGAACGCCGCGAAGCTTTGCGACCAGTACGATTCGATTGAGGCAGGTGACGTACATAACAACTGGGCGGTTGGGCACTTGCCGCAAAATCCCGGGTTTGCATGTGATATCGGCGCTGGGTCTGGCCGCGACGCCAATTGGTTGGCATCTCAGGGTTGGGACGTGGTTGCGGTGGAGCCCGGCAGTGAGATGCGAAAACTCGCCATGGTTCGGTCGCACCCCAACGTGACCTGGCTCGACGACGCATTGCCTCACCTCCATAAGTTGCGGGCACTGGGCCATCGCTTCGATCTGGTTCTTCTCAGTGCCGTCTGGATGCATCTACCGCCCTCCGTTCGCGAGAGAGCTTTCAGAATTATTTCCGAACTGCTGAAACCAGCAGGTGTTCTCGTCATTACCCTGCGTTACGGGCGCGACGAGGCAGAAAATACCGAGAGCGGGATTTCACTGACGTGCAACGCTGACGAGTTACTGGAGTACGCCAGGAGACGCGCTGTAGCATTTTCGGATCGTTTCAGGGAGCCCGACGAACGCGTGATCACGTCTCCTGGGAGACCCTGGTTTTCACCATGCCCGATGACGGTACCGGCAGCCTGCCGCTGCTGCGGCACATTATCGTCAACGATAACAAGTCTTCGTCTTACAAGCTGGGCTTGTTGCGTGTGCTGACGCGTATTGCTGAAAGCGCTCCCGGCATCGTCGTGAAGCGGACTGACGAATTTGTGGAAATTCCGTCGGGAATAGTCGGCCTTTATTGGTTGAAGCAGTACAAGCCACTGCTGCTGACCCACAAAATACCGCAACATCCCAATCCCCGGCAGGGCTACGGATTCGCGGGGAGTGACTTTCTATCGACTCGACGGAGATATTCGAACTATGATCTGAGGGTGGGCGCCAGCTTTGAGCGCTGGATTGGGCAGTCGTGGTCACAGGCGCGATTAGGGACGCCTGCAGGAATATCACGCAACATGCCGGCGAGGTACATCACTTATCCCGGGCCAGAACAGACCGGTCTTTGAATTTGACTGGAAAACGCATCAGGGCGGGTCGTGGTGCCTGTGACAGTTATCAAAGTCTTACCTGCTGCGGGATTGGCACTTTTCGAATTCCGGCGCAACTGTGGCAGAGCCCTGGGGCAGTACGCGTGCTGGCTGGAACCGGCGATACTCAGGGATGGTCGGGCCTGACGCAGGGGTGGGGTATTTCCGACTACCAGTCGACAGATATGCGCGTGTTCGACTGGGAAGAGGGCAGGCGCGAATACACGCATTGCGGCCAGTCGTTTCGACGCGCTGCACGGTGAGGGCATACAGGTGCCCTGCGTGTGGTCGGCGCGAAATGTCAAGACTGCCGCATATCGACCACTGCTTCGCTGGGCGAGATGGTTGACAACGATACATTCTTTGCAGAACGCAAAGAATCCTGTCTTGTTGCTCATAAAAATCTCCTTTGAAAACATATAACGACGCCGCGGAATGAGAGGCATTCCGTGTGCGTGCGCTAAGTGGGAGATTTATGACGAGAGTATACGAAATTCAGGCCTGCCAGGTAAATTTGATCTGGGTTAATCAGTTTCGAAAAGTCCGGCAGGATTTGGATCTCTGGCGAATTAGAGGATGCCGACATGCTTGGAGTCCACGCTGGTTTATGCGTGAAGTTAGAGCATAAGCATCGAGGCTATCTTGCGTATCATCGGGATACCGTTTTCAGGCACTGACGAAGCGGTTGGTCGCGCCTATTACGGCCACAAAAAACGGCCACCGGGTGACCCTCTTTTGTCGTTTGGTGGAGGCGGCGGGAATTGAACCCGCGTCCGCCAGTACTCTGCCTTCGGCTCTACATGCTTAGTTTCCGTTAATTGATTTAGCCTCATACAGCCCAACGGGCAGGACGTAATTGGCGATCCTGGTTAAGTTTTAGCCGATCCACCCCAGGCGAGTTTCACTGCGATCCAGTTCTATATGACAGTCAGTAGCGCGGGGCTGGAACCTTGCTAAAGACCGCCAGGGCCGAAGCCACCTGGATGGTGTTTCAAAGGGCTACTTACGCAGCCAGTTGAGCACCGTAGTTGTCGTCATTGGCAACTAATAGTTTGCAGCTTTGGATTAACGTGATTGGCTACCATCACGGCATGCACCTCAGGGTTCGTTACCGTCGTCGAATCCGAATCGCCCCCGTTGTGAGCGCCTATTATAGCGCAGAGTCGTTTACTATGTATCTCAACTGGTTCCGGCACTATTGCCGGCACCGATACATAGACACTTTTGGGCCGGTAAAGTTCCATTGCCTGCCCCCTGGAGCCACTGTCGTTGTGATGGAGTTGATCGCCAGCATAGGCCTGCCGCAGCTGCTGCTGGTAGCCGCGGGCGTGGTGGTGTTTGCCGCGGTATTGCGGGCCTTTACCGGCTTCGGTTTCGGGCTGGCGGCGGTGCCGGTGTTCGCCCTGCTGATGTCGCCGGAGGAGGCGGTGGTGCTCAGTGTGAGCCTCACCCTGGCGGTGAGCCTGTTGACCGTGAGAACCTACTGGGGCCAGGCGTCGCTGCGGCCGATGGCGGGCATGCTGCTGCTGGCCCTGGTGGGCACGGTGATCGGGCGCTGGCCTGCTGCGCGATTATCAGCCCCCGGGAGTTCCGGTTGTGGATCGGTATAGCCGGTTATCCTGGCCTGCGTGGCCCTGGGCTACTACCGCCCCGGGCGGCAGCAGCCGGGGGCCGCGCTGGGTGGGCTGGCCGGGTTTGGCGCCGGGCTGCTCAACGGTGCCTTCGCCATTCCGGGGCCGCCGGTCATCATCTATACCATGGCCACCGAGCCCGACCCGGCCCGCAGCCGGGCCTTGCTGCTGACCTTTTTCCTGTTCATGGCCGGGGCGGGCCTGCTCACCTATGCCGCCGCGGGCTTCGTCACCGCGGCCTCGCCGCTGTATTTCCTGCTGGCCTTTCCGGCCATGTTTATCGGCGACAAGCTCGGTTACCGGCTGTTCCAGCGCTACGGCACGGCCGGCTACCGCCGGGTCGCCCTGGTGCTGTTGTTCGTGCTGGGGGTGGCTATTACCGCGGAGGCCCTGTGGTGATGGCGCCGCACATACGGGAAGGCCGCAACCACCTGACATTGGGAACAATCCCGGGTGAATGCGGCCAATGGGTTGTCAGCCATGGTCGGGGATGCGCATTGCACGCTTCTTCCTCGACTGGCACTTTCCTCCATGGGAAAGTATCGCGGTCATGAGACCGTGTCCCTCGTACCCGCCGGGCCAACTGGTCCGGGGCGTTATTCCCGGCTGCAGACTGCCTTGCGGGCACGCTTTAAATATGGTGGCTATGGGGCGCTCTTGCAAGCGGCTGGTTAGAACAAGTGTTCATAAGCCCCGGCAAATTGATAAAAAGCCGGGTTCTACTGCTTGACGTTTTCCCTGACGATGCGCTGTTTCTGCCGGTTCCAGTCCCGGTCTTTCTCGGTATCGCGCTTGTCGTGGGATTTCTTGCCCTGGGCCAGGGCGATTCTCGCCTTTACCAAATGGCCTTTCCAGTACAACTGGGTGCAGACGCAGGTGAGGCCTTTCTGCGAGGTGGCGGCCAGGATCTTGGCCAGCTCCTTGCGGTGCAACAGCAGCTTGCGGGTGCGGGTGGGGTCGGTCACGAAATGGGTGGAGGCCGTTTCCAGCGGTACGATCTGGGTGCCCAGCAGCCAGGCCTCGCCGTCCTTGATCAGCACATAGGAGTCGGCGAGATCGGCCTTGCCCATGCGCAGGCTCTTGACTTCCCAGCCGCTCAGCACGACGCCCGCCTCGAAGGTTTCCAGCAACTGGTAATCAAAGCTGGCTCGCTTGTTGCGGGCGATAACGTTACTGTTGTTCTTCGGTTTCTTTTTGCTCATGGCGCGCATTATACGGGCAAGGCCCCGGGGTTAAACGTGAATCTTTCCCTTTTCACATGCGGTCCGCTGTTGCACTCTAAGCGCATGATAAAACTGGGTTTTTTACCGTGAGCGTGGCGCGGCGCGGGGAGTTGGGCGGCTGGCAAAGCCGCACTACCTTCGTGCTGGCGCTGTCCGCCTCGGCGGTGGGACTGGGCAATATCTGGCGCTTCTCCTACCTCGCCGGGGAAAACGGCGGCGGCCTGTTTGTCCTGACCTATCTGCTGTGCCTGTTCTTTATTGCCGTGCCGGTGATGATCGCCGAGGTGATCATCGGCAGCCACGGGCGCGGCAGCCCGGTGATCGCCATTCGCTGGGTGGCGGATCGCTCCCTGCTGGCGCGCGGCTGGATGCTGCTGGGGCTGCTGGCCTGCCTCACCGGCCTGCTGGTGCTGGCGTATTACGTGGTGGTGGCGGGCTGGGCCCTGGCCTACGGCTGGTACATGCACACCGGCCTGTTTGCCGCCGCCAGTGCCCCGCTGGTGGCGGAGCAGTTCAGTATCCTGCTGGATGATGTGCTGATGATGGTTTACTGGCAGAGCCTGTTCCTGCTGGTGGCCGTGCTGATCGTGGCCATGGGGATCAGGCGCGGGCTGGGGGGGCTGGCCTGGCTGTCGGTGCCCTGCATGCTGGTGCTGCTGGCGGCGCTGATCAAGTTCGCGCTGGACAGCGGCGATATGGAGGCCGCGCGGGAGTTCCTGTTTTCGGCCAAGGCCATCGATTTCTCCTGGCACTCGGCGCTGGTGGCCCTGGGCCAGGCGCTGTTCACCCTGGGCGTGGGGATGGGGGTGGGGATCAGCTACGGCGCCTATGCCCCGCGCCGCCTGCCCGTGGGGCGCTCGGTGATGGCGGTGGCGGTGTTCGATACCGGTATCTCCCTGCTGGTGGGCATCGCGATTTTCCCCATCGTCTTCGCCAACAACGTGGAGCCCTCCATGGGCCCCGGCCTGATGTTCGTCAGCCTGCCCTACGCCTTCGGCAACATCATGTTCGGCGACCTGTTCGGCACCCTGTTCTTCGGGCTGGTGGTACTGGCGGCGCTGGGCTCCGCCGTGGCCATCATGGAGCCCATCGTCGGGGTGGTGATGCAGCGCCTGCGGGTCAGGCGACTCACCGCGGCCCTGTCGCTGGGGCTGGCGCTGTGGGTCATGGCGCTGCTGGTGGCCCTGTCGTTCGCCCCCGGGGAGTTCTACCCCGGGCTGGCCAACGGCAGCCTGTTCCGCTGGCTGGACGCGGTGACCGCCGAGTTGCTGCTGCCGCTGGTGGCGCTATTTACCGCGGTACTGGTGGGCTGGCGGATGCGGCCGGAGCTGCTGCGCCGGGAGCTGTACCGGGAACTGGACCTGTTTTTCTCGCTGTGGCGGCGCCTGCTGCGTTATATTGCACCGCCGCTGATACTGCTGTTTATTATCGTCTCAGCGTCGGACACTATTTTGGGAAACTGATGGACAAACAGACAATCCTGGTCGAGGTCGCCTACGCCCTGCCGGACAAGCAGGCCATCCTGCCGGTGGAAGTGGCGGTGGGCACGACGGCCCTGGCCGCGGCACAGCAGTCGGGTATCACGGACAAGTTTGAGGGCATAGACCTGGAAAACGCCAAGCTGGGCATCTTTGGCAAGGTGGTGTCGCCGGGACAGGTGCTGCAGGAGGGTGACCGGGTGGAGATCTACCGGCCGCTGATCGCCGACCCCAAGGAAGTGCGCAAGGCCCGGGCGGCCCGGGTCAAGGAGCGCAAGGCGGCGGGAAAGCCGGACTAGCTGTCGTCCTCGGGCTCGGCGAAGTCCGAGTCCTCCTCCACCGTGGCGCCAGAGGAGCCCCACGTGGTTTCGACATTGCCCTCGTAACTGACCAGGTTGTCGCCTTCGAAGTAGACTGTGAACCGCGACTCGGCCAGCAGCTTGGTGCCGTTGCGCTTGGAATAGGGGTAATCCCAGCGGCTCTGGTTGAAGGGGTCGTCCAGCAGCGGGGTGCCGAGGATAAACCGCACCTGCCGCCGGCTCATGCCCGGCTTCAGTTGCTCCACCATGTCCTGGGTGACGATGTTGCCCTGCTCGACATCGATCTTGTACACGCCCGGGAAGCCGATGAACCCACAGGCGCTGAGGCAGACGCAAAAAAACAGGATGAACAGCGGGCGCATGGGTTTGAACTTCCACTTCGGGTACCGGGGTGGCATCATACCGTTACTGAACTGCACAGAGAACCCCCCGCATCATGAGCGATGAAAACCAGGAGTTGCGCAACGCCGGGTTGAAAGTGACCCTGCCGCGCCTGAAGATCCTGCAGATACTGGAAGCCTCCGGGGAGAGCTCCCAGCACCTCAGCGCCGAGGATGTGTACCGCGCCCTGCTGGACGCCGGCGAGGAGGTGGGGCTGGCGACGGTCTACCGGGTGCTGACGCAGTTCGAGGGTGCCGGGCTGGTGGCGCGCCACAATTTCGAGACCGGCCACTCGGTGTTCGAGCTCGCCAAGGGCGAACACCACGACCACATGGTCTGCGTGGGCTCGGGGGAGGTCATCGAGTTCACCGACCCGGTGATCGAGAAGCGCCAGCGGGAAATCGCCGACAGCCACGGCTATGAGCTGGTGGACCACTCCCTGGTGCTGTACGTGAAAAAGAAGCCCTAGCCTAGCTCTCCAGCATCTCCCGCGCAGTCGCCAGGGTTTTCGCGGTGACCTTCACCCCGCCTAGCATGCGGGCGATCTCCTCGACTTTCTCCTCCTCGGGCAGCAGGTCCAGGCGGGTTTGCGCCAGCTTGTTCTCGATGGATTTGCTCACCCGCAGGTGATGCTGCCCCTGGGCCGCCACCTGGGGCAGGTGGGTGACGCACAGCACCTGGGTGCGTTCGGCCAGGGTGCGCAACAGCTTGCCCACCACTTCCGCGGTGGCCCCGCCTATGCCCACGTCCACCTCGTCGAACACCATGCTGGGCACGGTGCTGCTGCTGGCCGTGACCACCTGGATGGCGAGGCTGATGCGCGACAGTTCGCCCCCGGAGGCGATTTTCGCCAGCGCTTGCGGGGGCGCGCCGGGATTGGTGCTGATCAGGAACTCGATGTCCTCGCCCCCGTGCGGGTGGGGTTCGGTGGTCGCCCGGGCATTGAAGTGGATGTCCAGCTGGCACTGGGCCATGGCCAGGGTGGCCAGGATGTCGGTGGCCTCCTGCACCAGTTTTTTGGCCGCCTTGCGGCGCTGCTTGCCCAGTTTGCCGGCGCCCTGTTCATAGCGCCCGGCCAGTTCCGCCAGTTCCTCGACCAGTTGCCCGATGCGCTGGCCGCCGTCGGCCATGTCCTGCAGCTCCCGGCCCAGGCGCTGGTGCAGTTCGCCCACCAGTTCCGGCATGACGCGGTGCTTGCGGGCCACGTCGTAGATGTCCGCCAGCCGTCGCTCCACTTCCTCCAGCCGCTGCGGGTCGATTTCCACGCTGTCGATATGGTGCTGGATCTCGCCGTGGGCCTCGTTGAGGGCGATGGCGGCGGACTCCAGCAGCTCCCGGGCGCTGGCGGCGGCCTTGGTGGCCTGCTTGTCGTCGCTGAGCAGCTGCAGCGCCTTGCGGGTGCCGCTCTCGTGTTCCTCGCACAGCTCCAGGGCCAGGTGGGATGACTGCAGGATCTGCTCGGCGTTCTCCAGCAGTTTCTGCTCCCGCTCCAGCGCTTCCAGTTCGCCGTCGGCCAGGGCCAGGGCGTCCAGTTCGTCGACCTGGTAGGCCAGCAACTGGGCGCGGGCGGTCTGCTCGTCGTGGCTGCTGGTCAACAGGTCCAGTTCCCGCCGCAGGCGCAGCCAGTCCGAGGCCAGTTGCTCCACCTCCCGCGCCAGCGGCAGGTGTCCCGCGTAGGCGTCCAGCAGGTAGCGCTGGTAGGGCTTGCGCAGCAGCGACTGGTGGGCGTGCTGGCTGTGGATGTCGATGAGCAGGGCGCCCAGTTCCGCGCAGTCCTGCAAGGTGGAGGTGCTGCCGTTGATATAGGCGCGGCTGCGCCCCTCGGTGGTGACGATGCGGCGCAACAGGCATTCATCGCCGTTGTGCAGGTCCCGCTCCCGCAGCCAGGCCTGGGCCCGCGGGATGGCGCTGATATCGAAGCCGGCGATGACCTCGGCCTTGTCGCAGCCGTGGCGCACCGCCTTGGGGTCGGCGCGATCCCCCAGGCACAGCCCCAGGGCGTCCAGCATGATGGACTTGCCGGCGCCGGTTTCGCCGGTGATGACGGTCATGCCCGACGCGAAATCGATCTCCAGCGCGGCCACGATGGTGTAAT
Organism: uncultured Gammaproteobacteria bacterium; assembly: GCA_963704965.1. Taxonomy (GTDB): domain Bacteria; phylum Pseudomonadota; class Gammaproteobacteria; order Pseudomonadales; family Halieaceae; genus JARRPM01. Next base: position 189,456 of record CAVPIH010000005.1, read on the forward strand.
TGCTGATACTGATATGGGTGAGCATGGGGAAGGGCCCGAACGTTTCGCCATTTATACCGCAGAAGCGTGCCGGCATAAACATCTTCCCCGGCCCGCGCTTTGTAAAAGCCGGTTGCTGTGATAAAACCTGAAAGTAAGGTAGCTGGCTGGCGGGAGTGTGATGGCAGAAATTTCGGAGCGTGCGAGGATCCTGCTCAAAACCCTGGTTGAGCGTCACATACGGGACGGTCAACCGGTGGGCTCCAGCACCCTGCGGGCGGAGGCGGGGCTGCCGGTGAGTGCCGCCACCGTGCGCAACGTGATGTCGGACCTGGAGGAACGCGGCTTCCTCCACTCCCCGCACACCTCCGCGGGGCGAGTGCCCACGGCGCTGGGTTACCGCTTCTTCGTGGACAGCCTGCTGCAGGTCAAGCCCCTGGATGAGGCCGCCGTCGCGCGGATGCGCGCCGAGCTGAACCCCGACAAGTCTTCCTCCGAGCTGCTGCAGTCGGCCTCCAGCCTGCTGTCCAGCATCACCGCCCAGGCGGGGCTGGTGACGGTGCCCCGGCAGGAGGCCAACCAGCTGCGCCAGGTCGAGTTCCTGCCGCTGTCGGGCAACCGGGTGCTGGTCATCCTGGTCACCAATGAGCGGGAGGTGCAGAACCGCATCATCCACACCGAGCGCCCCTTCAGCGAGGGGCAGTTGCGGGAGGCCGCCGCCATGGTCAACCAGCGTTTCGCCGGCCGGCCGCTGCACCAGGTGAAGGAGCAGATCCTGCTGGAGATGAGCGAGGCCCGCAGCCGCATCGACAGCTACCTGCAGGCCTCCCTGAACCTCGCCAGCCAGGCCCTGCAGCCGGAGCGCGACGAGGAGGATTGCGTGGTCGTGGGCGAGTCCCGCCTGCTGGGCAACGCCACCGCCGAGGAAATGCTGCGCCTGCGTGAACTGTTCGACGCCTTCGAGCAGAAGAAAGACCTGCTGCACCTGCTGGAGCGCTGCGGCCGGGCCCAGGGGGTGCAGATTTTCATTGGCGACGAGGCGGGTTTCGAGGTGTTCGGCAACTACAGCGTGATCACCGCCCCCTACAACGACGGCGACCGGGTACTGGGGGTGCTGGGCGTCATCGGTCCCACCCGCATGGCCTACGAGCGGGTCATCCCCATTGTCGATGTCACCGCCAGGATGCTCAGTTCCGCCCTGTCCACCTGACCCGGCGGCGCCCCGCCAACTTCTTCCGCCCGCGGCCTTGAATTAGGCCGGTCCGGCCCCATATTGGCTGCACAGTACACTTCTCTTTGACCCCACTACGCGTACAACGGAGGGCAGGCGTGGCCGATCACGACCAGAAGCAGCAAGCAGCAGAAGAGGCCGCCATCGGGGCCGAGCAGTCCCAGGTGCATGAGTCGAATGGCCAGGAGGCTCCCGGGCAGGCGAGCACCGGGCAGGAGGGCCCCGCCGGCAGCGAGGCCGAGCAGAGCCCCGAGGAGATCATCGCCGGCCTGGAGGCCGAGGTGGCCGAGGCCAGGGACAGCGTGCTGCGGGCCCATGCCGATGCCCAGAATGTCATGCGCCGGGCCGAGCAGGACGTGGAAAAAGCCCGCAAGTTCGCCCTCGAGTCCTTCGCCAAGGAGTTGTTGCCGGTGGTGGACAACCTGGAGCGCGCCCTGGAGGCGGCCAGCGGCGATGACGCGGCGGTAAAGGCCATCGCTGAGGGCGTGGATCTCACCCTCAAGAGCTTCCAGGGCGCCCTGGGCAAGTTTCATATCGAGGCGGTGGACCCGGCCGGTGAGCCCTTTGATCCCAACCTGCACCAGGCCATGAGCATGGTCGAAAACGCCGAGGTCGAGCCCAATACCGTGATCGCGGTGATGATGAAGGGCTATACCCTCAACGGGCGCCTGCTGCGCCCGGCCATGGTGATGGTCAGCAAAGCCCCCGGCTAGGCGCCCCCGGCTAGGCGCCCCCGGCTAGGCAAAGAATTCTTCCCCGCAGCCCTTGAATTCAGGCGATCGGGGCCAATATAGGGAACATTACATTTGAAGTGGCAGGCAGTGCCTGCCCAATGACTGGAGACAAACAATGGGCAAGATTATTGGAATCGACCTGGGAACCACCAACTCCTGTGTGTCAGTGCTGGACGGCGGCAAGCCCCGGGTTATCGAAAATGCTGAAGGCGACCGCACCACGCCGTCTATCGTCGCCTACTCTGAAGAGGGCGAAATCCTGGTAGGCCAGAGCGCCAAGCGCCAGGCGGTGACCAACCCCCACAATACCCTGTTCGCGATCAAGCGGCTTATCGGACGCAAGTTCAAGGACGATGTGGTGCAAAAAGACATCTCCATGGTCCCCTACAAGATCATCGCGGCCGACAACGGCGATGCCTGGGTACAGGTGCGCGACGACAAGATGGCGCCCCCGCAGGTGTCCGCCGAAGTACTGCGCAAGATGAAGAAGACCGCCGAGGAATTCCTCGGTGAGCCGGTGACCGAAGCCGTGATCACCGTGCCGGCCTATTTCAACGACTCCCAGCGCCAGGCCACCAAGGACGCCGGCAAGATCGCCGGCCTGAACGTCAAGCGCATCATCAACGAGCCCACCGCGGCGGCGCTGGCCTACGGCATGGACAAGTCCAAGGGCGACCAGACCATCGCGGTCTACGACCTGGGTGGCGGCACCTTCGATATCTCCATCATCGAGATCGCCGAGGTGGATGGCGAGCACCAGTTCGAAGTGCTCTCCACCAACGGTGACACCTTCCTGGGTGGTGAGGACTTCGACATGCGCCTCATCGAGTACCTGGCGGCCGAGTTCAAGAAGGAAAACGGCATAGACCTGCACAATGACCCGCTGGCCCTGCAGCGCCTGAAGGAGGCCGCCGAAAAGGCGAAGATCGAGCTGTCCAGCGCCCAGCAGACCGAGGTGAACCTGCCCTACATCACCGCTGATGCCACCGGTCCCAAACACCTGGTGGTGAAGCTGTCCCGGGCCAAGCTCGAGTCCCTGGTGGAAGAGCTGGTGAACCGTTCCATGGAGCCGGTGAAGATGGCACTCAAGGACGCGGGCCTCAGCCCTTCGGAAATCAACGAGGTGATCCTGGTGGGCGGCCAGACCCGCATGCCCATGGTGCAGAAGAAAGTGGCGGACTTTTTCGGCAAGGAGCCGCGCAAGGACGTGAACCCGGACGAGGCGGTCGCCATCGGCGCATCCATCCAGGGTGGCGTACTGGCAGGGGACGTCAAGGACGTGCTGCTGCTGGACGTGACCCCGCTGACCCTGGGCATCGAGACCATGGGCGGCGTGGCTACCCCGCTGATCGAGAAGAACACGACTATCCCGACCAAGAAGTCGCAGATCTTCTCCACCGCCGAGGACAACCAGACCGCCGTGACCATTCACGTGGTGCAGGGCGAGCGCAAGCAGGCCAGTGGCAACAAGAGCCTGGGTCGCTTTGACCTGGCCGATATTCCGCCGGCGCCGCGCGGCATGCCCCAGATCGAGGTTACTTTCGACCTGGACGCCAACGGCATCCTGCACGTGTCCGCCAAGGACAAGGCCACCGGCAAGGAGCAGTCCATCCGCATCACCGCCTCCGGCGGCCTGAGCGAGGAGGATATCGAGAAAATGGTGGCGGACGCCGAGGCCAACGCCGAGACCGATGCCCGCTTCGCCGAGCTGGTCACCGTGCGCAACACCTGTGACGGCCTGGTGCACGCGGCCCGCAAGACCCTGGAGGAAGCCGGCGAGCACGCCACCGACGAGGAGAAAGCGGCTATCGAGGCGGCTATCACCGAGGCAGAAGAGGCCCTCAAGAGTGACGACAAGGCGACCATCGAGGCCGCCAGCACCAAGCTCACCGAGGTCACCGGCACCGTAGCGCAGAAGATGTATGCCGCGCAGGCCGCCGCCGGTGAAAATGCCGGTGCGGACGCCGACGCCGGGCAGGCCGAGCCGAAGCCCGACGACGTGGTCGACGCCGAGTTCGAGGAAGTGAAGGACGACAAGAAGTAAGCTGCAACGGGGAGGCTAGCTCCCCGCTACTGCTGCCGGCCCGCGGACAACGCGGGCTTTGGACGGGATCATGACGACGCGGGACTTAGGGGCCCGCGTAGTCATTTGAGATGAGTGGGCCCGAGGGTCCTGGGGACTATGTCAAAACGCGATTATTACGAAGTGCTCGGTGTCGACAAGGGTGCCGCCGACAGCGATATCAAGAAGGCCTATCGCCGGGTGGCGATGAAGTACCACCCGGACCGCAATCCCGACGACCCCGACGCCGACCACAAGTTCAAGGAGGCCACCGAGGCCTACGACATTCTCATGGACAGGGAGAAGCGGGAGGCCTACGACCGCTTCGGGCACGCCGGCGTCGACCCCGGCATGGGTGGCGGCGGCTTCGGTGGCGGCAACTTCAGCGACATCTTCGGCGATGTATTCGGCGATATCTTCGGCGGCGGCCGAGGTGGTCGCGGCGGCCCGCAGCGGGGCTCCGACCTGCGCTATACCCTGGATATCTCCCTGGAAGACGCGGTCCGGGGCACCACGGTGGAAATCAAGGTGCCCAGCCTCAGCACCTGTGAAAAATGTGACGGCTCCGGTGCGAAGAAGGGCAGCTCCCCGACGACCTGCGGCACTTGCGGCGGCATGGGCCAGGTGCGCATGCAGCAGGGTTTCTTCCAGGTGCAGCAGACCTGTCCCACCTGCCGCGGCCGCGGCAAGACCATCACCGACCCCTGTAACGCCTGCCACGGCCAGGGCCGGGTGGAAAAGACCCGCAAGCTGTCGGTGAAAGTGCCCCCGGGCGTGGATACCGGCGACCGTATCCGCCTGTCCGGCGAGGGCGAGGCGGGGCCCGAGGGCGGGCCGCCTGGTGACCTGTTCGTGCAGATGTCGGTGCGCCAGCACAATATCTTCGAGCGCGACGGCAAGAACCTCTACTGCGAAGTACCCATCACCTTCGTGACCGCCGCCCTGGGAGGGGAGCTGGAAGTGCCCACCCTGGATGGCCGGGTAAAACTGAAGATCCCGGCGGAGACCCAGACCGGCAAGCTGTTCCGGCTGCGCGGCAAGGGCGTCAAGCCGGTGCGCGGCGGCAGTGTGGGCGACCTGCTGTGCCGGGCCGTGGTCGAGACGCCTGTCAATCTCAACAAGGAGCAGAAAGCCCTGCTGCAGCAGTTTGAGAAAAGCCTGGGCCAGGATGGCAACGCCCAATCGCCGCGCCAGAGCAGCTGGTTCGAGGGCGTCAAAAACTTTTTTGAAGATATGAAAATATGACCACCAGGATCGGTATCACCGGCGCCGCCGGCCGCATGGGGCGCACCCTCATAGAGGCCATAGGCCTGGCGGGCGGCGACCTGCAACTGGCTGCCGCCATCGAACAGCCCCAGAGCAGTTTCCTGGGGGCTGATTCGGGCGAGCTCTCGGGCCAGGGCCGCAACGGCGTGCCGGTGGTGGGCTCGCTGGCGGAGGTTGTCGATGGCATCGATGTGCTGATCGATTTCACCGTGCCGGCGGCGACCCTGGCCAACGTCGCCCTGTGCGCACAGCACGGGGTGGCCATGGTGATCGGTACCACCGGCTTTACGCCCCCGCAGCAGGCCGAGATCGAGGCCGCCGCAGCGCGCATCGCCGTGTGCAAGGCGTCGAATTTCAGCACCGGGGTCAACCTCTGCTTCCAGTTACTGGATATGGCGGCGCGGGTGCTGGGAGACGAGGTGGATATCGAGGTCTACGAGGCCCACCACCGCCACAAGATCGACGCCCCCTCGGGCACGGCCCTGAGCATGGGCGAGGTGGTGGCCAGGGCCCTGGGTCGCGACCTGGCGAAGGTGGCGGTATACGGCCGCGAGGGCCAGACCGGCGCGCGCGACCGTGAAACCATCGGCTTTGCCACCGTGCGCGCCGGCGATATCGTCGGCGACCACACCGTGACCTTTGCCGCCGACGGCGAGCGGGTGGAGATCACCCACAAGGCCTCCAGCCGTATGTCCTTCGCCCGCGGTGCGGTGCGCGCCGCCACCTGGCTGGCGGGGCAGGGCCCGGGCTATTACGACATGCAGGATGTGCTGGGGCTGAAAAAGCTGGCCGAATGAATTCGGCCCTACAGGGTAGGGGGTCGGTCCCACACTGTTGTAGGGTCGAATTCATTCGACCATTGAGCCAACGGGATACGGTTGGTCCAATAAATTCGACCCTACAGGGGGCGGGATGTTCGAGAGAGGAACCGCATGAGTAACTTCATTGTAGATATCGACGAGTCCAATGCGGCTCAGCTGCTTATCGACGAGTCCCACAAACGCCCGGTGGTGGTGGATTTCTGGGCGGACTGGTGCGAGCCGTGCAAGGTGCTGATGCCGCTGCTGGAAAGGATCGCCATCGAATACGACGGCGCCTTCCTGCTGGCCAAGGTCAATGCCGACCAGCAGCAGATGATCGCCCAGCAGTTCGGGGTGCGCAGCCTCCCCACCGTGATGGTGATCCAGAACGGCCAGCCGGTAGACGGCTTTGCCGGCGCCGTGCCCGAGGGCCAGGTGCGGCAGATGCTGGAGAAATACCTGCCCAAGCCCTGGGACGGCCTGCTGGAAATGGCCCGGGAGGCGATGGAGGCGGGTGATTTCGGCAGCGCGCTGACGCCCCTGCGGCAGGCCTGGGAGGATTCCGGCCGCCAGCTCGACATCACCCTGAATTACGCCCGCTGCCTGATCGAGACCATGCGCCTGGACGAGGCCGAGGCGGTGCTGGCCGAGGTGCGCCTGGCGGACCAGGACGCGCTCTACGAGCAGTTGCAGGCGCAGCTGCAAATCAAGCGCGAAGCGGCAAAATCGCCGGAGATCGAGGCGCTGGAGCAGAAGTTAGCGCAAGATCCCGACAATCTCGACGTGCGCCACCAGCTCGCGGTGCAGTACACCAGTGCCGGCCACTTCCGGGATGCCCTGGAGCAACTGGTGCACATCCTGCAGCGGGATCTCAACCACGGCGACGGCGCCACCAAAAAGCTGCTGCTGGACACCATCGCCAGCCTCGGCAAGGGCGATCCCCTGGCCGCGGAATACCAGCGCAAGCTCTACAGCCTGCTGTACTGAAAATGCCCGCCTCCCGGGGCCAGGCAAGGCTTGTCTTGCCGACCCATAATGGCTATCGTACATGCCCCGAAAATGAAAAACATACTCCAGGGTCAAATCGACCCCGGCCTCCACCGGAGGCCGGGGTCGATTTGACCGCCATCCAATAGCCAATCCCATACGAGAGGTATGAACGTGGATACATCCTTTGCTCCGGAAGATCTGGCGTTTCGCGACGAAGTGCGGGCTTTTTTCGCCCAGGCCTACGACGCCGAACTGCAGGGCCGCCTGGCCTCCAGGGACCCCAAGGTATTCAAGCAGGCCGTCATAGACTGGCAGAAGCGCCTGCATGAAAAGGGCTGGATAGCCCCCAACTGGCCGGTCGAGTACGGCGGTACCGGTTGGGATGCCACCAAGCAGTTCATCTACGAGAGCGAGCGCGCGTCCGCCGGGGTCCGCGACGTGGTGCCCTTCGGCCTGAAAATGGTCGGCCCGGTGATCTACCACTTCGGCACCCAGGAGCAGAAGGACCGCTTCCTGCCTACTATCCTGACCAGCGACGAGTGGTGGTGCCAGGGCTATTCCGAGCCGGGTTCAGGCTCTGACCTGGCCTCGCTGCAGACCAAGGCGGTGCTGGACGGCGATGAATACGTGGTCAACGGCGCCAAGATCTGGACCACCTACGCCCAGCATGCCGACTGGATTTTCTGCCTGGTGCGCACCAGCAGTGAAGGCAAGAAACAGGAGGGCATCACCTTCCTGCTGATCGACATGAAATCACCCGGCATCAAGGTCAACCCGATCGTCTCCATCGACAACCACCACAGCCTCAACGAGGTGGAGTTCAACGAGGTGCGGGTGCCGGTGGCCAACCGCATCGGCGAGCAGGACAAGGGCTGGACCTACGCCAAGGCCCTGCTGGCCCACGAACGCACCAGCATTGCCGGGGTGGCCGATTCCAAGCGCCACCTGGCCACCGTCCGCGAATACGCCGCCCGGGAAGTAAACGGCGGCAAGGCGCTGCTGGCCGATCCGCTGTTCCAGACCCGCCTGTCCGATATCGAGATCGAGCTGATGGCACTGGAGTTCACCGAGCTGCGGGTACTGGCCTCGGTTGCTGTGGGGGGGGCTCCCGGTGCCGAATCCTCCATGCTGAAAATCAGGGGTACGGAGATCCAGCAGTCCCTGCAGGCCCTGGAGATGGAGGTCGCCGCCTACTACCAGGGCGTGCTGCCCAACGACCTCAGCCCCGAGCAGCTGGGACACGCGTTCGGCAGCCGGGCCCGACAGTCCTTTATGTACGGCCGCGCCGCCACCATTTATGGCGGTTCCAATGAAGTACAGAAAAATATTATCGCCAAGGCCGTTCTCGGCCTGTAAAGCGGCGTCAGCAAGGAGTGTATCGCTATGAATTTTGATTTTACCGAAGAGCAGGTGATGCTGCGCGACAGCGTGGCGCGGTTTATCCAGGACGGCTACGATTTCGACACCCGCCAGCGCATCGCCGGATCTGACGAGGGGATGAGCCGGGACAACTGGCAAACCTTCGCCGAGCTGGGTTGGCTGTCGATTCCCTTCGCCGAGGAGCACGGCGGGTTTGGCGGCAATGCCGTGGACACCATGGTGGTGATGGAGCAACTGGGCCGGGGCCTGGTGCTGGAACCCTATCTCGCCACCGTGGTGCTGTTTGGCGGCCTGCTGCAGCGCGGCGGCACCGCCGCCCAGCAGGCCCAGTACCTGCCGCAGATCATCGAAGGCCAGTGCCTGGGGGCCTTTGCCTACCTGGAGCGGCAGAGCCGTTTCGAGCTGGCGGACGTCAAAACCACCGCTACCGCGAAGGACGGCGGCTACCAGCTCGACGGCGAGAAGGTGGTGGTGTTCAACGGCGCCAACGCCGACCAGCTGATCGTCTCGGCCCGCACCAGCGGTAGCCAAAGCGACGAGGCCGGTATCAGCCTGTTCCTGGTGCCGGCGGACGCCCCCGGGATAGAGCGCATGGATTATCGCCTGATGGACGGCCAACGGGTCGCCAATATCGTCATGCAGGGCGTGCAGGTGGCAGCCGATGCCTTGGTGGGTGAACTCGACCAGGCCTACCCCCTGATGCAGGCGGTGGTGCTGGAGGCGAACGTGGCGCTGGCCGCGGAGGCGCTGGGGATCATGGAGCAACTCAATGCCAAGACGGTGGAATACACCAAGACCCGCAAGCAGTTTGGCGTGGCCATCGGCAGTTTCCAGGCCCTGCAGCACCGCATGGTGGACACCTTCATGGCCTACGAGCAGACCAAATCGCTGTTGTACCGCGCGGTGTGCGCCATGACCGATGACGAGGAAGACGCGGTCACCGCTGTGCACGCCCTCAAGGTACTGCTGGACAGGACCAGCAAGCTGGTATTCGGCGAGGCCATCCAGCTGCATGGCGGCATGGGCCTGACCGATGAGCTGGATATCGGCCACTTCGCCAAGCGCCTGATGATGATCAATACTACCTTTGGTAACGGCGACTATCATCAGGCACAATTCAACGCCCTGCGCTACCAGCAGTGACGGCAATCAAGGGAGCACAACTATGAAACTCGGCTTTTTACTGGGCTATTCCGGCAAACAGGTCCATATCCCCATGGATCTCATCAAGCAGGCTGAGGAGATGGGTTTTGACTCCGTCTGGACCGCCGAAGCCTATGGCAACGATGCCGTGACCGCAGCGGCCTGGGTATTGGCCCAGACCAGCAAGATCAGGGTGGGAACGGCCATCATGCAGATGCCGGCGCGCACCCCGGCCATGTGCGCCATGACGTCCATGTCCCTGGACCAGCTGTCCGGCGGGCGCTTCATCGTCGGCCTGGGCGCCTCCGGCCCCCAGGTGGTGGAGGGCTGGCACGGCGTGCCCTATGGCAAGCCCGTCACCCGCACCCGCGAGTATATCCAGATCATGCGCAAGATCATGGAGCGGGAGGGGCCGGTCGAATTCGATGGCGAGGTCTACCAGCTGCCCAACACGGGGCCCGGCACTACCGGGCTGGGCAAGCCGCTGAAATCAATTCTGGAGGGCAATCCCGACATCCCGATCTACACCGCCTCCATCACCCCGGCCGGCCTGCGCTGCGCCGCCGAGGTGGCCGACGGCGTGTTCCCGGTGTGGATGGACCCCAACAAGTACAGCGTGCTGGGCGAGCACCTGGACGCCGGCTTCGCCAAGGCCGGCAATGGCAAGTCCCTGAAGGACTTCGATGTGGCGCCGTTTGTCCCGGTGGCCTTGAATGACGATCTGGCGGCGGCCTATGAGTCGCTGCGTCCCTGGCTGGCGCTTTACATTGGCGGCATGGGCGCCAAGGGCAAGAATTTCTACACCGATTACACCACGCGCCTGGGGTATGGGGAGGAGGCCCAGCGCATACAGGAGCTCTACCTCGCCGGCAAGAAAGCCGAGGCCGAGGCAGCCGTACCGGTGGCCCTGCTGGACGAGGTGGCCCTGATAGGCTCGGCGGATCGGATCCGCGAGCGCCTGGCGCCCTGGAAGGAAGCCGGCAAGCGCGGTGAGGTGGGCAGCATGCTGCTCAGCGTGCAGAACCCCATGATCCTGGAACTGTTCGCCAAGGAACTACTCTGATGGACCTGCAGGGCAAGGTTGTCATTGTCACCGGCGGCGGCAACGGCATCGGCAAGGCCCTGTGCGAGCGGTTTCATGCCGAAGGTGCCCGCAAGGTGGTCGTGGCCGACCTGGAGCAGGACAGCGCCGAGGCGGTGGCAGCGACCGTGGACGGTGATGCCTTTGCCGTGGACGTGCGCGAGGAGGAGCAGATCCAGGCCATGGTCGCGGAGGTTGAAAGCCGCTACGGCCAGGTAGACCTGTTCTGCAGCAACGCCGGCATCATCGCCACCGACGGCGAGCCCTGGTGGGCGACCTCGGCGCCCAATTCCACCTGGCAGGCCATGTGGGAGATCCACGTGATGTCCCACGTCTACGCCGCCAGGGCCTGCCTGCCGGGTATGCTGGCCCGCAAGCAGGGGTATTTCCTCAATACGGCCTCGGCGGCGGGGCTGCTCAACCAGGTAGGTGACGCCGCCTATTCCACCACCAAGCACGCCGCGATCGGTTTCGCGGAGTCCCTGGCGATTACCCACGGCGATGACGGTATAGGCGTGTCCTGCCTGTGCCCCCAGGCCGTGGCGACGCGGATGGTCGGGGACATCGGCGCCGGCGATGGCGGTACCGCCGGCGTGGATGGGGTGCTCACACCCGCCGCGGTCGCAGACGAAGTCGTTCGCGGGCTGGCCGCCGAGGAATTTCTCATCCTTCCCCACAAGTCGGTTATCGAGTACCAGCGGCGTAAGGCGGCGGACTACGATCGCTGGCTGGCCGGCATGCGCAAGCTGCGCCAGCGATTCGGCGATATGATGAAAAAGAGCAGCTGACCACGGAGGGTGCCCGCGGGGCCAGGTGGAGAGAAAAGAGCGATTTGCCCGGACTATCCTGAACGGCTTCGAGTCCTATTTTGCCGAGTTCCAGAACATTACCCTGGCGGCGAAGTCGTGGTTCGAGAACGCGGATTGGCACGGTATCCAGCGCGCCTCGGGCCAGCGTATAGACATGTACAAGACCCACGTCGGGCGGGTCATCGAGTACGTGGAGCTGATTGCCGGCGAGCAGTTGCACGACTATGAATTCTGGAGCGGCGCCCGGGAGGTGTACGCCGGACTGATCGAGGGTCACCACAATTTCGAGATAGCCGAGACCTTCTTCAACTCGGTGTACTGCGCCGTATCCAAGCACCGCAAGATCCGCAACGATTACGTTTTCGTGTTCTCGCCCCACGGGGACATGCCCCCCGCCGATGTCAGCAGCGTCTACCGGACCTACCGCCTGGGGGATTCCTTTGAGGAACTGGTGGCCAGCCTACTGGACGACTACGCCTTCAATATCCCCTACGAAAACGCCCCCCGGGATATCGCCAATATCGTCGAGGTAGTCGAGCGCTACCTCGCGCCGCGCTTTGACCTGGGCGGCGGCGATGTCGAGGTGCAGGTGCTGGAGCACCATTTTTATCGCAACAAGGGCGCCTATATCGTCGGCCGTATCGTCACCGGCAAGGGCTCCATGCCGTTCGTGCTGCCCATCCTGCACAACGAGGCCGGCGGGGTCTTCGTCGATACCGTGCTGTTTGGCTCAGACAAGGTCAGCGTGCTGTTCAGTTTTACCCGCTCCTACTTCCTGGTGGATGCCAGCATCCCCTCGCAGTATGTGCTGTTCCTGCAACAGCTGATGCCCGCCAAGCCCATTTCCGAGATCTACAGTGCCATGGGCTACAACAAGCACGGCAAGACCTACTACCACCGTTGCGCCTACCGCCATATGGAGAGCACCACCGACAAGTTCATCATCGCCCCCGGTATCAAGGGCATGGTCATGTGCGTGTTCACCATGCCGTCCTACGACTTCGTGTTCAAGATCATCAAGGACCGGTTCACGCCGCCCAAGGACATGACCCGGGAACAGGTGAAAGCCAAGTACCGCCTGGTGAAGCGCGCCGACCGCGCCGGGCGCATGGCCGATACCCAGGAGTTCACCAACCTGGCCTTCGCCCGCGAGCGGTTCTCGGACGAGGTCATGGAGGAGTTGCACAAGGTGGCCCCCTCGGTCATCGAGGAGCACGGCAAGGCGCTGGTCATCCGGCATGTCTACGTCGAGCGGCGCATGACCCCCCTCAACCTCTACCTGCACGACGCCACCGACGAGCAGGTCGTGGACGTCATGGACGAGTACGGCAACGCCATCAAGCAGCTGGCCGCCGCCAATATATTCCCCGGCGATATGTTACTGAAGAATTTCGGGGTCACCCGTCACGGTCGGGTGGTGTTTTATGACTATGATGAAATCGTGCCGTTGACGGACTGCAATTTCCGGACGATTCCCGAGCCGCGTAACGAGGCGGAGGAGCTGGCCAGCCAGCCCTGGTATACCGTCGGCCCCAACGATATCTTCCCCGAGGAGTTCCGGCTGTTTTTCTCGGGGAACCAGCGGGCGCGCAAGGTGTTCGACAGCCTGCACAGCGATATCTACGAGGCCGCTTTCTGGCAGCGACTGCAGGAGCGAATTCGCAGTGGTCACATAGAGGATTTCTTCCCCTATCGTCGCAAGCTGCGTTTCGACCGCGGCCGCAATGTTTCCCAAGGAGTTGCCTGATGGCCACTATTTACCTCATCCGCCATGGGCAGGCATCTTTCGGCGCGGAGGACTACGACAAGTTGTCGGAGCTGGGCGAGCGCCAGGCCGGCGTGGCCGGTGAGTACCTGCGCGACCACGGCATCGAGCTGAACGCGGCCTACAGCGGCGACCTGCTGCGCCAGCGTGAAACCGCGCAACGGGCACTGGCGAGCCAGCCCGGCGAGGTGCCCCACCATATAGATGCGCGCTTCAACGAGGTGCGCAACGACGAGCACCTGGAATACCTGCTGCCGAAATTGCTGGAGCATGACGCCCGGCTGCAGACCCTGGTGGAGCGGGGACTCAAGTCCAGCAAGGATTACCAGAAAGTGATCGAGGCCGTGTTCAATTACTGGGTGTCACCCGAGTGCGATGAGCCGCGCATCCAGAGCTGGGAGGATTACTCCGGCGGGGTGCGCGCGGCCCTGGCGGACTTGATGGCGAACCAGGGTGCCGGCAAGACCATAGGGGTATTCACCTCCGGCGGCACCATCGCCACCATCGTCGGCCAGGTACTGGGCCTGGGCGGCGACCAGACCTACCAGTTCTACGAGCCGATATTCAACTGCTCCATCACCCAGCTGTTCTACAGCGGCAACAAGGTGTCGCTGTCCTATTTCAACGACCGCTCCTACCTGCAGGCCTACGGCCTGGGTCGGGCCGAAAACCTGGTCAGCTACCGCTAGGGCGCGGCTATGGATATCTTCCTGGTGCGGCACGGGGAGGCCGCGGCGAGTTGGGCCCAGTCGCCCGACCCCGGCCTCAGCGAACTCGGGGTGGAGCAGGCGCACGCCGCCGCGCAGGCGCTGCAGGAACGGCTCGCGGGCCCGGTGCAGTTGTACAGCAGCCCGCTGGCACGAGCCCTGGAGACGGCCCAGCCCCTGGCCGCGGCCCTGGCGGTGCCGGTGGAAATCAACGAGGCCTTCCGGGAAATTCGCGCCCCCGTGCCCCTGGAGCAGCGCCAGGCCTGGCTGCGTGAATTCATGCAGCAGCGCTGGGAGCAGCAGGGCCCCGACCTGCACGACTGGCGCTCACAGGCCGTAAACGAGTTGCTGCAACTGGCGTCACCCGCGGTGATATTCACCCACTTCCTGGTCATCAATGCCGTGGTCGGGCATATCCTGGGCGCACAGAACACCCTGCACTTCTGGCCGGAAAACGGCTCCATCACCCACCTGCGTCGCGGTCGGGACGGCCTGGAACTGGTGGCACTGGGGGCGCAGATGCCCTCGGTGGTGAACTAGTCCGGCTGCAGCCGCAGCAGTGCCTCCTGGGCGCTGGAGGCGATCAACACCCCGTCGCGGGTATAGAAACTGCCGCGACTGAAACCCCGGCTGCCCGCCAGGCTGGGGCTGTCCATGCTGTAGAGAATATAGTCGTCCAGGCGGAAGGGCCGGTGGAACCACAGGGCGTGGTCCAGGCTGGCCGCCTGGATGCGCTTGCTGTTCGGCGAGTAGGGGTGGGGGTAGAGCGCCGTGCCCAGCAGGCCGAAGTCGGACACATAGGCCAGCAGGGTCTGGTGGCGGCAGTAGTCCCCCCCGATCTCACCTGTTATCCGCAGCCAGATATGCTCCACGGCCTCCTGGGGTTGCGGATCCAGGCGATCGCGGGGATAGACCCGGCGCCGCTCTATGGGACCCATGTCGGCGAAGGGCGCCAGCTGCGGATGGGTTTGCGCCGGCTTGTCCAGCTGCACCTGCTCTGATTCCAGCTCTTCCGGTGGCGGCACGTCGGGCATGGTGCTCTGGTGGGCCAGCCCCTCCTCGGCCACCTGGAAGGAGATGGCGGTGGAGAAAATGGCGCGGCCGTCCTGCTTGGCCACCACCCGCCGGGTGGTGAAGCTGCGGCCGTCGCGAATCGGGTCCACCTCGTAGACGATCTGCTTCGCCGGATCCCCCGGGCGCAGGAAATAGCCGTGCAGGGAGTGGGCGATACGGCCTTCTTCCACCGTGCGTACGGCGGCATTCAGGGATTGCGCCAGCACCTGGCCGCCAAAGATGCGCGGCGGATTGCGCGGGCTTTGGCCGACAAAGAGGTACTTGTCTACGACCTGTACTTCCAGGTAACTGAGCAGCTTTTCGAGTTTGGCGGACACGGGTGATTCTCCGGGTGATTGTGCGGCGAGTGCCTAGTGGCGGGTCAGCAGGCCATTGAAGAAAACATCGAAGTAGTCGATGGCGGCACTGTCGATGTCATCCACACGGCGCCAGAGGTTGAGTTCCATGGACGCATTGACGGCGCCCGCGATCAGGTTCTGCGCGACGAAGGTATCGACTTCGCGCACGCTGCCATCCGCTATGCCCGCGCGCAGGAAGCTGCCGAAGCACTCGTTGGCCGCGTTGGTGCGCTCGAGAATCTCGCGCCGGCGCGCCATGGGCAGGGCGGTAATCGAGCTGTAGCGGATCAGCGGCCCCTCGTGGGAGTTCTGGAAATAGAAGATGCGGCGGCAGGTCTGCTCGACTTTTTCCAGCCCCGGCCCTTCCTCGCTGGCGGCCTGGCGGTGAATGCTCTCGACGATATCCTGGGAGCGGCAGTAGCAGTTGAACAGCAGGTCTTCCTTGTTGCGGATGTGGTAGTAGAACGCGCCCTTGGACACATGCAGGTGCTCGGCGATTTCATCCAGCGAGGTACCGTTGAACCCCTGCTTGTTGAAGAACCAGGTACCGGTCTTGTAGAACGCTTCCTGTTTGGCGCGGTTCTGCTGCGCCCGGTTGAAACCTTCCAGCGCCGGCTCGCCCTCGTCCTGCAGGTTCATTGGCGAGGGGCTGTACTCGTCACCGCCGGCGTAGAGGCCGTGCATGAGGATATCGACGGCCTTGTCGGCGACCTTCGGCAGCTCCTCGGGTGCCACCCGGTGTAGCCAGGAGAAGGTCCAGTCCACGGAGCCCAGCAGCGCCCGGGTCGCGGCGGTGGCTTCCAGCGATCGAAAGCTGCCATCGGCAATGCCGTCGCGCAGGTACTGGCGCAGGCGTTTGAACAGGGCCACGTACTGGGCCTCGACTTCCTGGCGGTGGCTGCCCCGCAAGGAGGCGATTTCCAGCAGGGCGGCGATGTGCGGGCCGCGCCCCTCGCGGGCTGCCAGCCAGTTGTCGAAGTGTTGCACGAAGAAAGCGCTCAGGCGTGCGCGCGGGGTGGCGTGTTGCCTGTCGATGTCGTCCAGGTTGCGCTGGTGGTGGGCCAGGGCCGCCAGGTAGCACTGGTAGATCAGTTCTTCCTTGGTTTTGACATAGTAGTAGAGGCTGGTCTTGGTCAGCCCCAGGTTCTCGGCAATGTCTTTCAGGGTGGTGGCGCGGGAGCCCTTGTAATTGAACAGGCGGGCGGCCTGGGACAGGATGGCCAGGCGCTTGGCGTCGTGTTGCACGGTGCGGTTGAAGGGCGAAGCAGAACCGCCGGGGGTGGGACTTGTGTCGTCGGCCATACCTGTAACTCTTCAAAGCGCGGGCGAGGCCCGGGAACGGTCGGCGGGCGGAAACCTACCTTGAATTCTAAGATTCAAACTTTAAGTATTATTTTTGTCGCTGTCTATAGTGGCGGCGGCCCCCAGCCACTTGCGAGAGCGGTAGCGGTTGAGGAGCAGGCAGGCTTTGATGCTGTAATCTGCCAGCATCACGGCATATATCCAGTAGACCGACAGTCCCATCTGCAGGAACAGCCAGGCCGGCAGCAGGCGTCCCAGGATCATGCCGCAGAAGGTTGAGAACAGGGGAAAACGGGTATCCCCGGCCCCGCGCAGGGCGCCCGCCAGGGTGAGTTCACAGGCCATCATGGGTTGCGATGCGGCCAGCAGGTAGATGAAGATCACCGTCAACTCGATAACCTCGGGGTCATCGATCATGAAACTTGCCAACTCGCGGGCGTAGTAGATCTGCAGCACGGTCATGCTGCCCATGGCCAGCAGCGCCAGCCGCAGGGACCGCCAGCCGGCCGCCTCGGCCAGGTCCGGGCGCCCCGCGCCGAGTTGCTGTCCCACCAGGGTCGCCGCGGCGATACCGAAACCGAATCCCACCACGATGGAAAAGGAGACCAGGCTGACGCCAATGCCATAGGCGGCGTAGGCATTGGTGCCGTAGCTGGCGACGATGCCGAAAAAGGCCAGGAAAGCCAGCTGTACCAGGCCCTGCTCGAGCACGGCGGGGGTGCCGATGGCGATCAGCTGCCTCGCGATGGCCCAGTCCACCCTGGCCACCTTGCTGGCCTTGAGATTGAAATTACCGCGCCACCACATGACGACGAAAAACAGCGTGACGAGAAAGGCCGCCGAGCTGCCGCCCAGCGCCACCCCGGCCACGCCCATCGCCGGGAACGGGCCGATGCCGAAAGCCAGCAGGTAGGCGAAAGTGGCGTTCAGCAGGGAGCTGAAGAACAGGAACCAGAGGGGCGTAATGACATTGCCGGTCGCGCGCAGGCCCGTGGAGAGCATCAGGTTGGCGGCGGAGGAGATATTGAAAATACCCAGCCAGAAGATAAAGCTGGCGGCGGCCCGGGTGGTCTGCTCGTCCAGGCCGAACAAGCCCGCTATGGCATACGGCGCGAACAGGGCGGGGAGGCTGAGCAGGGCCGCCAGGACCAGGGACAGGAACAGGGAAGTCCAGTTGACGAGCTCCGCCTGGCGCGGCTGTCCGGCTCCCCAGCTGCGCGCTATCAGCGCCGTGGCGGCCACCGAAACCCCCATCAGGATGGCCTGGATCAGGAAAAACACGCGGTGGCCAGTGGCCACGGCAGCTACCTCGGTGGTGCCGATACCCGCCACGATCTTGATATGGGCGAAGCCGACGCCGGTGAACAACAGGTTGGAGACGATGGTAGGCCAGGCGAGGCGCCAGACGTTGCGACTCGTTCCCGAGGGCTTTCCCGGTGCGACCGGCGTCTCAGGGCCGGATGCTGGCAAGCTGCCGCTCCTGCCGGCGGGCGGGCCCGGGCATCAGCCGCGTTGGCCGGGGAAGTCGGCCAGTTGCGCGCATTCCCGGTGCCGAAAACAGTCGGTGGTGTGGTCGTTGACCATGCCCGTGGACTGCATGTGGGCGTACATGATGGTCGAGCCCACAAAGGTGAAGCCGCGCTTTTTCATGTCCTTGCTGAGCCGGTCGGACACCGGGGTGGTGGCCGGCACGTCCTTCAGGTCCCGCCGCGCATTCTGCACCGGTTGGTGATCGACGAAGCCCCAGATGTAGTCGGCGAAGCTGCCAAATGCGTCCTGCACCTGCAGAAAGGCCCGGGCGTTCTGGCGAGCCCCGTAGACCTTCAGGCGGTTGCGGATGATGCGGGGGTCCAGCAGCAGTCTGTCCAGCTTGTGGTCTGTGTAGCGGGCGATTTTTGGGGCATCGAAACCATCGAACAGCGCCCGGTAGCCCTCGCGCTTGCGCAATACCGTGATCCACGCCAGTCCCGCCTGGGCGCCCTCCAGCAGCAGCATCTCGAACAGGTGCTGGTCGTCCCGGGAGGGGACACCCCACTCGGTATCGTGATACAGGGTGTACAGTGGGTCATCGCCACACCAGCTACAGCGCTTCTTCATTTCCGGAACTCCACGAGGCAGCACAGTATCCTGAAGGCTTACCGACATGTCCACCCGCCCAGCCGGCGCTGGCGAGGCTTCCGGTGCTGTGACACACTTGTCGCGGCTGCGACATCGCATGACATCAGATATTTGTGGAGACCCCATGGCGGACACGGTTTTATACAGGCGGGAGGGCCATATCGGCTATCTGGTGCTCAACTGCCCCGAGCGTCACAATGCCCTTGGAAGTGAAGAACTGCAGCTCATGGAGCGGCACCTGGATGCCGTTGCCGCAGAGGAGCAGGTCAGGGTGCTGGTCGTCACCGGCGAGGGCGAGAAAACCTTCTGTGCCGGCGCCTCCCTGCAGCAACTGGGCGCCGGGCAGCTCAGTAACGACGCTTTCCGGGAGGTGACGGCGCGGCTGGGAGCGCTGGCGGTACCCACCATATGTGCCATGAACGGCCATGTGTTCGGCGCCGGGGTAGAACTGGCGCTGGCCTGTGATTTTCGCATCGGTGTCGAGGGCAGCCGGATGCGGGTGCCCGCCGCCGCGATAGGGATATGTTATCCGCCCAGCGGAATCGAGAGGCTGGTCAACAGCCTCGGTGTCAGTGTGGCCAGGCGTATCCTGCTCGCCGCCGAGGTGTTCGATGCCCGGGCCATGCTGGAGGTCGGGTTCATCGACCACCTGGTCCTGCCCGGCGGCCTGGAGGAGGCTTGCGCGGAGCTCGCCGAGCAGATCGCCGGTCTGGCCCCCCTGGCCGTGCGATCCATGAAGAGTATCCTGGGCCAGGTGGTTGCCGGCCAGGTCGATGAGCAGCAGGCCAGGGCCATGGCAGTGCTCTGTGCCGAGTCAGAGGATATTGCCGAGGGTCTGGCGGCCCAAAAAGAGAAGCGGCGGCCGCGCTTCAAGGGGGCGTAACAGGCCCGCTCCACCTACCGCGGAGAAAGTGGCCCGATGCAGTTCAGTTCGCGGTCTATCGCCAACCAGGGCAGCCCCAGCTTGTCCAGCCAGGCTATCCCCGCCTGCTCGGTCTTCAGGCGGGCGATACTGGCTGCGCTGCAGGCTGTGAGGCAGTTGTCGGCCACTACGGCGACGCTGAGCAACCCCGGCAGCGGTTGACCGTCCACCGGGCTGAGCGCGCGACCAAAGTTTTCTGCCCCGAGCTGTATCCTGTGTTCGAAATTGCCGCGCATGGCGAAGCCCTTGTTGTTCAGCTTAAGCCTGGCAATGGCGGTGCGCGGACCCTTCGGGTGGCGAAAACCCACGAGCCAGTTGGCGCCGTCCGGCTGCTTGCCGATACTGGCCGCTTCGCGATCCATTTCTATGAGTGCGTGCTCTACGCCTTCGCGTCGCAACAACTTCAGTACCGAGTCGACAGCGTAGGGCCGTACGCTGTTATCGAGATTGATAACCATGCCGCGGGTGGGCAGGCGCACCCCTCGCTCGCCAATCTCCAGTGCTGACCAACCGACCAGCTTGAGCATGCCCTGCAGCTGCTTCTCCGTGGCCCGCAGCTGGCCGGCGGCGTTGTAACACTCGCGCAGCACGCGGGTTGAGGGGTCGAACAGGTGATTGCTTTGCTCCCACAGGGCCGAGACGTAATCGAACAGGCTGCGCCCTTCCGCGTCCAGTTCGGTGTAGGCGCCGGTGCCCGCCGCCTGGTTGATGACGCTGACGACACTTTCGGGGTAGTGCGAGCCGAACTTGGCTTCCAGGCGTGAAAGTTCCGCCTGGGCGAGTTGTTCCAGTTCCCCGCCGTTAGTTGACCGGTCGCTCATCACGAGATGGCAGGGACTCCCAAAAGCGTGCAACCATTTCTCTCGCTTTGTATTCAACACGGCTTCTGTTCTACGGCTCACGGGGTTGTTGCTGGAATGTCAGGGCATCAATGTAACATTCCGCGGCCGGTATACTCCATAGGTTGGCCGCTTCAGGGGCGGCTGTGGCCAGGAACCGCTGCCGGAAAAGACGGGTCACCCGGGTACCGCCGCGCGCTTCGAAGCTGAGCGTGCCGCCCAACTGCTCCGCCATCAGCCTGACGATTGCCAATCCGGGGCTGGATGAGGAGAACGGATCGAAGTCAGCCGGCAGACCGATGCCGTTGTCTTCAACTGTCAATCGATACCGGGTTGCCTGGGGCGGCTTACCGGGCTCCTCTGTCAACGCTATCTGCAGGTAATTGCTGGATCGATCCAGCGGGAAGGCATGCTGGATGGCATTCTCCAGCAACTCATAAAGTGCCACCGACAGGAGTGAGGCCTGCGGGAGGGGAAATGGCTGTGAGCTTATCTCATTGATGGTGGTGATGGTTTCCGGTTCCCGGTCCGAGACGCTGAGCAGGCGCGAGATAACTATGTCGGTATACTTGTTGAGGTCGGCCAGAAGGTGATCGCCATGGTGATAGACGCACTCCTCCAGCGCGACCAGCGCCTTGACCCGGTTGACGTTTTTCCATGCCTGCTCGCCGGCAGGTCCTTCGGTAACGCCACCTCTTTGCGGCGAGATGAAATCGGCAATCAGATCCAGGGTGGTGATATTGTGGCGATACACCGATTTCACCAGTTGGTCCTGAATCTCCAACTGCTCCTGCAACTCATCCTCCGCCCGCTCGGCGTCGAGATTCATTTGGGCAGCACGCGCCGTGGCCCGCCGCTCAATGCTATAACTGTCGTATGCCCGCTTCATGAGCCAGAAGCCAATCGCCAGGGTGATCGCATACAGGCAATAGGCCCACCAGCTGAGCCAGGGAGGAGGGGAGACGTGTACATCCAGGGACAGCCCCTCCCGATTCCAGATGCCAGCGGAGTTCGCTCCTTGTATCCGCAGCACATAATCACCCGCCGGAAGATTGGTGAAGGTGGCCGTGTTTCGCGTCCCGTTCTCGATCCAGTCTTCGTCGAATCCTTCGAGCATATATCGGTACTGGTTTCTTTCCGGGTTTAGGAAATCCATTACGGCGAACTCAAAAGTTACATAGTTATCGGAGTGGTCGAGTTCAAGAGTAGAAATACTATTACCCGCCGAAACTGCGGATACATTGCCTTGCGGAAACTTTATGCTAGTCAATAAAATACTTGAAGCGGATTTATCTGAACCTATTTTCCGAGGATCAAAACGCGTATATCCATTACTGCCGCCAAAATACATAGTGTCATTTCTATCGGTATAGGCTGAGCCGGAGTTGAAGTCGCTTCCTTGTAAGCCGTCTGAAATGTTGTACTGTCCGGCGACACTTCCCTTACTGTCCAATCTAAAGATTCCGGACGGACTAGAACACCAAGTATATCCGGCGTGGTCGACCTGCATTCCATAGACAGTTAATGGAAGATTAGACCCATGGGGATCTAGTCGTTTAGTTCTGAAAATATTCAGATCCTGGTTGTGTTTAGACCACAAAAATACGCCTTGATCTTTTGTCCCTATCCACAAGTTGCCTTCGAGATCTTCAGATAAAGAGAAAATTAGCGGGGCTTTACCTGAATCGTCGAAAACTAGCGGTAGTTTGGTAAAGCTACTGTCGGCTTGATCATATAGGTATATGGACTGCTCCGAAGCAGCTAGGATACCTAGTTCTGACTCAAACAAAATCATGATCTTCTTCTCGCTGAGAATACTGCTTTCCAGATAGGATATGACTTGGTTATCCGTCACTGAAAAAAGACCAAGATTATAGGTCGCGACCCAGGTTTGTCCTTGTTGAGAGTGAAGAATGCTTGTGACTTCCCACTCATTTGTATCGTCGAATTCTGGGTTTTCCAGAACAAGAGTATCTATATCTAGTATTTGTACACCACCCTTCCGAAAACCTATCCATAGCTCTCGATTTTTCGTTGCCAGATTCATTATTCTTGAATCTTTCAGTTGAGTCTTACTGTTCTCCTGAACCAGCTTAATATGAGACCTGCTAATCTTGTCGAAGTAGTACAGCCCGCTAAATGTGCCTACCCAAAGTAGCCCATTAGTGTCCATCGAGAAGGTCAAGACATCGTTAAAAATGCTGCTGTTCTGCTCGTTAAGGCTTCGAAATGGAACAAATGTCAGGGTATTCAGGCCTCGATATGTGCCAACCCACATGAACCGTTGGTTGCCAAGAAGCTTAACGATATGATTGTTGGTCAAACCTGAGTTGTCGTGTTTATAGGACTGAATTGAGCCAAACACTTTGTCGGTACGAAAGAGGCCATTGTTTGTACCTATCCACAACGAATCTCCAAAGACAACTAACGTGGTCACTGTCCCTGACAGATAGTCTCGTATGCTGGTCGAACGCTGCGTCACGCCGGTCGAAGGATTAACTGAAAAATGTCACCACGATTAGTGCCTATGTACAGCGTCCCGTCTGGGCTGATTGTCATAGCTGTGAGTGCATACTCCAGAGATTCGTCGGGTACTTTGTAGAGCAGTTTAGCTGGTAGCGTATTATCTGAGCCGATTCTGTAAACATTTTGTTGAGTAGCAAGAAATAAATTGCCTTGTGTGTCAGTTGCCGAAGCCGATATCCTTCCGGAATCATCTTTGTGCCTAAAGCTGACTTTCTCGATGGCTTCAGAAGGGTCTTCATCAAGAATTGAAAACAAATTTCGCTCTGTATATGCCCATATTTGTCGTTCACCTGTTGAGACAAGTCCAATCGGAAAGTCCGTATCTGTCTTCGTATCCTGTGTTAATGTCTCCAACTTGTTGGTCAATGTGTCGTATTTCAGTATTCCGCCGCCGTAGGATGCAATGTAGATAGTTCCATATTCATTTTCCGCCAAGCCAAGAACGTATGAGCTGGAAATCCAGTTTTGGCCGCTCATATCGGCACCAAACTTCTCTATATGTGATCCATTGTATTTGTACAGACCGTTTTCGGTGCCGATCCAAAGTTGCTGTCGGCTATCTCTTAATAGCGCGGTAACGTTCCCTTGCTGGATCAAGGGTGAAAGACTAGATTCGGAAATTCGCAAAGAAGGATCAGAAAAGCTGTATGGAATGTGCGTAAAAAGAAATGCGATAACTAGAACAAATAGCGGAGAATTTCTTGGTTTGCGAAATTTTGATATCCATTCTTTGCTGATTTTTTGAAGGAAAGAGGCAAGTGTGCCAATCGAATAGTTGGCACTTTGCTTGCCTTGGTGTTTCGCGGTTATAAGAGCAATCAAACCTAAGCCAAATACTTCTTGTCTGAATGCGGCAACGAACTCGTGATAGGCATTCTGGAGCTTTAAAACATCGTTCTTTGTTACTTCGATCTTTCCCTCACGACCAATTTTTTCCAGATGTGCAGCGATAGTGCGTACTTTTTCTGCGCCAATATTTGCGCTCATAGACTTTATTGCATGTGCTGAAGTATATATACCCTTTAGGTCTCCTTTATCAATATGGCTGCCCATCTCCGATATTTTTGTAGTCATCTGATCACTGAATCCTGATAGGATACTCGGTAATAATTCCTTGCCTGTTTGTTGCTCTACCTCACGAATATTTCCTATTGCTTTTATATTGAAGATCTCAGCAGTTGCAGCCTCTGCAACTGGCAATCGGATAACATTCTTGCTGAAATCATCTTCCTTTCTGAAGTTTGAAATTCCAGTTTCTTTGTATATGAACTTAGAGATAGCTTGCCTAAGTTCAGAAATAGAAAATGGTTTGGTCAAGTATCCATCCATGCCCACCTCGCTACATCTATCCCGGTCTCGCTCACTTATTCCAGCAGTTAGTGCCAAGATCGGTGTCCGAATTGCATTGCTTAATTTCTCAAATGCGCGGATTTTGGTTGTGGCTTCGAATCCGTCCATATTGGGCATCTGACAGTCCATGAAAACTAACTTATAGTCCCCATTTTTGAATTTCTCTACTGCCTCGATTCCGTCAGCCGCTATCTCTACCTCAAAGTCCAGAAGCTGTAGCATTTCTCGCGCAATTTTTTGATTGGTCTCAACGTCTTCTGCGACAAGAATTCTAACGACATTTGTGCCGGGGAAACTCCCTTCCACCGCTTCGTTGATCGGTCTATTAGGGGGCTCGGCGTATAGAGGCCCTATTGATTTGATGAGCGACTTCAAAGTTACCGGCTTTGTGGTTGTTTTCCATCTGCCAAGTTCTGGAATATGTTCGGGTACACTGAGAGGTGTTAGAACCAGGGTCGGTTCAGTTTTTAAAGTTTCAAACGTATCCAGTACTGCCTTATTGTTTCTTATATATTCGTAGTCGACTATGAACAAATCTGGCAAATTGCCTGCATCTACCAACGCCAAATGATTATCGAATGAGCGGCAATTAATACCAGTTCTGGTTAGATGAGATATCACCATTTTCGTCGTGCTTAAATTGCTGCTTAGAAACACTGCTGAAATGCCATTTAGTGGAGGCGGAACGTTGGCTGCTATTGGGTCTGTTATAGGAAGCGTCACAGTGATACAAGTCCCCACCCCAGGGCTAGACTGCACGGCGATGGCTCCACCCATCAGTTCAACGTATTGCTTGGATATTGCTAAGCCCAAGCCAGTACCGCCATATTGCCTAGTAGTGCTGGTATCAGCCTGCGTAAATGCTTCGAATACGCGGCTCTGTATATCTTCATTCATTCCTATGCCTGTATCTATAACAGAAAAGGCAAGGGCGGACGGCTCGCTGGAGTGTTTGTCTGCTATTGTCGAAACGTCCACGGTAACGCTTCCTTTGTGAGTGAACTTGATAGCGTTACTCACTAGATTCATGATCACCTGTCGAATCTTCGTTGGGTCGCCTTTGATTCTGCCGGGTACAGATTGATCAAAAGTATTGAATATCTCTATGCCGCGCCGATGTGCCGGTTCGCCCTGCAGATAGCAGATCTCATCGATTAGCTCTATTGGGTCAAAGTCGACGATGTCCAATTCAACCTTTGCAGCTTCAATCTTGGAGAAGTCCAGTATTTCGTTTATGAGATTCAGGAGGGACTCGCCGCTATTGTGCGCGGCTTCAGCAAAGCGACGTTGTTGTTCACTTAGGCCAGTATGCAGAAGAAGTTCGGTCATACCGATCATGCCATGCATAGGTGTTCGAATTTCATGGCTCATGGTGGCCAAAAAGTTGGATTTTGCTTTGTTAGCCTCTTCCGCTGCATATCTCGCTTCTTCCAGGTCCGCAGTTCGCTCAGCGACTTTGGCCTCGAGTTCTCTTTGTCTCTCTAGTGCTTGTTGGGATAGTCTGGTTTGTCGGAGGATAACAAGCGCAAAGAAGGAGAGTGCAGCAAACGCGTAAGAGGCGTATGCAATAGGGCTCTGCCACGGAGGCGGTTTGACTATTATGGGTAGCGTGAAGGCATCCCAGTTCCACACTCCATCGGGGCTGGCTGCGGCAAGCTTTAGTTTGTATTCGCCTGGGGGTAGTGTGGTGAATGAGGCGAAATGGGCTTCGGGAGAAATTACCCAATCTGGATTTATACCCTCAAGTTTGTATGCATACTGCACTAGAGCGGGATTCGAGTAATCTGATGCAAAAAAATCGAATGAAACCATTTTATCTTCATATCCTAGTATCAACTTATCCAGTTGATGGTAGGGCACATCAAAGGACTTTTTTTCGTTCATAATCTTGATGTCGGAAATTGATACCAGTGGCGCGAGTTTATTTAGTTCTACTCCTTCGGACGGGATAATGTTGAATCCGCGATTACCGCCAAAGTAGATGTCGCCAGCACTCGACCTAAATGCTGCGCCCATATTGAACTCTGAGTCTTGGAGTCCGTCAGCGACACTATACTGGTGAGTCTCCATGGAGTTTGGGTCTAAACTGGTAATGCCTCTATTGTGCGAAAGCCAAATAGTTCCATTTGTATCGCTCTTTATCCCATAGACATTTGAACTTGGAATCGAGATGTTCTCTGCATAATGTTCAAAGTTATTGATGCCTGCAATTCGATCAGCTTTGCTCCATTTGTTAAGGCTTCCCCCGTTTGTGCCCAGCCACAAATTTTGGTCCTGGTCTTCGTAAAAGGCCCAGACCATATCACTGGATATACTATTTTGATTTCCGCTATCTGTGTAAAATATGTCAAACCGTCTTGTTTCAAGATTGAGACGATTCAATCCTTTTTCTGTCCCTACCCACACGTGACCTAAAGAATCCTGGAAAAGAGCTATCACATAATTGTTGCTTAAGCTGCTCTGTCCCCGGGAACGTTTCTTAGCGTCGTAAAATTATCCGTAGTTTCATTATAAATACTTATCCCGCCGCCAAAGGTTCCTACAAGTAATGTTCCGTCTCTGGCTTTGATTAACGAAGTAATTCCATTTTGGCCAATTGAGTCCTCTTTCAGAGCGGAATGTGTATAGACCACAGTTTCGTTATTTATTAGGTCCAATCGATTTAGTCCGGCGCTCGTATGTTCCTACCCAAAGGTAATTTCCGTCTGAGAGAAGACTCATTACATCTGGGCTCGATAGTCCCGGATCTGTCGATTCATTTATCCATTCGAAAACCGTTGCATTAGGTCTTAACCTATTTAGGCCATCATCGGTTCCCACCCAAAGACTGCCATCTTCGGATTCAGCGAATGCATTGACTGAGTTACTGGAAAGTTCACCATATTCTATATCGACCTTTCTAAATAAGTTTGGAGTCCCCGAAGCCAGCCCGTAAAAGGTGCCCACCCAGTATTTGCCTTCACGAGATTGAAATATTGAGGTTACGATATTAGTAGGCATGTCATTGCTAGACGTTGAAAAGCGAATAAAAGTGTCATCGGCTTTCGAGAACAAATCCGAAACCTTCATAGGTCGCTATCCAAATCCTGCCTTCCGTGTCTATGTACGCATCGTTTAATTCGTTGGACGATAATGAGGTTCGGTCAGTGGGAGAGTTTGAGTAATGTTTGAATTTTTTATCTGTGAGGTCTAGCACGCTTATTCCATTAGTGTTAGAAATCGCCCAAATGTTTTGCTTTCTGTCGACCACTACACTGATTAGCTTATTTGATGCCAAAGAATTAGGGTTATTGTATTCTTGGCGATGTAGAACGATTCTCTCCGGTGAAAAGTTTATTTCGAGTAGGCCGCCATCAGTCGCTCCCCAGATGGTTCCGTTTTCATCTTGGGCAAATCGATTTATCGATCCTAGGTTCGGCAGACCGTCCTGCTCAGGTAGGAAGTGTTTGAATTCCATTTTTTCAGGATCAAGTACCCCCCAAGCATTTTCATATCCAAGCCATATTTTTCCGCTTTTGTCACAAAAAACTGTGTGAATTTCATTGGAAAAGGGGGACTTGCGTTTATCGCTTGTGGCGTAGAAAGCAGAAAAGCTATCTTCGATGGCGTTGTACTTGTTGAGTCCGCCGCCCATGCTTGAGATCCATAAAGCCCCGGCGTGGTCCTCAATGATTCTGGTCACTGTGTTTGATGATAATGAATTTGGATTTGTTGGGGAGTGGCGGAAATTTTCCAATTCTAAGCCATTGTACTTGTTCAGGCCTTCTTGAGTGAGAATCCAAATCTCACCACGTGAATCCTGAAAAACCTGAGTTACTGTTTGTTGTGTGAGGAGCCTGGAAATCGGGTCTCTTTGGAACTCGATGAACAGTGGGCGAGTGTAATCAGCACCATATGCAGAATTCGCGCAGGTGATTAGAAAAAATAGCGCAAAGCTAAGAAGCAACCCCATAATATCCAACGCGTTTAGCTCTTGTAAACGGATGGAAGTCTAATGGATATGGCTTTATTAGACTAGCGAGAGCGTCTTGATGATAAAAGAAAGTGAATATTTTTCTAGAAAAGCGGCGCAGGGAAAAGAGTGGAAGGCAGCCCTCTTCTTCCCTGCGCCTGAAAAATTAACCAACTAAACAGAAAGCAAATCAGTGTTGCTGATCAGAACTCTTGAGGCCCCAGCGGTATCCTGTCTGGTCAGCGAAGCTCTTGAGGCCCCAGCGGTATCCTGTCTGGTCAGCGAAGCTCTTGAGGCCCCAGCGGTATCCTGTCTGGTCAGCGAAGCTCTTGAGGCCCCAGCGGTATCCTGTCTGGTCAGCGAAGCTCTTGAGGCCCCAGCGGTATCCTGTCTGGTCGGCGAAGTTCTTGAGGCCCCAGCGGTATCCTGTCTGGTCGGCGAAGTTCTTGAGGCCCCAGCGGTACCCTGTCTGGTCGGCGAAGTTCTTGAGGCCCCAGCGGTATCCTGTCTGGTCGGCGAAGTTCTTGAGGCCCCAGCGGTATCCTGTCTGATCAGCATAACTCTTGAGGCCCCAGCGGTAGCCGGCCTGTTCTGAATAATTTTTGACGCCCCACTCATAAGAGGCTGAGCCTGCGAAAGCTTGAGAAGTGGGTGAGGCGTCATGTGACTGACCCCACTTATAACCAGAGCGAGAAACGTCCTGCATCGCCCAGTCAGCATTGGTCTGGGTTTTTTCGGCTTTGCGGCCCCACTTGTAGCCGGAGGTGCCACCGCTGGTGTAGCTCTGTGAGTCGGCGAGAGAGTGGCTGACTTTGTGAACCAGACTATGAGAGCTGGTGGTTGCTTCACCGGACTCTGCGATGCTCAGGGAGGGAACTGCCAGCAGTGCCATCGCCAGGGTGCCTGCACTTGCGTAACCGAGTGTTTTAGTCGTTTTCATAGTCTTTGCCCGCCTTCTAGTTATAACCAATGTTTCTAGTTGTGACGCAGTTCCATGGTCAGCGTCCCAGTTTGAGATTCTTTTCACACCTTCTTGGCTGGATGCTTGACTACGTTATACGTTTCGAGGCGGGTCGTTTGAAGGTGGGTACATACCCATTTTGGGGTAGGGGGGGCTGCCGAGGGTGGCGCTTGTGGAGCCGGGGGGCCTCTGAATGGCCCTGAGAGTCACCAAGATAGCGCAAAATAGGGGAGGGTTGACCTGGATCAAGTAACCCTAAGGGGGCAGTCGTTGATGGCCGGACTGGCGGGGGCGGGGGAAATGGGGGTTATTGCGGCTGCTGTCGAGAGAGCTCTTCGATCAGGGCCCGCTCCTGGAGATAGACCTCCATCCAGTCGAAGGGCGCGGTTCCCCCGGCGTTGCCCGGGAGCGGGGAGGGTGCATTATCCATGCGTTCTATGTGGGCTTTTACCCCCCACCTGCGGTTTTCGCTGTAGCCTTTCTCGGTCGGCTCCGTGGACAGCATGGTGGCCAGGCCCGGCAGGCTCACCTCGCCGCTGTCGTCGACGATGGCCGGGCCAGTGAAATGGCCTTCACCCCGGATATCGCGCTGGATGTCCAGCTCCTGGTTGCCGCAACCCTTCTCTCCCAGGGTGACGGCACGCGTGGCATTGACGTAGCCGTGGCCTTGTACGAAGGGGCTATAAGCGAGCAGTCCATCCCTGTTCAGGGCAGGCTCCGCGCTGCTCATCAGCTTGCATTTAATATCGTCCGGGGTCAGGTCGGGCTCAAGTTGCAGCAGCAGCGCCACTATGCCGGAGACCAGCGCGGCGGCCTGCGAGGACCCGGTCATGACGAACTCCCCGGTGCCGAGCTGGTACTCGGGGTGCTCCTGCGTCAGGCCCGACCCGGGGCGGGTGATACCGGTGATATGTCCCCCCGGGGCGACCAGGTCGGGTTTGATGTGCGCGTTGGGGGTCGGGCCGCGGGACGAGAAATCCGGGATATAGTCGTCATCGCGGGTCTCGGGTGTCCAGGAGTCGGTGACAGCGCCCACGGTAATGATATAGGGCAGGTTTCCCGGTGAGCCTATGGTCATGGGCTCGGGTCCCTCGTTCCCGGCGGCGGCCACCACAGTGATGCCCGCTGCCCAGGCCCGCATAATGGCCTGGTTGATCGGGTCCTGCCAGTAGTGCCAGCGGGGGCGGGCGGCGAAGGACAGGTTGAGCACCCTGATATTGTACTTGTCCTTGTTGTCCACCACCCACTGTATAGCGCGCACGATGTCCAGGAAGTCGCCCTGGCCGGCCACATCGAAGGCCTTGACGGCGATCAGGCTCACATCCGGAGCCACTCCCTTGTAGCTTCCTGTCTCCTGCCCCTCGAGGGAGGCCGGGCCGCTGTGGGCTATCACGCTGCTCATGTGGGTGCCGTGGCCACTGGCGTCGAAAACCGCCTCCGGCAGGGTGTCGTTGATGGCGTCGTAGTGGGCGATTATGCGCGGCTTGCCGGCCGTGTCCAGGGCCAGGGCCGGGTGCTCCCAGAGCCCGGAATCGATAACGGCCACGGTCACATCCTTGCCGGTGACGCCCAGTGACTGCAGCGCCTCCACTCCCGCCACCCTGTTGTAGTAGAAATTTTCGTGGTTGTTGTCGTAGGCCGGCAGCAGTTCGATCGAGCAGTCGCCGGAGAACTCGGCCTTGAGTTCGAAATCGCCCTGCCTGGCGGCGGGCAGGGCGCCGCTGGCCGGGGGCTTGAAGCTTATCTCCAGCTTCGCTGTGCCCTGCAGGGCGGGGCCGGGAGCGGCAGGGTTGTGCTCGAACTCCAGTATCAGCGGGTTGGCGGCCGCGATGGGCCGATTGCCCGGGGCGACAGGCTTGTTATCCAGCGCTATGCCGGCAACGGTCCCCAGTTCCTGTGGCCAGCCCAGTTCCAGCCGGCTCAGCCGTGCCGGGGTCGCCAGCTTGTTGTAAAGCGTCCAGCTGATAGCGGATGGCTGCACCTGCAGCTCCAGCGAGCCGGCCACGTCGCAGTCGCTGTTCTTGTCCGCGTCATCCTCCTCCACGGGAGGGGTGGCGAGATCGTCATAATAGCGGCTGACCAGCGGCGATTCGATGACCCGTGCCAGTTGCTGGGGGGTCAGCCATGCCCCCACTGCGTCGATGATATGCAACTCGTGGCTGACCGTGCCGCCGTTGTCCTCAACCAGTGCCTTCAGCTGCTGGGCGGATGCTCCCTGCAGGAAGACCTTGAGCGGTTCCGGCTGCGCGGCGGCCGCCAGTGGGCCGCCCAGCAACAGGCACGCCGACAGCACAAACGGAGAGAGGGATTGGCGCATGGAGGGCGGATACTTCAGTGCCTAGCTCGTGCCGGTTTCCAGGAGGTCCCAGGTAAAGACCTGCCGCAGCATGCCCGGCACGTCCTCCGGGTAGATGGGCCTGGCAAAGTAGAAGCCCTGCAGCAGGTCACACTGCTTGTCGACGAGATAGGACAACTGGTGCTCATCCTCAATCCCTTCGGCGATCACCCGCAGGTTGAGGGTCTTGGCCAGGGCGATGATGGCATCAACTATGGCCGCGCCATCGGGCCTGTTCAGGTCGGCGACAAAGCTCTGGTCTATTTTCAGGGTGTCGATGGGAAAGCGCTTCAGGTAACTGAGGGACGAATAACCGGTCCCAAAATCGTCCACGGCCAGGTGCAGGCCGATCTCCTTGAGCGCCCGCAATTTGGCGATATTGGTCTCCGCATCCGTCATGATCGCGCTTTCGGTCAGCTCCAGTTCCAGCCGGTCCGGGGAGAGTTTTGAGTTCTTCAGGAAGCGGATGATCCACTCGGGCAGGTCGCCCTGGTTGAACTGCAGTGGCGATATGTTCACGCAGATGCGGAACGGCCTGATACCCAGGGTATCCCAGTAGAGGCAGTGACGGGCGACTTCTGCCATTACCCACTCGCCCAGCTCGATGATTTGCCCGGTACGCTCCGCAACCGGAATGAACTCCAGTGGTGAGACCATGCCGCGCTCGGGGTGTTTCCAGCGCACCAGTGCCTCCATGCTCACTACTTCGCCGGTATGCACATCGATCTGGGGCTGGTAGCGCAGCTCCAGCTCATTGTTGCGCAGGGCATTGCGCAACTCCTCTTCCATCTTGAGCTGCTCCACTGCCCGGGAATTCATCTCCTCGTCGTAAAAGCGGTAGCAGGCCCTGCCCTCGGCCTTGGCGACATACATGGCGGTGTCGGCGTTGCGCACCAGGGTATCCGGGTCCTTGCCGTCATGGGGATAGATGGCGATGCCGATACTGGGGGTGACCACCGGGTTGTGCGACTGCAGGGCGATAGGCTCGGAGAGTGTGGCGAGAATACGGCTGGCCACACGCTCGACGTGCATGGTGTCCTCTACATCAGACAGGACCACGGTGAATTCATCGCCGCCGAGGCGGGCGATCTCGGGGCTGACGGTGTCATCATCCTCATCGTCCTCGGACAGGTAGTTGATGGCATCATCTTCGCGCAGCTCCATGGTCAGGCGTTTGGCGATTTCCACCAGCAGGCGGTCGCCGCGGCCGTGGCCTATGGAGTCATTGATGCGCTTGAAGTGGTCGAGGTCGATGAACATCAGCGCGGCGTTGGAGTTGCGGCGCTGGCAGCGCTTGAGAATGCGGCTGAGTTGCTCGTTGAAGCTACGGCGATTGGGGAGGCTGGTAAGGGGGTCGTAGTAGGCCAGGTAGCGTAGCCTGTCCTCCTGCCGCTTGAGTGCGTTGAAGGCATTGCTGGCGCGCAGCATATACTGAACATCGCGGCCCAGCAGCGACCAGTTGACCGGTTTGGTCTTGTACTGGGTGGCGCCGGCCTGGAAGCCGGCGTCTATGGACTGGCGGTCATCGGACCCCGTCACAATCATGATGGGGATGTTCTCGCCCTGGGGCAGTTGCCGGATGCGTTCGCAGACTTCCAGGCCGGTCATGCCGGGCATTTCCACGTCCAGGAACACCAGGTCCGGCCGCTCCTTGACGAACACTTCCAGCGTTTCCGGCCCGTCGGCAGCCTCGACCACCACCATGCCCTCTGCCTCAAGACATTGACGCGTCAGCAGGCGCACGATCTGGTCATCATCGCTGACCAGGATTTTTGCGCGATGGCGAGGTTTGTCAGTGCTAGACATCTGTGCCCGAGTTGTCACTTCTTTTAGTGGCCTTAGGCTAACATCACTGGCTGCGTGCGCCTAGTGCGAATAGGTATTCTGAGACCCAGGCCGCATCAGGAGAACAGCCGCTCGCGGCGTTTGAACTGCTGTTCCTTCACAAAACGGGGCAACTGCTGCAGCGGAATGGCCGGGCTGTAATAGAAGCCCTGCACCTGCTGGCACTTACTAGCCCGCAGGAATTCTATCTGCTCGTGGGTTTCAGCCCCTTCCGCCACCACCAGCATGCCCAGCCGGTGGGCCATCTCGATAATCATGGTGCATACCGCTTCCTGGTGGGTGTTGTGCGGCAGGTCGCGCACAAAGCAGGCGTCTATCTTGAGGGCCGATATGGGTAGCTCCGTGAGGTGCGACAGCTGGGAGAAGCCCGTACCGAAATCGTCCAGCGAGAAGGAAATACCCAGCCGCCGCAACTCGTCCATGCGGGCCTTGATGGCCCCAGGGCTCTTGAGAATGGTGGACTCGGTGAGTTCGAATTCCAGCTTGGAGGCATCGGCGCCGCTGCGGGTGACGATGTCCTTTACGATTTCCAGGAAGCGGTTGTCCTGTATCTGGGAGAAGGAGATGTTTACCGCCACGTCCACGTGGCGCATGCCCTGCTCGCCCAGCCACACCAGTGCCGAGCAGGCGTGCTGTATGACCTGGTAGCCAATGGTTTTCATCAGGCCCATATCTTCGCAGGTCGACAGGAATTCGCCGGGGCCAAGCAGGCCGCGTTCGGGGTGATTCCAGCGCAACAGCGCCTCCAGCCCCACCAGTTGCCCGTTGTGCAGGTCTATGCGCGGCTGGTAATGCAGCTCAAACTGGTTCCTGCGCACCGCGTTGCGCAACTCTGCAGCCAGCGAGTTGGTGCCCGCCAGGTCGAAGTGCAGCCGCTCGGAGTAGTGAATGAACTTGCCACCGGGTACGGATTTCGCCTGCTGCATGGCGCTGCGGGCGTTATCCACCAGGTCGGAGAATTCCCTGCCGTCCGCCGGATAGATCGCCGCCCCGATACTGGCCTCCACCGCCACCTGCTGGTCACTGAGTATCATCGGCGCGGAGATAGAGGTGAGCATTTTCTCCGCTATCGATTCCACGTCGGCGGCGGAGTTCACATCCTCCAATACCACGGCGAACTCGTCCCCCCCCAGGCGCGCGATGCTGTCGGTGCTGCGCATCTTGTTGAGCAGGCGGCGGGAAATCGTCTTGATCATCAGGTCGCCGTCCGCCTCGCCGTAGTTGTCGTTGACGTTGGCGAACTGGTCCACGTTTATATAGAGCAGGGCAGAGTTGAAGCCGTAGCGCTGGGAGCGGTCCATGGCGCGCTCCAGGTGGGCGCGAAAGCCGGCGCGGTTGAGGGCCCCCGTCAGGGCGTCGCGGTTGGACAGTTGCAGTATCTGCTCCCGCGCCTCCTTGAGCTGGATGCTGTAATCGAGGATGCGATGCACCAGCTGATCCTGCAACTGGCCGCGCACCAGGTAGTCCTGGGCGCCCAGCTCCCGCAGCTGGGCGGCGGTTTTGTCGGTGGCCTCGTCCAGTAGCAGGATGATGGGTACGGTGGCATTGTGCTTGCCGGCGAGGCGCAGCAGGTACTCGGTTTCCGGCCCGTGGGCCATGATGACCGCGTCTATGGCCGGATCCAGCAGCGCTTCCAGGGGGCGGTTCATGAGCTGGTTTCCCCCCACCCGGAAGCGCGCGGGGGAGGCGCGCTCCAGGCACGCCGAGAGGATCAACTGATCCGTCTTGTGCTCTGAAATTATGAGTACCGTGTGCTGGTCCACTTCCCTATCCTGGCAATTCACCCGCGGCCGGCCGCCGGGCGGGTGGGGCTGTCGTTTTCTTTCTTGTTGGCCTGGCTGCGCTTTATTCTTTATATAACATGAGGTTATACGGAATATTTCAGAGAATTTCTAGTGAATGTTTAGGAAAAATTTACCACCCCGCCCCGACAGCGCCTTCCTCTGGCCCGCTGCGGTATCCGGTAGTTATTCTGTGGTAGACTTGCCCTCCGTTTTTTCGTCGCCGTCGAGTATATGAGTATCGCCTCCGACAAGCTGGAAACCATTCGCCAGCAAGTGCAGTATCACCTGGATCACGAGGAGCGGAAGCAGCTCAACCCCGCCCAGGAGGCCGCCCTGCGGGAGCAGGTCAAGGCCAGGCTGCAACAGGAAAACGCTGTCATAGTCGCCCACTACTACACCTCACCCGTCATCCAGGCGCTGGCGGAGGAGACCGGCGGCTGCGTATCCGATTCCCTGGAAATGGCCCGCTTCGGTCACGATCATCCCGCCACTACCCTGATTGTGGCCGGGGTCAAGTTCATGGGGGAGACGGCCAAGATCCTGACCCCGGACAAGCGCGTGCTGATGCCCACCCTGGAGGCGACCTGTTCCCTGGACCTGGGCTGCCCTATCGACGAGTTTTCCGCCTTTTGTGACCAGCACCCCGATCGCAAGGTGGTGGTGTACGCCAACACCTCCGCCGCGGTGAAGGCCCGGGCGGACTGGGTGGTGACCTCGAGCATCGCGCTGGCGGTGGCGGAGCACCTGGCCGACCAGGGCGAGAAGATCATCTGGGCGCCCGGACCGTCACCTGGGTGATTACGTGCGCAGGGAAACCGGCGCCGACATCCTGATGTGGGACGGCGCCTGTATCGTGCACGAGGAGTTCAAGGCCCGCGGCATTGCCGACCTGAAGCGCACCTACCCCGACGCCGCGGTGCTGGTGCACCCGGAATCCCCCGCCGCCGTGCTGGAGCTGGCCGACCGGGTGGGTTCCACCAGCCAGATCATCCAGGCGGCCTGCGAGATGGAGCAGCAGCGGTTTATCGTGGCCACCGACCAGGGCATCTTTTATAAGCTGCAGCAGCAGGCCCCGGACAAGGAGTTCATTATCGCGCCCACGGCGGGCAACGGCGCCAGTTGCCGCAGTTGTGCCCACTGCCCCTGGATGGCGATGAATGACCTGGAAACCCTGGCCACCGTGTTCGACCGGGACGACAATGAGATCCTGGTCGACCCGCGCATAGGTGAACAGGCCCTGGTGCCGCTGCGTCGTATGCTCGATTTCGCCGCCGACCTGCGCCTGCAGGTAAAAGGCAACGCCTGAGCCGCGATCCCCCGCGGCCCTAGAAGTCCATCTCTGCCCGCATGGCCGCGATGTCCGCCAGCCGCTGGTTGATCCTGGCGCTGGTCAGGTAATCCCCGCGGGACAGCTCCAGGGCGTAAGTCAGTTGCTTCTCCGCCTGGTCGAGGTTGCCGTTGAGGATGAAATACTCGGCCCGCGCCTGGTGCAGCCCGAGGATATTGCCGGACAGGCCCTGCACTTCGGCCAGCAGGTACCACAGGCCGGGATCATTGGGGGTCAGCTTGCTCTGGGCGACCAGCACCTCTTCGGCGATATGCGCTTTGCCGTCCTGCATCAGGGCGTTGGCATAGGTCATGGTCAGGGGGTGATTGCCGGGCGAGAGCTTCAGGCGCGCCGCCAGCTTGTCCACCGCCTTGCCGGGCTGGCCGCGGGCCATGTCGATCTCCGCGTCGGCGATAATATACTCGATACGGTCCGGTCGTTTTGACCAGATGCCGTCCAGTTCAAGGGCCGCCTCGTCGGCCTTGCCGGCATCGGTGAGGGCCAGCACCAGCCCGTAGCGGGCCGCCTCCGGTGAGCGCGGTGTGCCGGCCAGTTCGCCCTTGAATTTCTGCACCGCCTCCTCCGGGGTTTTGGCCAGCTGATTTCCCACCCGGGCGCGCATCAGTTGGTAGTCCAGGGAGATTTCCGGCTCCTTCTTGGGGTATTGGCGGGCCCGGTTGCGGGTATCGGCGATACGGTTTTCAGACAGGGGGTGGGTGCGCAGGAATTCGGGAATGCGGTCGCTGCTGGAGTAACGCGAGGCCTGCATCATGCGTTCGAACATGGCCGGCGCCGCGTGCGGGTCGAAGCCGGCGTCCACCAGGGTTTGCATGCCGACCCGGTCCGCCTCCTGCTCGTTGGTGCGGCTGTAGCGCAACATGTTGCTCTGGGTGGCCGCCTGGGTGGCAGACATGGCGGCCATGCCGGCATCGGCGCCGGCGGTGGCCATCAGGATGAAACTGGCCAGCATGGCCGCCAGCGCCAGCGGCTGGTTTTTCTGCTGGAATTCCACCCCGCGGGAAAAATGGCGCTGGCTGAGGTGGGCGATCTCGTGGGACAACACGGTCACCAGCTCATCTTCGGTCTGGGCATACAGCAGCAGGCCGTTGTTGATGCCAATCACGCCGCCGGGCACGGCGAAAGCGTTGATTTCCGGGCTGTCCACGATCACCACTTCCACCCGCCGGTCCTCCAGCTTGCTGTGGGTGACCAGCAGGTAAATGAGGTGTTCCAGGTAGTCGTGCAGCAGGGGGTCGTCCACCGTACGCACCTGGCTGCGGAACATTTGCAGCCAGGTGCGCCCCAGCTTGTGCTCGAATTCGGCCGAGAACATGCTGGTGCTGGACTCGCCCAGGTTGGGAAGCTTGAGTTCCTGGGCGCGCGTCGGCAGGCCGATGGCGAGCAGCATCGACAGCAATACCGCCAGCACCGGCTTGCGGGGCGAACAGTCATTTACCCGAAAATCAGGCACAGGAGAACATCACCACAGAATTACCCATCACTTGCGACGGTATTGTACGCGAGGGGCGCGTGACGGCGATATCTGGTTCGCATTGGTTTTCATTGGTTTTTTTGGAGTTTCCACTCTACCGAAAGTTCATTCTATACCGGTGAGTGGCTATACTGTGCCGCCCCTGGACCGAGGTGAACGACGGTGAGTGATTCCGAGTTGGTAGAGCTGGACGCCCGGGGCCTGGATTGTCCCATGCCCCTTTTGCATGCCAAGCGAGCCCTGAATGCAATGCGGGCCG
Source organism: uncultured Gammaproteobacteria bacterium (assembly GCA_963704965.1). Classification (GTDB taxonomy): domain Bacteria; phylum Pseudomonadota; class Gammaproteobacteria; order Pseudomonadales; family Halieaceae; genus JARRPM01. Next base: position 227,827 of record CAVPIH010000005.1, read on the forward strand.
GCCAGCGCCTGCAGGTGCTGGCCACCGATCAGGGCTCGGTGCGGGACTTCCGGGTGTTCGCGGAGCAATCCGGGCACCTGCTGCTTGCCAGCGACGAGGCTCGCGGTGTCTACAGGCACCTCCTGCAGAAAAGCTGATACCCCTGACGGGAAGGCCTTATGTTAGATATTTTCCATAAATGGTACCGGCGCTACCTGTTCGAGGAGGAGTCGGTCCTGCTGCTGGTGCTGCTGACCATCGCCGTGGTGTTGCTGATGACCATCGGCGATATTCTGGCGCCGGTGCTGGCAGCGCTGGTGCTGGCCTTCCTGATGCAGGGCGTGGCCGGCCAGTTGGAGCGGCACGGAGTGCCCAAGTGGCTGGGCGTATCCGTCGCCTACATCCTGTTTGTGGGGGTGTTTTTCGGTGTGACCCTGGGGGTGTTCCCGCTGGTGTGGCGCCAGCTGGTCAGCCTGGCGGGCGAGATGCCCCGCATGCTGGAGCAGGGCAGGCAGTTCCTGGGCATTTTGCCGGAGCGCTATCCCGAGCTGGTTTCGGCGGCGCAGCTCAACCAGGTGACGGCCCTGGCCAGGACCGAAATTGCCGAGCTGGGCCAGGCGCTGGTAAGTCGCTCAGTGGCCTTCATCCCGGGCATCCTGTCGGTGCTGGTATACATGATCCTGATACCCATGCTGGTGTTTTTCTTTCTCAAGGACCGGGACGAGCTGCTGGAGTGGTTCGGGCAATTTCCTCCCCAGCGAACGCCCGCTGTTGCGGCGTATCTGGGGTGAAATGAACGAGCAATTCGCCAACTATGCCCGCGGCAAGGTGCTGGAGATCATCATTGTCGGCGCGGTGAGTTACGCGGCCTTCAGCTGGATGGGCCTGAATTACGCGGCCCTGCTGGGACTGTCAGTCGGCCTGTCGGTGATCATTCCCTACATCGGCGCGGCCCTGGTGACCCTGCCGGTGCTGATAGTCGGCTTCTTCCAGTGGGGTATCAGCAGTGAATTTTATACGCTGTGTGCTGTCTACCTGACGATCCAGGTGCTGGATGGAAATGTCCTGGTGCCGTTTTTGTTTTCCGAGGCGGTCAACCTGCACCCGGTCGCTATTCTCATGGCGGTATTGTTTTTCGGTGGTATCTGGGGCCTCTGGGGGGTGTTTTTTGCCATCCCCCTGGCGACCCTGATCAAGGCGATTATCAATGCCTGGCCCACCGCCGATATCCAGCCCGCCAGTAATATTACGCAAAACCCGATGGAGTAATTGATGTTCGCATCGCAATTTCGGCAGGGGCGCAATCCCCTGCTAGGTATCTTCTTTGCACTGTTGTTTGTCGGCTGCGCCAGCCTGGCGCCTACCACCGACCAGCCGGTAAAAAGCGCCAACGACGACTACCAGTATCGCCTGCTGACGCTGCCCAACGAGATGCAGGTGCTGCTGATTTCGGCGCCGGACACCCCCAAGGCGGCGGCGTCACTGGACGTGCAGGTGGGCAGTGGTGACAACCCGCCCGGTCGCGCCGGGCTGGCGCATTTCCTGGAGCACATGCTGTTCCTGGGCACCGACAAGTACCCGGATGCCGCCGAGTACGAGCGCTATATCACCGAGCACGGCGGTACCCGCAACGCCTACACCAGTTTTGAAAATACCAACTACTTCTTCGATATCAACGCCCCCTTCCTGCCCGAGGCGCTGGATCGTTTCGCCCAGTTCTTCATTGCGCCCAGGTTCGATGCCGCCTATGTGGACCGGGAAAAGAACGCGGTGGAAGCCGAGTACCAGATGGGCCTGAAGAGCGACCCCCGCCGCGGCCTGGACGTGATCCAGGAGGTCATGAACCCGCAGCACCCCTACAGCCAGTTCAACGTCGGCAGCCTGGAAACCCTGGCCGACAGGCCGGACTCCGTGGTGCGCGATGAGCTGATCAAGTTCTACGAGACCTACTATTCCGCCAATATGATGCGCCTGGTCGTGCTGGGCCCCGAGTCCCTGGACGAGCTGGAGTCCCTGGTAGTGCCGCTGTTCAGCGCGGTTCCCAACCGGGATTACCAGGCCCGGGAGATCGCCGCGCCACTGTTTGCGCCCGGTGACCTGCCCATGCTGGTACAGGTGCAACCCCAGGCCACCCTCAGGCAACTGGACCTGTCCTTTCCCATCCCGGACTACCGCTCCGACTACCGGGAGAAACCGGTCTCCTATCTCAGCAACCTGGTCGGGCACGAAGGGGATGGCAGCCTGCTGTCGCAACTGAAGGCCGAGGGCCTGGCGGAGAGCCTGTCGGCGGGAACCGGGCTGACCTGGCCCGGTGGCTGGTTGTTCAGCGTCAGTATCTCGCTGACGGAAAAGGGACAGCAGCAGTACTCGCGGGTGGTCGAGCTGTTTTTCAGCTACATGAAAATGCTCCGGGAGGAGGGCGCCCAGCAGTGGCTCTACGAGGAGCAGGCCCGCCTGGCGGAGCTTGGGTTTCGCTTCAAGGAGCCGGTTGAACCCATCAGCTATGTCAGCTCCATCGCCAGCGGCATGCACGAGTATGCCCCGGTGGACGTGCTGCGCGGTCCCTACCTCATGGATCGCTACGACGAGGTGATGCTGAACGGGCTGCTGCAGAATGTCCGCGTGGACAATGCACTGGTCATTCTGACCGCCGCCAATGCCGAGACCGACAAGGTGTCGCACTTTTACCAGGTGCCCTACTCGGAGCGCCCGGTGACCGGGCCGCAACTGGCACGCTGGCAGGCCGCCTCCGGCGAGGACTCCCTGCACCTGCCCCCCGCCAACGAATTCATCGCCGAGGATGTGGCGCTGGTGCCCCTGGAGGCGACCAACCCGGCGGTGCCGCAGGTGACCCTGCGCCGCGACCGGCAGGTGATCTGGTTCAAGCAGGACGAGCAGTTCCGCATTCCCAAGGGCGCCACCTATATCAACTTTCGTTCGCCGGATGTGGGCCAGAGCTGCCCGCCAAACCGCGGCGGCGGTGCTGTATACCTCCCTGCTCACCGACAGCGTGAACGAGTTTGCCTACCCGGCCATGCTGGCGGGGCTTAATTTCGACCTCTACAAACATGCCCAGGGTATCAGCCTGCGGGTCACCGGCTACAACGACAAGCAGGCCCTGTTGCTGCAGGAATTGCTGGCGGCCATCACCGAGGCCAGCTTCGAGCCCCAGCGTTTCGATGATATCCGCAAGGATATGATCCGCGCCCTGCGCAACCGTGTCGCCGGCAGTCCCAGCAGCCAGGTCATGCAGGATATGCGCGAGGCGCTGTTGTATGGGGAGTGGGGCGAAGACGCCCTGATTGGCGAACTGGAGCAACTCGACCTGGACGCCCTGCAGGCCTACGCGACCAGCTTCTGGGCCAGCGCCAGCGCCGAGGTGATGATTTACGGAAATTACCGGCCCGATTTCGTGCAGCAGGTCTCGGGCATGCTGGAGGAGGTCATTCCCGCCAGCGCCGCGCCGCCGCTGCCGGAGTTGCAGGTGTTGAAGCTGGCGGCGGGCGAGAAGCTGCTGTACGCAGTGGATGTGCCCCACGACGACTCCGTGGTGGCCTGGTACCTGCAGGGCGCGGGGAACGAGTGGTCCGACCGCGCCGCGACGGCGCTGACCGCGCAGATCATGAAGTCGGGTTTCTTCCAGCAATTGCGCACCGAGCAGCAACTGGGCTACGTGGTAACGGCTTTTTCCTGGCCGCAACTGGAGGTGCCGGGGCTGGTCATGCTGGTGCAGTCGCCGGTGGCGGACGCGTCCGCGGTCGACAAGGCCATGGAAACCTTCCTGCTGACGCTGCCGGCAGACCTGGACGAGGCACAGTTTGCCCGCCACAAGGCCGCCCTGGTGAGCGATATCCTGAAACCGGACAAGAACCTGTGGGAGCGGGCGGAGTTCTACTGGCAGTCCATCGCCATCAAGCAGTTTGATTTCGCCGGGCGACAGGCCCTGGCGGAGGCGGTGGAAGCCCTCACCCTGGACAGCTGGAACGCCTACTACAGCCGGGTCTTCCTGGAGTTGCCCCATTCCCTGCAGGTGGTGGCGCCGGGCCGCTGGGGAGAGTTCCCCGCCGGTTACACTACCCGCTTTGACACCGCGGGCGCCCTCAAGGAGGGGCACGCGACCTATCGCGTGGAATAGTTCCCCCGCCGGCACCGCGGCTGCGCCAATTTGGGCCGCCGCGGCCGCCATCGTCAGGCCAAATAATAGTTCTAAAATAGAACTAAATTTCTTTTCCCGGCTGCTTGTTATACTGTTGTGCCTGCCCCTGCCCGCCGCGGGGGTGGGCCCGTGGGTATTTCCAGGTGAATTCGCTCAATTTGTGTACAGCACAGAGAGATGTGAGTTCTATAAAAGAACCTAAGGCGTGGCCGGTCTCGGTGATCCCGGGCGCCATGCCGCAGCAGAGGCAAGCTTTATGACAGAAGACATGGATCCCGCGGAAACCCGGGAATGGCTGGACGCACTGGATGAAGTGGCCCGGCACAACAGTCCGGAGCGCGCCTCTTTCCTGCTGCGGGAATTGACCAAGCACGCCAAGGAGAAGCGCCTGCGCCTGCCGCCGGCCATCACCACCCCCTTTTCCAACACCATCCTGCCCAGCGAAGAGAAGATGATGCCGGGGGACCTGTTCATGGAACGCCGGATCCGTTCCCTGGTGCGCTGGAATGCGCTGGCGATGGTGATGCGGGCCAATGACAACGACGATGCCCTGGGCGGGCATATTTCCAGTTTTTCTTCCAGCGCCACCCTGTATGACGTGGGTTTCAATTACTTTTTCCGCGGCACCGAGAACGGCCACCCGGGTGACCTGGTGTTCTACCAGGGGCACAGCGCCCCGGGCATGTATGCGCGCTCCTACCTGGAGGACCGCATAGACGAGTCCCAACTGGACAACTTCCGCCGCGAGGTGGACGGCAACGGCCTGTCCTCCTACCCCCATCCCTGGCTGATGCCGGATTACTGGCAGTTTCCCACGGTGTCCATGGGCCTGGGCCCGATCCAGGCGATTTACCAGGCCCATGTCATGAAGTACCAGCAGAGCCGCGGCCTGGTGGATCACGGCGACCGCAACGTCTGGTGTTTCCTGGGCGACGGTGAGTGCGACGAGCCGGAGTCACTGGGAGCTATCTCCCTGGCCGGGCGCGAGCGGCTGGGCAACCTGAACTTCGTGGTGAACTGCAACCTGCAGCGCCTGGACGGGCCGGTGCGCGGCAACGGCAAGATCATCCAGGAACTGGAGGGGGTGTTTCGCGGCGCCGGCTGGCACGTGATCAAGGTGATCTGGGGCCGCAAGTGGGACCCCCTGCTGGAGCGCGACGAGACCGGCCTGCTGCAGAAGCGCATGGACGAGGTCTGCGACGGCGAGCTGCAGAACTACAAGTACAACGGCGGCGCCTATACCCGCGAACATTTTTTCGGCAAGTACCCGGAATTGCTGGAGCTGGTGAAAGACCTGTCGGATGAGGACATCATGTACCTGAATCGCGGTGGCCACGACCCCTACAAGGTCTATGCCGCCTACGCCAAGGCGGTGCAGGAACAGGAGCAGCCCCACGGTCATCCTGGCCATGACGGTGAAGGGCTACGGCACCGGCGAGGCGGGGGAGGCCAACAACGAAACCCACTCCCTGAAGAAGCTGGACATGGACAGCCTCAAGGCCTTCCGCGACCGTTTCGCCATTCCCATCAGCGACGAAGAACTCAAGGACGTGCCCTACTACCGGCCGCCGCCGGACAGTCCGGAAATGCGCTATATGCGCGAGCGGCGGGCGGAACTGGGCGGGCAGATCCCGGCCCGTCGGCACGAGTTCGAACTGCTCAGCACCCCGCCGCTGTCGGTGTTCGACAAGCAGCTGAAGGGCAGCGGCAAGCGCGAGATTTCGACCACCATGGCCTTCGTGCGCATGCTGTCCACCCTGGTCAAGGACAAGAACATCGGCGAGCGGGTGGTGCCCATCGTGCCCGACGAGGCCCGCACTTTTGGCATGGAGGGCATGTTCCGGCAGCTGGGCATCTACTCTTCGGTGGGGCAGCGCTACACGCCGCAGGACGCCGGCCAGATCATGTTCTACAAAGAGGATGAGCAGCGGCCAGATCCTGGAGGAGGGCATCAACGAGGCGGGCGCCTTTTCGGCCTGGCTGGCGGCGGCCACTTCCTACAGCACCAGTGCCTACCCGATGGTGCCGTTTTATATTTTCTATTCGATGTTCGGTTTCCAGCGTATCGGTGACCTGGCCTGGGCGGCCGGGGACAGCCAGGCCCGGGGCTTCCTGATCGGCGCCACCGCAGGCCGTACCACCCTCAACGGCGAGGGGCTGCAGCACCAGGACGGCCACAGCCACCTGCTGGCCAGCACCATTCCCAATTGCGTCAGCTACGATCCCACCTACGCCTATGAGCTGGCGGTTATCCTGCAGGACGGCTTGCGGCGCATGTACCAGGAGGGCGAGAACCGCTTCTACTACATCACCACCATGAACGAGAACTATGTGCAGCCCGATATGCCCGAGGGTGTGGAGGAGGGCATTATCCAGGGTATGTACCCGCTGCGGCGGGCGTCCCGGCGCGAGGGCTTGCGGGTCCAGCTGATGGGCGCGGGGACGATCCTGCGCGAGGTGGAGGCTGCCGCGGCTATCCTGGAGAGCGAGTACCAGGTGGCCAGCGATGTGTGGAGCCTCACCAGCATCAACGAGCTGCAGCGCGAGGGCAAGACGGCCCTGCGCTGGAATATGCTGCACCCGGAGGAGGAGCCGCGCGTGCCCTATGTCACTCGCCAGCTGGAGGGAGACACCAGCCCCTGCGTGGTGGCCACCGATTACGTCAAGTCCTACGCGGACCAGTTGCGGGAGTTTGTCCCGGGGCGCTTTGTCGCCCTGGGTACCGATGGCTTCGGGCGCTCGGATACCCGCCGCAAGTTGCGCGAGTTTTTCGAGGTGAGCCGGGAATACATCGTGCTGGCGGCGCTGAAGGCGCTGGCTGACGAGGGAGCGATCGAGCCCGCCCGGGTGACTGCCGCGATGGCGGAGCTGGGTATTTCGGCCGACAAGATAGACCCCCTGGGCGCCTGAGAAGAAGGAAAATAATATGCCAACACAAAAAGTTACAGTGCCCGATATCGGCGGCGCCGAGGGCGCGGAAGTCATCGAGGTACTGGTCGCCGTGGGCGACAAGGTGGCGCTGGACCAGGGCCTTATCGTGCTGGAATCCGACAAGGCCTCCATGGAAATTCCCTCTACCGTCGCCGGCACGGTGGTCGAGTTGCTGGTAGCTGAGGGTGAGCAACTGGCCGAGGGCGCGCCGGTGGCGGTTATCGAGACAGACGCTGGCGGCGCTGGCGACGAGGAAGACGCCGCTGCGAAGGACACGGAGGCCGAGGCTGAAGCTGATGCCGCGGCGCCGCAACAGGCAGCTGCAGAGCAGGGTCCGGAGCCCGCCGCGGAACCGGAGCAGGAGACCGACACCGCGGATACCAGCAGCGCGAACACAACGGCAAGTGTCGAGCCCGCGGCGGCCAGCGCCGCTACCGCCACTGACGAATCTCCCCGGGAGGCGTCCCCCGCCGCGGGTACCTACGCCGGCCCGGCCGTACGCAAGCTGGCCCGGGAATTCGGGGTGCCCCTGCAGGAGGTGTCGGGATCGGGTCCCCGTGGCCGCATCGTCAAGGAAGACCTGCAGCAGTACGTTAAGCAGGCGCTGGATGGCAAGCCGGTTGGCAGCGCCGTTGCGGGAGCGGGTATTCCCCAGGTGCCCGAGATCGATTTTGCCAAATTCGGTGAAGTTGAGGTGATCGAGCGCAGCAAGCTCGACAAGCTGACTGCCGCCAATATGCATCGCAGCTGGCTGAACGTGCCGCACGTCACCCAGTTCGACGAGGCCGATATCACCGCGCTGGAAGCATTCCGCAAGGGGCTCAAGAGCGAGGCCGAGCAGCGCGGCACCCGGCTCACCCCCATGCCCTTTATTCTCAAGGCCTGCGCCGTGGCCCTGCGTGAGCACCCCAAATTTGCCAGCTCGCTGGCGGGCAATGGCGAGCAGCTGGTGTTCAAGCGCTACACCCATATCGGCATGGCGGTGGACACCCCCGCCGGGCTGGTGGTGCCGGTGATTCGCGACGTGGACAGAAAGTCGATCTGGGAGCTGGCCGCGGAGGTGCTGGAGCTGGCTGCAAAGGCGCGGGATCGCAAGCTCGCGCCCGCGGACATGCAGGGGGGCTGCTTTACCGTTTCCAGCCTCGGCAATATCGGCGGCAATGGCTTTACACCCATCGTCAATACGCCCGAGGTGGGAATCCTCGGGGTTTCCCGGGCCGCGACCAGGCCGGTGTGGGACGGCCAGGCATTCGTGCCGCGCACCATGCTGCCGCTGGCGCTGTCCTACGATCACCGGGTGATAAACGGCGGTGACGGGGGGCGTTTCCTGTCGCACCTGGTGGCCCTGTTGGGGGATATTCGCCAGCTGGTGATGTAGGCGCTGGCCGCCGCGACGGCCTGATTGGCACGGATACTGCTCTCACTTGCGTCAATGGCTGCAAAGTGAATGCCTGCAGGGAGAGACGGGTGAGAGAAACACGGTGAACCACAGCGCTGCGCCATGGCAGGCGGAATTTCTGCGCCGGCACGCCCTGGCGCCGGACTACCTGCTGCACGCACAAAAATGGTTCGATCCGCTGGCTGGCATCCTGGCCGCGCACCAGAATAGTGCGGCGGGGCCGCTGCTGGTGGCGGTCAACGGGTCGCAGGGCTCCGGCAAGACCACCTTGTGCGCCTACCTGTTGGCGCGGCTGCAGGCGACACACGGCTTGCGGGCGGTGTCGCTGTCGCTGGATGATTTCTACCTGACCCGGGCCGAGCGCGAGGCGCTGGCGGCAACCGTGCACCCCCTGCTGCGCACCCGGGGCGTGCCCGCAACCCACGACATGGCCCTGCTGGGCACCAGCCTGGACGCGCTGCTGGCGCCGCAGGGCGCCGCACCGGTGGCCGTGCCCCGCTTTGACAAGGCCGCGGATGACCGGCGCCCGCGCAGCGCCTGGGAACAGGTAACGGGCCCCGTCCATATCGTGCTGCTGGAGGGCTGGTGCCTGGGTGCCCGGCCCCAGGGCGCGGCGCAGCTGGCCAGGCCGATCAACCAGCTGGAGCGCGAGGAGGACCCCGATGGGCGCTGGCGCGCCTGGGTCAACGATGCCCTGGCGCGGGACTTCCCGGCCCTGTACCAGCGGGTGCACTACTGGGTCATGTTGCAGGCGCCGTCCTTCGCCGCGGTGTACGCCTGGCGCCTGGAGCAGGAGCAGAAATTGCGCCTCGCCACGGGCGGCACGGGCCAGGGGCTGATGAGTGATGCGGGCGTCGCTCGCTTCATCCAGTTTTACCAGCGCCTGACCGAACACTGCCTCGCCAGCCTGCCGGAGCAGGTCGATTACCTCTACAGCCTCGATTCCGGGCGCCGGATTACCGCCTGCCGCCAGCGCCACAAGGAGCCGCTATGAACCCTGCCGGTGACGCCCTGCGGCTGGTCTTTACCGACCTGGACGGCTCCCTGCTGGACCACCACGACTACAGTTTCAGCGCCGCGCTGCCGGCCCTGGAGGCACTGGAGGGCGCGGCCATACCGGTTATGGCGGCGACCAGCAAAACCCGTCTGGAGGTCGAGGAGCTGCGCCGACAGCTGGGCAATCACCACCCCTTCATCGTCGAAAACGGCGCCGCGATTGTCATTCCCGCAGGCTACTTTCCCAGCCGGCCGGCCGACACCCTGGAGCGCGATGGCTACTGGGTGTGTGAACTGGGCGCTCCGCGGCAGCGCTGGCTGCAGTTGCTGGCCTCCCTGGAGGGGGCCTTTGGCGGTGACTTTGAGTATTTCGCCCGGGCCGGCGTCGAGGGCATCGCGGCGATGACCGGCCTGTCGAAGGAGCAGGCCGCGCTGGCCAACCGGCGCGAGTACAGCGAGCCGGTGCAATGGCTGGGCAGCGCTGCCCGCAAGCGCGATTTCATCGCGGCGCTGCGCGCCGGGGGGCCACCGTCCTGCAGGGCGGCCGTTTCCTGACGGTGGCGGGTGACTGCGACAAGGGCAGGGCGCTGGCGCTGGCTGCGCGCGTGCAGTATGCAGGCGCAGGGCGCCGGCCAGGCCTGTCACGATCTCGCTATCGGCGACAGCGGCAACGACTGCGCCATGCTGGAGGCGGCCGCAACCGCACTGCTGGTGCGCTCCCCAGTGCACGACTTCCCGGTACTGCGAGCGCACGCACCGGGGTTATGCGCAGTCGTGCCTGCGGTCCGGCAGGTTGGGCCGAGGGCGTGACGCCAATGGCTGCGCCAGCTGCAGGCCGATACGTAAATCACACGGAGGCTCAGTCATGGGCGATTTCTACCAGAACGGCATCATCACCACCCTGCACAACCTGTCGCGACCGCCCGGTGGAGGAACTGGAGAGCGGAGCTGCTGGCATTTTCCCGGGAGCGGCCCATGGGGCTGATGCTGCCGTCGCTGTACTCGGAGCTGGAGGGGGAGGCGCTGCCGCATATCGTCGACGAGCTTGCGGCAGGTGCCTTACCTGGCCGAGATCGTCATCGGCCTGGACCGGGCGGACGAGCACCAGTATCGGCAGGCGCTGGCGTTTCTTCGGCCGGCTGCCGCAGCATCACCGCGTGCTGTGGAACGACGGGCCGCGGCTGCAGGCGCTGGACGCAGAGCTGCAGGAGCTGGACCTGGCGCCGCGGGAGCTGGGCAAGGGGCGCAACGTCTGGTACTGCATGGGCTATATGCTGGCCTCCGACACGCACCGAGTCGGTGGCGCTGCACGACTGCGATATCCTCACCTACGACCGCTCGCCTGCTGGCCCGGCTGATCTACCCGGTGGCCCACCCGCGTTTCAACTACGAATTCTGCAAGGGCTACTACGCCCGCGTGGCGGACGGCAAGATCAACGGCCGGGTCAGCCGCCTGCTGGTGACGCCGCTGCTGCGCGCGCTGAAGAAGACCCTGGGCGAGATGGAGTACCTCGACTACATGGACAGCTTTCGCTACCCGCTGGCCGGGCGAGTTTTCCTTCCGCCGCGATGTGCTCAACGACATCCTCATTCCCAGCGACTGGGGGCTGGAGATCGGCGTGCTGTCGGAGATGTATCGCAACTACGCCAACAACCGCCTGTGCCAGGTGGATATCGCCGATGTCTACGACCACAAGCACCAGGAGCTGTCTGCCGGACGACGACGAGGGCGGCCTGTCGCAAGATGTCCATCGACATTGCCAAGGCGCTGTTCCGCAAGCTGGCGACCCGCGGCGTCACCTTCAATACCGAGACCTTCCGCTCCCTGAAGGCGACCTATTACCGCATCGCCCTGGATTTCGTCGAAACCTACCACAACGACGCGGTGATGAACGGTCTCAGCTCTGGATATCCACAGCGAGGAGAAGGCGGTGGAGCTGTTTGCGCGAGAACATCATGAAAGCCGGCGAGGCCTTCCTGGACCGGCCCATGGAGCGGCCCTTCATCCCCAGCTGGAACCGGGTGATCAGCGCCATACCGGACATCCTGGAGCGGCTGCAGGACGCGGTCGAGGCGGACCACGGGAGTTCGCCGCAGCCTGGAGTTGGCGCTATGTCACGGCCGGTGAACGAGCAGCTGAACTCTGGGAGACCGCGTACAGCACCACCTGGATGTGATCTACCACGGCAATCCCGCTGGGCGCGGACCTGGACGGCCTGGCCGCACAGCTGCTGGACGCTGATGCGGCTGGAGCCGGTGCATGGACCCGGTCCCGCGGTCACGTCAATCACTGGGACCAGCGCGATGCGCATCGTGATCACCTACGGCGACAGCGTCCTGCGCGCAGGCGAGAACGCCGCTGCAGACCCTGAAGGATTTCCTGGATCGCCATACCGAGGGGCTGCTGACCGGCGTGCACATGCTGCCCTTCTACCCCTGGAGCTCCGATGACGGCTTTGCGGTGCTGGATTACTCCAGTGTCAACGAGGCACTGGGCGACTGGGACGACATCAACGCCATCGCCCGCGACTACGACCTGATGGCGGACCTGGTGATCAACCACTGCTCGGGGCGCAGCCTGTGGTTTGAGAACTTCCTGCAGCGACGCTGACCCGGGCGCGGGACTATTTTTATACCGCCAGCCCCGACGACGACCTCAGTGCCGTGGTGCGCCCGCGCACCTCGCCGCTGCTGCGCGAGGTGGAGACCACGAGCGGCACCCGCCATGTCTGGTGTACCTTCAGCCACGACCAGGTAGACCTGGATTTTCGCAATCCGGAGGTGCTCAAGCAGTTCGTCTCGATCCTGCGTCACTACCTGGACGACGGGGTGCGTATTTTTCGCCTGGATGCCGTCGCCTTCCTGTGGAAAGATTCCCGGCACCAGCTGCCTCAACCTGGAAGAGACCCACGAGATCGTGCGCCTGCTGCGCACCCTGGTGGAGCATGCCCGGGCCGGACGCCATGATTATCACCGAGACCAATATTCCCAACCGGGAGAACCTGTCCTACTTCGGCAACGCCAACGAGGCCCACTGCGTCTACAATTTCTCGCTGCCGCCGCTGCTGCTTAATACCCTGGTGACCGGGGACTGCACATACCTGAAGCACTGGATGATGAGTATGCCGCCGGCCCAGGACGGCACCGCCTACTTCAACTTTATCGCCTCCCACGACGGTATCGGCCTGCGCCCGGCGGAGGGCCTGCTGTCCGACGAGGAACTGCAGGCCCTGATAAGCACCATGCAGCGACTTCGGCGGCCAGGTGTCCTACCGGGCGCTGGAGGGCGGCGCAGCGCAAGCCCTACGAAATCAATATCTCCCTGTTCGACGCGCTGCAGGGCACCCTGGCTGGCGCCGATGGCTGGCGCCTGCAGCGCTTTATCTGCGCCCACGCCATCATGCTGGCGCTGGAGGGTATTCCCGGGATCTACATGCACAGCCTGGTGGCGACGCGCAATGACTACCAGCGGGTGGAGAACAGCGGCCACTACCGCGCCATCAATCGCCACCAGTGGGACGCCGACCAGCTGGAGACGCTGCTGGCCGACGCCGGTTCGGATCACAGCAGGGTTTTCAGCGGCCTGAAACAGTTGCTGGCGATCCGCCGCAGGCAGGCGGCATTTCACCCCAACGCCACCCAGTTCACCCTGCATCTGGGCACCGCGCTGCTGGGATTCTGGCGCCAGAGCATGGACCGGCGCCAGTGCGTGTTCTGCATCGCCAATATCAGCCCCGAGCCGCAGCCCCTGGCGCTGTCCGACGTCAACCTCACCGATACCGATGACTGGACCGACCTGCTGGGAGGGCTGCAGGTGGAAAGCCGTACCCAGGTGGTGGAGTTGCAGCCCTACCAGTGTATCTGGCTGACCAACCTGCCCGATTACGCTGGCCTCGGCAGCCCGCGCTAGGCTCCGGGCGCCGTCCAGCCCCAGTGGCGCAGCACGGCGCGCCGCAGGTCGTCGACCTGCTCGTCGGGCCGGGTGGGCCAGAAAGTGGGTTGCAGCGCGCCCAGGGCCGCCAGCGACTGGTCCGGCCAGCCCGCCGCCCGCAGGCCGTGAATGAATTTCAGGGTGCGAAAACCGTCGAACCACTGCTGGAACTGGCGCGTGAACTGCCCCGGCGCCTTGCCCTGGCGGCGGCAGTGGGCCAGGGCGGCCGCTATACCCATGGTGTGCAGGACCTGGGCGCTGGCCTGGCTCAGCTGCGGCGACAGCCCCTGGCCGCGCAGCCGGTCCGCCAGGTCGGCGTCGCCGGCTGGCGTCCCCGCCAGTGCCAGCGCGGGCACCGCGGCCAGCAGGCCGCGCAGCGCGAGGAAACAGGCAGGGTGGTAAAACAGGGGTGCGGCCAGCGGCCGCGGCGAGTCCATTATCCGGGTCACCGCGGGTCCGGTGCCGAAGGGCACCCGTTCGGACTGGCGCGATTGCAGCACGATGCAATCTCCCCACAGGCGAGCCACCGGGCCGGTCTTGGCCAGTTTGTTGAGCAGGTAGAAATCCTCGCCGCCGGAACGCTGCGGGAAACCGCGCACCCCGGCGTAGCCCTCCTGACTGACTGCCAGGCAGCTCCCCAGGGTATGGCGGCTGTAGGGCGAGTCGGCGTACTCGAGTCCCAGTACATAGTGGTGCAGGCGCAGCTCGTAAAGGGCGGTGGCCAGGTCGCAGGACGCATTTCCCCCGGGGCTGTGCCAGAAGGGGTAGGTCGCCGCAACGGCAGCGTTGGGGGCGGCCTCCAGCTTGTGGAAATAATCCGCCGGCAGCCGCGCATCTGCGTCGGTGCTGCAAATCCAGCGGCCGCTGATGGCGCCCTCGGACATCCACCTGAAGGCGATGTCGCAGCCGATTTTGCGCGCCAGGCCCACCCCCGCGCCGCGGGGAGCGGGCCCGACCTGGTGTCGAGATCCCACAGGAAGAGGTCAGCGTGTCGACTGAGTTCCCGGGAGCCGGGGCAGCTGCCCGCGGGCAGACCGGCGACAGCGGCGCGCAGGCCGGCGTTGGCCTCCCGGTCGGGATCGGAATCCGGCCGGTTCAACACCAGGATCACCAGCGTCCGACCCGGGCCGGCGGGCAGGTCCCGCAGCCGGCGCGCCAGCTGCGGGTCCTCCCGGTAGGCGGGGATAACCAGCACGTTGCGCCAGGGCGTGGCGAGCTGCGGGCTGCGGGGTAGTCCCGGCTCGCTATGCCGTTGCAGGTAGCGCTGGCGAGCGAGCTCCGCCAAGGGACAGGGGCTGCTAGTGCAGCGCTGCCTGGACAGGCAGGCCGGCGACTATGTGCGCCTCGACATCCAGCAGCTCATCCCAGCGCTGCTCGATCATGGGCGCGGGCAGGTACTGGTGTGCCAGCTGCAGGAACAGTTCGAAATGGCGCGCCTCGGAACGGGCGATGGACTGGTAAAACTTCTGCAGCGGGCCCGCCTCCAGGGCGGCGGCCACCAGCGCGAAACGCTCGGCCCCGCGGGCCTCGATGATGCTGGCGGTGAGCAGCCGGTCCAGCAGGTACGCCTCGCTTCCGGTGCGGATGGTCTCGCGCAGCGCCAGCACGTACTGGTCCTTGCGGTCCGCCGCTGTCAGCAGGCCCCGGCGGTGGATCCACTTGACCACCTCCCGGTAGTGGG
The DNA here is from genome assembly GCA_963704965.1 of uncultured Gammaproteobacteria bacterium. Classification (GTDB taxonomy): domain Bacteria; phylum Pseudomonadota; class Gammaproteobacteria; order Pseudomonadales; family Halieaceae; genus JARRPM01. The sequence goes on from CAVPIH010000005.1 coordinate 242,900, forward strand.
TCAGTTCCTCTACTGCCAGCTCCGCCATGGCGGCAACCAGCTCCACCTTGTCCGGGTAATGGGAGAGCATGGAGATGGCCATGCCGGAGGCTTTTTTCTCCGCCGCGGCGTGATCCAGCAGGAAACTGTCGAAATCCGCCATCACCGCCTCTGTCCAGGCGGTGGGGGTGGGATAGCGCAGGGGGGAGTCGGTCATGCCAGGGTCGGGTGCTCGCAGGTGGGCTGGTATTGAACTGCATGTGCGCAGCGAACACAAGGCGGGGGGAGGGGTCTCAGGCCCCGACGCTTGCCGCTGTGCGCGACCCTTATGCTAGACTTGCGGCTCGCTCCGGACAGCCACCACAGCCAGGAACAACGAACCCATGATAATCAAGCCTCGCGTTCGCGGATTTCTCTGCATCACCACCCATCCCGCAGGCTGTGAAGCCAATGTAAAGCGCCAGATAGAGTATGTGAAATCCCGGGGACCGATTCCCAATGGCCCGCAACGCGTGCTGGTGATCGGCGCCTCCACCGGTTACGGCCTGGCCTCGCGCATCACCGCCGCTTTCGGCGCCGGCGCCTCGACCCTGGGTATCTTCTTCGAGAAAGAGGGCACGGACAAAAAGCCCGGTACCGCCGGCTGGTACAACAGCGCCGCCTTCCACAAGTTCGCCGAGGCCGATGGTCTGTACGCGAAAAGCATCAACGGCGACGCCTTCAGTGACGAGATCAAGCAAAAAGCCATAGCGACCATCAAGGCGGACCTGGGCCAGGTAGACCTGGTGGTGTACAGCCTGGCCGCGCCGCGCCGCCAGCACCCGGTGACCGGGGTGGTGCACAATTCCACCCTCAAGCCGATCGGGGGCCCCGCCACCCAGAAAGGGGTGAACACCGACAAGGAAGAAGTGCAGGATTTCCACCTGGAGGCCGCCAACCAGGAGGAGATAGATAACACTGTCGCGGTAATGGGCGGTGAGGACTGGCAGATGTGGATAGATGCCCTGGACGATGCCGGGGTGCTGGCCGATGGCGCCAGGACCACGGCCTATACCTATATCGGTGAGAAGCTCACCTGGGATATCTACTGGCACGGCACTATCGGCGCCGCCAAGAAAGACCTGGACAAGCGGGTGATCGATATCCGCGAGCGCCTGGCGCAAAAGGGCGGGGATGCCCGCGTGTCCGTGCTCCAGGCGGTGGTTACCCAGGCCAGCGCGGCGATCCCGGCCATGCCCATCTACCTGGCGCTGCTGTTCAAGGTAATGAAAGCGCGGGGTATCCATGAGGGCTGTATTGAGCAGGTTGACGGCCTGTTCCGCGACTCCCTGTACGGTGCCGACCCCTACCTGGACGAGGAGGGTCGCCTGCGTGCCGACCGCAAGGAACTGGACCCGGCTATACAGGCCGAGGTTGGGGAACTGTGGGAGCAGATCAATACCGACACGCTGAAGCAGTTGTCGGATTTCGACGGTTACCGGCGCGAATTCCTGCGCTTGTTTGGCTTCGAGGTAGACGGGGTTGATTACGAGGCCGACGTCAATCCCGATGTGCCCATTGCCAACCTGGTGTGACCGGAGATGCTGGAGCACGGTGTTCCCTTTCGTCTCAACAGCCGGGTGCGGCGCCTGGTGGCGCCCAATCCCGGGGTGATGACCGGCCCGGGGACCAATACCTACCTGTTGGGTAATGAGGAGGTGGCGGTGCTGGACCCGGGACCTGCCATTCCCGCCCATATCGACGCCATCCTGGCGGCGGGGGAAGGCCGCATCCGCTGGATAGTCTGTACCCACACCCACCCGGACCACTCCCCCGCCTGGCAGGCGGTGGCGGAGGCCACGGGGGCCGAGGTCATCGGCGCCTCGCCGGCGGATGACATGTTCCAGGACGATACCTTTGCCCCCGCGGAGGAACTGCGGCACGACGATGTGCTGGAAACGGCGGAATTCACCCTGCGCGCCGTGCACACCCCGGGCCACGTCAGCAACCATTTCTGCTTTTTGCTGGAGGAGGAGCAGATGCTGTTTGCCGGCGATCACATCATGAACGGCTCCACCGTGGTGATCGTGCCGCCCAGCGGCGACATGAAGGCCTATATCGAGTCGCTGCAACTGCTGCTGCGCTATCCGCTGAAATTCATCGCCCCCGGGCACGGCGAGGTCATGGAGGATTCCCACGCGGTGGTGTCCTGGCTGGTGAACCATCGCCTGCAGCGCGAGGCCAAGGTGATCCGGGGGTTGCAGCAACTGGGCCGCTGTTCCGTGGACAGGTTGGTCGAGGTGGTCTACGACGATGTCGATACCAGCCTGCACAAGATGGCGAAGCTGTCCCTGGCGGCCCATCTCATCAAGCTGCGCCAGGAAAATCGCGCCCTGCAGCACCCGCAGGATGAGAGCTGGGAATTGCTGCAGCCCTGACAGGGCTTTGCGACGCCCGCTGTCCCCGCGGCTACCTTGCCCCGAAAAAATCAGTAATAATCACGCTCCCCGATCCTGTGACATTGATAACTAATAAGGAGTACCTGCATGAACGGTCTGATGATGAACGTGCCGCTGACCATAACCTCGATCCTGCAACACGCCGAGCAGGTCAACGGCGACAGGGAGATCGTCTCGGTCACCGGTGACAACCCACGCCACCGCTATACCTATCGCGAAGCGTTTCGCCGCACCCGCAAGCTGGCCAACGGTATCGCCGGGTGGGGGCTGGCTCCCGGGGATCGCATTGCCACCCTGGCCTGGAACGACTACCGCCATTTCGAAACCTACTACGCATCCGCCTGCAGCGGCTATGTGTGCCACACCATCAACCCGCGGCTGTTTCCCGAGCAGGTGGCCTACATCATCAATCACGCCGAGGATCAGTATGTATTCCTGGATCCGGATTTCCTGCCCCTGGCCGAAGGGGTGGCGGCGGAGTGCCCGGGGGTCAAGGGCTGGGTGATTCTGACCACTCAGGAGCGCATGCCCGAGACCAGCCTGCCCAATGCCATCTGTTACGAAACCCTGGTGGCCGAGGGCGCCGAGGCGTTCGAGTGGCCGCAGCTGGACGAGAACGCCGCCTGCGCCCTGTGCTATACCTCGGGCACCACCGGCAATCCCAAGGGCGTGCTGTACTCCCACCGCTCCACCATGCTGCACGCCTACGCCACCATGATGCCCGACGCCCTGGGGCTGTCCAGCCGGGACGTGGTGTTGCCCATCGTGCCCATGTTTCATGTGAACGCCTGGGGCAATCCCTATGCCTGCCCCATGGCCGGCGCCAAGATCGTGTTTCCCGGCAGCAAGATGGGCGACGGCGCGACCCTGGCCGCCCTGATCAATGAAGAAGGCGTCACCATGTCCGCCGGTGTGCCCACCGTGTGGCTGGGCCTGCTGGCCCACCTCAAGAAGTCGGGCGAGCGGGTGGAGTCCCTGCAGCGCATCGTCGTCGGCGGCGCCGCCTGTCCCCTGTCCATCATGGAGGATTTCGACAGCTACGGGGTCGAGTCCCGGGTGGGCTGGGGCATGACCGAGATGAGTCCGCTGGGCAGCGTCAACGCCAGCACCGCGTCCCGCGAGCAGATCGGCGAGGAGAAATTCGCCAAACTGCGCCTCAAGGCCGGCCGCCCGATCTTCGGGGTGGAAATGAAGATCGTCAACGACGAGGGCCAGGAGCAGCCCTGGGACGGCGTGGCCTTCGGGTCCCTGAAAGTGCGCGGCCCCTGGGTGTGCTCGAACTACTTCAAGCTGGACGGTTCCGATGCCCATGCCGAGGACGGCTGGTTCGAGACCGGGGACGTGGCCACCATCGATCCCGAGGGCTACATGGCGATTACCGACCGCACCAAGGACGTGATCAAGTCCGGCGGCGAGTGGATCTCCTCCATCGACGTGGAAAACGTCGCCACCGACCACCCCAAGGTGGCCGAGGCGGCGGTGATCGGCCACTTCCACCCCAAGTGGAGCGAGCGGCCCCTGCTCATCGTGGTGCGCAACGCCGACGGTCAGGACCTCACCGCCGAGGAGATGCTGGCCTGGTTCGACGGCAAGATCGCCAAGTGGTGGACGCCGGAGGCGGTGGAGTTCGTCGACGAACTGCCCCACACCGCCACCGGCAAACTGCAGAAAGTGGCCCTGCGGGAGCAGTTCAAGGACTATTCCTTCCCCGGGTAATGCCGATAGCGGGGGGTATTTCCCCCCGCATTCCCGCCGCTGTAATACAAATAGTCACACTATTCGTAAAATGTGGACAACATAATTACGAATAGTGTTTGTCGTTTGCCCGCTTCCCGCCTACTATATCCCTCCAGCCCTGTCGCACCGTGCCCAGCGGGATCGTCTCATGCCAGCAGAACAGTATCGACAACGCACCCTGCCCCAGGTCGTGGTGGAGGCCGCGGCCCGCTACGGTGAGCGAGCGGCCATCAGCGATGGCGCGGTGCGGCTCAATTATGCGCAGCTCGACCAGGCCCGCGTGCAGGCCGCGCAGGCGTTCATGGCGGCCGGCATCGACAAGGGCGACCGGATCGCCATCTGGGCGCCCAATATTTACCAGTGGATTATCGCCGCCATCGGCGCCCAGAGCATCGGCGGGGTGCTGGTGCCGCTCAATACCCGCCTGAAAGGGGCCGAGGCCGCCTACATACTGCGCGCCAGCGGCGCCCGCCTGTTGTTTACCGTCGGTGATTTCCTGGGGGTGAACTACCCCGCGGCGCTGCGCGAGCACGCCCTGCCGGCGCTGGAGCAGATCGTGTTGCTGCGAGGGCGAGGAAGCGGGCACAACGCCCTGGGAGGATTTCCTGGCCGCCGGCCAGGGCGTGGCCGCCGACGAGGTGCAGCGGCGGGCGGACGCGCTGACCCCGGACGACACCCTGGACATCCTGTTTACCTCCGGCACCACCGGCAAACCCAAGGGGGTGGTCACCTGCCACGGCCAGAATATCCGCACCTTCGAGACCTGGAGTGCCACGGTCGGCCTCAGAAGTGATGACAACTACCTGATTATCAACCCGTTTTTCCATTCCTTCGGCTACAAGGCGGGATGGCTGTCGGCGATCATCCGGGGCGCCCACATGCTGCCGGTGAAGAGCTTCGACCTGGACGCGGTGCTGCCGCGCATCGCCAGCGAGCGCATCTCCATGATCCCGGGGCCGCCGACCATCTACCAGTCGCTGCTGGCCCACCCGCGGCGCGGCGAATTCGACCTGTCCAGCCTGCGCCTGGCGGTCACCGGCGCGGCCCCGGTGCCGGTGGCGCTGGTGGAGCAAATGCGCTAGGAGCTGGGTTTCGAAGTGGTGGTGACCGCCTACGGCCTGACCGAGACCTGTGGCGTGGTATCCATCTGCCGGGCGGATGACAGTCCCGAACGGATATCCCACACCTCCGGCCGGGCCATGGACGGGGTGGAGATGAAGTGCGTGGATGCGGCGGGTGCGATCGTGCCGGTCGGTTCGCCCGGTGAGATCTGGTGCCGGGGTTTCAACGTGATGCGCGGCTACCTGGACAACCCCGAGGAAACCGCGCGCACCATCACCGCCGGACGGCTGGCTGCAAGACCGGCGATGTCGGAGTGATGGACGCAGGACGGCTATGTGCGCATCACCGATCGCATCAAGGATATGTTTATCGTCGGCGGCTTCAACTGTTACCCCGCGGAGATCGAGAACAGCCTGTGCAGCCTGCCGGGGGTGGCGCGGGCGGCGGTGATCGGTGTGCCCGACGAGCGCCTGGGCGAGGTGGCGCGGGCCTATATCGTGAAGGTGGCCGGGGCGCAGACCTGGACGAGGCGGCGGTGATCGACTGGTGCCGGGCCAATATGGCCAATTACAAGGTGCCCCGCTCGGTGCTTTTTCTGGACGAGTTGCCCCTGAATGCCGGCGGCAAGGTGCTGAAAACGCAGTTGCGCCAGCTGGCCGCGGACGAAGCCGGGTGAATACGGTCAGCCGCCAAAGCGCGCCCCGGCGCTGATAGCGCTGGATGCCACCGACCAGGGCATTATCGCCCTGTTGCGCGCCGATGGCCGCATGCCCTATCGCGCCATCGCCCGGGAACTGGGTGTCACCGAGAGCACGGTGCGGGCCCGGGTGCGGCGCCTGGAGGAGTCCGACACCATGCGGGTGGTGGCGGTCACCGATATCGAGGCGGCGGGTTACGGCATGTTGCTGGCCATCGGGGTGCAGGTGGAGACTCGCGCGCCGGAGGCGGTGGCCCGCGACCTGGCGAGCCTGCCGGAGGTGTTCTCGGTGAATGTGGTGGTGGGCGCGCAGGATATCGAGATGCTGGTGGTCAGCCAGGACCAGGCGGCGCTGAACGAGCTGGTGGGCCAGCGCCTGCCGGCCGTGGCGGGGGTGCGGCGCCTGACACCGGCGCTGGCGCTGGACGTACTGAAGAACCAGCCCGACTGGGTGCCCTTTCACGAACTCGCGCCCCTGGGGCGAGCCAGGCACCGTCGCGGGAGGCGGCCGCGGTGACTCGGCGCACCCTGGATGCGGTCGACCAGCGCATCGTCGCGCTGCTGTCGCGCGATGCCCGGGTCAGCAATGGCCTGATCGCCGCCGAATTGGGGGTGACCGAGGGCACCGTGCGGGCCCGCATCAAGCGCATGGAAGACCAGCGGCAGATTCGCCTGACGGCGGTGACCAATATCGATCGCTTCGGCGATGCGCTGCTGGCCTATATCTGGATTGAGGTGGAGCGCAGCGATGGCACCCGCGGTGTGGCCGAGGCGCTGGCGGACATCCCCGAACTGGGGTTCGTGGCGGTGATGCTGGGGCGCTCGGATATCCTGGCGATCACCATGGTGCGCAATACCGAGCACCTGGCCCGCTTTGTACACCCGCGGATCAGCGCCATCGCCGGCGTGCGCCGCACCGAGAGCACCCTGGGGGTGAATTTCGTGAAACACGACTACCGCATGGCGCGGATAGTGTAAGAAAGCGTGTAGGGAAGCTAATGTAGGGCGGATTTCAATCCGCCATCGGCAATGGAACGAATCGGGAAACAGATACATGGATAAGCAAATGAGCGCGGCGGATGTCGTGGCGCAGTTACGCGATGGCATGACCATCGGCATCGGTGGCTGGGGGCCCCGGCGCAAGCCCATGGCCCTGGTGCGGGAAATCCTGCGCTCAGACCTCAAGGACCTGACCCTGGTGTCCTACGGCGGCGCCGATGTGGGCATGCTGTGCGCGGCGGGCAAGGTGAGGAAAGTGGTGTTCGCCTTTGTCTCGCTGGACTTCATTCCGCTGGAGCCGTATTTCCGCCAGGCGCGCCAGAACGGCGCCATCGAGGTGATGGAGATCGACGAGGGCATGATGCTGCTGGGGCTGCGGGCCGCGGCCTGGGGGCTGCCCTTCATCCCCACCGAGGTGGGCCTGGGTACCGATGTCATCACTCGCAACCCGGATATCAAGGTGATCGACAGTCCCTACGACGACAAGGAGTGGGTGGCCATGCCGGCGCTCAAGCTGGACGCGGCGCTGATCCACGTGGACCGGGCCGACGCCCGCGGCGTGTGCCAGATTGCCGGGCCCGACCACTACATGGATGACTGGTACGCGCGCGCCGCGGACCAGACCTACGTGTCCTGTGACGAGCTGGTGGACACGCAGTTCTTTCACGACCCGGCGCAGGCGCGGCAGGTGTACTGGGAGCGCGCCGCCACCACCGGGCGTGGTGCACATTCCCGGCGGCGCCCATCCCACTTCCTGCAGCCCGCTGTACGGCTTCGACGTGCCCCATTTCAAGGCCTACGTCGCCAGCGCGGAGGAGGGCGGCATCCAGGCCTACCTGGATAAGTACCTGGGCAGCTCCGAGCAGGAGTACCAGCAAAAAGTCGGCGGCCTGGATGCCATTCGCGCCCTGCCGCTGCCCACCTATTGATGCCGCCACGGAGATTTCGCAGCACATGAGTAAAGCAGCAACTGACTACACCCTGGCGGAACTGTGCATGTGGCCGCCGCCGAGGCCTTCCGCGGCGACGGCGAGGTGCTGGCCACCGGCATCGGGGTGATCCCGCGCCTGGCCGCCAGCCTCGCCATGAAGACCAGCAACCCGGACCTGATGATGACGGACTCGGAGGCCTGGCTGCTGAGCGAGCCCAACCCGTTGGGCGCGCGCGGCTGACGATTTCGTGCCAGGCCAACGAGACCTGGATGGGCTTCTCGCGCATCTTCGACAACGTCTGGAGCGGCAGCCGCCACGCCATGCTGGGCCCGACCCAGATCGACCGCTACGGCCAGTCCAACACCTCCGCCCTGGGGGGCACCTACGCAGCAACCCAAGGTACATGATGCTGGGCGCCCGGGGTTTCCCGGGCAACTCCATATCGCATCCCAACAGCTTTTTCGTGCCCGGCGCACAACACCCGGGTGTTCGTCGACGGCGAGTGCGATTTCGTCTCCTCCATCGGCTACAACCCGGCGCGGCTGCCCAAGGGGCACCGCCTGGACGATATCGATATCCGCCTGGTGGTCACCAACCTGTGCGTGATGGACTTCGGCGGCGCCGGACTCACCAGCTGCGCCTGGTGTCCCTGCACCCGGGCGTGACGCGTGGAACAGGTGCAGGACAACACCGGCTTTGAACTGTGCAGTGCCCGGCGCAGCTGCCCACCACCGCAGCGCCCACTGCGGAGCAGCTGGCGATCATCGCCGCCCTGGACCCGCACAACCAGCGGGCCTACCAGATCAAGGACAACCCCCCGGGCAATCGGTCGCGCGTGAGGCCGATGACTGCAGATGCTTGAGACGCGCCTTACCGAAAAGCTGGGCTGCCGCTATCCCATCGTGCAGACCGCGATGGGCTGGGTGGCCGACCCCAAGCTGGTGGCCGCCAGCTGCAATGCCGGCGGCTTCGGCTTTCTCGCCGGGGCCACCATCCCGCCCCAGGAAATGGAGCGTGACATCCTGCGGGTCAAGGAGCTCACCGACCAGCCCTTCGGGGTCAACTTCCACATGTACCAGCCCAACGCGGCGGACATCGTCGACCATGGTCATCCGTCACGGGGTGCGGGCGGTCAGCTACTCCCGTTCCCCGGGGCCGGAGTTCATTCGCAAGCTCAAGGATGCCGGGCGTGGTGTGCATGCCCACCGTGGGCCTGCCCAAGCACGCCATCAAGGCGGTGGAACTGGGGGCCGACGTGGTCACCGTGCAGGGCGGCGAGGGCGGCGGCCACACCGGTTCGGTGCCCACCACCCTGCTGATTCCCCAGGTCGTCGACGCGGTGGGTGACAAGGTGCCGGTGGTGGCGGCCGGTGGTTTCAAGGATGGCCGCGGCCTGGTGGCGGCGCTGGCCTGGGGCGCCGACGGCATCGCCATGGGCACCCGCTTCCTGATGACCGCCGAGAGCCCGGTGCCCCGCGCCACCCTGCAGCGCTACGTGGACTGCAAGAACCCGGGCGACATCATCGTGTCGCGGGCCATGGACGGCCTGCCCCAGCGCATGATCATGAACGAGTTGCTGTCCGAACTGGAGCGGGCCGGCACCCTGCGCAAACTGTGGATCGCCCTGCGCAACGGCCTGGCCTTTCGAGCGCACACCGGTGCCGGCGTGCTGGACCTGCTGCGCACGGCCATGGCCATGGGGCGCGACGACGAGATGACCTCCAGCCAGGCCATCATGTCCGCCAATGCCCCCATGATTATCCAGAAGGCCATGGTGGAGGGCGAACCGGCCCGGGGGGTACTGCCCAGCGGCCAGGTGGCCGGGGTGATCGACGACCTGCCCAGCTGCGACCAGTTGATCAGGGCCATTGTGGCGGAGGCCGAGCAGCGCCTGCGGGCACTGGCCAGGCGCGCCGGGACGGAACAGGTCCCTGTAGGGTCGAATTCATTCGACCAGAAATATACCCCCGGAAACCAGGTCGAATGAATTCGACCCTGCAAGATACGGGAAAGCCGACTCGATGAGCGGGAGCGAACACATGTCAAAGCCCTTCAGGACCACCATTGCCGACGGCATCGCCGAGATGATGCTGGACCATCCCCCGGTCAACGCCTTCGACAGCGCCGGCTGGTTCGCGATCGCCCGGGAGATCGATGCACTGGGCGCCAACGATGCCGTGCGGGTCATCATCATCGGCGCGGCGGGCAAGGGTTTTTGCGCCGGGGTGGATATCAAGGAACTGGCGGCGGAGCCCAACCGCATCGTGGATGTGAACCGGGGCAACTACGAGACCTTCCGGGCCATACACCGCAACCCCAGGCCGGTCATCGTGGCCCTGCACAATTTCGTGCTGGGCGGCGGCATCGGCATGGCCGGGGCGGCGGACATCATCGTCTGCTCGGAGTGCGCCCGTTTCGGGGTGCCGGAGATCGACCGCGGCGCCATGGGCGGCGGCGCCCACCTGCAGCGCATGTTCCCGGTGCAGAAGGTGCGCTACATGTATTTCACCGGCGAGTTCATCGACGCGCAGGAAGCCTACCGCCTGGGCGCGGTGGAGCGGGTGGTGCCGCTGGAGCAACTGCTGCCCACGGCGCGGGAGATCGCGGCGCAGATCGCCGCCAAGTCGCCGGCCATGGTGAAGCTGGCCAAGGAGGCCCTCACGGGCATCGAGGACGGCAACCTGGAAGACAAGTATCGCTGGGAGCAGGGCTTCACCCTGGAGGCCTACACCATGGGTGATTCCCAGGAATCCCGCGATGCCTTCGTCGCCAAGCGCGACGCCAAATTTTAACGGACGCAATTATGGATCTGGCATATACCAGGGCGCAGCGGGATTTTCGCGAGGAAGTGCGGGCGTGGCTCGCGGCCAATGTCCCGGCGCAGCCGCTGCAGACCTTCGACACCGCCGAGGGCTTCGCCCAGCACCGCGCAGTGGGAGGCCAGGCTCAACGAGGGCCGCTGGGGCATGGTCACCTGGCCCGAGGAACTCGGCGGGCGCGGCTGCGACCTGATCGACTGGCTGATCTTCGAGGAGGAGTACTACCGGGCACGGCGCCCCGCTGCGGGTCAACCAGAACGGCATCTTCCTGCTGGGGCCCACCCTGATGGAATACGGCACCGCTGAGCAGAAAGCGCGCATCCTGCCGAAGATGGCCAGCGGTGAGGAGGTCTGGGCCCAGGGCTGGTCGGAGCCCAACGCGGGTTCGGACATGGCGGCGATACGCGCCCGGGCCGACCTGCGCGGCGACAAGTACGTGATCAATGGCCAGAAGATCTGGTCGACCCGCGCGGTCTGGGCCGACTGGTGTTCGGCATGTTCCGCACCGACCCCGAGTCGCAGCGCCACCACGGCCTGACCTTCATCCTGGTGCCGCTGGACGTCGCCGGGTATCACCGTGCGGCCGATTCCGCAGCTCGACGGCCTGCCCGGTTTTGCCGAAATTTTTTTCGACGACGTGGAAGTGCCGGTGGAAAACCGCCTCGGTGACGAGGGCGCGGGCTGGCAGCGTCGCCATGGCCACCGCCGGCTTCGAGCGCGGCCTGATGCTGCGCTCCCCGGCGCGCTTCCAGGAAACCGCGCGGCGCCTGGTGGAGCTGTACTGCGCCAACCGCGGCAGGCGGCGGATCGCGACCCCGGCGGTCCGCGACGCGGTGATCCGCGCCTGGCTGGATGCCGAGGCCTACTGCCTGACCACCTACCAGACCGCCTGTCGCCTGCAGCAGGGCGGCAAGATCGGCGCGGAGTCCTCCACCAACAAGATCTTCTGGTCGGAGCTGGACCAGCACATGCACGCCACCGCCATGAGCATCCTCGGGGCGCGGGCCGAGTTGCTGCCCCACGCGCCGGATGCCGTCGGGGTGGGCACCTGGCTGGACGGCTGGCTGTTTGCCCAGTCCGGCCCGATCTACGCCGGCACCAACGAGATACAGCGCAATATCATTGCCGAGCGAATGCTGGGCATGCCGAGGTAGTCTATGGATTTCACGTTTACAGAAGACCAGTTGCTGTTCCAGCCTCGGTGCGCGATTTCCTCACCGCCGAGGTCACGCCCGGAGCGGATCCGCGCCAGCTGGGCAAGCGCTACCGGCCGCGATCGCCGCCCTGTGGCAGCAGCTGGTCGAGCTGGGCCTGGTGGGCCTGACCGTGCCCGAGGAACACGGACGGCCTGGGCATGAGCGAGCTGGACTTCGTGCTGCTGGCCCAGGAGTGCGGCTATGTCGCCCTGCCCGAGCCGCTGGTGCACACGGCCCTGGTGGCGGTGCCGCTGTTGCGGGATATCGGTGGCCAACTGGCCAGCGACTGGCTGCCGCGCATCGCCGCCGGCGAGGCCAGGGTCGCGGTGGGCCTGGAGCAGAACCTGCTGGTGGAAGACGCCCACGTCGCCGACCTGCTGTTGCTGCAGCGCGGCGACGCCTGGTACGCCCTGGACCCCGGGCAGGTCGGGCTGCGCCACAATGAATCGGTGGACCCCTCCCGTCGACTCTATGCGGTGAAAATGGCATCCGGAGCGGAGCCTCTGGTCCGCGGGGAAGAAGCTGCGCAGCTCAGCGCCGCCAGCCTGGATCGCGGCGCCCTGGCCTGTGCCGCCCAGGCCCTGGGCCTGGCCCAGCGCATGGTGGACATGGCCGTGAGCTACAGCGCCGACCGCCAGCAGTTCGGCAAACCCATCGGCTCCTTCCAGGCGGTGAAACACCTTATGGCCAACGTCGCCGTGCGCCTGGAGTACGCCAGCGCCCCGGTGCATCGCGCGGCCTACAGTGTCGCCCACGGGGAGCCGCGCGCCGCCACTGCCGTGTCCCACGCCAAGCTGGTGGCCTGCGAGGCGGCCAACCTGGCGGCGAAGAATTGCATCCAGGTCCACGGCGCCATGGGCTATACCTGGGAGGTCGATTTGCACATATTCATGAAAAAGGCCTGGGCCCTGGCCAATACCTGGGGCGACAGCGCGTTCCACAAGGCGCGGGTGGCCGATACGATTTTTGCCTACGGCTCGGTGCTGGGCGCCGGCGCAACCTTTGACCAACAAGCATCACCGTAGGGCCGATTTCGATCGCCCCATCGGGTAAATAAATACTATGTAGGGCCGATTTCAATCGGCCCGGCGAGAAGATCATTATTTGTAGGGCCGATTTCAATCGGCCATTCATAAAGGAGTAAAAGCAATGCCAGAAGCCTATATCGTAGACGCAGTCCGCACCCCCACCGGCAAACGCCGCGGCAGCCTGGCGGAGGTGCACGGCGCCGACCTCGGTGCCCATGTGCTGCGGGCCATCGTGGAGCGCAACAACATCCCCGACGTGGATTACGACGACGTCATGTTCGGCTGCCTGGACGCCATCGGCCCGCTGGCGGGGGACATCGCCCGCACCTGCTGGCTGGCGGCGGGCCTGTCCGACGAGGTGCCCGGCACCACCATCGACCGCCAGTGCGGCTCCTCCCAGCAGGCGGTGCATTTCGCCGCCCAGGCAGTGATGGCCGGGGTCAACGACGTGGTCGTCGCCGGCGGCGTGCAGACCATGTCCAAGATACCGATCTCCGCCGCCATGATCGCCGCCCAGCCACTGGGCTTCAGCGATCCCTTCTCGGGCAGCCAGGGCTGGCGCGGCCCGCTACGGCGACGTGCAGGTTTCCCAGTTCAACTCCGCCCAGATGATCGCCGACAAGTGGAAAATATCCCGCGAGCAGATGGAGGCCTTTGCCCTGGAATCCCACACCCGCGCCCTGCGCGCCATCGAGGAGGGGCGCTTCGATCGCGAGATCGTGCCCATGGAACGACTGGCCATGGACGAGACGCCGCGCCACACCTCCATGGAAAAAATGGCCAGCCTGGAGCCCCTGGCGGAGGGCGGCACCATCACCGCCGGCGTCTCCAGCCAGACCTGTGACGGCGCCTCGGCCATGCTGATCGTCTCCGAGGATGCCCTCAAGCGCTACAACCTCACGCCCCGCGCCCGCATCGCCCACATGAGCGTGCGTGCCGAGGACCCGATCTGGATGCTCACCGCCCCCATCCCCGCCACCGCCTACGCCATGAAGCGCTCCGGGATGAAGCTGGAGGACATGGACCTGGTGGAAATCAACGAGGCCTTCGCCTCGGTACCCATGGCCTGGCTGCTGGAGACGGGTTACCCCCACGAGAAGATCAACGTCAACGGCGGCGCCATCGCCCTGGGTCACCCGCTGGGCGCCACCGGCACCAAGCTGATGACCACGCTGTTGCACGAGCTGGAGCGCACCGGGGGGCGTTATGGCTTGCAGACCATGTGTGAGGGTGGCGGGCAGGCTAACGTCACCATTATCGAGCGGCTCTAGGCTTTGAGGCTTTTTAGATCCGTCTGTGTGATCGCGCTTGGATTCGGCCTCTGGAGCGCGGACTAGCCACCCGGGACTCGCCGTGAATCCATCCATGGAGGCTCGTATCGGCCATCCATGGCCGAAACGGTCCCGGGTGGCTAGTCCGGATGCTCGGTGCGAGACCCCGAGGACGTTATTGGGCCGGGAACTAAGCAACAGCAGTAAAAAAGGAACAGTAGTATGAGCGGAATATGTGAAGGAAGAGTAGTGATCATCACCGGCGCCGGTGGTGGGCTGGGTGCGGCCCATGCGCGGGTATTGGCGGCCGAGGGTGCCAGCGTGGTGGTGAACGATATCAACGAGGAGGCCGCAGCCAAAGTCGTGGCGGAAATCGTTGCGGCCGGCGGCAAGGCCGTGGTGAATACCTCCGATATCACCAACTACGACGACAGCCTCAACGCAGTGCAACAGGCGCTGGAAAGTTTTGGCGATCTGCACGCCGTGGTGAACAACGCCGGCATCAACCGCGACCGGATGTTCGCTTCCATGACCGAGGAGGACTGGGACCTGATCATGGCCGTGCACCTCAAGGGGCACTTCTGTATCAGCTCCCACGCCGTCCACTACTGGCGCGGCAGGTCCAAGGAGGGGCAGGCGGTGGACGCGCGCATCATCAATACCAGTTCCGGGGCCGGCCTGCAGGGCTCCATCGGCCAGTCCAACTACGCCGCCGCCAAGGCCGGCATCGCCGCATTGACGCTGAACCAAGCGGCGGAATTGCGGCGCTACGGTATAACCGCCAACGCCATCACCCCCGCGGCGCGCACCGGCATGACCACCGCCGTGCCGGAGATGGCCCAGCGCATGGCGGCGCCCGAGGACGGCAGCTTCGATTACTGGGCGCCGGAGAACGTGTCCTCGCTGGTGGCCTGGCTGGTCTCCATTCAATCGAAGGACGTCACCGGTCGGGTGTTCGAGGCGGAGGGTGGCAAGATCTCCATCGCCGACGGTTGGCGCACCACCGAGGGGGTGGACAAGGGCGCGCGCTGGGAACCCGCTGAGGTGGGCGGCGCGGTGGCGCAGTTGCTGGCCAAAGAAGTGCCGGCGCAGAAGGTCTACGGCACCTGAGTTTTTTTAAGCGAAGCGGTCAAGCCAATGAATTTCAGTTTCAGCGAAGAACAGCAGATGATCCGCGCCACGGCGGAGGCGTTTCTGGCGGAAAAATCCACTTCCGCCGCCGTGCGCCGGGCCATGGTGACCGAGCGGGGCTACGACCCGCAGCTGTGGCAGTCCATTTGCGAACAGATGTACTGGCAGGCCATGACCATCCCCGAGGCCCATGGCGGCCTGGGGCTGGGCTATGTGGAGCTGGTGGCCACCCTGGAGCAGATGGGTCGCTACCTGCTGTGTGCGCCGTTCTATGCCAGCGTCTGCCTGGCCACCAATGCCCTGCTGGTGGCCGCCAGCGAGGAGCAGAAGGCGCGCCACCTGCCGCAGTTGGCCGCGGGTACCACCGGTACCCTGGCCTATACCGGCGCCAGTGGCCGCTGGGACTGCAGCGCGGTGGAGGCGCTGGCGCGGCCCGAGGGCGACCATTACCGTATCAGCGGCAGCTATCGCTATGTCCCGGACGGCCACACCGCCGGCTTGCTGGTGGTGGCGGCGCGCAGCGAGGGCAGCGCGGGTGATGCCGGTATCAGCCTGTTCGTGCTGCCGGCGGAGACCGCGGGGGTCAGCCGCCAGTGGTTGCCCACCATGGACCAGACCCGCAAGCAGGCCCGGCTGCAGTTTGAGGATGTGCTGGTGCCCGGCGACAGCCTGCTGGGAGAGTATGGCGAAGGCGGCGCGTCGCTGGCGAAAATCATCGACCTGGCAACCGTGGCCATCGCCGCCGACCAGGTGGGGGGCGCCCAGCAGGCCCTGGACAGCACGGTGGCCTACCTGCAGGAGCGGGTGCAGTTCGGCCGGGTGATCGCCTCCTACCAGGCGCTCAAGCACAAGGCCGCCGATATGATGGTGAAGGCCGAGGCGGCCCGCTCGGCGGTTTACTACGCGGCCTGCATCGCCGATGAGGCGCTGGCCGGCAATCCTTTGGGAGACGAGCTGGCGGAGGCCGCGAGCATCGCCAAGGCCTACTGCTCGGACGCCTATTTCTTCAACGCCGGCTGCGGCATCCAGTTGCACGGCGGCGTGGGCTTTACCGCGGAGTACGACATACAGCTGTATTTCAAGCGCGCCAAGTCCACCGAGACCTTCCTCGGCAACGGCGCCTGGCACCGGGAGCGGCTGGCGCGGGCATTGCTCGACACGGAGGTGGTGGCATGAAGCTGAGTTTCAGTGACGAGGACGAGCGGTTTCGCGCGGAAGTGGCCGACTGGCTGAGCCGCCAACCTGTGCGGCGAGTTCGAGCAGATCCGCTTTCGCGGCGGCCCCGGCGACGAGCACAGCTTTGTCGAGGAGCGCAAGGCCTGGGAGCGCAAGCTGGCACGAGGGCGGCTGGACTGCCTGGGCTGGCCCAAACGGCATGCGGCGGTCGCGGCGCCAGCATCGAGCAACAGGTCATCTTCAACGAGGAGTACGCCCGCGCCGGGGGTCCGGGTCGCATGGGCCATATCGGTGAAACCCTCACCGGCCCCACGCTGATCGCCTTCGGCAGCGAGGCGCAGAAACAGGCGCGCTACCTGCCGGGCATACTGCGGGGCGAGGACCTGTGGTGCCAGGGCTACTCCGAGCCCAGCGCCGGTTCGGACCTGGCCAACGTCAGGACCAAGGCCCGCTTCGACGGGGCCAGCGGCCAGTGGCGCTCACCGGGCAGAAGGTCTGGACCTCCCTGGCCCACGAATCCGCGGTACTGTTTTGCCATCGCCCGCACCGACCCGGAGTCGGTCGGGCACAAGGGGCTGGGGTTTTTCCTGTTGGCCATGGACCAGCCCGGCATAACGGTGCGCCCCATCGAGCAGCTCACCGGCACCTGCGAATTCAACGAGGTGTTCTTCGACGAGGCGGTTTGCGGCGCCGACGACATCGTCGGGGAGCCCGGGGCAGGGCTGGAAGGTGGCCATGGGCCTGCTGGGTTTCGAGCGCGGCGTGTCCACCCTGGGCCAGCAGATGCTGTTCCAGAACGAGTTCGACGAGGTGCTGCGCATCGCCCGGGAAAACGGCGCGGCGCAGGACCCGGCGCTTCGCCAGCGCATCGCCGACGCCCATGTGGGCCTGCGCATCATGCGCTTCAACGCATGCGCATGCTGTCCGGCGGGGGCGATGACGGCAGCCTGAGTCGCGAGGCCATGATCTACAAGCTCTACTGGGCCAGCTGGCACCGCAACCTGGGCAAGCTGGCCATGGATGTGCTGGGCGCCGGAGAGCCGAAATCCTCGATGCCGCACCCTATGAACTGAACCGGTTGCAGTCCCTGTTCCTGTTCACCCGCTCGGACACCATTTACGGCGGCACCAACCAGATCCAGCGCAATATCATCGCCGAGCGCGCCCTGGGCATGCCGCGCGAACCGCGGGGGTAAACGCTGGGTGGCCGCGGTGGCGGAATGAATTCCGCCCTACACGGTGGAGAAGGCCTTGTAGGGTCGAATTCATTCGACCAGCGATGCTCAGGGTTGCGCACGGAAAATCATCAGAGGAATCAGCTTATGGCACTGAAAGAACCACCACCCTACGTCGCCGGCCACAACCTGCTGGCGGGCAAAATCGGTGCTGATCACCGCCGCAGCGGGGGCCGGTATCGGTTTCGCCGCCGCCACCCGGGCCGCGGAGGAGGGCGCCCGGGCAGTGATGATCAGCGACATCCACGAGGGGCGCCTGCAAAAGGCGGTGGCCGCCCTGCGCGAGTCCACCGGTCTGGACGACGGTGTACGGCAAGCTGGCCAATGTGACCGTGGAGGAGGAAGTGCAGGCCCTGGTCGACGCAGGCCGAGGCACCGCATGGGCGGTGTCGATATGCTGATCAACAACGCCGGCCTGGGCGGCACCCGCCTGCTGGTGGAGATGACCGACGAGGAGTGGGCGCGGGTGCTGGACATCACCCTCACCGGCACCATGCGCATGACCCGCGCCATGCTGCGGAAGATGCAGCCGCGCGGCGCCGGGGTGATCGTCAACAACGCCTCGGTGCTGGGCTGGCGCGCGCAGAAGGAGCAGTGCCATTACGCCGCGGCCAAGGCCGGGGTGATGGCGCTGACCCGCTGCGCGGCGCTGGAGGCCGCCGACCTTCGGGGTGCGCATCAACGCCGTGTCGCCCTCGATCGCGTTTCACGAGTTCCTGAAAAAGACCACGCCCATGGAACTGTTGGAGGAGCTGGCTGCCAAAGAGGCTTTCGGCCGCGCCGCGGAAGTCTGGGAGGTGGCCAATGTGATGATGTTCCTGGCCTCCGATTACGCCGGCTACATGACCGGCGAAGTGGTATCCTGCTCCAGCCAGCACGCCTGAGCGCGCCAACCCGGTCGCGGATTTCCCATCTTCCCGGCCCCGGCGGCCGGGACGCGTGCACCGCTACTTGCGTGCTACAATGGACCCCGCCTCGCGCCATCGCCGCGAGCCCGAATTGGCAACGAACGTACTATCCATGAAAAAAATCGGCGAACTGCTGGTCGAACAGGGCAAGATCTCCGAGCGGGATGTGGAGCGCACCCTGCTGGCCCAGGCGGAAATGGGCGGGGTGTTCGGCCAGGTGCTGGTAAAGCTGGGGCTGGTCTCCGAGGCCGACGTGGCCGCGGCCCTGTCCGGGCAGCTGGCGATTCCCCTGCAGACGGCCGCCGACTACCCCGAGACCCCCGTGCGGCTGGAAGACGTGGCCGATGATTTCCTGGTGAGCAACGCTGTGGTGCCGGTGGCCGCCAGCGAGCGCGAAATCCGCTTCGCCGCCACCATGCCCCAGGACCCCTTCCTCAGCAAGGCGCTGGCCATGGCGCTGGACCGGCCGGTGAGCATCGTGCTGGGCCTGGAGAGCGATATCAACAGGGCCCTGCAACTCTACCTGCAGGGACAGGAAGAGGGCGACGAGGAGGCCGCCGGCGACGACCAGTTCGGCGGCCAGTCGGACGATGAGTTCATCGAGCACCTCAAGGACCTCGCCAGCGAGGCGCCGGTCATCCGCCTGGTAAACCAGATGATTCACCGCGCCGTGGACATGGGGGCCTCGGATATCCATATAGAACCCTTCGAGGACGGCCTGCACCTGCGCTACCGGGTGGACGGCGTGCTGCAGGACTACCCCGACCCGCCGGCGGGCAACCTGTCCGCGGCCATCGCCTCGCGCATCAAGCTGCTGTCGCAGATGAACATCGCCGAGCGCCGCCTGCCCCAGGACGGGCGCATCATGACCCGGGTCAAGGGCCACGAGATCGACCTGCGGGTCTCCACCATTCCCACGGTCCACGGCGAGAGTATCGTCATGCGGGTACTGGACCGGGAGAGTATCCGCCTGGCCCTGCCCACCATGGGCTTCAGCGAGGATACCCTGACGCGCTACCAGTCCCTGCTGGAGCGGCCCCACGGGGTACTGCTGGTCACCGGGCCCACCGGTTCGGGCAAGACCACCACCCTGTACGCCTCCCTGGCTTCACTGGACGCCGAATCCCTGAAGATCATCACCGTGGAAGACCCGGTGGAATACCAGCTGCAGGGGGTGAACCAGATCCAGGTGCAGAGCCAGATAGAGCTCAGCTTCGCGCGCGCCCTGCGCGCCATCCTGCGCCAGGACCCGGACATCATCATGATCGGCGAGATGCGCGATACCGAGACCGCGCAGATCGGGGTGCAGTCGGCCCTCACCGGTCACCTGGTGCTGTCCACCCTGCACACCAACACCGCCGCCAGCGCCATCACCCGCCTGGAGGACATGGGCATAGAACGCTACCTGATCACCTCCTCTGTCAACGGGGTACTGGCCCAGCGCCTGGTACGCACCCTGTGCAGGCAGTGTCGTGTGGAACACCAGGTGGGGCGCGACTACATCGTGCAAACCGGCCTGCGCCGCTATGTGGCGGGCGACAGCTGCACCCTGTTCAAGGCCGCCGGCTGCGCCGCCTGCAACCACACCGGTTACGCCGGCCGCACCGGGATCCATGAGCTGTTTGTGCTGGACGGGGAAATGCACCGGGTGATCATGAGCGGTGCCGATGCCACCCTGTTGCACGCCGCGGCCCGGCGCCAGGGCATGGTCACCCTGTACGAGGACGGCCTGCGCAAGGTGGTGCAGGGGCTCACCTCTATCGAGGAAGTGCTGCGCGTGACCCAGGACCAGAACGACGAGGAGTCCTCGCCGGTGCCCCTGGCGGTGGATATCGAACCGGCCGATATGCCGGCCATCAACCCCGTCTCGGCCTGATAGCAGCCGATGCCGCGGTTCAGTTACAAGGCGATTGCCAGGGACGGCAAACCATTCGATGGTGTTATCGAGGCCGATGCCCTGGAACTGGCCTCGCGCCAGTTGCGCGCCCAGGGCCTGACCCTGCTCAAGCTGGAGGCCGGGGGTGCGGCGGCGGTGCCGGGCCGGGCCGAGGGCAAGCCGCCCGGGCGCCAGGAGATCCTGTCGATGACCAGCGAGCTGGCGGTGCTGCTGCGCGCGGGGCTGCCGCTGGACCGGGCACTCAAGGTCCTGATAGACATGGCCTCCCTGCCGCAGATGCACCAGCTGCTCAGCGAGATGCTCAAGTCGGTCAAGGGCGGCAAGCCCCTCAGCCAGGCCATGCAGCCCAATGAAAAGCTGTTCGGCAACTTCTATATCAGCATGGTGCGCTCCGGCGAGGCCAGCGGCCAGCTGTCCGCGGTGCTGGACCGGCTGGTGGAGTACCTGGAAAACGCCAAGACCAACCGCGACAGCGTGGTATCGGCGCTGATCTACCCGGCTATCCTGCTGGTGGTATCGGTGCTCTCGGTGGTGATCATGCTCGGCTTCGTGGTGCCCCAGTTCGAGACCCTGTTCGAGGATATGGGCGAGGCCCTGCCCCTGCTGACCAGGATGGTGGTGAGCGCGGCGAACTTCATCGCCGAGTGGGGCTGGCTGATACTGCTGCTGGTGGTCGCGCTGGGCTACTACCTGCGCCGCTGGGCCGCCAGCGCGGAGGGCCGGGCCAGCCTGCACCGCCGCCTGCTCAAACTGCCGCTGGCCGGCGGGATCGTTTTCGAATTCGAGGTGTCCAAATTCGCCAGGACCGTGGGAACCCTGCTGGAAAACGGCGTGTCGTTGCTCAAGGCCATCTCCATCGCCATCGATACCGTCGACAACACGGTGATCAAAGACGCCCTGCAGGTACTGCCGCCGGCAGTCAAGGCGGGCAAGCGCATGTCAGTGGCGCTGGCAGATACCGGCCTGTTCACCCCCATGGTGATCCAGATGATCCGGGTGGGGGAGGAGTCCGGCAGCCTGGGGCAGATGCTGCTGGAGCTGGCCAAGGTGTTCGACGGCCATGTGCAATCCGGGGTAAAGCGCGGCCTGGCCCTGCTGGAGCCGGTGCTGATACTGGGCATGGGGTTTCTCATCGCGGTCATTATTATCTCGATTCTGATGGGTATCCTGTCAGTCAACGACCTGGCGGCCTAGCTGTGCTGCGCGCCGGGGATTTTCTATTAAGGGAAGTGCTATATGAAGTTGCAGTCGAAACCAAACAGCCGTCGCCCGCTGCGACAGCGCGGGTTTACCCTCATGGAGTTGCTGGTGGTGCTGGCCATCCTGGGCCTGCTGATGAGCCTGGTGGGGCCGCGGGTGCTCAACCAGCTGGGAGGCGCCAAGACCAAGACCGCGGGCATCCAGATCAAGGACCTGGAGCAGTCGCTGGAGATGTACAAGCTGGACGTGGGGCGTTTCCCCTCCACCGAGGAGGGCCTGGATGCGCTGGTGAACAAGCCGGGCAACGCGGTGGGCTGGAACGGACCCTACCTGAAAAAGTCCGATGTGCCCCTGGATCCCTGGAACCGTGAGTACCAGTACAAATACCCCGGCGAGCGGGGCGAGCTGGATATTTTCAGCTACGGGCAGGATGGGCAGGCCGGTGGCGACGGCGAAGACGCCGATGTGGGTAACTGGAACTAGTGTTCCCGGGAGGGCCGCCGGGGTTGACCGGCGGTGTGGCTGGCATGTCTCTCCCCGCGCCTGCCGCTAGCCCCCGGGTGACCCGCCAGCGCGGCTTCACCATGCTGGAACTGATGGTCGCGATCAGCATCGCCGGCCTGATGCTGGCGGTGGCGGTGCCGGCCTCCTATCGTTTCTACGAGTCCATGCAGTACCGGCAGGCCGTGCGGGAAGTGGTAACCACCCTCGCCGCGGCGCGTTACCGGGCCGTGAACAGTGGTCGGGCCCAGGATGTGGCCGTCGATCCCTTTGCCCATACCCTGGCCTTCAATGGCGAACTCACCGAGTTGCCCGCCGGGCTGCAGGTGGCGGTGCAGGCGGCCGGCGAACTCAACCGCGAGCGCGCCGGCGTAATTCGTTTCTACCCTGAGGGCGGCTCCAGCGGCGGCGGTATCGAGCTGGAGCGCGGTGATGGCAGCGGCGTCAGGATCTCGGTGGACTGGCTCATGGGGCGCGTGACCCAGGAAGCATATGCCCTCAAGTAGGCAAGCGATTCACGCGGGCGATTCCACGCCGGGCGATTCCACGCCGGGCGCAAGGGTTTTCACTGCTGGAGATGGTGGTCGCCATCGCCATTCTCGGTCTGGCCCTGGGCGCCCTGTACCAGGCGGCGGCCGGCGCTACCCGCAATGTCCGCATCGACGAAAAATACGCCTATGGCGTGGAACTGGCGCGCTCCCTGCTCGCCGCCAACTCGCCGGCGCCGGCGCAGGGCGTGCGCCAGAGCGGCAAGACCGAGGGCGGATTCGCCTGGCGGGTCGCTACCCGGCCCATCGACCTGGAGCGCACCTCCCTGGCCGGCGTGAGCCTGCAGGAGATTGAAGTGGGCGTGAGCTGGGTGGACGGCGGCAAGCGCCGCGAGGTGATGCTGGCCTCGGTGGTGGAGGGCATGCGGCCATGATCGCGCCGGGCCGCAACCGGGGTGGCCGCGCAACCGGGGGGTTTACCCTGGTCGAGGTAGTGGTCGCGCTCACCATCCTCTCGCTGATCATGCTGGCCACGGTCACCGCCCTGCGCACCCTGGCCAACACCCAGGGCACGCTGGAGCGGGTCACGGCGCGCATCGACGAGGTGCGCACCGTGAGCGGTTTCCTGCGCGACCTGATGGAGGCGGCCGTGGTGGGCGAGGGCGGCAGTGGCGGCGGCCTGGCCCTGGGAGGCAGCAGCAGGCAGTCGGCCTACTTCGAGATCGGCGCTGATGCCCTGGCCTGGAAGGCCACCGTGCTGTTTGGCGAGGGGTTTGGCGGCACCTACCTGGTGCAGGTCGCCCGGGAGGAGGACCTGTTGCTGCTGCGCTGGCTTGAGCCCCCGTCCAGTAGCGTCCAGGTGGATTGGTCCCAGGCCGCCACCCGCCCCCTGGTGCTGGGCCTGGAGGAGTTCGCCATCGCCTGGCGCGAGAACCACGACCAGCCCTGGCAACAGGAGTGGGTAAAAGGTGACAAGGCGCGCTGGGTGCGTCTGCAGGTCAAGGCGGCGGGGCGTTACTGGCCGGAACTCATCATGCAGGTCCCGCAATGACGCCGGTGCTCGCCCGGCAGGCGCCGGTCGCCCCCCGGGCCCAGGCCGGTGTGGCACTGGCCATTGTGCTGTGGTTCATTGCCGGCATGTCGCTGCTGGTGGCGGGTATCGTCTCCCAGGCCAGGGTGGATACCCATATGGCGCAGCTGCAGGTGGCGCGCGCCAAAGCCGTGGCGGCGGGGGACGGGGCGATCCGCTTGCGCCTGGCTGAATTGCTCACCGCCAGGGGATCCCCGGCGGGCGAGGGGAGCGGCGCAACCGGCGGCTATTACCGCCTGGGAGAGGATGAAGTCAGGGTGACGCTGGTGCCGGTGGCGGGCCTGATCGATATCAACAGCGCCGCCCCCGAAGTGCTGCTGGGGCTGTTCCTGCAGGCGGGCGTCGAGCAAGACGAGGCACAGGCGCTGGCTGAAAATGTGCTAAAGTCGCGCTCGCCGGCGGCCGCGCCGGGAGCACGGGGCGGCAGCGGCCGCCTCGAAGCCATGGAAGACCTGCTGCGTGTGCCGGGCATGTCCCGCTCCTTGCTTGATGCAGTGCGGGACTTTATTGTGGTGGGCACGCCGGCCCAGGGCGGCATGAACTGGTCAGTGGCGCCCGACGAGGTGCTGGCCGTACTGGACAGAGTGGACGAAGCGAGAGCTGCCGGGGTGCGCGCGCGGCAGGGGGCGATGGCCGGCAACGCTGTGCCGGTGCTGGCGCGCGCCTATCGCGCCGACGCGGTGTTGCGCTACGGCGAGCGCAACTGGCTGCGGCGGCAGTGGATAGAGATGTCCGCGGCCTCCGGCGGTGAACTGCCCTGGAGCGTAGTGCGCACAGAGCCGCCCAGGGTGTTGCGGGACAATAACGATATGACGGACAGGGCAGCTGATGCTGGATAAAGGCCAGAACTGGGAATTGTTCGGCTACGATATGCGCCACCTGGGTCGCTACTGGCTGGCGGCGTGGCGCGATCTGCTGTGGGCCCATGATTCCCCCCTGCGCCGGCGCCTTGACGAGGTGGTTACCCTGCAGGGTCCCGACGGCAGTCGCTGTTACCAGGCGGGCAGTCCCTCGCCGGTGGCCACCGCCTCGGATTGCCAGGCGGTACTGCTGCCGGACGAACTGGTGCTGTGCAAGAAGCTGCGAGTACCCGTGGCCGCGGAAGCCGAGCTGGGGTCCATGGTTGAGCTGGAGGTCAGGGCGAGCAGTCCCTTCGCCGCCCGGGACACCCGCTGGGGCTGGAGCGTGGTGGCACGGGACGAGTCGCAGCTGCAGGTGGCGGTGGTGATCGTCTCCGCCAGCGGCGCCATGGCCTATCTGGGCCGCGAATACAATATCCACGACATTCACAGCCACGAGGTCTGGGTCGATGTCGACGCCGTGATGGTCGAGGTACAGGGCTTCGGTGAAGGGTTGCGCAGGCAACGCTATCGCCGCCGGCTGCTGCGCTCGGCGGGTATGGTGGCCCTGGGCGCGGCCCTGCTGCTGGTGGCCATCGGCATCTCGGCTGCCTTCAAGGGCGCGCAGCTGCGGCAACTGGAAACCCTGTCGGCGGCAACCGTGCGCGCAGCCGAGGCGGCCTCGGGCTATAAATCCCTGTTGGCGGACGCCAACAGCACGATCACGGCCGCCAACGAGGTCGTGGCGCGCTACCCCAGCCCGCATGCGGAAATCGCCCGCCTGAGCCGGCTGTTGGGTGACGATGCCTCCATCACCAGCTTTGCCATGACCGGCGCGGACATCCGCCTGCGCGGGCGGGCCGCTGACGCCGCCAAGGTCATGGAGCAGCTGACCAACGAGCCGGCCTATCTCGATATGACGCCCCAGGCAATCGTCAAGCTGGGGGATACCGGCCAGGAGCAGTTTTCGCTGAATTTCCAGGTCGCCGGGGGGCAGGCCGAGTGAGCTGGTTGCGGATGCATTCGCGCACGGCCTGGATTTGCGGGCTGACCCTGCTGCTGCCCGTGCTGCTCTACCTGAAGCTGTTGCTGGGCGTGTGGGGCCTGCGCCAGGATACCCAGGCCGAGATCGATCGCATCGAACCCAGGATTGCCCGGTTGCAGGGACTGATAGCCTTTGAGGAGCCCTTGCGGGAGGCGGCCCAGGCGGTCGATTCCCAGGTGGCGGACCTGGTCTATCCCGGCAGCGAGGACTCGGCTACGGTCGCGGCGGAACTGCAGACCAGGGTGCGGGACCTGTTGGCTGAGGCGGGCCTGTCCATTACCAACAGCCAGGTCCTGCCGGTGCGGGAGCAGGGCGATTTCGACTACATCGGTGTGAAGCTGACGGTAACCGGGGCCCTGCCGGCGCTGGATGCCGCGCTGGCCGAGCTGGCGGCCTATCTGCCGCTGGTGCTGGTGGAGGCGCTGGAGGTCTATCCCGCCAGGGTGCGCCGCGGCAAGGACGAACCCGAGCAGCAGCTGGTGACCGCCAGCCTGCAGGTGTTGTCGCTGAGGGCGGTGCAGTGAGCGGGTGGCGGGCATTGCGGGAGCGGTATACGCAGAGCGCGGATCCCCTGCGCACCCAGCGCAGGCTGGAACTGGTCGCCCTGCTGCTGGGGCTGTTTATCTGCCTGCAACTGGTGGCGGGCTTTATCGGCCTGGCGGTGTCCACGGGTCCCGGGGCCATAGAGCCCGCCGCCGACTCCCTGCGGGTGCCGGCGGTGTCCGCCCCCGCTGTGGTCGCGGCCGCCGAGCGCAATGAAATCATCAGCCGCCCGCTGTTCTGGGTGGGCAGGCGTCCGATCGAGGTCGTCGCCGCGATAAAGGATCCCGACGCTGCCCGGGGCGGTAACGTGGAATTGAAGGAAGTGAAGCTGGTTGGCCTGTTCGGCGGCGGCGAGACGGCGGGGGCTATCGTCTTGGTGAAGGGCAAGAAGCAACGTATATTGCGTAATGAGTCCCTGGAGGGCTGGACCCTGGAAACCATCGGCCCGGAGGAGGCCGTCTTCACGCGCGGTGCCAGACGGGAAGCCCTGGGTCTCGAGCGGGCCTCGGTCAACAGCGACCCGGAGGCCGGAGCGGCGCAGCGCGGGGCTGGCAAGCCACCGGCACCGATTGCGGTGAGGACGCCCCCGGCCAGGCAAAAGCCTGTGGACCGGGCAGCGAGCGGGGGGCAGGCCGCTGAGAAAGCGGTGGAACAAGACAAGGCGGCCGGGCAGCAGGGTGGTTCATCCCTGAGCCTGGGGCCCGGGGCGGGCCAGGGCCGCCGATGACAACAACAGAACCATACCAACGGGACGATTGGGACTTGTAATGCTCAGACTATTAACAGCCGCGGCGATCCTGGCGCTGCTCACCAGTTGCAGCAACACCGCCACCACCGGGGCCGCGACTGCGCCCGCCGCCGGCGCGGCGACCGCGCGACCGAAGGTGGACGCCTCGGCTCCCCTGTCGACTTCCGCCGCGGAGCTTGCCGAGGCCAAAACCGAGGAAGAGGGCGCCGCCGGGGAGCCTACTATCTACCGCGGCACCGATCGCCAGGTGAAATTGCCGGCAGCAGAAGAGCCCATTCGCTTTATCGGCGAGGATGTCAGCATCAACTTCGAGAAGGCTCCCCTGAGCGAGGTGATGCACGCCATCCTGGGGGATATCCTCAACGTGGATTACGTGGTGGATATGCCTGTGAAGGGCGAGGTGACCGTGCGGACCCGCACGCCCATCCCCCGCGATGAGTTGTTCGCGGTGCTGGAATCCCTGTTGCAGGCCAACGGTGTGATCATGATCCGGGGCAGCGACGGCCGCTACCTGATCACGTCCTCCGTGCAGGGCATGAAAATGTCACCCGGCGTCTCCAACCCGCACAGCCTGGCGGTCGGCTTCAGTACCATCATCGTGCCGCTGCAGTACATCAGCGCCGCCAATATGGCGGAGATTCTCCAGCCGGTGGCCAGTCCGGAGGCCTTTGTCAGGGTGGATAACACCCGCAACCTGCTGATGCTGGCCGGTACCCGGGCGCAACTCGAGGGCTGGATGCAGATTATCGCGACCTTCGACGTGGACATGCTGGCGGGTATGTCGGTGGGCATCTTTCCGCTGGAAAACAGCAGCGTGGAAGAGGTCAATGCGGCCCTGTCGGCGCTGCTGGCCAGCGGCGGCGGCCCCGATGACCAGGGCGGCAGCTGGTCGCAATTGCTGCGGGTGATTCCGGTGGCGCGCCTCAACAGCATCCTGGTGGTCACCCCGCGGGCCCACTACCTGGATGTGGTGGAGAAGTGGATCAAGCGCCTGGACGAGGCCTACTACTCCGAAGCAGATATGCGTCTGTACGTCTACCCGGTGCAGAACACCACCGCCGAGCGCCTGGCCAAGCTGCTGAACAGCATCTACTCGGGCAGCATGTCCCAGGAATCGACCAGCTCCGGCAGTTCCGGGTTCTCCGCGGGCGCGGGGCGCGGCACGGGCGTGGCGCCGGGTATGTCCAACGAGACCCTGGGGTCCACCTCGTCCGGCAGCTCCATGCTCACCGACACCTACCAGCCCTCCTATGACAACAGCGGCGATAACCGCGGCGGGCAGATCTCCACAGTCACTATGGGCACCCAGGGAGGCAATTCCCTGTTGGGCAATGTGCGGGTGGTGGCGGACGAGGAAAACAACGCCCTGATGATTTACTCCACCGGCATGCAGTACCGGATCATCAAGACCGCGCTGGAGCAACTGGATATAGAGGCCACCCAGGTGGTGATCGAGGCCAGCATCCTGGAGGTGACCCTCACCGACAAGCTGCGCTACGGGCTGGAGTGGACCTTCAGCAACGACGTGGGCAACCAGCGTACCGGCACCGGCCTGTTGACCGGCGCGGCGTCGGCGATTCCGGGGATTCAGGTGCCGGGCTTTTCCTATGCCATCACCAACAGCGTCGGCGATATCAAGGCGGTGTTGAATACGTTGTCCGAGGATAACCTGCTCAACGTCATCTCGACCCCCTCGATCACGGTGCTGGACAACCACGACGCCTACATCCACGTGGGTGACCAGGTGCCGGTGGTGTCTGGCGAGACCATCAACGACGGCGGCTTTGCCACCCAGTCGGTGACCTACCGGGATACCGGCGTGCAGCTGAATGTGCGGCCCTCGGTGAATGCCGGGGGCCTGGTCACCATGCAGATCGAGCAGTCCGTCACCGATGTGTCGCCGTCGTCAACTTCCAATGACAACCCCACCTTCCTGGAGCGCAGCATCATGACCCGGGTGGCCGTGCACTCGCACCAGTCGGTGGTACTGGGCGGGTTGATCCGGGAGAACGCCTCCAATAGCGAGTCCGGGGTGCCATTTTTTCACAAGCTGCCGGTGATAGGCCCGCTGTTCGGCAGTGTCGCGAAGGAAAACCGGCGCACCGAGCTGCTGGTTATCATTACTCCCAGGGCCATCTACAGCGAGCAGGACCTGCGCGAGGTGAGCGAGGAGATGCGCAGCCAGATCCGCCACATGGAACTGATAGACATGCCCGCCGAGTGAGTCGTGCTGGTCTCCATCCACATGCCCAAGACCGCGGGCACCAGTTTCCGCGGCTCCCTGGAGGAGCACTTCGGCGACCGCTTTCGTCACGATTACCAGGATTACCCGCTTGCCCACACCCCCCAGGCGCGCCGGCAGCAGGCGCGGGACTGGGGTGAAACCGCGCGGGCCGGGGATTTTGCCGGGGTCGACTGCGTCCACGGGCATTTCCTGCCCCTGAAATACCTGCAACTGGCCGAGCGCCTGCCCTGTACCTTCGTCACCTGGCTGCGGGAGCCGGTGGCCAGGCTGGTGTCCCACTACCACTACTGGTTGCGCGCCTATGACGGGGATTCGCCGCTGGTCTCACCCCTGCACCGCCGGGTGGTGGAGGAGGGCTGGACCCTGCAGCAGTTCTGCCTCGCCCCTGAGCTGCGCGATGTGTACAGCGAGTTCCTCTGGGGCTTCCCGTTGGATCGCCTGGATTTCGTCGGAATTACCGAGTTTTTCCCCGAAGATTTGCGGTACTTTTCACGGGAAATATTGGGGAATAAAGTGCGTGCTCAGACGTTGAACCGGCGCCCCCCGGACGCTGAGCCGGGGTTGGAGGCGCTGGTCGGCGACCTGGACCGGTCCCGCATCGAGGCCTATCACGCCCGGGACGTGGCGCTTTACCGCCGGGCGCTGCAGCGCCGGATGGACCGCCCCGACGCCCCCGGGGAATCCGGCGGCGGCGTCTTGTAAGGCCGCAGTGTTGCTGTATAATCGCCGGCCTTCAAACAAAAAATTCAGGAAAGACAGTATGTTACGTAATTTTGGTAGTTTCCCTCAGGTACTGCTCGGGGTGTTGTTGCTGGTCTCGTTGCAGGCGCCGGCGAGTTGGGCCGCTCCTGTGCAAGGCCTGTCCGCTGCCCAGGTCGCGGCCCTGGAAAAGCGGGTTGAAGAGCGCTGGCAGACGCTGGTCGCCCGCGACTACGCGGCGGCTTACGGGTTTTCCACACCTGTTTATCGAAGTGTCTTTCCTAAAGACTTGTATGTACTGCAATTTTCCTATGCGGTGGAAAGAGAGTTGACAGGCGTTGAAGTACTTAACTATGATGCCGCTGCAGCTGTGGCAAGTGTGGCGGTTCGGGTCATGTCCAAGCCGATCAAACTAACTTCAACAGCTTCCCAGGCGTTAGGCGCGGTGCCGGTAACTGTTCACGAGCAATGGATGTTCATTGATGGTGAATGGTGGTACAGCGCAGACGCTTAGGTATTTGTTGGTGTTGACAGCGAGCTGCGGCTGGCAATAATAGCGCTAGCAACTGGTACAACCTTAAGTTGTGAAACAAAAGACATTAGGAGTCTCCATATGAAAACCATGTTTAAGCCTCTCGGCCTTGCCGCCGCGGTAGCTGCTGTTTCAGCGGGCTACGCGGGTGTTGCAAACGCCCAGACTACGCAGTCCATCGGTCAATTGGGTGACCTGGGCATTATTCCTTACTACACAGTTGAAGGTAACTGGGTAACGGGTGTACACATCATCAACAGCAGCGACCTGACCCAGGTGGTTAAACTGCGCCTGCGTCGTGCCAGCGACTCTGCTGACGCCCTCGACTTTAACCTGATCATGTCCCCCAAGGACGAGTGGACTGGTTTTATCGATGACTCCAGCGGTGACATCGTGTTCGCCACCGACGATAACACCTGTACCGCCCCGATCCGTGCTGACGGCCGCTTCCCGATGCCCTTTATCTTCCGCGAAGGTGCTGATGAAGGTTACATCGAAGTTATCGGCATGGGTTCCATTGATGTGAACTCTCCCATCGGCTATGCCTCCAAGCACGTCGACGGCGTACCGCGTAATTGCGCAGCAGTCGCCAGCAACTTCTTCAGCAACGGCACTCTGACAACTGCACCTGTTCCACAGAACAGGGGTGTGCTCAGCAATAGTCTTACTCACCAGACTGCCAGTGCTGCGGAAGCGCAAATTTATCTGGCTCAAGGTGTAGCCTGTCTTGATTCCTCCGGCAACCCGATTCCGCCCGGTCCGCCCACGGTCGGTGGCGTTTGTCAGAACACCTTCTCTGACGCCACCAACGCGCTGAAAGTGTCCTACTTCTTCCGGGATGCGACTGCCGGTACCGAGATGGGTAACAACGCTGTCCACATCGCAGACTTCTCTGCTGATCCCTGGATGAGCAACCAGGAAACTGGCCTGTTCAGCGGCGATGTATTCGGTTTCGACTTCCCTGACCTGGACGGTGGTCCCTGGGTAGGCGCGGATTTCGGTGCTACCCTGCGCGGCACTTACAACAACCTGCGTGATGGCGCTGTCCTGGGTGTTTCCAGCGTTCTGAACGACTGGTCTGTTGCCTCTGCGCGCAACGTGTCTACCGACTGGGTGGTAACCCTGCCCGGCCAGTACACCATGATCGACTACATCACCTGGGCTTCTGGCGCAGGTCTGGACTTCGATAACTGTGCGACCCTGAACGATCCCAACACTGCTGGCGACGACTCTATCGCTGCCTGTGACTTCCGGGACATTCCGGTAACTGCATCCCTCACCCTGTACGATCGTGAAGAAGGCGAGATTGTTCCCGAAGACGGCGACCTGGTGATTTCACCTGCACCTCCCGGTACTCGTAACGACCTGATCTTCCCGTACGAAGTGAACGTGGTTCAGTGGACCGATGGTACTCAGGATCCGGTACTGCCCAGCAGCTACGCCACGACTGTTGACCCCAGCGTCCTGGGTGAATTCGGTTGGGCATCGCTGGCGGTAAGCAGCACTACCGACTGGACTCAGTTGGTTTGTCAGTTCAAAGCAGTAGACGATACCACTTGGGATAACGCTCCGGCTCTGGCGCCGAACGCCTCACAGGCGCCGTTCTGTGTCTCTGCGACCGGTAGTGTTCCGATGGTTGGTTTCGTTGCCTGGCAGCGTAGCTTCCCGTCCAACCCGGATGCCAACTACGGCCGTCTGGTTGAGCACAGCTTCACTTCTAACTAATACGTTCGAAGTCTGAAGTACCCGAAGCCGACGCCGTAAGGCGTCGGTTTTTTTTTGGCAGATGTCAGGAGTTTTTGACGAATATGAAGTTGATGTATAGAGCGCTGTTGTTTTGTTGTATCTCTTGTGCCGCGGTGAACGTCGCGGCGAAGGACGTGATCGAGGACCAGGGGGTGGGCCTGTCCAGGGAGGAGTTGGAGTACATCGTCAAGCTGTGGAGCCCGGATATGCAGCAGGCCGCGGCCAATGATGCGGGAGATCGCATCGAGCTGTTGAATATGGCCCTGGCCAACAAGAAACTCGCGGCCATGGCGCCCGACGCGATGCCCGGTGAGGGCGACGCCGAAGCCTACTGGCGCCTGCAATTGAACATCAGGAATATGAAGAGCCAGTACGTGGTCAAGCAGTACCTCGCGTCGCTGGATATCCCGGATATGAACGCGCTTGCGGAAGAGCGCTATGAGACCCAGAAGGACAAGTATGCGCTGGTGCCGGAAAAACGCCTGTCCTCCCATATTTTGTTGCTCTGTGCACCGGGTGGCTGTGACCGGGACGCACGCCGGGTAGAGGCCGAGAAAATCCTGGCCGAGCTGGACGCCGGAGCCGATTTCGGTGAACTCGCCGCGCGCTACTCCGAGGATCGGGCCAATAAGGACAAGGGCGGTCGCTTTGATCGTTGGTTGGCAATGGGCGAAACCCAGGTCGCCCCGCACTATCTGGGTGCGGTATTCGAAATTGAAAACGTGGGTGACCACAGTGGTATTGTCGACACGCGCTTCGGCCTGCATATCATCCAGCTGGACGGTATCGAAGAGGCGCACTACAAGCCCTATGCGGAGGTGAAAGACCAGATCATCGCCACCTTGCGCAAAGAGTACATCGACCTGGCGGCCAAGCAATTCGACGCCGGTTTCCGCTTTACCGATGAGACCTACATAGACTCCGAAGCGGTAGAGGAAATACTGGCGCCCTACAAGACTGCCCAGTAGCTGAGGTCTGCCCGGGCCCCGCGGCAAGCGGGGCCTATTTTCACAGCCTTCGAGCGCAGCGGCGGTACTGCCAATCGCGGCGTGATAGAATTCCGTCTCCACTCAATCGATGCCAGGCAATGCGCGTTTCCGGTAGTCAATCCCTCTTGATCGTGACAGGTATGCACCGCTCGGGCACGTCCGCGCTGTGCGCCGCCCTGGCCGCCTGTGGCGTGTCTTTCGGGGACCGCCTGATCGGCGCCATCGCCGGCGTGAATGACGAGGGGTTCTGGAAGACGCGGAGGTGGTCACCCTGAACGAGCAGCTGCTGGCGCTCAGCGGCGCTGCCTGGTACGCGCCTGCACCCGGTGTCGTCGACTGGGATGACGACAGGTCTCACCCCGCCAGAGAGCGGGCGGCGCAGTTGCTGGGTGCGGGCTTCGGCGCACGGCCCCGTGGAGCGCAGCCAAAGACCCGCGTTTCTGCCTGACACTGCCTTTCTGGCTGGGTGTGTGCAGGGACCTGGGCCTGGCTGTTCAGGTATGCGTGATCAACCGGGCGCCGCTGGAGGTGGCCCGCTCCTTGCTGAAACGCGATGCTTTTCCCCTGGGCTACGGCCTGCGCCTGTGCAGCGCCTACCGCGGTTCGCTGGTGTCGGCGCTGCCCGCCGGTGCCCTGCAGGTTAGTTACGATGAGCTGCTGGCTGATACGGCGGCGGTCATGCAGCGCCTGGGCGAGGCGCTGCCGCTGGACGTGAACCCGGAAAAACTGGCTGCGGGGGTGCGCCCGGAGCTGCGCCACCAGGTGAGCGGCTCCCCGGGCGGTGCGCCGATGGCGCGGGCAGCCACAGACCCCGCCGCGGCGGGGCTCGAGGACGCCATCGCCAGCGGCTATCCCGCGGACCAGGTGATGACGGAGTTTGCCCGGGAACTGGTGGCGCGGGGCCTGGAATTGTCCCGGGTGGGCGCGGCCCACAGCGAGGCCCTGGCTACCCTGGACCAGCGCGATGCCGATGTGGCGGCCCTGGACGCCGAGCACCGCAGGGCCCTGGCGACAATAGAACAACGTGATCGCGAGATCGAGGCGCTCTCGGCGGAGCACCGCCAGGCGCTGGCCACTATCGACGAGCGGGATGAGCAGATCCGTGAGTTCGACCGGCGGCTGGCGCAGATCGGCGCAGAGCACAGCCATGCCCTGGAGGTCATTCGCGAGCGCGACGCCCAGCTGGAGTATATCGACAACCTGCCCGGGATTGGTTTAGCCGTCAGGCTGTTGAGAAAAAAGCATGCGCAAGGTTGACGTCGTCATCCCGGTCTACAAGGGGCTGGAGGAAACCCGGCGCTGCCTGGCGTCGGTGCTGGCCACCATCGACCCGGCCTGGGCCCGGGTGGTGGTGCTCAATGACGGCTCCCCCGACCCCGCGATTGCCGCCTACCTGCGCGAGTTGGATGCCGCCCACGACGACCTGGTGCTGCTGGAAAACGAGCACAATCTCGGCTTCGTGGCCACGGTCAATCGCGGTATGCAGTACGACCTGCAGCGGGACGTGTTGCTGTTGAACAGCGATGTGGAGGTGGCCAACGACTGGCTGCGGCGCCTGCGCGAGGCGGCCTACCAGCATGAACGTGTGGCCAGCGTCACACCCTTTTCCAACAATGCCACCATTTTCAGTTTCCCGGATTTCTGCAGTGACAACCCCCTGCTGTTCGGCCTGTCGGTAGCCGAACTCGACGCCTGCTTCGCCAGCCAGTTCGGCACCGGGGACGTGATTCCCGTGCCCACCGGGGTGGGCTGCTGCATGTACCTGCCGCGGGACTGCCTGGATGCGGTGGGGTTCTTCGACGAGGAGACCTTCGGCCGCGGCTACGGCGAGGAAAACGACTGGTGCCAGCGCGCCGAGCGGGCGGGCTGGCGCAACCTGCAGCTGGCGAACTGCTTCGTGTATCACGCCGGTGGCGTCAGTTTCGGGGCGGAGCAGCAGGAGCGGGTGGACAGGGCCCAGCAACTGCTGGCGCGCAAGCACCCGCGCTACGCCGGCGATGTGGCCCAGTACCTGGCTGCGGACCCGGCCCGCGAGAAGCGGGGGCAGGCGCTGCTGGCCCTGGTGGCCGCCAGCAAACTGCCGAAAATCCTGATGATTTCCCACAAGCTGGGCGGTGGCGCCCAGCAGCACGTGGACGAGCTGGCGCAGTTGTACAGCGGCCAGGCCCTGTGCCTGCAGCTGATCCCGGAGCGCGAGGGCGAATCGGTGCTGCTCACCTGCTACGACGGCGGGCGCCATCTGCAGGACGGCCTGCATTTCGAGGTGCCGGGGGAATACGACAAGCTGCTGCAGCTGCTGTCCGCGCTGGGGGTGGGGCGGGTGCACTTCCACCACACCATGGGCCTGCCGCCGCGCATATGGCTGCTGGCCCGGGACCTGGGCTGCGGCTATGACCTGACTATTCACGACTATTACCTGGTCAACGGCAATCCCACCCTCACCGACGCCAACGCCCGCTACGTCAGCGAGCAGCGCGAGGATTTCGACGCGGCCTGTGCCGGACACTACCCCCTGCCGCCGGGGGTGGATGCCCGGCAGTGGCGCGACAACCAGCGTCTGCTGGTGGAAAATGCGGAGCGCGTTATTTTTCCGTCGCTGGATGCCCGCCGCCGCTTCAGTGAATTTTTCGGCGTCAGGTCGGCGGTGGCCGCCTGGCATCCCGACTACCGCCTGTCGCAGCCCTATCCCGAACCGCGCTGGGCCTTCCCCGCGGGGCGCCCCCTGCGCGTACTGGTGCTGGGCGCCCTCAGCCGGGAAAAGGGGGCCGACGTGTTGGAGACGGTGGCCGCGGGGATGGCGGGTCGGGACATGGAATTCCACCTGCTGGGTTACGCCTACCGGGCTCTGGAGGGCGGGGTGATTACCCATGGGCCCTATCGCAACGGCGAGGTCTATCGGCTGGTGGAGGATATCGCCCCGGACGTGGTCTGGTACCCGGCCCAGTGGCCCGAGACTTACAGCTATACGCTCAGCATCGCCCTGCACTGCGGCCTGCCGGTGGTGGTGCCGGATATCGGGGCTTTTCCCGAGCGGGTGGCAGAGCGCGTCGCCAGCGTGGTGCTGCCCTGGGACACGTCCCCGGCCGACCTGCTGGCCTTCTGGCAGGCCGTGCTGGAGCGGCGCGACCTGCCCTCGGGGGCCGCACAGGACCGCCCGGCAACGCCTGTGGATGAGCAGGACCCGGCCTTCTACCAGGGTGACTACCTGCGGCCGGTGGTCGCCAACAGCACTGTTCTGGACAGGGCCATACTGGATGCGCTGGTCGACAACTACCGCGCCTCCCGGGCCGGACTGTCGCGCTCCGAGCGCCTGCTGCGCCGCATCTGGCAGCTCAGTCGCTCACCGCTGGTGGCCCGCTGTGTCGCCCTGATACCCTTTGGCCTGAAGCAGTCTTTCAAGCGACGACTGTCCTCGCGCCCCATGCACGACATCGTTCACAAGGAGTGAAGCGGGGCCCTGTGGCCTCCGGACTAATATGGCGACGGTTTACCTTCACATCGGTGCCCCGAAAACGGCCACCTCGACCCTGCAGCGTGTGCTGGCGAAAAACTACAAGCGCCTGCTGCGCCAGGGCGTGCTGTACCCGAAGTTGCTGCGCCACGGCGATGCCCACCACACCCTGGTCTGCGACCTGATACAGGCTTATCAGGGCCACAGCATGGCGGACCTTTGGTATGGCGAACGCACCCGCGGCGCGGCCTGGGATGACCTGCAGCGGGAAATCGGGCAGCACGAAGGGCAGGTGGACAAGATCATCCTGAGCTCCGAGCTGTTCTTTGGCCAGACCCAGAAGCTGGAGGACATGCTGGCTGACATCCGCCACCGTCTCAGCGGGCACGAACTCAAGGTCGTGGTCTACCTGCGCCGCCAGGACCAGTTGTACAGCTCGTTCTACAACCAGGACGTCAAGGGCGCCAGGCAGTGGGCTTTCAGCGCCTACCAGTTCTACCAGACGCACCAGCTGTTTCGCCACCACTACGACGAGCTGTTGGGAATCTGGGGCGACGCGGTGGGGCGGGACAATATACTGATCCGTCCCTACGAGTCCGGGCGCTGGGTGGGCGGTGATATCGTGCAGGATTTTTGTGCCCTGACCGGGATAGAGCTGGCCAGCAGTGGCGAGCTCAGCGTGAATGAGAGCCTCGGGCCCAACCAGTTGTATATCAAGCGCTGCCTTAACCGGGTCGGCTATGACAAGGGTGAAAACGAGAACGTGCTGGCCCTGCTGCTGGCGGCCTGCCCGGAGGCGCATGGAGAGCACTGCATGTATGTGCATCGGGGCCTCTACCGCGACTACCGTTTGCACTGGATACAGGTGAACAAACACCTGTCCCGGGACTACCTGGAAGGGGAGGCCCTGTTTGCCGAGCCCATCCCGCCACCGGAAAAAATCGCCGTCTACCAGACGGATCCCCAGGCCGTGCTGCAGTTCCTGCTGCAGCTGTACGACTATTTCGACCGCCCCGGGCTGGAGCGGCACCGCAGCCTGTTCGCCCGGGCCATGCTGTTGATGCTGGCGGAACAGGACCTGTGGGAAGAGTTCGGCGTGGCCCGCCGGGAGACGCTCGGCCAATGGTTATAGGTTTGCCCCGCGCGGCCCGCTGCGACAGTAGCTACAGGTGAGTACTTCCGGCCACCCCTGGCGCGACGCCGTATTCAACCGGCGCATGCTGATCTGTATCTTCACCGGCTTTTCCTCGGGCATGCCGCTGTACGTGCTGTTCCAGCTGGTGCCCGCCTGGCTGAAGGAGGGCGGTGTCTCCCTCACTGAGATCGGCCTGTTCGCCCTGGTGGGTATTCCCTACACCTGGAAATTTGTCTGGGCGCCGCTGATGGATCGCTGGATACCCCCGTTCCTGGGCCGGCGCCGGGGCTGGATGCTGGTCTGCCAGTTGGCCCTGCTGTTTTGCATAGGCGTGCTGGGCATGTACCAGCCCGC
The DNA here is from genome assembly GCA_963704965.1 of uncultured Gammaproteobacteria bacterium. Taxonomy (GTDB): domain Bacteria; phylum Pseudomonadota; class Gammaproteobacteria; order Pseudomonadales; family Halieaceae; genus JARRPM01. Next base: position 281,009 of record CAVPIH010000005.1, read on the forward strand.
CCAGTCCACCTGGCTGATCGCCTGGCTGGCGGTGGCGGTGGCATTTTTCAGTGCCAGCCAGGATGTGGCCCTGGATGCCTTCCGGCGGGAGATTCTCCCCGACCAGGAACTGGGCCTGGGCAATGCCGTGCACGTGCAGGCCTACCGGGTTTCCAGCCTGGTGCCGGGTTCCCTGTCCCTGATCCTGGCGGATATCCTGCCCTGGTCCAGCGTGTTCTGGATAACGGGCGCGTTCATGGCGGTGGGTATCGCCATGACCCTGCTGGTGAGCGAGCCGGAATCCGAGCTGCCCACCGGCACCGGCCTGCGCGAGGCGGTTATCGCGCCCTTCGCCGAATACCTGTCGCGGCGGGGCTGGTCCGGGCTGCTGCTGGTGCTGGGCTTCATGTTTTTCTACAAGATCGGTGACAACATGGCCACCGCCCTGGCCACGCCGTTCTACCTGGACATGGGCTTCAGCAAGACCCAGATCGGCCTGGTGGCCAAGCACGCGGCCCTGTGGCCGGCGATTTTCGGTGGCCTGCTGGGAGGCCTGTTAATGGTTCGGCTGGGAATCAACCGCTCCCTGTGGCTGTTTGGCGTGGTGCAGGTGGTGAGCATCCTGGGCTTCGCGGTGCTCGCCAGCCATGGCGACGTGCTGTGGATGCTGGCGGTGGTGATCAGCTTTGAGTATCTGGGCGTGGGTATGGGTACCGCCGCCTTTACCGCGTTTATCGCCAGGGAGACCAGCAAGACCTACGCCGCCACCCAGTTCGCCCTGTTCACGGCCCTGGCGGCGCTGCCGCGCACCTTTGCCAATGCCAGTACCGGGGTGATCGTGGAGCAGGTCGGCTGGGTCAACTTTTTCCTGTTTTGCGCGCTGATCGCCCTGCCGGGTATGGTGCTGCTGATCTGGGTGGCACCCTGGCGCAGTGAGGACGGGCGATAATTTCTCGGCGAATGCCGGCATGGCAGGCTGTTCGCTGGTAAACTGCGCGCCACAGGCACAGCCGGCGGTAGTGCAACGGGCTGATGCGGTTCAAACCTATAACAAGAGCAGGGGCTGGTGAAGGTTCTTCACGTTTACAGGACGTATTTTCCCGATTCCCAGGGCGGGCTGGAGGAGGTGATACGCCAGATCTGTCTGGCCTCGGGCAGCCACGGGGTCCAGAGCAGGGTGTTCACCCTCAGCGACGAACCCTTCCCCCACACCCTGCCCCGGGTGGAGGCGGACGTGATCAGGGTGCGCAAGACATTCGAGATCGCCTCCTGCGGTTTCGCCCTTACCGGCATGCGGCGCTTTGCCAGGGAGGTCAAGTGGGCCGATATCGTCCACTACCACTATCCCTGGCCCTTCTCTGACCTGATGTACCTGATGGTGGGCCGGCAGCGGCCCGCCATATTGACCTACCACTCGGACATCGTCAGGCAACAGTTCCTGCTGTCGGTGTACCGGCCGCTGATGACCCGCTACCTGGACGCGATGGATATGATCGTCGCGACCTCGCCCAATTACTTCGCCACCAGCGAGGTGCTGGCCGGGTATGCGGACAAGGTGGAAGTGATCCCCATCGGCCTTGACGAGCCCTCCTATCCGCCCCTGAACGAGCAGAACCGGGACCTGGTCCGGGTCCGGGAGCGCTACGGCGAGGACTTTTTCCTGTTTGTCGGCGTGCTGCGTTACTACAAGGGGCTGCATATCCTGCTGGATGCGATGCAGGGCGCCGCCTACAAGGTCGTCATCGTCGGCAGCGGCCCGGTGGAGACGGAATTGCGTCGCCAGGCCATGCGCCTGGGCCTGGACAATGTCATTTTCGCGGGCTTTGTTTCCGACCGCGAGAAAATGGCCCTGTTTCGCCTGTGCCGGGCGGTGGTGTTCCCCTCCTACCTGCGCTCCGAGGCCTTCGGCGTCACCCTGCTGGAGGGGGCCATGAGCTCCCGGCCGCTTATTTCCGCGGAGGTGGGTTCCGGTACCAGTCACGTCAACATCCACGATGATACCGGCCTGGTGGTGCCGCCTGGCAACAGCCGGGCGCTGCGCGAGGCAATGGATGAACTGTACGGGGATGCGGAGAAGGCGCGGCGCATGGGCGCAAGGGCCAGGCTGCGCTATGAGGAGCTGTTCACCGGTCGCCGTATGGGTGAGCGCTACGCCGACGCCTACCATCGCATCCTCGGCGCCCAGCCCAGCGAGGCCTCCGCCTGACATGGACAGTCCCGAGCTGGTATTCCTGCATATCCCGAAAACCGCCGGGACCAGCCAGCAGACCATGTTTAACGAGCACTACGGGCGGGACAACGTGTTCTGGATTGGCAGGGATTGCGACCCCGACGTGCGTCGCTATCCCGCCGCCGCGATCGCCGGCCGACCCATTGTCGGCGGTCACAAGCACCTGGCCTTCTACCCCCGCGGCCTGGACCCGCTGTACTGCGCCCTGGTGCGCGACCCGGTGGAGCGGGCAATCTCGCTGTTCGTTTACTACACCCGCCCGGAACTGGCGAACTCGGAGCGCGAGCGCAGGATCCGGGAGGCGCATATCAGCGAGTGGGGCCGGCGCGGCCTGGACCCGGATTCCATGGCCGCTTCCATTCGCAACTGCCGCCCCTTTCGCCGCGAAATCACCAACTTCCAGTGCCGCTACCTGAGTCGCGGTCGCGCCACCTTCGCCAGCGTGCAGAAGAGCCTGCAGGGCCACGACTTCATGGTCGGCAGCGTGGCGGCCCACGGGCTGTTCCACGCCCAACTGGCCGAGCTGCTGGACTGGGCGGAGGCGCCGCCGCTGCAGGCCAATCGCAGCCGCGACGACTACGCCCGCAGTTTTCTGCAAGACGCCGCCCTGGTAGGCCGGATCGCGGAACTGAACACTGAGGATGAGAAACTGGTGCGGTGGGTGACCGGTGAACAGCGGGGCCTGTGGCTGGCTATTGGTGACCGGCGCCGGCGACGCAGGCGCCTGCGGGCCCTGCCCGTGCGCCCCGGGCTGCGCCGGGTGCACAACTGGCAGTGGGAGGACGCACCCGAGCTGTGGCCGCCGCGCGAGCGGGATGACCTGCCCTGGCCCCTCAGCCGCATGCTGGTGGCCGAGCCCGCCCGCCTGGTATACATGCCCTCGCCGGGTTGGGCGGATGCGGGCATAAAGCGCATGATGCTGGAGCTTTCCCAGGTGGCGCACCAGGATGCGCTGCGGCTCCTCGGGATCGACCGGGTGGTCGGGGAGTACATCACCGGCCTGGTGCTGGGCGATCGCAGCCCCGCAGAAGTAGAAAAAATTGCCGCAGCGGATGATTACTTCCGGTTTGCCATCGTCTACGAGCCGGTGGCGCGGCTGGTGGAGATCTACCGCAGCCGCTTTGTGACCCTGCGCGAACAGCTGCCCCGCTGGCCGCGCCTGTATGAATTGCTGGCCGCCGCCCAGGGCAGGGCAGAGCCGGATTGTGCCCTGGGAATCAGCTTTCGCCAGTTTGTCACCACCCTGGCTACTGGCAGGTACGCGCACCCCCTGTGGCAGCGCCAGAGTCGCTGCCTGCCCTGGCCCGATACCTGTGATCGGCTGTACCGTCCCGACCAGCTGGCGCTGCTGGAGCGGGACCTGGCGCGGCAGTGTGGGTTGAGTGTGCATATCGAGCGGCCGCGGGACGCCGCCGAACTGTGCCCCCCCTTCCAGGGCCCGGCCCCTGCCAGCGTGGCCCATGCGGATACCCCCGCCGGGGAGCTGCCGGCCGATGCCGCGCTGTGGCTGGGCGAACTCGTGGACGCGCCGCTGTACCAGCTGATCAGGGCGTATTACCCCAGGGACTTCAAGTTGTACAATCGCTGCGCAGACAACCCGCTGGAGGAGACGCCCGCATGACTGGCCCGGCCGATCGCCTGGAAGCGCTGATCAGGCAGCGTATCCACCAGAACCGTTACGAACGCAGCGATACCCCGCGCCTGGGGGGCTTGCGATTCACTCCGCTGCAACTGCCTCCCGGGGGCGGCACGATAGGGCGGGACTACCAGCGGCAGCGCTGGTCGGTGGGGGAGTTGCTGGCCCATTACGACCGCCAGTTCGTGCAGAACGCCTACCTGGTGCTGCTCAAGCGCGACGCCGATGTCGAGGGCCTTACCGGCAGGCTGCAAAAGCTGCAAAGTGGCGAGATGACGCGCCTGGAGCTGCTGTTCAGGCTGCGCTATGGCCCCGAGGGGAAACAGCACGGGACCCAGGTCAGGGGTTTGCTGCGGGCTTTCGCCATAGAGCGGGCCTGTCGCATACCGGTGCTGGGCGTGCTGCCGCGCTACCTGCGGGCACTGGTCTACCTGCCGCGCATGCAGCGCGATATAGAGGAACTGCGCGGGCTTATTACCATGCACAAGAATGCGCTGGACGACCGGGATCGCGCCATAGTGGACTTCCAGAACGAGCAGTTGGCGAACATCGTGCGCCACCTGGACAGGTGAGGACAGACAAGCCAGTGACGACCGTATGAATGTACTGATACTCAATACCCAGGTGCCGTTCTGCTACGGCGGCGCCGAGGTACTGGCCGAGGACCTGCAGGCGCAGCTGCGCCTGGCGGGACACCGGGCGGAAATCCTGACGCTGCCCTTCAAGTGGTATCCGCAGCAGACCCTGGCCAATACCATCCTGGCCAGCAAGCTGATGGACGTGAGCAATTTCAACGGCGTGAACATCGACCGGGTGATCGCCCTGAAATTTCCCATGTGGCTGATACCCCATCCCGCCATGTCGCTGTGGATACTGCACCAGCACCGGGGCGCCTACGACCTGTGGGATTCCAGCCTGTCAGACCTGGCCGCCATGCCCGATGGGCTGGCCCTGCGCGACCTCATTCGCCGGGAGGATACCGCGGCGATACAGGCCTGCCGCAATGTCTGTACTATATCCCGCAATGTCACCGGCAGGCTCAAACAGTACAACCGCATCGACTCCGAGGTGCTGTATCCCCCGCCGCGCTCCATGGAGCGTTTCCGGGTAGACGGCTACGGCGATTACTTTTTCTTTCCCAGCCGCATCACCCCGATCAAGCGCCAGGAGTTGGTGATCGAGGCCCTGGCGCATGTCCCCGAGCCGGTGAAAGTCGTGTTCGCCGGCGAGCCCGACAGTCCCCAGTACCTGGACAAGCTCAAGAGCCGCGTCCGGGAGTTGGGGGTGGAGGCCAAGGTGGAGTGGCGGGGCAGGATCCCGGAGGAAGAGAAGTTTGACCTCTACGCCGGGGCGCTGATGGTGATTTTCACCCCGGTGGACGAAGACTACGGCTATGTCACGCCCGAGGCCATGTTGTCCTCCAAGGCGGTCCTGACCCTGGACGATGCCGGCGGCGCCACCGAATTCGTGGTGCATGAGCAGTGTGGCCTTACGGTTCCCGCCGACCCCCGCGCCCTGGCCCTGGCGATCAGCCGGGTGTGGAACGACCGCCAGGAGGCCGAGCGCCTGGGCGCGGCGGCCCGCAAGCGCATCGACACCATAGACCTGTCCTGGGACAAGATCCTGCAGAGCCTGCTGCGCGCATGAAAATCGGCTGGTATTCACCGCTTGACCCCGCCGCCAGCGAGATTGCCCGCTACAGCGAGCAATTGCTGCCCTACCTGCGGCAGTTCGCCGAGGTGTTGGCCGTGGAGGACGGTGCTGACGGGACCGCGCCGGTAATGCAGATGGCCGCTGCCGGCGTGGCCGCCCTGCCTGTCTACCATATCGGCAACAACCCCTTGCACCTGTCCATCTACCAGCGCTCGCTGCAGGAGCCGGGGCTGGTGGTGTTGCACGACCTGAGCCTGGTCGACCTCGCGCGGCATCTCTCGCACCAGCTGGAGCGCCCCGAATTGTGGAAGGACATGATGTGCCGCCAGTACGGGGACGAGGTGCGCGCCCTGGTCAATCGCAGTGAGAAGTCGCTGGCCGATTACAATGAAATGGTCGCCAACTACCCGCTGTTCCAGCCCTTCGTGGCCGGTGCCCTGGGGGTGCTGGTGCACTCGCGCTACGCCCTGGAGGCCCTGCAGCGCCAGCTGGCGCCGGGAACCCCCCTGCTGCGCCTCAACCTGCCCGCCCCCCCGCCGGGTGAGAGGCCTGACCCAGTCGCGGCATCCGACCCCCTGCGCTTTGTTTTTTGCGGTCACGTGGGGCCCAATCGTCGCCTGGTGGAATTTCTCCAGGCCTGGGGCTCGCTGCCGTCCCCCCAGCGCATTACCCTGGATCTGTACGGGAATATCAGCAGCAGCCGGCAATTGTTGCAGCACGCCGGCCAGTTCGGGGTCGAGCAATACATCCGCATCAACGGCTATGTCAGCGATGCCGAACTGGAGCGGGCGTTACAAAGCGCCGACTTCGCTATAAACTTGCGCTGGCCAACGATGGGCGAGGCCTCCGCCAGCCAATTGCGCTACTGGACCGCCGCCCTGCCCACGCTGGTCAGCGATGTGGGCTGGTACGCCGAGCTGCCCGCGGACACTGTCTGCAGAATCTCGGTGGGCAACGAGGCCGGGGATTTGCGGGCCCTGCTGGAGGACGCACTGGCCTCCCGGGACAAGTACCGGCAGGTGGGCCTGCAGGGCCAGGCGCGCTTGCGGGAGGCGCACAGCCCGGAGTATTACGCTCGCGAGTTGCTTGCTTTCGCCGCCCGTCTCAGTGACGGCCGCCTGGCATACAGGACACTGGAGCGGGAGCTGGTCCCCATGGTCGCCTCCATGTGCGAAAACGAAACCGATACACGCCTGTTCCGGGATGCGCTGGAGACCGCGGTCGCCACCTTCCTGCCGGAGCGGGCCTGATACAGGAATAAACCAATGAAGAATGCTGTAGTCACCGGTATCTCCGGGCAGGATGGCGCTTATCTGGCCAGGCTGCTGCTGGACAAGGGGTACCGGGTATGGGGCGCCACACGCCGCACCAGTTCGGTCAATCACTGGCGGCTGGAGGAGGTGGGCGTACTCGGCCACGAGAACCTGGAACTGGTGGACTACGACCTGACCGATCCCGGTGCCGCGATCCGTTTGCTGGAGCGCAGTAAAGCCGACGAGGTGTTCAACCTCGCGGCCCAGAGTTTCGTGGGCGTGTCCTTCGACCAGCCCGCCACCACCGCGGCAATCACCGGGATCGGCGCGGTGCACCTGCTGGAAGCCATCCGCATCGTGAACCCCGGCATCCGCTTTTACCAGGCCTCCACCTCGGAGATGTTCGGCATGGTGCAGGCGGTGCCCCAGGATGAGAGCACGCCCTTCTATCCCCGCAGTCCCTACGGGGTCGCCAAGCTGTACGCCCACTGGATGACGGTCAATTACCGCGAGTCCTACAATATCTTTGGCTGCAGCGGCATCCTGTTCAACCACGAGTCGCCGCTGCGGGGGCGCGAGTTCGTCACCCGCAAGATCACCGATGCGGTAGCCCGTATCGAGCTGGGCCTGCTGGATACCCTGCAACTGGGCAACCTGGATGCCAAGCGCGACTGGGGATTTGCCGGCGACTATGTCGACGGCATGTGGCGCATGTTGCAGCAGGAGCAGCCCGATACCTATGTGCTGGCCACCAACCGCACCGAGAGCGTGCGGGATTTTGTGGAGATGGCCTTCAGGGCCGTGGGCAGGACCCTGCGCTGGGAGGGGGCCGCGGAGCGCGAGCGCGGCCTGTGCGCGCAGACGGGCAAGGAAATCGTCGCGGTGAACCCGGCATTCTACCGCCCCGCGGAGGTGGACCTGCTGATCGGCGACCCCGCCAAGGCGCGCCGGGAACTGGGCTGGGAGCCCGTGGTGACCCTCGAGGAATTGTGCGACATGATGGTGAAGGCCGACCTGGCCAGGGTCGAACGCGGGGTGTCTTTCTAGGTATGGCCGCCACGGCGCTGGTCACAGGCCTGTCCGGTTTCACGGGGCGCTATCTGGCACTGGAGCTGGAGGCGCTGGGCTACGAGGTACACGGCCTGGGGCAGGGCGAGTCCAGCGCGCCGCGCTTTCACCGAGTCGACCTGCGCGACCTGGTGGGGCTCGCCGGTATTGTGAAGACGATCCAGCCGCAGGTGGTGGTCCACCTGGCGGCGATTGCCTTCGTCGCCCACGGCGATGCCAGCGATATCTATACCAGCAATATCGTCGGCACCCGCAACCTGCTGGCCGCCCTGGCGGCCTGTGAGCGCCGCGCGGAGAAAGTGCTGTTGGCCAGCAGTGCGAATGTCTACGGCAACGCCGCCGTGACCCTGCTGGACGAAAACTGCCCGGCACAGCCCGCCAATGATTACGCGGTGAGCAAGTACGCCATGGAGCTTATGTCCCGGCACTGGCGCGAGGCGTTGCCCATTGTGATTGCCCGCCCCTTCAACTACACCGGCGTGGGCCAGTCGAAATCCTTCCTGCTGCCCAAGCTGGTGGACCATTTCGCCCGCCGCGAGGCGCGGGTCGAGCTCGGCAACATCGACGTCTACCGGGATTTTTCCGACGTGCGCATGGTGGCCAATGCCTATGCCCGGCTGCTGGCCGCCGGAGTGCCCGGCGAGGTCTACAACGTCTGTTCCGGGGAGACCCACTCCATCGAGGACGTGCTGGGCATGCTGGCGCGGATAGCGGGGTACGAGATCCAGGTGGATATCAACCCGGCCTTCGTGCGCGCCAATGAGGTGCGGCGGTTGGCCGGTTCCAACAGGCGCCTGTGCGAGGCCATAGGCGATATCGAGCATATTCCGCTGGCGGCGACGCTGGAGTGGATGTACCGCAACCAGACCGGCGCGTGAAAATCCTGCTCGACGTCTCCGCTGTCAGCCTGCCACTGTCCGGCATCGGCAGATATACCCTGGAACTCGCGGGGCAACTGCCCCGTTGCCCGGGGGTGGAGGAGGTGGTCTACCTGGCCGGGGACCGGGTGCAGGCCGATTTTGATCCCGCCGCGATCCAGCCGCCAGCGCCGGCCAGCCGTTTCCGCCAGTGGCTCAAGCCACTGCTACCCTACAAACTGCTGCTGGGACCCTACCGCAGGCGCAGGGCCAGGGCGCTGGCGGCGAGCCTGCACGACTACCGGGACTACCTGTTCCACTCCCCCAATTTCAGCCTGCCCCCCGTGGAGGGCAGGGCGGTGGTTACCCTGCACGACCTGTCGGTGTTTCACTTTCCCCAGTTTCATCCCCGCGACCGGGTCAACTACCTGCGGGACCAGATCGCCCACTCCATAGAGCGCGCCGATCACCTGGTCACCGACTCCGCCTTCGTGCGCGGCGAGCTGCTGCAGTTGTTCCAGTTGCCCGCCGACCGGGTGACCGCTGTGCCCCTGGGCGTGGACGCGGCTTTCAGGCCGCGGCCGGCGGGGGACCTGCAGGCCGTGATGGCCCGCTATGGCCTGCGGGCCGGCGCCTACCTGCTGAGCGTGGGCACCATAGAGCCGCGCAAGAACCTCGCGGCCCTGCTGCGTGCCCACCAGGGGCTGGACCCCGCACAGCGGCGGCAGTACCCGCTGGTTATCGCCGGCGCCTACGGCTGGAACAGCGGGCCGTTGATGGCGCAGGTTGAACAACTGCGCGGCGCCGGTGAGCTCATCTACCTGGACTATGTGCCCGAGCCGGACCTGCCCGCGCTGTACGCCGGTGCCGCGGCTTTCTGTTACCTGTCCTTCTACGAGGGTTTTGGACTGCCGGTGCTGGAGGCCATGGCCAGCGGCGTGCCGGTGATCTGTGCCAGCGGCTCCGCCCTGGATGAATTGTGCGCGGGCAGTGCGGAGCAGGCGGATCCCCACGACGATGCGGCGATACTGGCGAGCCTGCAAAAAGCCCTGGAGGACCCCGCCTGGCGCAGCGCGGCCGCGGAGCGTGGTCTGGTGCGGGCCGCCACCTTCACCTGGCAGCGCAGTGCCCGCCAGCTGGCAGAGGTGTTTGCGGAGCTGGCGGCATGAGCGAAGCGCGTATCGCCGTGGACGCGCGGCCCCTGTGCTACCCGGGCACCGGGATCGGTCGCTATACCCATGAATTGCTATACCGCCTCTGCCGCATGGGTGGGCAGTGGTTTCTGTACGCCCACCAGCACTACGACCGCAGCCCCTTCGACCTGCCCAACGTACACCACCGCAGCGCCGGTTTGCCCGCGGCGATGCGCGGCAGCCAGCTGGGGCAGTTGCTGTTCCCCTACTGGGCCAGGCGCGACCGGGTGCAGGCCCTGTGGGGCCCCAGGCACCAGTTGCCGCCCATGCTGCCGGCCCCGATCCGGACCGTGCTGACCATGCACGACCTGGTCTGGAAGGAGTACGGTGATACCATGCGCTTTCCCGGCCGCCAGGTAGAGGATTTCATGACGCCCAGGGCCCTGGCGCGCGCGGATGTGATCGCGGTGGTGTCGGAGTTCACCAGGGGGCAGTTGCAAAAGTATTTTCCCCAGTGGGCCCACAAGGTGACCCTGGTGCCCGGCGCCAGCATGCTGGCCGATGCAGGGGACGGTGAGCCGGCCCAGGCGGCGGACAGCGGCTATTTCCTGTTCGTGGGCACCCTGGAGCCGCGCAAGAACCTGCCGCGCCTGCTGCGGGCCTACGGACGCTATGTGAGCGAAAACCCCGCCGCGCGCCAGCTCAGGATCGCCGGGGGCGCCGGCTGGGGCAAACAGGATATCGGCGCGCTGGTGCGGGAGCTGGGCCTGTCCTCGCGGGTGCAGCTGGTGGGCAAGGTGGACAGTGACCAGCTGCGGGAACTGTATCGCGGCGCCCACGCGCTGTTGATGCCCTCCCTGTACGAGGGTTTCGGCCTGCCGGTAGTCGAGGCGCTGTCGCTGGGAGTGCCGGCCATCGTCTCCCGAAACTCTGCCATGGAGGAAGTGGGGGGCGCCGCCTGCCTGCTGGTGGACCCGCTGTCGGAGGCCGATATCTGCCGGGCCATGACGCGGCTTGGCGGCGATGGCGCGCTGCGCGCGGCACTGGCGGGACTGGCGCCGGCGGAAGCGCAACGCTATAGCTGGGATGACTCCGCGGACACAATGGCGAGGTTACTGCTGCAATGAAATTCCTGGTCTACTGCCCGCTGAACCGCGACAACATCGCCACCAGCCTGGGCACGGCTGATTACAGTTACTATTTTGTGATGCAGCGCTTCCTGCCGCTGCTGCAGGAGTTTGGCGAGGTCGAGCTGTTGCCGGAACCACCCGGCGATGAAGCCGTGAGCGCCCCGCAGCAGGGCCTGGTATACCTGGCCTTTACCCCGCCCGACAAGGCTGTCGGGCCGCGAGCCTGTCCCGTGGTTCCGGTATTCGCCTGGGAGTACAGCACCATTCCCTACGAGGCTTTCCGCAACCCCGCCGACAACTGGGTGGCGGACCTGCGGGCCACCGGCAGGGCTATCACCCACTCCAGCTACGCGGCCGAAGTGGTGCGCGAGCAATTGGGGCAGGACTACGATATCGCCTGCATTCCCGCGCCGCTGTGGGATGCTTGCGGCCCCTTGCGGGCGCAGCGCAAGCAGGCCCCTCCGCGCGGCCTGCAGGGGCTGGAACTGGCCTGCAAGGTGATCGACAGTCACAGCTACGACATCAGCAACACCGCCGTGCGCCCCAAAACCGGCAGCGAGGGAGAGCAGGCGCGGCTGCTGGCCCAGCCCTGGGACGGCGAGCCGCTGGCCTACTCCTTCGCGCGGGGAGAGCCCTGCCCCACCCTGGTGGGATTCAATGATGCCGAGCCCTGGGGTGTCTGGTCCCGCTCCGGCTATCCCTGGTTGATGCTGGATGCGGCCGTCAGTGGCGACGTGGAAATCGAGATCAGCCTGCGCGGTTACGCCCACAATATCGACCAGCCGCTGGGTATAGAGTTGGGCGACTGCACCGCCCACCTGCTGCTGACCGACAGCCTGGAGACCCATAGGCTGCAGATGCATGTCGCTGTGCCCGCCACCTTCCTGGCCTTCAACGGTGTGGAAAAGCGGGCGGTGGGGATGGACGACCCCCGGGACATCGGCTTCGGCCTCGCGTCACTGAAGATCAGGCGCCTGGATAATCCGCCCCTGTTGCAGTCATCCCAGCTGCTGGAGTTCGCCGCGGATGAGCTGGCCCTGGAGGGCTTCAATCCCCCCGAGACGGCCGGTTGCTGGACCGCCGCCTCGCGCTGCACCGTGCACCTGCCGCGAGCCATCGCCGGCGATATCACCCTGCGCATCGAGTTGTTTCACCTGCTGCACAACCATGGGCGCGAGATAGAACTGTGGCTGGGGGGCAGCCGCAAGACCCTCACCCTGGACAAGGACACGGCGGTTTACGAATTGCAGCTGCCGGCCATCGGCCCGACCCGTTTCCTGCGTTTCGATGGCCTGGGTCACGGCTCCAGCGGGGAGGAGACCGATGCCCGGGAGTTCGGCCTGGGTATCGCCCGCATCAGCCTGGCGGTAGCGGATGCCCCGCAGGAGCAGGCGGCGCCCGCTGCCATGCAGGCCCGGGCCGCCCGGTCGCCGCGACCTGCGCGGGACGAAATCCTGTACACCACGATTCTCAACCCCAACGACGGGCGCAAGAACTGGGAGGACATCATCACCGCCTTTGTCTACGCCCTGCGCGACCGGCCGGGCGCGACCCTGCTGGTGAAGATAGCCAACGAGGACCTGGACATGTTCTTCGAGGATATCTTCACCTTCTACATGCGCCTGCATCCCTTCCAGTGCCGGCTGGTGTTTATCCACGGCTACCTCACGGATGACCAGTACCGGCAGCTGATCCTGCACAGCCACTACATTGTCAACGCCTCTCGCGGAGAGGGTCAGTGCCTGCCGCTGATGGAGTTCATGTCCGCGGGGGTGCCGGCTATCGCCCCGCGCAATACCGCCATGCTCGACTACATAGACAGCGCCAACGCCTTCCTGGTGGAGTCCTCACCGGAACTGGCCTACTGGCCGCACGACCCGCGCCAGGTGCTGCGGACCTACTGGCATCGCATCAACTGGCAGACCCTGTACCAGGCTTTCGTGGACAGCGAGGCGCTGTGCAGGCGGTCCCCCCGCCGCTACCGGCGCATGGGGGAGGCCGCGATCACCGCACTGCAGCGCTTCTGTTCCATGGAAGTCGCCCGCGCCCGCTTCGGGGAGTTCCTGGCCCGGCTGCAGGAAAAGGGGGAGGGCTGAGATGCGCATTATCGTCTACTCCGAAACCACGGCGGCCACGGTGGGGGGCAACCTGGGCCAGCCGGAATACAGCTATTATTTCATCCTCAACAAGTACCTGCCCTGCCTGTCGCAACTGGGTGAGGTGTGTCAGGTAACCGAGCCCGCCACCGAGGTGGACCAGCTGTTCGAGGAGGCGGCAGCTGCGGGTGAAGCCGCGGTGTTCCTGTCCTTTACCCCGCCGCATCGCACTGCCAAGGGACTGAAGTGTCCCACGGTGTGCGTGCTGGCCTGGGAGTTCGACAATATACCCAGCGATGACTGGGACCCGTCGGAACCCTGGCAGAACTGGGTGAAGGCGATTCGGGAAATAGGCAACGTCATCACCATTTCCGACTACGCCACCCGGGTGATCAGGCGCCAGGTAGGCAGTGGCCCGCGGGTGGTGACGATTCCCGCCCCGGTCGATCCGCTGGCGGGCGAGGAGACGGCGACCGCCGCCGGCGGGAATGGCGGAACGCGCAAACTGAGCCTGTCCGCAACGGTATTCGATACCCAGTGCCTGGACATAGACAGTGAAAGCGTCACCCCCAAACTGTCGCTGGCCGCCAGCGCGGGTCACGAGCAGGGCAGCTGGGACGGTCGCGCGGTGGACTGGGGCTTTTCCTCGAAAGCGGAAACCTCCGGCCAGTACCTGGTGGGGTTTTACGGCGAGGAACACTGGGGCAGCTGGTCCAAGACCGCCCGCCCCAGCGTGATATTCCCGTGGAGCCTGAGCGGCGAGGTCGAGGTCGCCATCGAACTGGTGGGCTATGGCGCCAACCAGGGCAAGACCATCCAGGTGCATCTGGGCAAGGAGACAGCCGAGCTGGTATTGCAGCGCGAGTTGCACACCCATGTGCTGCGCTTCGCACCCGCAGAGGCGGTCAACAACCTCTACTTCACCGGCCTGTCGGCGGAGCCTGAGCCCGGCGCCCGCGATCACCGCACCCTGGGGCTGGGACTGCGCCGCCTGTCCCTGCGGCGTCCCGGAGCGGAGCGCGACCGCCCGGCAGCAGGCAACGACAGCGACAGCGGACAGGGCGCGCCGGTGACGACCACCCTGTCCCTGAGCGGCACGGTCTACGCCTCGGTCTTCAATCCCGCTGACGGGCGCAAGAACTGGTTGGATATCGTCACCGCCTTTGTCTGGGCCTTTCGCGATGATCCCGACAAGACCCTGCTGCTGAAAATGTCGCACCACAACCGCTCCACTTTCCTCGGCGACCTGTTCCTGCTGTTCGCGAAACTGGCGCCCTTCCGCTGCCGGGTGGTGGCGATTCACGGTTACCTGGCGGCGCAGCAATTGCAGGACCTGGTGGCGGTGACGGATTTCTTTGTCAACGCCTCGGTAGCGGAGGGCCAGTGCCTGCCGCTGCTGGAATTCATGGCCGAGGGCGTACCAGCGGTATCGCCGGATCACACGGCCATGGAAACCTATATAAGGGCCGACAACGCCTTCGTGGTGCGCTCCAGCCACCAGCCCCATATCTGGCCCAATGACCCGCGGGAGTGTTACCGCACGCTCTCCAACCGTATCGACTGGGACTCCCTGCGGCAGGCCTATGTCGACAGCGCCGCGGTGCGGGAGAGCGACCCGCAGCGCTACGCGGCGATGGCGCAGGCGGCCAGGGCGACGGTAAAGGCCCAGTACGCCTCGGCGGTGGTGACCCGCCGGCTGGCCAGCTTTCTGCGCCGCACGGCGCGACCGCGACCCTGGCCCTGGCGCTGGTTTGGCGGCTGACAATACCAGCATGGGAGAATGGCTGCATGATGCAACAGGATAAGCGACCCCGGGCGTCCCATATCGGCCTGCGGGAAGTGGTGCTGGACGGTTGGCTTGACGTGCAGACCGGCCAGTTGACCGAGGGGGTGAAGATCAGGGCAACTGACACGGTTATCGACGTCGGCTGCGGTGACGGCGCCCATATCAACTTCTGCGCCAACCAGGGCGCGGAGGTGATTTTCATCGACCGCGACGCGGCGCGCCTGGCCACCACCGAGGCCAAGGTCAAGGCTTCGCCCGCCCACGCCTACCGGGCGATACAGTCCGACTGCGACCCCATAGACCTGGAGGCCGGCATCGGTGACGTGGTGATCTGCACCGAGGTGCTGGAACATGTGGACGACCCCGCCCGGTTTGTCGCCGAACTGGTGAGGGTCGCCAGGCCGGGGGGGCAACTGGTTATCTCGGTACCGGATTACCGCTCCGAAAAACTGATTGGCGCCACCGCCCCCCCGGAATACTTCCAGGCGCCCAACCATGTGCGCGTGTTCGCGGCGGGCCAGTTGCGGGAACTATTGCTGCAGGCGGGGCTGGAGATCGAGAGCGAGCAGTGGATGGGCGCCTTCTGGGGCATGTTCCTGGCGCTTTCCTGGCTGACCGCCGGTCATGACGCGCCCCTGCCCATAGACAACGATCATCCCATCCCCGACCACTGGACGCGGATGTGGAAGGCTTTACAGGAGCACCCCGAAGGCGGGGTGATCCGCTCTGCCCTCAACCAGTTACTGCCGCGTACCCACTGTATCGTGGCGCGCAAACCGGGGTGATAAAACTTGGTTATTTGCCCGTATCTGATATACAGGAACCATGAGCGCTGCTACTGAACACCCAACCGTCATCGTGACGCCTGTTTTTGAGGACGCCCAGGCATGCACCCGGTTGTTCAGGGAGATCGCCTCGTCGCTGGACGGTAACGTTTTCGTGGTCGCGGTGGACGATGGCTCCGTGCGCGAACCCCTGGATGTGGAGTTGATCGAAGCCGCGGACCTGGACGGGGTGGTTATTACCCTGCGGCGCAATGTCGGTCACCAGCGCGCGATAGCCATAGGCCTGAGCTATGTGGCCGACCAGTTTCCCAACGCCCAGCGGGTGGTGGTCATGGATTCCGACGGCGAGGATCTGCCGGCCTCCATCCCCAGCCTGCTGCGAGTCCTGGAACCGGACACTGTGGACGTGGTGGTCGCCGAGCGGCGCAGCCGGGTCGAAACGCGCCGCTTCCGGGCCTTTTATGCGGTCTACAAGTGGCTGTTCCGGCTGCTTTCCGGCCACGCCATCAGCTTCGGGAACTTCATGGCCCTGAAACGGCCGGCCCTGCAGCGCCTGGTGTCCATGCAGGAGTTATGGATACACGTGGCGGGTTGCGTGCTCATCTCCAGGCTGCGGGTGGAAAAATGTGCCCTGGATCGCGGGCCGCGCTATGCCGGGCGCAGCAAGATGAATTTTGTGGGCCTGGCTTGCACGGTTTCAGGGGCCTGATGATCTTTGCGGAGGATGTGCTGGTCAGGGTCGGCATGGCCTGTGCGCTGATCGCCACCTTGTCCGTGGTGGGTGGCGCTGCCGCCGTCGTCCTCAAGGTGCTCAATTTTGCCACCCCCGGCTGGTTTTCCGTCGCCCTGGGCATTCTGTTGCTGGTGTTCCTGCAGACGGGCACCCTGACGCTCATGACACTGATGCTCACCGGCGTGGTCAAGGGCAGCACGGTCGCGGCGGTGGACTACCAGTCCTTCATCGACAGGGTAAGCATTACCGGTGCCGGCAAAGCTGACTGACAGCCTCGATCCGTTGGAGTTTCTGCGCTATATACTCAACGGCCTGACTGCAACCGCGGTGCATTACGGCGTCCTGACCCTGAACCTGGAAGTCTTTGCCATGCCTTCCGCGGGCCTGGCCAATGTCGTGGCGGCCCTGTTCGGTATTACCTCGTCCTTCCTCGGCAGCCGCTATTTCGTGTTCCGGGCCCATGAGGGGGCACTGTTTCACCAGGCGCGCAGCTTCCTCCTGTTGTACGCCGCGATAGCCTGCCTGCACGGCCTGGTGCTGCTGGCCTGGACGGACCTGTACGGCTTCGATTACAGGATCGGCTTTTTACTGGCGACATGCATGCAGTTCCTGCTGAGTTACTGGCTCAACAAACGTCTGGTGTTCAAATGATGAAGATAGTTCGCGCCGCAGTTGCCACTGCCTTGTTCCTGGGTGTGCTGATAGCGCTGTATCTGCTGCACGTGCGGTATTTCCAGGTCGACGTCGTGTTCTACAGCGCCTTGCTGGATGTGCTGGTCGCGGTCCTTGTCACGGCCGCTATCCTCTTCAGCCTGCGCTTTTTTGGGGTGTTCAACCCATTCGAGAAATGCCAGCTGGTCGTCATCTGGGTGCTGATCGGCTACGCCCTGGCGATATCGGTGCCCACGGTAATCGACCGCTCGCTGTCCTTTTATATTCTCGAGAAACTGGCGCAGCGCGGTGGCGGCATCCAGCTGGCGAGTTTTGAGGAGGTTTTCACCCGGGAGTATGTGCGGGAGCATCGGCTGGTGGCCGTGCGCCTGACAGAGCAGAGGGAGTCCGGGACGATTGTAATCGATGCTGGCTGCGTCAGGCTCACCCCCTGGGGTGAGCAACTGGCAGGCTTCAGCCGCTTCTTCCGCCGCCATTTCCTGCCCAGGCAGAGGTTGCTGATGGAGGAATACTCCGATGATCTCACCGACCCCTTCCGCGACCAGCGACCACCCGCCGGGGACTACGGCTGTTGAGCCCGTTCAGGGCCGGTTGCGGAATACGGCGTCCTGCCGCGGGTTGTCTTCGTCCTCGCCACCGGCCATTGCCCGCGAGATAGCGCGGCCCCGGAGGCGCAGTGGCTGTTCCACCAGGCGATAGTTCAGCTCACTGAGCAGGATGATCAGCGCCAGCGCGGTCAGCACCAGTTGGTCGAGGTAGGCAGGGTTGAACCTGGGGCTGGCGGGCTGGCCGATCCGGAACCAGATCTCGCGAGTCAGGCAGAACACCGGGATATGGATCAGGTAGATGGCGTAGGAGCGCGAGCCTATCCACATGAACAGGCTTTTCAACGGGCCTTTCGGCAGCAGGTAATCGCCGTCATAGGATGCGATGAAGACCAGCGCAATGGAGATGAACGTGATCATCGAGACCCGGTGATCGATTATCTGCAGGTGCTCGCTGCCGACCACCGCCAGGGACAACAGCAGTAGGCCGACTATTGCGGTCTTCAGCAGCCGGGACTTTTTCAGGAAGACCGGCTCGAACAGCCGGTAACTGGCGCTGCGGGAAAACATCGCCAGCAAAACCCCCAGCAGTATGCCGTCCGTGCGCAGCATCATCTCGTACAGTCCGGAGCGGGTCGATGCCAGTTGCAGCAGCACGGCGGTACCCAGTATATAGGGCAGCCAGCGCCCGCTCACCAGGATGACGATGGGCAGCAGCAGGTAGAACTGTTCTTCCAGGGACAGGCTCCACAGGTGAAACAGGGCACCGGCGCCCCCCGGCGTCCCGAAAGTCGCGGCCAGGTGCAGGTTGGCGACCTGCAGTATCGCGCTCAGGCCGCCTTCAAAATTGACCTTGAAGCTACCGAAAGCGCCGGAGGAGTTGAAAAACAGGCTGGCCAGCAATACCAGCCCCACCCACAGCCAGGCGGAAGGCAGCAGTCGCCAGTAGCGCCTGATCCAGAACGCGATGCTGGTCACCCAGTAGTGTTGTCGATCCGCGCAGTTTTCAAGTTTCGGCACCAGGCTGCGCGCTATCACAAATCCCGAGATCACGAAAAACAGGTCAACGCCCGACCAGCCGCCAAAGTAACGGAAGGCGAGGTTCAGCTCCGGGGTCCGCCAGGTAATGAGATTGCCGTAGGCGTGGTAGACCACCACGTAGATGACAGCGATGCCTCGCAGCACCTCGATATCGCTGTTCCTGGAAGTCATTGGCGATTTACCCGGATTCAAGTGTGGTAGTATTCGGCGTCATCGGGCCGGACATGAGCAGCGTCCGCCGGGTTGTATTCATGACCACGGTTTATTTTTATGGCGGACAGGCCGATATTACGGGCTGGGCGGTGTTAAGAAAAGCGCAAACAATACCAGTGCGTATGCCCACGTCCGAAGCCTTTGCTTTGCGACCCTACCGGTAGGCGCATGGGTACCCGCTCACCCCACAGGAACTGGCCCTGGCTGTTGCTCATCGCCGCCATGCCAGTGTTGTTCTACTACCCCGTGCTGTTCCAGCAGCAAACCCAGATCCATGGCGAGGGTGTATCCGTGGGCATCGCCCTGATGCACATGCTCTCCAGCGCCCTGCGGGGCGAGACTGGCCTGCTCTGGACTACCAGTATCTACGGCGGCCATCCCGTCTTTGCGGAGGGGCAGGGCGGCTTCGCCAACCCCCTGCACCTGCTGCTGGCCTGGCTGCTCTCGCCGGTGGCGGCCTACAATATAAACCAGTTCCTGTGCATGTTGCTCGGTGCCGGCGGGGCTTATGGCCTGTGCCGCAGCTACGGATGCCGACCTGCGGCGGCCGCCTTCGCCAGCCTGGCGCTGGCCTTCAGCACGCTTTGGATTCGCGGCGCCGATAACCTGGCTATGGCCAGCACCATGGCCTGGATTCCCTGGGTATTCTGGGCCATGAACAGCTGGTTGCAGCGAGCCGATTTGCGCAGCGCATGCCTGTTCGGGGCCAGTATCGCCCTGATGGTGCTGTCGGGGTATCCGCAGCTGGTGCACGGGGTGCTGATATACCTGACGGTTTACCTCCTGGTGCAGTTAATGCAGCCAACCGAGCGAAGGAGTCTGTGGCAACGGCGCCAGCCGCTGGCGGCCACTATTTGCGTGGCGATGCCGCTGGCCATCGGATTGTCCTCGGTACAGTGGTTGCCATTGCTCGAGTTGGCCCGGGAGTCCCACCGCAGTGCTGGCATCGGAATTATCCCCCAGGACAGTTCAACCACCACGGCATTTCTGCGAGGCTTTCTGTACACCTTTGTCAACCCGGAGGCCTACCCGAATATGGGGGCTGGAAGTGGAGCGATCTATTTCACGGCCATAGGCAGCCTGTTTGTATGCATGGTGTTCAGCCTGTTCTTATTTTTTCGACGCACTGCCCAGATGAATGGCCACCTACTCGCTACCCTGGTCCTGCTACTGCTGGGCCTGGGCAGGGGGGGCACCCCGGTATTCCAGCTGCTCTATGACTGGCACCTGATTCCCGGGCTGCGCAATTTTCGGGTCAGTTTCACCTACCTTTTCGTGGCACTGGTGGGTTTTACCCTGGTGAGTGGCATGTGCCTGGACGCCCTGGCGCGACAGCAGCCTTTATCGGGCGGCCTGTCGCGGTACTGGCGATCCCACCGGTCAATGGTATTGCTGCTCGCAGCCTGGGCCCTGCTGTGGTTGGCAGTGTTGTGTTACCTGCACGTGCAGCATGTATTCCCCGGGCAGTACGTCATAGCTGGAACATGGTTGGTACTGGCTGGCCTGGCCCTCGTGCGCAATCACCAGCGCCTGCTACCGCTGGCAGCGGTGCTCATGCTGAGTCTGGAGATACTGCTTTACCGGATAGATTCTTTCGACTTTGCCGCGACGGCACTTATTGCCAAGCCCGCCTCGATACAGGCGCTGGAAGGTGAATCCGATCTGCGTGAATTCAAGTTTGCCGATCGTACCTATGTCAGGCTCTATGCGCTGCTGCACCCCAAGTCACCAAGGGTCGAGGAAGGCTTGCGGGCCATGCTGCTTGCAGGTTATCCAGCGGCCAACTCCCTGTGGGGTGTTTCCTCCATTTCCGGGAATCTGGCGCTGGGATTGCAGCGCCACGTCCTGGCGGAACGGTTGCTTGACACCGAGCTCGCTGGCACCTCGGAAAGTCCCGCAGGCCTGCGGCTACTGGACTATGCCGCCATCAAGTACATCGCTGTGGGCCGACATTTCGCCGAGCCCGGTTTTGAGAACGCCTTTGTCGATGAGGAATTGCAGGTTCGTATCGTGGAGAACCTGGCGGTTCATCCGCGCTTCCAGTTTTTCGACCGGGCCATTTTTGTCAGTACCGCCGAGGAGGCGGCTGCGACCCTGGGGCGACTGACCGACAACGCGCTGGTGATCGAGGCTCCCGGGGGCGCGGTCGAGGCGCAGCGCGCACAGCTGCCGGCCGGTGAACAGCAACTGAGCCTGTTTCGCGACCGCTCCGACCACTACGAGCTGGCAATCCACACCACCACCCCCGTCTGGTTTTACCTGGCGGATGCCAACTATCCGGGCTGGAACGCCTACCTGGACGGTGCCCGGGTAGAGGTATACAGCGCCCAGCTGATGGGCAAGGCCATTTTCCTGCCGGCGGGAGAGCACCTGCTTGAGCTGGTGTTCGAGCCGCTCAGCTTCCGGCTGGGCCTGGCGATCAGCCTGCTGAGTTGCTGCGCGTTGCTGGTGCTGGCCCTGCGGCCGGCAAAGTCGCCGCGCCCGGGCAGCGCGGGGCGCGCCGACACTGACATTCAGGCACAATAGCGGCTGTGAAAAAACGTATTGACGACATTGAGATACTGCGTGCCTTTGCCGTGATCCTGGTGGTCGTCGAGCATATGCACTTCAACCTGTTCGCCTGGAATACCCCTGCGCTGGCAAGCTTTTACAGCGTCTTCGGTGGCTGGACCGGCGTGGACCTGTTCTTCGCCATATCGGGCTTTGTCATTGCCAGGGACCTTGTTCCCAGGCTGCAGGCAGCGGGCGGACGGCAGGATTATTTCTCGGTGACGCTGGTTTTCTGGGTGCGTCGTGGCTGGCGGCTGTTACCCTCGGCCTGGATGTGGCTGTTGCTTATCCTGCTGGCCTCGGTCTATTTAAACCGCTCGGGCGCCTGGGGAAGTGTGGCCAACAATGTCGACATGGTCGTCACCGCCGCCTTGCAGATCGCCAACTTCCATGTCGCGCATGTATTCGGCGAGCAGTTTGCAGGGGCCGCCTTCGTCTACTGGAGCCTGTCTCTGGAGGAGCAGTTTTACCTGTTGCTGCCGCTGCTGGTATTCGTCAGTCGACAATGGCTGCCCTATGTGCTGGCGCTTCTGGTCGTCCCCCAGCTGTTCCTGCAGCGGGAAACGGCGCTGCTTGCGCTGGTGCGCACCGATGCCCTGTTCCTCGGCGTGCTGATCGCGCTGTGGCAGCGGCAGCCCTCCTATGCCCTGTTCCAGCCCCGCTTCCTGGCCAACCCCGCAGCGGCCCTGGCCACCGTCCTGTTGCTGGTTGGCGCCCTGGCCTGCGTGGGTTCCCAGGGACTGGTGATCATCGAATACCATTACGGGCTGGTCACCTGCCTGGCGGGCCTGCTGGTGCTGATCGCCTCCTATGACGGCGACTATTTCGCCCGGCCCCGTTTCCTGCGGTCCCTGCTCCTGTGGGTGGGCACCCGCTCCTATGCCTTGTATCTTATCCACATGCCAAGCTATTTCCTGACCCGGGAACTCTGGCTGTGGCTGGCGCCCGCGGGCACCCGCTTCAACAGCGACTACACCTGGGAATTCCTGGTCACCGCGCTGGTATTATTGTTGGGCCTGAGTGAATTGAACTACCGTTTCCTGGAAGTGCCCCTGCGGCGTCGCGGCGTGGCCATAGCCGCAAGAATGGAAGCGCGGAGAGTGGCCGCACAGGCGGCGTCGCAAACCGCGGGCACCCCCGCATGAATTTCTGGAAGATCTATGACAGATGACAGCAGGCCCAAGGCGGGCCCGACCGGCTGGCGCGACCGGGGACTGGACGGCTGGATGAACAGCCAGACCGGCGAGTTGACCGGCGGCCTGCAAATCACCGCAGCCGATACGGTGATCGATGTGGGTTGCGGCGATGGCGTATTTATTCATTTCTGTGCCAGGCAGGGCGCCGAGGTGATTTTTATCGATCGCAACGAGGCGGCGCTGGCTAAAACCGCCGCCAAGGTCGCCGCCTCGCCGGCGCGGGCCCAGCAGGGGATTCTGTCGGACTGTGATCCCATACCCCTGCAGGACAATACCGGCGACCTGGTGATATGCACCGAGGTGCTGGAGCACGTACCGGACCCGCGCGCCTTCCTGGGCGAGTTGATACGGGTGGCCAAGCCGGGCGCCCGGCTGTTGCTCACGGTACCGGATTCGCGCTCGGAGCAATTGGTGGCGGCCACGGCGCCCCCGCAGTATTTCCAGGAGCCAAACCATATTCGCATATTCAGCGCCGCTGACTTCCGGCAGCTGGCGCAGGAGGCCGGCCTGGTGATTGAAAGCCAGCGCTTCGTGGGCTGCTTCGAGGCCGTCTACTGGCCGCTGGCCTGGCTCACCTGTGAAGCGGACTCCGGCCTGCCCCTGGATAACCCGCATCCGATTCCCGATCACTGGACCCGGCTGTGGAGCGAGTTGCAGCAGCATCCGCAGGGATACAAGATCCGCAACGCGCTCAATGAGTTGCTGCCCAAGTCGCAGTCCATCGTCGCGCGCAAGCCCGCCTGAAGCTTGGCCGGAAACGTGGTCAGGGTGGATTTCCTGGTGCCGGGCTTCAGCAAGTGCGGTACCACTACCCTGTGTGCCCTGCTGGCGCAACATCCGGGACTTTTCATGCCGGAACTCAAGGAACCCTGGTATTTCAGTTCCAGGCGCTACACGCCGCACGCCCCCGGCTACGCCCGGCACTTCGCGGCGGCCCGGCCCGGCCAACTGCTGGGGGAGGGCAGCCAGAGCTACAGCACCTACGAGGACGAAGGCGTTTCCATAGCGCGTATACAGGAGCACAACCCGGACTGCCGTTTTATCTTCATGGCCAGGAACCCCCTGCGGCGCATCGAATCCAGCTATCGCGAGATGCACCACAGCGGCGTCATGTTCGGGCTCAATGCGCCCTTCGGGCTTGCCGACAGCCTGGAGCAGTTCCCCCAGATGATCAGGGACTCCATGTTTTTCGAGCGTATCTCGGGGTATCTGCAGGCCTTTGGCCCCGAGGCTATCCTGGTGCTGTTCCTGGAGGACTGGCGGCGGCAGCCCCGGGTCGAGCTGGAAAAATGCTTTCGCCACCTGGGGGTGGACCCCGGTTTCGCGGTGCCGCGGGTGCCGCGGCTGAACGAGGGTGACTCCAAGCTGTACGACACCGCGCTGCTGCGCTACCTTCGTGCCAGGCCGTGGCTGGCGCCCACCCTGGCCCGGTTCAACCGCGAACAGCAGGACAGCCTGTTCAGGCCGCTGGGTTTGCGCCGGGCATTTACCGGGCCGGTACAATGGGACGAGCGCGCCAGGATCATGGTGCGCGAGAGTGTTGTGCCGGATGCGCGTCGCTTTCTTCAGCGGTTCGGCAAACCGGCGGATTTCTGGCAGTTTTAACAGGGCTACTCATCGCATGAAGCGGCATTGCCAAGCATGATCAAGATCGATTTCCTGGTTCCCGGTTTCAGCAAGTGCGGCACCACCACCCT
This sequence comes from uncultured Gammaproteobacteria bacterium, assembly GCA_963704965.1. GTDB lineage: Bacteria > Pseudomonadota > Gammaproteobacteria > Pseudomonadales > Halieaceae > JARRPM01. Next base: position 305,262 of record CAVPIH010000005.1, read on the forward strand.
CTGTGCCCTGCTGGCCCAGCACCCCGGTATCTATATCCCGGAGCTGAAGGAACCCTGGTACTTCAGCTCTGATGATTTTCCGGCCAAGCAGGCGGACTATATCCAGCACTTTTCGCCGGCCCTGCCGGGGCAGTTGCTGGGGGAGGGCAGCGTCAATTACTCCGGCTACCAGAAGGAAGATATTTCCATAGCGCGTATCCGCGCTAACAACCCCGATTGCCGTTTCATTTTCATCGCCCGGAACCCCCTGCGGCGCATTGAATCGAGCTATCGGGAGATGCACCACAGCGGCGTGAAGTTCGGCCTCAACGCCCCCTACGACCTCGCTGAAAACCTGCAGATGTTTCCCCAGATGATCAAGGACTCGCTGTTTTTCGAGCGCATCTCCAAGTACCTGCAAGCCTTCGGGCGCGACGCCATCCAGGTGATATTCCTCGAGGACCTGAAGGCCAACCCCCAGCCCGAACTGGAAAAATGCTTTCGTCACCTGGGGGTGGACAGCAGCTTCCGAGCGCAGCGCGCGCTGCGCCTCAACGAGGGCAGCTCGAAATACTACGATACCCGGATCCTGCGTTACATCCGCAGCAAACCCTGGTCGGGTTTCAAGCTGGCCCGCCTGAATCCCGAGCAGCAGGACCGGCTGCTGATTCCCCTGGGCCTGCGCCGCGCCTTCAACAAGCCGATCGCGTGGGATGCGCGCTCACTGGCGATGGTGCGCGAGCAGGTGGCGCCGGATGCCAGGCGCTTTCTGGAGGCCTTCGGCAAACCGGCGGATTTCTGGGAGATATAACCCGTCCAGCGGCCTGGTTTCCGACCTGCAAAATCCGCCCCCCTGTAGGGTCGAATTCATTCGGCCAGTGCATCACCGTGCGATCGCCGGAAAGCCAGGCCGAATGAATTCGGCCCTACAGGGAATGATAGTTTGGGTCGCATTCACTCAACCAGGCACTCAACTGGTACTCGCATAAAACGCGAAATCCTCCCTGTAATACGCACGTATCGCTTCCAGGTGCCGACTACTGAGAAATGAGTCGGGGTCGATGGCCGCCAGCTGCTCGAAGTCCCCCGCCGCCAGGGTGGGGGCCTCGGGCACCGCCAGGTCGGATTTGGCGGTGCTGTTCTCATGCCCCAGCCTGACGTTGACCTCGTGATGTTCCAGCAGGTAGTTCTCCAACTCGCCGATATTGTCCAGGCGGAAGATCCGGCTGATATGGGGCACGCCCTTGAAGTACAGATGCTGCGGTCGCCAGTGGGCGTCCAGCTCGAAGGGGTCCTGCCCCAGGATGTATTCCAGCAATTCGTCGAAGCTGATGCCGCGCTGCAGGTCTATGTCTGCGCGGCCCTGCACCGCGGTGATCACCGGCCGGGTATGCAGCAGGTTGCGTTCGCTGTGGCGTTTATAGACAAACTTTTCCAGGTAGGCGCTTACCAGGCGTTCGAAGGGATCGCGTATCACGCTGAACTTGAAGAACTGGTCGGAGGCGAGGATCGCCCGGGCCCGGTCCATGGGCTGGTCCTTGAGTTGCACCCCGGTGTTGAAGCGATCGGTGACCAGGTGTACCCCCAGTTCTACGGCAATGTCCGGCTGCGTTATCCCCGCCAGCCTGACCATCATGGACTTCAGGGAGGTGCAGGCGCACTTGGCGACCGGGATATAAAACAGTTGGTGCCGCTCGGCTACCATCATGGGGCCATAGGGCCAGCGCAGGCCGTTGCCCTGGCGCTGGGGCCAGATCTGGCTGGCAGCGGCCAGGCGGGCCTCCGCTCGCGGCAGGTCCTGCCTGGCGCTGACCCGCACGGTCGCCGGATGTGCCGGGTTGTGCTGCTCGACCCAGTAGTGCCCCTCCCGGACCAGGCCCACGCGGATGGCGACCACGTCCGCGAAATTTTCCCCGGGAATGATGACGGCAATTTTCTGGGTGAGCCGGGTTCCCGCGGGAACCGCCGCCAGCGGGGTGCGCACACCTTCCACCGCCAGCGGCTCGCCGTTGGCATCCAGTACCTTGTAGGACAGGGCCAGCTCACCGGCCTGCAGCGCCGTGCCGGAGCCGTTGTGCACGGTGACATCCAGGAAGCCGCGGTGCTGCTTGCCGTACAGGTCCAGGGTGGCGGCCGCCTCGATAGCCACCTTGTCCCAGTCCTGGGCCGGCGTTGCCGGTATACCAGTGGATTTAGCAATCAAAAAACTGTCCCCGTATTGTGGTCATCCCGGCCGCCAGCGGTACTCGCGCAGGCTGAGCGCCGGCCCCCGGCCAAAATGAATACCCTCGCTTTCCAGTCTTGCCCGCTGCTCGCTGCGGGCGTCGTCACCCCCGGGAACCACGATCCTGCCCTGGGCGTTGACCACCCGGTGCCAGGGAATCAGGGTGTCCCCGGGCAGTCCCCGCAGGGCACGGCCCACGCGCCGGGCCGCCCCCGGCAGGCCAGCCATGCGGGCGACATCGCCGTAGGTGCTCACCTTGCCCGGTGGGATCAGCATAACCACCTGCCAGATGCGCTGGTCTATATCGATTTGCCTGGGGGTCATAAGGGGGCAAAGACACGAGAATGTGAGCGAGTCTATCACCGGCCACGGGGCAGGCAAAGGCGCGGCCCCGCCTTGCAATTGGCACCAGCGCCCCCATAATTTCCCCAACGGAGACCTCCTACATGCGCTTTCTGGTATTCCTGCTTCCCTGGCTGGAGTTGTTCACGCTTATCGAGTTGGGCATCGAGACCAGTGCCCTGACGGCACTGGGCTACGTGTTGCTGACCTTTGTGCTGGGCTTGGCCATCCTGCAGCGCCAGGGCAGGGGCATGTTCGAGCGCCTGCGGGAGACCCAGCAGGGCCGGGTAATGGGTCCCCAGCTGCTGCTGGACGACATGGCCATGGGGCTGGCGGGCCTGTTGTTGATGGTGCCCGGGATGATCTCGGACTGCGCCGCCCTCATCGTGATGATCGGTCCCCTGCGCCGCCGCCTGAGCAAATGGCTGTTCGGCCCCCAGCCGGAGCCCTACGCCCCCGGGCGGGATACCACCAGCCAGGTGACCATCGAGGGGCAGTACACCCGGGTCGATGACGATAAAACTGTCTAATATATTGAAATTCAAGGAAAAATAGCTATTTCTTCGGTATCTCGCCGGCATTCGCCGGCGGCTTGACTCAGTCCACTTCCCGACTAGAATTAGCACTCTCTTAAAAAGAGTGCCAAGCGGGGCTTGAAAAGCAATTTAGCGCCCCAATAGTTCAGGCTAGCCCCGCGAGGGTATCCATAACATCGCTATCAGGAGAGTAAAACAGATGAAAATCCGTCCGCTGTACGACCGTGTTGTCGTTCGTCGCAAGGAAGAGGAAGAAACTACCGCTGGCGGCATCGTCCTGCCGGGCTCCGCCAAGGAAAAGCCCAACCAGGGAGAGATCGTGGCTATCGGCGACGGCAAGGTGCTGGAGAACGGTGAACTGCGCCCGCTGGCGGTGAAAGTCGGCGACAAAGTGGTTTTCGGCCAGTACGCCGGCAGCAACACCATCGAGGTCGATGGTGAGGAACTGATCATCATGGGTGAGAGCGAAATTTACGCGGTAGTCGAGTAAGTCGCATCCAGCCCGTTGTACGTTAATCGAATTGGTAAATAAGGAATCTAATCATGGCTAAAGACGTATTTTTTGGCGACAAGGCACGCTCTCGCATGCTCAAGGGCGTGAATGTTCTTGCTGACGCCGTTAAGGCAACCCTGGGCCCCAAGGGCCGCAACGTGATCCTGGACAAGTCCTTCGGCGCGCCCACCGTGACCAAGGACGGTGTATCCGTGGCCAAGGAAATCGAGCTGAAAGACAAGTTCGAGAACATGGGCGCGCAAATGGTCAAGGAAGTGGCTTCCCAGGCCAGCGACCAGGCCGGTGACGGCACCACCACCGCAACCGTACTGGCCCAGGCCATCCTCAATGAAGGCCTGAAGTCTGTTGCCGCCGGCATGAACCCCATGGACCTGAAGCGCGGCATCGACAAGGCGGTTGCGGCTGCCGTGGAGCAAATCAAGGCGGCCTCTATTCCCTGCGAAGACAACAAGGCAATCGCCCAGGTGGGCACCATCTCCGCCAACAGCGATTCCGCCGTGGGCGATATCATCGCCGAGGCCATGGACAAGGTCGGCAAGGAAGGCGTGATCACTGTAGAGGAAGGCTCTGGTCTGGAGAACGAACTGGACGTTGTGGAAGGTATGCAGTTCGACCGCGGTTACCTGTCTCCCTACTTCATCAACAACCAGGAGAGCATGAGCGCCGACCAGGACGATCCCTACATCCTGCTGGTCGACAAGAAAATTTCCAACATCCGCGAACTGCTGCCCCTGCTGGAGCAGGTAGCCAAGGCTTCCAAGCCGCTGGTTATCGTGGCTGAAGACGTCGAGGGCGAGGCTCTGGCTACCCTGGTGGTCAACAACATGCGCGGTATCGTCAAGGTATCCGCCTGTAAGGCGCCCGGCTTCGGCGACCGTCGCAAGGCCATGCTGCAGGACATCGCCATCCTCACCGGCGGTACCGTTATCTCCGAGGAAGTGGGCCTGGATCTGGAGTCCGCCACCCTGGAGCACCTGGGCAACGCCAAGCGCGTTTCCATGGACAAGGACAATACCACCATCATCGATGGTGCCGGTGACCACGACGCCATCAAGGCCCGTGTCAGCGAAATCCGCGTCCAGATCGAAAACACTTCTTCCGATTACGATCGCGAGAAGCTGCAGGAGCGCGTGGCCAAGCTGGCCGGCGGTGTTGCGGTAATCAAGGTTGGCGCCGCCACCGAGATCGAAATGAAAGAGAAGAAAGCCCGCGTCGAAGACGCCCTGCACGCAACCCGTGCCGCGGTGGAAGAGGGCGTGGTAGCCGGCGGTGGTGTGGCCCTGGTGCGCGCCGTCAACGCAATCCGCGACCTGAAAGGCGACAACGAAGACCAGAACCACGGTATCGGGGCCTGCCTTCGCGCCATGGAGAACCCGCTGCGCCAGATCGTTGAAAACGCCGGCGACGAAGCCTCCGTGGTCCTCGACAAGGTTCGCCAGGGTGAGGGCAACTACGGCTACAACGCCGCCACTGGTGAGTACGGCGACATGATCGAGATGGGTATCCTGGATCCCGCCAAGGTGACTCGCGTCGCCCTGCAGGCGGCCGGTTCAGTTGCCGGTCTGATGATCACCACCGAGGTGATGATTGCCGACGCGCCCGAAGAGGACAAGGGCGGTGCCGGTGGCATGCCCGATATGGGCGGCATGGGCGGTATGGGTGGCATGGGCGGCATGATGTAAGCTCGCTACACCACTCACGAAATACCCGGCTTCGGCCGGGTTTTTTTTGGCTCGAATTTGATTATTGGCTGTTTTATTTGCGGTGCTCCAAGGGTGCGAGGGTTCAGCGTCAGGTGTCCGGGTATGTACTGGCTCCATGGCCGCGGCCCTCCGGGCTGCCCTCAGTCGGTTGGGAGCCCTGGAAAGCGGTCTCCCGCCACTCCTTCGGCGCTGGCCTTTTATATTCCGCCAGCACATACCCGGACCCCTGCCGCCGGATCGAGCGTGTGCCACGGACGACCCCCTGTAGGGTCGAATTCATTCGACCATCACCCTGACGCCCGCCCTGCGCCGCGAACGGGGCAGCCCCCGACCTGCACGGGAGTGGTTGTTCGGATAAAAAAACCCCGGCAAAGCCGGGGTCTCGATGAACGCTGGCCAGGTCTAGCCGAAATTGGCGCTGGCGAAGTCCCAGTTGACCAGGGCCCAGAAGGCTTCCATGTACTTGGGGCGGGCGTTGCGGTAGTCGATGTAGTAGGCGTGCTCCCATACGTCTACGGTCAGCAACGGGGTTACGCTGGCGTCGGTCAGGGGCGTGGCGGCATTGCTGGTGTTGACGATGGCCACGCTGCCATCGGCTTTTTTGACCAGCCAGGTCCAGCCCGAGCCGAAGTTATTGATGGCGCTGTTGGTGAACTGCTCCTTGAAGGCGTCGAACGAGCCGAAAGCGGCATTGATGGCCTCCGCCAGTGCGCCGCCGGGGGCGCCGCCACCGTTGGGGCTCAGGCAGTTCCAGTAAAACGTGTGGTTCCAGATCTGCGCGGCGTTGTTGAACACGCCACCCTCAGAGCTTTTGACCACTTCTTCCAGGCTCTTGCCGGCCATGTCAGTGCCCTCGACCAGGCCGTTCAGTTTGTCCACATAGGTCTTGTGGTGCTTGCCGTAGTGGTATTCCAGGGTCTCGGCAGAGATGTGCGGTTGCAGGGCATCCTGCGCATAAGGCAGGGCGGGTAATTCGAAAGCCATGATAATCATCCTCACTATGGAGTTGGGGTTGATCGGAAATTGCGCCCAAAAAAGCGTTCAGCAAGTGGCGGGACGCAGTCAGGCAGCATAACAAGCTGCACACGCAAGTGTACACCACGGCGGCGCTTCTTTCTGCCGGGGCGGGGGGTATGTATAATCGGCGCCTTTGGCGCTTACAGGTGTGCGGCCCATGTCCAATGACGATCTAGACCATATCCCCTCCATTGTGCCGACCCGCGATCCCGTGACGCCGCGTCCGGCTGGTGGCGGCCGCGGTGCCAAGAAAGCGGCGACCAGGAAAACCGGTGGCGGCAAGGGCGATTCCGGCGGCTCCGGGAGCGGGCCGCTGGCGCGGCTGCTGCTCACTGTAACCCTGGTAGTGGCCGTGGTCGCCTGCGCATGGGCCTGGCAGCTGCAACAGCAACTGGAGGCCAATCGCGCCGAGGCCGAGGACTATGCCCGGCGCATAGAGGATCTGGAGGCGCGCCTGTCGGATACCGACGAGGGCATGAACCAGAATGCCCAGCTGCAGGCCACCAAGATCCGTGAACTGGACCTGGAAGTGCGCAAGCTCTGGGACAACGTCTGGAAGCAGGCCAATGAGCGGCTCACCAAGCTTGAGAACGACAACGCTATCCAGGGTAAAAAAATCACGGCTGGCGCCAGCTCGGTAACGGCGCTGGAAAAGCAGGTCAAGGATGCGGCGGGGGATATCGCCAGACTGAAGAGCGTCGCCGGTGACCTGGAGCGTATCATCGCCAGTGGCAAGGCCCGCCAGGCCGAAGTGGAGCGGGTCGCCGACAGCATCAATCGCGTCAACCTGGACCTGGCCAAGCTGAACAAGCGTGTCCAGGGCAACGAGGAGTGGATCCAGTCGATCAACGCCTTCCGCAAGCAGGTCAACGCCAACATCGTGGAGTTGCAGGCCGCGCTGCGCGCCCAACCCAGACCACCCGCCACGCCCTGAGGACACAGCATGACCATTATTCGCCAGGATGATTTCATCGACAGCGTCGCCGACGCCCTGCAGTTCATCTCCTACTACCACCCGGTGGATTTCGTGCAGGCCGTGCACGAGGCGTACAAGAAAGAGCAGAACCCGGCCGCCAGGGATGCCATGGGGCAAATCCTGATCAATTCCCGCATGTGCGCCGAGGGCCACAGGCCCATCTGCCAGGACACCGGCATTGTCACGGTCTTCCTCAAGATCGGTATGAACGTGCAATGGGACGCCACCATGTCGGTGGCCGACATGGTGAACGAGGGGGTGCGCCGCGCCTATACCCATCCGGATAATGTGCTGCGCGCCTCCATTCTCGCCGACCCCGCCGGCGCCCGGCAGAATACCCGGGACAATACGCCGGCGGTGATCCACATGGAGGTGGTTCCCGGTGATACCGTGGATGTGCAGGTGGCGGCCAAGGGTGGCGGTTCCGAGAACAAGTCCAAGCTGGTTATGCTCAACCCCTCCGACAGCATTGTCGACTGGGTGGTGAAAACCGTGCCCACCATGGGGGCGGGATGGTGCCCGCCGGGCATGTTGGGCATTGGCATAGGTGGCACCGCCGAGAAGGCGGCGGTGCTGGCCAAGGAAGCGCTGATGGACCCCATCGACATACACGAGCTGCGCGAGCGGGGCCCCTCCAACCGGGTGGAGGAACTGCGCCTGGAGATCATGGACGCGGTTAACAAGCTGGGTATAGGCGCCCAGGGCCTCGGTGGACTCACCACCGTCATGGACGTCAAGATCCGCGACTACCCGACCCACGCGGCCTCCCTGCCGGTGGCGATGATCCCCAACTGTGCCGCCACCCGCCACGCCCATTTCGTGCTGGACGGCTCCGGGCCGGCGTTGCAGACCCCACCGGACATCAATGATTGGCCGGAAATAACCCGGGAAGTCAGTGACCAGGTGCGGCGGGTCAACCTGGATACGGTCACGGCCGCCGATGTGGTCGACTGGCAGCCCGGCGACACCCTGTTGCTGTCCGGCAAGATGCTCACCGGGCGCGACGCCGCCCACAAGAAAATGAAGGAACTGATCGAGAGCGGCCAGGGCCTGCCGGCGGAGGTGGATCTCAAGGGCCGCTTTATCTACTACGTGGGGCCGGTAGACCCGGTGCGCGACGAGGTGATGGGCCCGGCCGGCCCCACCACTGCTACCCGCATGGACAAGTTCACCGATTTCATCCTGGAACACACCGGCTTGCTGGGGATGATCGGCAAGGCCGAGCGCGGCCCCACCGGGGTGGAGGCGATCAGGAAGCACAAGGCCGTGTACCTGATGGCCGTGGGTGGTGCTGCCTACCTGGTGTCCAAGGCCATTACCTCCGCGCGGGTGGTGGCCTTCGAGGAACTGGGCATGGAAGCCATCTACGAATTCGAGGTCAAGGATATGCCGGTCACGGTGGCGGTGGATACCCGCGGCACCTCGGTGCACGAGACCGGTCCGAAGCTGTGGCGGGCGAAGATAGAAGAGCAGGCCATCAGCGTTGCCTGATACCTTCTACTGGCACGACTACGAAACATTCGGCGCCGACCCCTCCCGGGATCGGCCGGTGCAGTTTGCCGGGCTGCGCACCGACCGTGACCTGAACCCGGTCGGCGAGCCGCTGGTGATCTATGCGCGTCCCGCCGATGATTGCCTGCCCCATCCCCAGGCCTGCCTGATCACCGGCATCAGCCCGCGACTGGCACTGGCCCAGGGGGTCCCGGAGTGCGACTTTATCGGCCGCATTCACGCCGAGTTGGCCCAGCCCCGGGTACCTGCGGCGTCGGCTACAACTCGCTGCGCTTCGATGACGAGGTCACCCGCTTCACCCTGTATCGCAATTTTTACGATCCCTACGCGCGGGAGTGGCAGAATGGCAACTCCCGCTGGGACATTATCGACCTGGTGCGCACCGCCAGCGCGCTGCGCCCGGAGGGTATCGAGTGGCCCCTGCGCGAGGACGGCCTGCCCAGCTTCAGACTGGAGGACCTGACCGCGGCCAACGGCATCGCCCACGAGGCGGCTCACGACGCGCTCTCGGATGTGCACGCCACCATCGCCCTGGCGCGCCTGGTAAGGGAGCGCCAGCCGCGCCTCTACGACTACGTGCTGGAGCATCGCGACAAGCGCTCGGCGCAGGCCATGCTGGACCTGGTGAGCATGAAGCCGGTATTGCACGTCTCGGGCATGTTCGGTGCGCAGCGCCACAATATCGCCCTGATCGTGCCGCTGGCCGCGCACCCGGTGAACAGCAACGAGATCATCTGTTTCGACCTGGACAGCGACCCGACACCGCTGTTTGAGCTGCAGCCGCGAGCAGTTGGCCGACCTCCTGTTCACGCGCAGCGGAGGACCTGCCCGAGGGCAGTGAGCGCCTGGGCCTGAAATCGGTGCACATCAACCGCTGTCCGGTGCTGGTCACCGCCAAAATGGCCGATCCGGCCACGGCCGAGCGCCTGGGCATCAGCGGGACCAGCGCTGTCGCGAGCACCTGGCGGCGCTGCGCGCGCTACCGCGACCGCGACGGCCGCGGCTTCACGGCCAGGTTGCAGGCCATCTATACCGGGCCGCGAGCTTCGAGCCGGTCACGGACCCGGACCGGATGCTCTACAGCGGCGGATTTTTTTCCGACAGCGACAGGCGGGTGATGGACACGGTGCGCGCCAGCAGTCCCGCCGAACTGGCCGCGGCCAGTTTTCCCTTCGCAGGATCCGCGCCTGCCGGAGATGCTGTTTCGCTATCGCGCCCGCAACTACCCCGCCAGCCTGTCCGCCGAGGAAGCGGCGCGCTGGGACGAGTACCGCTTCCAGCGCCTCACCGAGCCGGAGGCCGGCGCCAGTATCTGCATGGAAGAGTACCAGGCCCTGATGGAGCAACTGCTGGCAGCCCGGCGATCTCTCGCCGCAACAGCGGCGGTTGATGGAGGAGCTGCAGGAGTACGGCGACAGCCTGCTGGCCTGAGGCCCGGCTCGGATTTCTTCGGTACTACGCCCATGGGCAGGAGCACCGGCCCCCCGTATAATGGCTGGCCACGGGCTGGTGCCCGCAGCGTGTTTTCATCCTGGAGAGCGTCCCTGTGCAGTTTGCCGGCAGCCATATTCTCTCGGTGCAGCAGTTCGAGCGCGGCGACGTGGAGCATATATTCGACGTCGCCGACCGCATGGAGCCCTATGCCCATCGCCGCCGCGTCACCCGGGTGCTGGACGGCGCCATCCTCGGCTCCATGTTTTTTGAGCCCAGCACCCGCACCCGGGTCAGTTTCGGCAGTGCCTTCAACCTGCTGGGCGGCGAGGTGCGCGAAACCACCGGCATCGAGAACTCCGCCATCGCCAAGGGCGAATCCCTGTACGACACCGCCCGGGTGCTCAGCGGCTACTCCGACGTGATCGCCATGCGCCATCCCGCGGCGGGCTCGGTGGCGGAATTCGCCGCCGCCAGCCGGGTGCCGGTCATCAATGGTGGCGACGGCAGCAATGAGCACCCCAGCCAGGCGCTGCTCGACCTCTATACCATTCGCAGCGAACTGACGGCCCGGGGGCGCAGTATCGACCAGTTGCGCATCGCCATGGTGGGCGACCTGCGCTATGGCCGCACCGTGCACTCCCTGAGCAAGCTGCTGTGCCTGTTCAGTTCTGTGCAGGTGGTGCTGGTGTCTCCCCAGGAGTTGCGCATGCCCGGCGAGATCGTGCAGGAAATGCGCGAGGCGGGCCTGCAGGTGGTGGAGTCCGACGCCCTGGAGGCGGGTATCGCCAATGTGGATATCGTCTACTCCACCCGTATCCAGGAAGAGCGCTTCAGCAGCCTGGCGGAAGCCGACCTGTACCGCGGCCGCTATCGCCTGAACCAGAGTATCTACACCCACCACTGCGAACCCAACACCGTCATCATGCACCCGCTGCCGCGGGATTCCCGCGACAACGCCCGGGAACTGGACGACGATCTCAACGACAATCCCAATCTCGCCATCTTTCGCCAGACCGACAACGGCATGCTGGTGCGCATGGCCCTGTTCGCCCTGATCCTGGATGTCGTCGACCAGGTCGACAGGCATGCCCGGGACGTAAACTGGTACACCGCGGGCCGCTTCTGATGAGCCTGGAGTTGACCTTTGGCGCCCAGGATGTGCGCGTACTCGAGGATGAGGCGGCGTTTTCCGGGCATTTCAGTGTGCGACGGCTCACCCTGCAGCACCGCTGTTTCGGCGGCGGCTGGAGCGAACCGCTGGTGCGGGAGGTCTTCGACCGCGGCGATGCGGTGGGGGTGTTGCCCTACGATCCCGTGACGGACAGCGTGGTTCTGATCGAGCAGTTCCGCGCCGGCGCCATGCGCGGGCAGGACAGCCCCTGGATGCTGGAACTGGTGGCCGGGGTGGTCGAAGCGGGCGAGCGGGACGAATCGGTGGCGCACCGGGAGGCCATGGAGGAGGCGGGCTGTGAAATGTCGGAACTGCTGCCCATCGCCACGGTGTTGCCCAGCGCCGGGGCCTGCAATGAGCAGGTGCGCCTGTTTTGCGGCCGGGTGAGCCGGGCCTCCGTCGGCGGTATTCACGGCCTGGCAGCGGAGGGCGAGGATATTCTCGTGCACGGGGTGCCGCGGCTGGAGGCGCTGGAGTTGCTGGCCCGCGACCGGGTGCCCAACGGCCACACCCTGATCGCCCTGCAGTGGCTGCAGATTCACGGCGCTGAATTGCGTCGGCGCTGGAGCTGAGGCGCGCCGTCCCCGGCTCACCCAGGCACCGATGTCCAGCCAGATTCCCGACTCCAGCCCCGATAACGCCCCCGGACTGCTGCGTTCCAGCGCCCTGGTAGGTACCATGACCATGCTGTCGCGGGTGCTGGGCCTGGTGCGCGATGTGGTCATCGCCGCCTTTGTGGGCGCGACGGCCAATGCCGACGCCTTTTTCGTGGCCTTCAAGATTCCCAACTTCCTGCGCCGGCTGTTCGCCGAGGGCGCTTTCGCCCAGGCCTTCGTGCCGGTGCTGGCGGATTACAAGGAGCAGGGCAGCATTGTCGCCGCCAGGGCGCTGGTGGACCGGGTCGCCGGCGTGCTGGGGGGCACGCTGTTGCTGGTCACTTCCCTGAGCGATGCTCGCAGCGCCGCTGGTCGCCGCGCTGTTTGCTCCCGGTTTCATCGGCCAGGGCGAGAAGTTCCTGCTCACCTCGCAGATGATCCGCATCACCTTCCCCTACCTGCTGCTGATCTCCATGACCGGGTTCTGCGGCGCCATACTCAACAGCTATGGCCGCTTCGCGGTGCCCGCTTTTACCCCGGTTTTTCTCAACCTGTCGCTGATTTTTGCCGCCACGGTGGCGGCCCCCTGGTTTGCTGAACCGGTCTTCGCCCTGGCCTGGGGGGTGTTCTTCGCCGGCATTATCCAGCTGCTGTTCCAGCTGCCCTCACTGTACCGCCTGGACCTGTTGCCCAGGCCTGTCTGGGATACCCGGCACCCGGGCGTGCGCCGTATCCTGAAGCTGATGGTGCCGGCCCTGTTCGGGGTGTCCGTGAGCCAGATCAACCTGCTGCTGGACACCGTGCTGGCCTCTTTCCTGCCTACCGGCAGCGTCTCCTGGCTGTACTATTCCGATCGCCTGGCGGAGTTGCCGCTGGGCGTGTTCGGCATCGCCATCGCCACCGTGATTCTGCCCAATCTCTCGGCGCACCGGGCGGCCGAGCGGGAGGACGATTTCAGCCTCACCCTGGACTGGGCGGTGCGGGCGGTGTTGTTGATCGGGGTGCCGGCGGCGGTGGCGCTGGTGCTGCTGGCTGAACCCATCCTGATCACCCTGTTCCAGTACGGGGAACTGGGTCCCCGGGACGTCGCCATGTCATCCCTCAGCCTGCAGGCCTACAGCCTGGGGCTGGTGGCATTCATGCTGGTGAAGGTGCTGGCCCCCGGTTATTACGCGCGCAAGGACACGGCGACCCCGGTGAAAATCGGCATCGCCGCCATGGTCGTCAATATGGTGCTGAACATCGCCCTGGTGCTGCCGCTGATGTACTACTGGGACATCGGCCACGTGGGGCTGGCACTGGCCACCAGCCTGGCCGCGTTCCTGAATGCGGGACTACTGCTGCGGGGCCTGGTGCGCGACGGCGTATACCGCTTCCACGGCGGCTGGGCCCGCTACTCGGCGAGGTTGTCGCTCGCGACTGTCGGGATGGCCGTCACCCTGCTGTTGCTGGCCCATGAACCGGCCCTGTGGCTGTCCTGGGACTGGCACCAGCGCGCCCGGGAGATTGCCCTGGTGTGCGGAGCCGGCGCGGCGGTGTACCTGGCGATCCACCTGCTGCTGGGTACCCGTTTGCGCCACCTGCGCAAGCCCTCGGCGCTCTGAGGACGCCGGCGGGGGGCGTCAGGCGCCGGCATTTTTACCCTATCCTGCGGCCGCCAGACATAGGCTAGCGGCGCTGCTTTCGCTATACTCACGCGTTTGGTTTGCTTGAGTGCCTCCTGACCTGATGGAATTGATCCGCGGCCTGCACAACATGCGGCCTCGACACCGCGGATGCGTGGTGACAATCGGGGCCTTTGACGGCGTGCACCTGGGTCACCAGGCGGTTATCAGGCACTTGCTGGAGAAATCGGCGGAGCTGGGGCTGCCCTCGACGATCATCGTGTTCGAGCCACTGCCCCGGGAGTATTTCTCCCCGCTCAAGGCGCCCGCGCGGATAATGAGCTTTCGGGAGAAGTTTTTTGCCCTGCGGGACCTCGGTGTGGATCGCCTGCTGCGGGTGCGTTTCAACGAATGCCTGCGCGGCATGTCCGCCCAGCAATTTGTCGACGACATTTTCGTCGCCGGGCTGGGCGTGCGCTACGTGGTGCTCGGTGATGACTTCCGCTTCGGCAACGACCGGGAGGGGGACCTGGAGTTCATCCGCCAGCAGGGCCCGCGCTACGGCTATGAGGCCCGCCCCACTCCGACGCTGTCCATGGACGGCGAGCGGGTCAGCAGCACGCGCATCCGGGAGGCGCTGGAGCAGGCGGATTTCGCCGAGGCGGCGCGTTTGCTGGGACGCCCCTACAGCATATCCGGCAAGGTGGTTTATGGCCGCCAGCTGGGACAAACCCTGGGCACGCCTACCGCCAACCTGGAGTTGCGGCGGCTGCGGGCGCCGCTGAACGGGGTGTATGCGGTGCAGGTGAGCGGAGCCGGCCTGGAGGGCGCCCTGGGTGTGGCCAATGTCGGCGTGCGCCCCACGGTAGACGACAGCATCAAGGCCAACCTGGAAGTACACCTGCTGGACAGGGAGATCGGCCTCTACGGTCAGCACATTGAAGTCACGTTTCGGCACAAGTTGCGTGAGGAAAAGAAGTTCGGCTCAGTGGATGAGCTCAGGGAAAACATAGCAAGGGATATAGAAAATACGCGGGCCTGGTTCGATCGGCACTGATACTTTCTAGCAGTTTATTTATGAGTGATTACAAAGACAGCTTGAACCTGCCGCGCACGGCCTTCCCCATGAAGGCCAGCCTGGCCCAGCGCGAGCCCCAGCGACTGAAGCAGTGGCAGGACATGGACCTGTACGGGAAGATCCGGGCGGCGAGCGCCGGGCGGCCGAAATTTATCCTCCACGATGGCCCTCCCTACGCCAACGGCGAGCTGCACCTCGGCCACGCCGTGAACAAGATTCTCAAGGACATCATCGTCAAGTCCAGGACCCTGGACGGCTTCGACGCACCCTATGTGCCCGGCTGGGATTGCCACGGCCTGCCCATCGAACTGAACGTGGAGAAAAAGGTCGGCAAGCCCGGGGTCAAGGTAAGCGCCGCCGAGTTTCGCCAGCGCTGTCGCGACTACGCCGCCCGCCAGGTGGATGGCCAGCGCGAGGATTTCATGCGCATGGGCGTGCTCGGTGACTGGTTCAATCCCTACCTCACCATGGATTTTGCCTTCGAGGCCAATATCGTGCGCACCCTGGGGCGTATCATCGAGAACGGCCACCTGCACAAGGGCTTCAAGCCGGTGCACTGGTGCACGGACTGCGGCTCCGCCCTCGCGGAGGCCGAGGTCGAGTACCAGGACAAGACTGTCTCCGGCGATCGATGTGGCCTTCGCGGCGGTCGATCCCGCCGCCTTCAATGCCGCCTGCGGCGCAAGCTACAGCGGCGAGATCGCGGTGCCCATCTGGACCACCACCCCCTGGACGCTGCCGGCCAATATGGCGGTCTGCCTGCATCCGGAGCTCGAGTACGTGCTGATAGCGGGCGACGGCCGTGCCCTGCTGGTGGCCGAGGCCCTGGCGGAGGACTGCGCGCGCCGCTACGGCCTGGACGAGCTCGAGGTACTGGGTCGCTGCCAGCGGTGCCGCCCTGGAAAACCAGTTGCTGCAGCACTGCTTCCTGGACCGGCAGGTGCCGGTGATCCTGGGCGAGCACGTCACCACCGAGGCCGGTACCGGCGCCGTGCACACCGCGCCCGCCCACGGCCAGGACGACTTCGTGGTGGGCCAGAAGTACGGGCTGGAGGTGTACAACCCGGTAGGCGGCAACGGTGTCTACCTGCCTGATACGCGAATACTTTGCCGGCCAGTATGTACTCAAGGCCAATGCCGCCGTCGATCGAGTTGCTGGCGGAGCGCGGCGTGCTGCTGCACGACGAGCAGTATGACCCACTCCTACCCCCACTGCTGGCGCCACAAGACCCCGATCATCTTCCGGGCCACGCCCCAGTGGTTTGTGGGTATGCGCGAGAACGGTCTGCTGGACCAGGCGCTGGCCGCGGTGGAGCAGGTGCAGCTGGCTGCCGGAGTGGGGCAAGGCGCGTATCGATGCCATGTTGGCCAATCGCCCGGACTGGTGTATTTCGCGCCAGCGCACCTGGGGCGTGCCCATCACACTGTTCGTGCACCGGCAAACCGGTGAACTGCACCCCGAGACCCTGGCGCTGATGGAACAGGTGGCCTGCCGTATCGAGAGCGAGGGCATCGATGCCTGGTTTGAACTGGACCCGCGCGAACTGCTGGGGGCCGAGGCCGATAACTACGACAAGGTTACTGATACCCTGGATGTCTGGTTCGACTCCGGGGTGACCCATGCCTGCGTGCTGCGCCAGCGCGAGGGCCTGCAGGCGCCTGCAGACCTGTACCTGGAGGGCTCCGACCAGCACCGCGGCTGGTTCCAGTCCTCCCTGCTCACCGGCATCGGCAGCTATGGTGCAGGCGCCCTACAAGACCGTCCTGACCCACGGCTTTACGGTGGATAGCGACGGCCGCAAGATGTCCAAGTCCATAGGCAATGTAATCGCGCCGCACGGCCGTGATGAACGACCTGGGCGCCGATATCCTGCGCCTGTGGGTAGCGGCCACCGATTACCGCGGCGAGCTGGTGGTCAGCGACGAGATCTTCAAGCGCACCGCTGACTCCTACCGACGGATTCGCAATACCGCGCGCTTCCTGCTGTCCAACCTGGATGGTTTCGATCCGGCCTCGGAGCAGCTGGCGTTTGCCGACCTGCTGTCCCTGGATCGCTGGGCTGTGGATCGCGCCGCCCTGCTGCAGGCGGAACTGGTAGCCGCCTACGACAGCTTCCAGTTCCACCAGGTCTACCAGAAGCTGCATAACTTCTGCGCCGTGGACCTGGGCGGTTTCTACCTGGATGTGATCAAGGACCGCCAGTACACCACCCGGGCCGACAGCGTGGCCCGCCGTTCCGCCCAGACCGCCATGTACCAGATCGCCGAGGCCCTGGTGCGCTGGATCGCACCCATCCTCAGTTTTACCGCCGAGGAAATCTGGGAAAACCTGCCGGGGGAGCGCGCCGAGTCGGTGTTCCTGGTGCAGTGGTTTACCGGCCTGCAGCAACTGGATGGCAGTGAAGAACTGGGGCGGGAATACTGGCGCCAGTTGATGGCGGTGCGCACCGCGGTCAACCGCGAGATGGAGGCCCGCCGCGGGGCGGGCGAGTTGCGCGGCTCGCTGGATGCAGCGGTTACCCTGTATGCTGCCCCGGAATTGCTGCAACAATTGCAGGTGCTGGGTGACGAGCTGCGTTTCGTGTTGATTACCTCCGCGGCCGCGCTGCAGCCGCTGGAGCTGGCTCCGGCCGATGCCGCCGTCACCGAACTGGCGGGGTTGCGCCTGCAGGTAAGCGCCAGCGCCGACGAGAAATGTGAGCGCTGCTGGCATCGGCGTCCCGAAGTGGGGCAGCTGGATGCTCACCCCACGCTCTGCAGTCGTTGCGTGGACAATGTGTTCGGGGATGGGGAGCAGCGCCGCTATGCGTAATGGCTGGTACAGCCTGCGCTGGTATGCCCTGGCCGTGCTGGTAATCGTCCTCGACCAGTACACCAAGCTGCTGGCCGAGAGCGGTCTGGATTACGGCCGGCCGATAGAGGTTTTTTCCTGGTTCAACCTCACCCTGCAGTACAATACCGGCGCGGCGTTCAGTTTCCTCAGCGATGCGGGCGGCTGGCAGCGTTATTTTTTCAGTGCGGTGGCGCTGCTGATTTCCGTGGCCCTGGTGATATGGCTGTATACCATGCCGCGCTCGGATAAACTGCTGGCTGCGGCGCTGGCGCTGATACTGGGCGGCGCCCTGGGCAACCTCTGGGACCGGCTGGTGCTGGGTCACGTGGTGGATTTCATATCGGTGCATTACGGGGGTTATTATTTTCCCGCCTTCAACATCGCCGACGCCGCTATCAGCGTGGGTGCTGCGCTGATGATTTTTGACAGCCTGTTTGGCGGCCAGGGTCGCAAACAGTCCAAAGAGGAGCTGGGTACGGGATGACAGCTGTGAATATGCCGGTCAGCGAGGGTACCAGGGTTTACCTGAATTTTTCAGTCAGCCTGGAGGACGGCTCGGAGGTGGATTCCAACTTCGGCGGCGAGCCGGTCGACTTCGAGGTTGGCGATGGCAGCCTGCTGCCCGGTTTTGAGCGGCGCCTGCTGGGCATGTTCGCCGGCGAGCGGCAGATGTTCACCGTGCCGCCCGAGGATGCTTTCGGCCAGCCCAACGAAAACAATGTGCAGCGGATTCCCCGCTCGCAGTTTGACGATGACGGCGAGCTGGAGATCGGTCTGGTGTTCTCCTTTGCCGACGCCAGTGGCGGCGAGGTGCCCGGAATGGTTATCGCCCATGACGAGGAGCAGGTGACTGTCGACTTCAACCACCCGCTGGCCGGGCGCAATATCCTGTTCGATGTGCTGGTTCACCGGGTTGAGCCGGTGGAGTTGCATTGATGGAGGTGTTGCTGGCCAATCCGCGCGGCTTCTGTGCCGGGGTGGATCGCGCCATCGATATCGTCAATCGCGCGCTGGAAGTGTTCGGGGCGCCGATTTATGTGCGCCATGAAGTGGTGCACAACAAGTTCGTGGTCGAGGACCTGCGCTCGCGTGGGGCTGTGTTTGTCGATGAGCTGGAGGAGGTGCCGGACGATTGCATCGTCATATTCAGCGCCCACGGGGTCTCCCAGGCCGTGCGCAGCGAGGCCGCCCGGCGCAGCCTCAAGGTATTCGATGCCACCTGCCCGCTGGTGACCAAGGTGCATATCGAGGTAGCCCGCTACAGCGCCGAGGGGCGTGAATGTATATTGATAGGCCACCGGGGGCACCCCGAGGTCGAGGGCACCATGGGCCAGTATGACGCCTCTGCGGGTGGAGACATCTACCTGATAGAGGACGAGCAGCAGGTGGATTCACTGGCGGTGCGAGACCCGGACAGGCTCTCCTACGTCACCCAGACCACGCTTTCCATGGATGATACCGCAAGAGTTATCGAGGCCCTGCGTCGGCGCTTTCCGAAAATACAGGGACCGCGCAAGGACGATATCTGTTACGCCACCCAGAATCGCCAGGACGCGGTCAAGCAACTGGCGGCGCGCTGCGACCTGGTGCTGGTGGTGGGTTCACCCAATAGTTCCAACTCCAATCGCCTGCGGGAGCTGGCGGAGCGCATGGGCGCTGCTGCCTACCTGCTGGATGGCGCCGCTGATATCGACCCCGCCTGGCTGCGCGGCAAATCCCGCATCGGCGTGACCGCCGGCGCCTCCGCTCCGGAGGTACTGGTGCGCGAGGTGCTCGAGGGCCTGCGCGAACTGGGCGCCAGCATTCCGGTCGAATTGGAGGGGCGCCCGGAGAACGTCACCTTTTCCCTGCCGCGCGAACTGCGCATAGACGCCAGAAATATCTAGTTCGTCCGCCCGCTGAGGCGGGCAATCCCATTCGTTCTGTTTCCACCATCTCGAGCCATTCTCTGGCACCTGTGCTGCCGCGCGCCTACCTTGTCACAACAGGAGGTGTGTCGTGGACAGGATGTCGCAGGGGAAAAGGGGTTTCACACTTATCGAGCTGGCGATGACCCTGGCGGTTCTCGCGCTGACGGTGACGCTGGTTACGCCCTCGATGCAACAACTGCTGCACGGCAACCGCCTGCGCACTGAGGCGAGTCGACTGCTGGATGCGCTCAGCCTGGCGCGCAGCGAGGCAGTCATGCGCAGCACCCGGGTTGCCCTGTGTCCCCTGGCGGCGCGCGGCGCCCAGGCCGGAGACTGCAGCGGCCGCTTTGCGGACGGCTGGATCGTATTCAGTGACGTCGATCACGATGGCCGGTTCGACCCGCGCAGCGATGAGCTCATAAGGGCGTTCGACCCTATTCCCCAGGGCTATTCCCTGACTAACCTGGCGGGCAGCGCGGCGGTTGAGGGTTTGATCGCCTATCTGCCGGACGGCACCTCCCGACGCAATCTCAGTTTGTTGTTGTGCCCGCCGCCGGGGCGACCTGTTCCGCCATTGAGTGTGGTGCTGAACAACGCGGGCCGCGCCCGCATGAGCAGGGGGGAGGGGCAATGCCCGGGCCAGCTGGATTAAATCCCGGCGCCGCCCGCGGCGCCGGCCTGATCGAGGTGGCCATCTCGCTGCTGCTGATTTCCGTGGGCAGTCTGGGCCTGGCGGGCCTGCAGTTGACCGCCAAGCGTATGGGTTACGAAGCCGTGCAGCGCTCCGCGGCGGCGACCATGGCGGTGGACTTGATGGAGCGTATGCGGGCCAACCGTGGCGCCCTGGAAAGCTATCGGATCGTCGGGCTGGGAACAGCTGCGGGCGGGCGTCTGCCCGACCCCCTGAGCGCCTGCGATCTCAACACCTGCTCGCCGACCGAGCGCGCCTTTTTTGACCTGTGGGAGTGGGAACGCATCCTCAACGGTGAGTTGACCTCCGCTGCGACCGGCGGCCTGGTCGATCCCCTGGCCTGCGTATTGGTCGAGGGCAGGCAAGTGCTGGTGGAAGTGAGCTGGCAGGGGCCGGCGGCTGCCGGTGAAAATGCCGATGGGCATCGCTGCGGTGCGGAGGCCGGGTCGCCGGACGGCCGCCAACGGCTGCGTATGACCACGTGGGTCGCGGAGGGCTAGCGGTGGCCGGCAGCTGTCGTGGGGGTGGCCGTTCCTGCACGGGCCTGAGCCTGGTGGAATTGCTGGTTTCCCTTGCTATCGGCGCGGTCCTGTCCTTTGCGGTGACGCATTTCCTGTTGGGCAGCAAGCTGAGCTTTCTGCAGTCAGATGAACTGGCGCGGTTGCAGGAGAACGGCGCCTATGCACTGCGCCTGTTGGCGCACGAACTCGCCATGGCCGGCCACCTGGGCAGCGAAATACCGGGCTCGGGTATTGCCACCACGGTGGAAGGCAGTGGCTGTTTCGAGTTCCTGCTGGACACTGCCTCCCCCCTGTTCCATGTGAATGACGTCAGTGCCAAAGGTGCAGCTGCCAGCGGAGGGGCTGCGCCCCCCGCAGACTGTCTGGTCTCGCGCCAGCACCAGCCGGGAACGGATATTCTGGTGGTGCGTCGCGCCAGTGGTACCGCCCTGATAGCCGCCGGTGAGGTCCGTGGCGCTGCGGACGCCGACGCGCTCTACCTGCGGGCTGGCTCGCAGGGGAGAGCCGCGGTACTGCGCCGGGGAGCGGATGCGAGGGATGCGGGTGATCTGTGGGAGTACATTCCCGCTGTTTTTTTCCTGCGCCAGTACTCGCGCTCCCCCGGGGACGACATACCCACACTCTGCCGCAAGCGACCCGGGCGGACTTCCGGTCGCATGGCGCCCGCGGAATGCCTGGTGGAGGGTATAGAGAACCTGCAACTTGAATTCGGTATCGACGACAACGGCGACCTGCAGGCGGACCGGTTCGAACGGGCGCCCACGACTGCGGACCTGGCCCGGGCGGTCGCGGCTCGAATATCACTGCTGGTTCGCAGCGTGCACCCGGTTCCGGGTCATCGCGATACCAATTCCTACCTGCTGGCCGGCAGCCGGGTGCCCGCGGCCGGCGATGGGTATTATCGGCGCATCCTGCAGGCGACGGTGCTGTTGCGCAACAACCCGGTATTCCGCTGGTGAGCAGTACCGCGTCCATGATCCGCGGCGGGCGGGGAACGGTGCTGCTGGTCTGCCTGCTGGTGCTGCTGTTACTTGCCCTGCTGGGCACTACGGTGGCCAGGAGCAGCCTGTTGCACTTGCAGATGGCGGGCAATGATGAGAACCGACTGAACGCGTTGCAACAGGCCATGGCCGTGGTGGACGCGGTACTGGAGACGGGCGCGGGCATGGAACTGTCCGCACAGGTGGGTTACCGGGCCTGCACGGCGCAGGCGGGGTGGCCGCCCTGTGACGCCGGGCTGGTGTTGCCCGCCACGCTGTCGCAGCCGGCGGGCCGCCTGGATGCGCTGGTGGAGCGCCTGGCGCCCCTGGCGATGCGGATGCCGCGCTTGAGCGAGGAAACGGCAAGCAGCACGGTTTTTTACCGGGTGGCCAGCTTTGAGGTGCGCGGTGTCTACGATGGTACCGCCGCCGATCTGGGCAGGGCGGCGGTCACCCAGGGCGTGCTGGTGAGGATGGAACATTGAGTACGGGTGGGGGGTTGTGATGAGACGGCTGATAGCTGGCTGGGATTGCGCGCTGTGCCTGCTGCTGGCGCCGCCGTTGCTGGCGGACGATATCGATATCTACAGGCCCGCTGCGCAAGCGTCGTCCAGCGCCTGCCCCGGGCTGACCGCCTCGCTGGTGGCCGCTTCAAGACCCCTTGGGACGGCCAGCCGCAATCGCGCGTTGCAGGATATTTATTTCAACCTGTTCCAGCCGGGCGCCGATGTTGCCTGGTACGGGAATATCAAGAAACTGCAGTGGCTGGCGCCGGTCGGCGCGGCAGCCGGGATCGATGGGTTTGCGACAGCGGGCACTATCGCCCAGGCGCCGCTGACCGATCCGCCGGTGGCAGCCATCTCGTCGGTGGACGGCCAGATCCTGCCCGATGCCCTCACTTTCTGGACCGACCCGGCGGGCGCGGATGTGCTGGCGTTCAACCCCGCTCTCGGCGAGGTACCAGGCAGGGATGGCCGCTCGGTCACTCGCGGGGGTGCGGGACAACAGGTGCCGGGCTTCCTGTCCGGGTCGCCGGGCGCGACCAATGATGAACCCGGGGCCAGGCAGTTGTTCACCCTGGCGGCGGAGGGGAGCGCCAGCTTGCAGCCACTGAATGCCGCGGCGGCGAGTCTGGCGCTGTTGGGCCCGGTCCTGGACCCGGCGGACAGCCTGTCCGGGGAGCAACGGTTGGCCGTGCTGCGCTGGGTGCGGGGCCTGGACAGCTTTGATGCCGACAGTGATGGCGACTACCTGGAAGCTCGCCCGTGGTTGCTGGCGGATGCCCCGCATTCCAGGCCGCTGGCAATCAGCTACGGCGCCCGTCCCGGCAGCGGCTACCGCGTGGACAATCCGGATATTCGCTTGTTTTTCGGCGGTAACGACGGGTTTTTTCACATGCTTCGCAACACCGATGCCGATCTCGGCGGCAGCGAGTCGGGGCGCGAGACCTGGGCGTTCATCCCCCCCTTGCTGCTGCGGCAACAGGCTGAACTGGCGATGCAGATACCCCTCGCGACTGGCGTCTATCGCTACGGCCTGGACGGTGAACCGGTAGCCCATATCCTCGACCGTGACCGCGACGGCGTTATCGATGCCGCCCGGGGGGACAGGGTGTGGGTTTATATCGGCCAGCGGCGCGGTGGCAGCAACCTGTTCGCTTTCGATATGAGCGATCCGGATGAGCCGCGCTACAAGTGGCGCATAGGCCAGGACACGCCCGGTTTCGGGCAACTGGCACTGACCTTCTCGACACCGCGCATTGCGCATGTTGATCTGGGCGAGGTTGCGCCCACGCCAGTGCTGATCTTTGCCGGTGGCTACCACGGTGGGTGGAACGGGGAGGAGCGAGTGGGCAAGGATGGTGGGGACGATGCGGACGCCCACGGCAATGCCATCTACGTGGTCCATGCCGACACCGGTGCGCTGATCTGGAAGGCGGTGGGACCCGGCGAGGCGCCCATTCCCCAGTCCGGTGACGACCTGCTGTTCGTGCCGGAAATGACGGATAGCATCCCTGCGCCGCTCACTGTCATCGATGCCGATCGCAACGGGGTGGAAGATCGCGCCTACGTGGGAGACAGCGGCGGCAAGGTCTGGCGCCTGGACCTTGCCGAGCACGGGCAACTGCAGCTGGCGGCCGGCGCGGCGGCCCCGGGCCGATGGGGGCTGCGACTGCTGGCCATCCTCGGTGGCTCCGGCGCCGCCGACCGCCGGTTTTTTCACGCTCCAGACGTGGTCCAGAGCCGCGATGCCCAGGGCGATTATGACGGCGTGGTCATCGTGTCGGGCAATCGGGCGGCGCCGACGGAAACCCGGGTGCGGGATTACGCCTACCTGCTCAAGGATCGCGGCACGGCAGGCGCCCCTGTACCCGCTGACGCCCCGCCGGTGGCCGCCATCACCCACACGCAACTGGCCGATGTCAGCGACAGCTGTGCGGTCGGGAACCCCGCCGATTGTGACCCCGGCGAGCTGTCCGCTGGCTGGAAACTGGCTTTGCAGGGGAGCGGTGAAAAGGGCCTGTCCACCCCGCTGGTCAGTAACGGCAGTATCGTTTTTACCAGCTACGTGCCGGCGGCCTCTGCCCCACAGGACTGTCCGCAGGCGCCGGGTCGCTCGCGAACCTACAAGCTCGCGCTGCGCGATGGCGCGCCTCGCATGGCCCCGGCGGGAAGCCTGCAGCCACAGCGGGCCCCGGTCCCCTATCGCGAGCTGGGGCCGGGTCTGCGCGGGGATGTGGTCCCCTTGCAGAGCGGCCTGCTGCTGCCGGGGATCGGTGCGGCAGATGCCCAGCTGCTGGGCGTTCCAGGCCGCACCAGGTGGCGCGCCTACTGGCGGCAGGAGGGGGTTGATGAGCCCTAGCTGGGGATGCGCAACATGACCGGTTGCAGCTTGCGCGGCGGTAGCTGCGGGCAAGGCCGCGCCGCGGGCTTTACGCTCCTGGAGATGGTGACAGTGCTGGTTATCGCCGCCACCCTGTACTTTGTCGCGCTGCCCGGTTACCAGCACTCGGTGTTGAAGAGTGGCCGGGCCGCGGCGCGCGGCATATTGCTGGATGTCATGACAAGACAGGAAGAGTACTTCATCAATAACAAGCGCTACGCGGTCACCCTGGCCGACCTGGGCCTGCCCCAGCCCTTCTACATCAATCGCCAGGCGGAGGCGGTAGAGCCGGCGCTGGCCGCCTATCAGGTAGATCTGGAAATTGTGGATGACGCCTTTGTCGGAGCCGCCGCCGCGCCTCGCAACCGACAGGCCGCAGACGAGGACTGCATGACCTTTTCCCTGACTCGCACCGGCATGCGCGCGGTGTCAGGCAGCTTTGCCGATGCGCCCGGGCACTGCTGGCAATGACCGGCGGGCCTAGTCTTCCAGTCCCAGTTTTTTCAGCCGGTAGCGCAAGCTGCGAAAACTGATCCCCAGCAGCTTGGCCGTGGCAGTGCGGTTCCAGCGGGTTTCCTCCAGGGCCTGGCTGAGGACCTCGCGCTCTATATTG
This sequence comes from uncultured Gammaproteobacteria bacterium, assembly GCA_963704965.1. Taxonomy (GTDB): domain Bacteria; phylum Pseudomonadota; class Gammaproteobacteria; order Pseudomonadales; family Halieaceae; genus JARRPM01. Next base: position 330,379 of record CAVPIH010000005.1, read on the forward strand.
GCGAGAAATCCCTCCAGGTCGCCATAGGCGGCTTCCATATCCAGGGTCCCGGAAGCCCCCGAATGGCTCTGCCCGGCAGCCCGTCGGTCGGGCTCCGGGGCAGGCGGGGTCGGTGCCGCTGCGGAGAACTGCAGGTCGTCCGCGGTAATCCGGTTGCCGTCGGAGAGCGCCAAAGCGCGCTCCAGCATGTTTTCCAGTTCGCGCACGTTGCCGGGGAAGTTGTACTTGCCCAGGGCTTCCAGGGCGGAGGGGTCCAACTCCGCGCGCTCGTTGCCCTCGTCGCGGGCGATGCGCCTGAGCAGGGCGGTGGCCAGTTCCGGCAGGTCCTCCATGCGCTCGCGCAGGCTGGGCACCTGCAGGTCAATGACATTGATGCGGTAGTACAGGTCATTGCGAAACCGACCTGCCTCGACCTCTGCCGCGAGGTTTTTGTGGGTGGCACTCAGCAGGCGAATATCGGTCGCCTGCTCGGCGCTGGCGCCTACCGGCCTGATGGCTTTTTCCTGGATGGCGCGCAGCAATTTGACCTGCATGGCCAGCGGCAGGTCCGCCACTTCGTCCAGAAACAGGGTGCCCCCGGCCGCGGCCTGGAACAGGCCTATCTTGTCCTGGTTGGCACCGGTGAAACTGCCCTTGATATGGCCAAACAGTTCACTCTCCATCAGCTCCGGCGGAATGGCGCCACAGTTCACGGCGACAAAGGCGCCCGATGCTCGCGGGCCGTTGTTGTGAATCAGCCGCGCCACGACTTCCTTGCCGCTGCCTGACTCCCCGTGAATATGCACCGGCGCCTGGCTGCGCGCCAGCTTGGTGATCTGTCGTCGCAGCTGCGCGATCGCGCCGCCGGAGCCGATCAGGTCCTGGTCCACCGCGCTGGCGGCGCGACTGGTGTCGCCCTCGAGTTGCAGGGCGGTGGTAACCAGCCTGCGCAGGGTTTCCAGTTCAATGGGCTTGCTGATGAAGTCGAAGGCGCCGGCCTTGAGCGCTGCGATGGCGGCCTCGACACTGCCATGGGCGGTAATCATGGCCACCGGGATATGGGGGAAGTCCTGCTGGATATGTTCTACCAGGCTGATGCCGTTGCCGTCGGGAAGGCGCATGTCGGTCAGGCATAAATCCGGTTGCTCCCGGGCCACCAGTTCGCGGGCTTCCGCCAGCGTGGCGGCGGCGTGGGTCTGCAGGCCCATGCGGCTGAGTGTTATATCGAGCAGCTCGCGGATGTCCGGCTCGTCATCTACTATCAGGACGCTCTGTATGCTCATCTATATCCTATAAGGCGCGCTGGTTCAGGGAAATACGGAAGCAGCTTTCTCCCGCGTTGCTGTGCCGGTAATGGAGGTCGGCATTGTTGATTTCACACAGTTCCCGGCACAGGTACAAGCCCATGCCGCTGCCGGCCTCGACGGTGGTGAAAAAAGGCTCAAACAGCTTGGCCTGGTCGGCCGCGGGCACACCGGCACCGGCATCGATCACATCCACCAGGCACTGGTGAGTGCTGAAATCCAGGCTGACCACAATTTTCGCCGTCTCCCGGCCGGTGGCCATTTTGCTGTGGCGCAGGGCATTGTCCAGCAGGTTGGACAACACCCGCCGCAGGTTTTCCGGGTCAAACTCCACCAACAGTTCCCGGTAATCGCAGTCTATGCTGATGTCGGCGGGCCGGTTGAGTTCCTTCAGGTAGTCGAGCACAAAGTCGTTCAACCATTCCGACAGCATGATGTACTGGGGTTTGGGGGGTTCCCGCCGGGAAATCTGCATGACGCTTTCGACAATCTCGTTCACACGCACACAGTGTTGCTGGACGATATCGGCCAGGCGCCGATCCGGCTCTGACAGGTCGGGGGATTCCTGCAGCAGCTGGGCAGCGTGGCTGATAGCGCCCAGCGGATTGCGGATCTCGTGGGCGATGCTGGCGGTGAGTCGCCCCAGCGAGGAGAGTTTCAGCGATTGGGCGTACTGGGTGACCGGAGTGTAATCCTCCACGAATACCAGCGCCTCGCCCCTGGTGTTGGGCTGCAGTTCGCGGAAGTGCGCGATCACCGGGGGCGAGCCGTCGAGTATGCTGAAGGGCTTTGCCCGGTGCAGGCCCGTGTCCTTCCAGTGTTCAAACTGGTAGGCCAGTTCGTCACTGTAATCCGCCAGCTGGCGGCCCTGTTCAACCGCCACGGGCCGTTCCGGCGCCAGCAGGGTGGTGGCCGCCTTGTTCATGACTCTCACCAGGCCGTCATGGTTGACCAGCAGGATACCGATTTCCATGTGCTGTACGATCTGCTCGTTCAGCCGCTGCAGGTTGTACAGATCACTGGCGCGGTTGCGGGCCAGCTCCTCGGCGCGCCCCAGGCGACCGGCTATGGCCTGGACCATCACGGCGACGCCGAATATCAGCGCGCCCAGCAGGCCTGCGGGGAACAGCGAGTTGGAGTCCAGGATCCCCATGAGGATCAGCCTGACCGTGTCGAACAACAGGGCCAGCACGCTCACCGAGGCAATCAGCATGGCCAGGGTGCGGTTGGCGATCAGTACCGAACTGGCGGCCGCGGTGATGACCAGCAGGATGGGCAGGCCGCTGACCATGCCGCCACTGGCATCCGCCAGCAGCATGATGGCGGCGATGTCCACCAGGAACACCACGAACAGCATTTTCTGGTTCCGATGCAGCCGCGATGACAGGGATCCCAGCAGCGGCGCGCTGGTTGCCAGGTAGGCCAGTGCCACCGCCAGGTACAGGGGCGGGTTCAGGGAACCGACGAGCTGGCGTGTATTGGGGCTGACCAGCATGATCAGCAGCACCACCGACAGCAGCGAGCGGTAGGCGACATAAATGCGAAACAGCGCCAGGTTCTGCTGGCCGGGCATGTGCATGGGCGGTTGGGTCAATATGGCCGGACGATTCACGGGTTAGAGTTGCCTGTCCTGTCGCGAAAGCTGCTCACTGGGAGCGCATAGTGTAACAGGCATTGGCCCCCGGTAAGCCACAACAGCTGCCGGCGGGGGCTGGCCATTGCGCGCGCTTTTCCGGACAATAACGCCCCCGACCCCGTTGCGAGATCCAGCATGCCCTCCCTGAATATCCTCATGGCCCAGATGAATACGCTGGTGGGTGATTTCGATGGCAATACCGACGGGGTGATCGAGATCCTCAACGAGGCCGCGCACCGGCATCCGGCGGCCCTGGTGCTGTTCCCGGAGCTCACCCTCAGCGGTTATCCCCCGGAGGACCTGCTGCTGCGGCCGAGCGTAGACCGGCGGGTAGACCAGGCGCTCACCAGGATTCTGACTGCCATGCCCGGCTCGGTGTATGCCGTGGTCGGCTATCCCCGCCGTTATGCGGGCAAGCTGTATAACGTGGCGGGCGTGCTGCACCGCGGCAAAGTCATCGCGGAATACCGCAAGCAGGCGCTACCTAACTACCAGGTATTCGACGAAAAGCGTTACTTCAACTCGGGCACCGAGCCCTGTGTCGTGGATATCGGCGGTATCGCGGTGGGGCTGAGCATTTGCGAGGATATCTGGGAGGAGGGCCCCACCCAGCAGGCCGCCGCCGTTGGCGCGCGGCTGCTGGTGAACATCAATTCATCCCCCTACCACCGCGGCAAGCGCGAGGAGCGCTGGCAGCTGCTGGCCGGGCGTGCCCGGCAGTCCCGGCTGCCCATCGTCTATGTCAACCAGGTGGGCGGGCAGGATGAGCTGGTTTTCGACGGCGGCTCCTTCGCCGTCGATGCGTCGGGACGGTGATCGCCGCGGCTCCCAACTTCGAGGAGGGTAATTACTGGCTGCAGGCCGATTTCTCCGACGCGGCGCCGGATCTGGGCGGCCTGCCCGTGAGCCCGCCCCAGGAGGAGATTGCCGCCACCTGGCAGGCTCTGGTCCTGGGCGTGCGGGACTACGTCAACAAGAACCGCTTCCGGGGCGTGGTGCTGGGATTATCCGGCGGTATCGACTCGGCCCTCACCCTGGCTGTCGCTGTTGATGCGCTGGGCGCGGAGCGGGTTGAGGCGGTGATGATGCCGTTTCGCTACACCTCGCAAATGAGCGTGGAGGACGCGGCGCAGCAGTCACAGCTGCTGGGGGTGCGCACAAGGTTATCTCGATTGAGCCTATTTACGAGGCCTTCATGGCAGGGCTGGCACAGGAGTTTGCCGGTACCGCGGTGGATACCACTGAAGAGAACCTGCAGGCCCGCTGCCGCGGTGTCCTGCTGATGTCGATCTCCAACAAGAAAGGGCTGCTGGTGCTGACCACCGGCAACAAGAGCGAGATGGCGGTGGGTTACTCCACACTCTACGGGGATATGGCGGGTGGCTTCGACGTACTCAAGGATGTGCCCAAGACGCTGGTATTCGAGCTGTGCCGTTATCGCAATAGCCTGGGCCCGTGCATTCCCCAGCGGGTGATTGACCGACCGCCGTCGGCGGAACTGGCCCCGGACCAGAAGGACGAGGACAGTCTGCCGCCCTACGAGGTGCTGGACCGCATCCTGGAGCTCTACGTGGAGCAGGACTTCAGCGCCGAGGCTATTATCGCCACCGGTATGGAGCGGGAGCAGGTGCAGCGGGTGCTGCGGCTGGTGGATATCAACGAATACAAGCGGCGCCAGGCCCCTATCGGGGTGCGCATTACCCGGCGCGGCTTTGGCCGTGATCGGCGCTACCCGATTACCTCAGGCTGGCGTATCGGCGATTGACGCGGGCCCGGACCCGCTGTGGGCGCTCCCGTGCCGGGTCGCCTCAGGTCTCCGGGCGGTTGTCGAACTGGGGGGCTTCGGGCGGATCGAACAGCCCGAAAGTGGCCTTGTTGATCCAGGACCGCTGCAGGCCATCCAGAGTATAGACGCTCTGGAACTCCCCGTTTTCATCCAGTGAATAGTGATCCGGGTAGTTGAGCGCCAGCACCGAGATGGTCTCGCGGGCGAGCTCCCTGTAGCCGAGCAGGATATAGCCCTGCGCCATCACCGCCAGGCCATCGGCGACAGCCGGTGTTTGCTGGAAGTTCTCCACCACATAGGCGCCGCGGTTCAGGGCCGCCAGGTAGGCCCCGCGCCGGAAGTAGTAATTGGCCACGGCAATCTCGTGGCGCGCCAGCAGGTTGCGCAGAAACACCATGCGCGCCCTGGCATCGGCGGCGTAGGGGCTGGCCGGAAAGCGGGCCACCAGCTGGGCGAACTCGGCGAAGGCTTCCTTGGCGTGGCTGGTATCGCGCTGGGAGGCATCCGTGGGCACAAAGCGATCGAAAATGTCCTCGCGACCGGTGTAGGCGGCCAGGCCCTTCATGTAGTAGGCGTAGTCGACGTTGGGATGCTGCGGGTGCAGGCGGATAAAACGGTCGGCCGCTTCCACCGCGGCCTCGTGTTCATAGGCCTGGTAGTGGGCGTATATCAATTCCAGTTGGGCCTGCTCGGCGTACTTGCCGAACGGGTAGCGGGATTCCAGCAATTGCAGGCCGCGCACCGCCTCGTTGTAGCTTTCGTTGTTCAGGTAGCCCTGTATGTCTTCGTACATCCCCTGCTCGCCGGTATCCGCCATGTCGGGCAGCTCGTCGTTGCTTGAGCAACCCCACAGGACGAGGCTGGCTAACAGGAGGAGAATGTATTTCAACGGTATCACCAATCTGGAGTAGGGTCGGCGTGCTAAAATGCAGGCCGCCACCGGGACTGTCGCGGCGATATTTAACCACAGGCGGGCGGGGGCATAAACAGGAAATATGATGAACGATCGCATAGAAATGGCGGCCACCGTGCCCGAGGAGCTGGACGGCGAGCGCCTGGACCAGGTGGCGGCCCGGCTGTTTTCCGACTATTCCCGGTCGCGCCTGCAGACCTGGATCCGGGCGGGAGAACTGCAGGTGGACGGCAGGCAATACCGCCCCCGCGACAAGGTGACGGCGGGGCAGCTGTTGGAAATCGCCGCCGAACTGGTGGCGGAGGTGAGCTGGCGGGCCCAGTCCATAGCGCTGGATATCGTTTACGAAGACGACAGCATCATCGTGCTGAACAAGCCCGCCGGGCTGGTCGTGCACCCGGCGGCGGGGCATGCGGACGGGACCCTGGTGAACGCCCTGCTGGAGCATGCCCCGGAACTGGCCCAATTGCCTCGCGGCGGCATCGTCCATCGCCTGGACATGGAGACCTCGGGGATTATGGTGGTTGCCCGCAGCCTGGCCGCGCACCACGACCTGGTCGCCCAGTTGCAGGCGCGCACGGTCAAGCGTGAATATTGCGCTGTCTGCATAGGCGCCATGACCGGCGGTGGCACGGTGGACGCCCCCATGGGTCGCCACCCGCGACAGCGCAAGAAAATGGCGGTGTTATCCGCCGGTGGCAAGCCCGCCATCACCCACTATCGGGTGGCAACGCGCTTCGCTCACCACACCCGGATAACCGTCAACCTGGAAACCGGGCGCACCCACCAGATCCGGGTGCACATGGCGCACCGTCGCTACCCGCTGGTGGGTGATCCCGTGTACGGTGGCCGTCCGCGCATTCCCCCCGGCGCCTCGGCGGAGTTGATCGCGACCCTGCGGGAGTTTCCCAGGCAGGCCCTGCATGCGCGGGCGCTGGGCCTGCTGCACCCTGCGTCGGGGGAACTCATGGAGTTTGAGTGTCCCCTGCCGGAGGATATGCTCGGCCTGCTGGAGGTGCTGGAGCGGGAAGATCCGGTGACAGCGCTTGGTCGCGGCTAGCATCAAGCCGGATTGGCCGGCACCCGCCAGGGTGTTGGCGCTCAGTACCCGGCGCGATGGCGGCTGTAGCGCCGCCCCCTACGACAGCTTCAACCTGGCGGCACATGTGGGTGACGATCCCGTGGCGGTGCAGGCCAACCGGGCCCGGCTGGCGGGGCTGCTGCCGCCGGACTGCTCCGTGCAGTGGCTGAGCCAGGTGCACGGGACCCGGGTGGTGGAGGCGGGGCAGGAGGGGGTCGAACCCGAGGCGGATGCCTGCTGGACCAGCAGCCCCGGGCGGGCCTGCGCGGTGCTGACCGCCGACTGTCTGCCGGTGCTGTTGTGCTCGGCAGACGGGCAGGCCGTAGCGGCCGCCCACGCCGGTTGGCGGGGCCTGCTCGGCGGCGTGCTGGAGCGCACCATAGGGGCGATGGGTGCTGCGCCCGGCGAACTACTGGCGTGGCTGGGGCCGGCGATTGGTCCCGACGCGTTCGAGGTGGGCGGCGAGGTCCGGGAGCCGTTCCTGGCGACGGCCCGGGCGGCGGATGTGGCGGCAACCGATGCCTGTTTTGTCCCCAATGTGGCGCGTCCGGGCCACTATTTTGCCGACCTGTACGCCCTGGCCAGGCTGCGCCTGGCCGCTGCCGGTGTCCATCGCGTCTGGGGCGGTCAGGACTGCACCTACAGCGCCGGGAAGCATTACTTTTCCTATCGGCGCGATGGCGTAACCGGCCGCATGGCCAGCCTCATCCTGCTCAGGCCAGCCTAAACCCGCTCTTGAAATAGGTCTATTCAGCCCCCATTGACGGGGGAGTGAAGCAGGACTGTCGCAGGCTGTGCGGCAAACCCCCAAAGGAGATTGAGCCCCATGAGGATGGACAAATTAACCAACCAGTTGCAGACGGCGTTGGCCGACGCGCAATCGCTCGCACTGGGCAAGGACCACAATTTTATCGAGCCGCTGCACCTGTTGAGCGCCCTGTTGGACCAGAAAGGAGGCTCCACCCGGCCACTGCTGCAGAAGACAGGCGCTAACCTGGCGGGACTGGTAACCGGTTTGAAATCGGCGCTGGAGGCACTGCCCCAGGTCAGCGGCACGGGGGGTGAAGTCCACCTGTCCGGTGAACTGGGCAAGATCCTCAATGTGGCGGACAAGCTGGCCCAGCAGGGCGGTGACGCCTATATCTCCAGTGAGCTGGTACTGCTGGCGATGCTGGAGAGCAAAACCCGGGCGGGCGAGCTGCTCAAGAACAGCGGCGTGACTGCCGTTGCCCTGCAGGCCGCGATCGAACAGGTGCGCGGTGGCGAGACCGTTGACAACCCCGAAGCCGAAGAGTCCCGCCAGGCCCTGGACAAGTACACCATAGACCTGACCGAGCGGGCGGAGCAGGGCAAGCTGGATCCGGTCATTGGCCGCGACGACGAAATCCGGCGCACCATCCAGGTGCTGCAGCGCCGGACCAAGAACAATCCCGTGCTGATCGGTGAGCCCGGAGTGGGTAAGACCGCGATCATCGAGGGCCTGGCCCAGCGCGTGGTCAATGGCGAGGTGCCCGAGGGGCTCAAGGACAAGCGCATCCTGTCGCTGGACCTGGGCTCCCTGCTGGCCGGCGCCAAGTTCCGGGGCGATTTCGAGGAGCGCCTGAAGGCGGTGCTCAACGAGCTCTCCAAGCAGGAGGGCCGGATCATCCTGTTTATCGACGAACTGCACACCATGGTGGGCGCCGGCAAGGCCGAGGGCTCCATGGATGCGGGCAATATGCTCAAGCCTGCCCTGGCCCGCGGCGAATTGCACTGCGTGGGCGCTACCACGCTCAATGAGTACCGCCAGTACGTGGAAAAGGATGCGGCCCTGGAGCGGCGCTTCCAGAAAGTGCTGGTGGACGAGCCCAACGAGGAAGACACCATCGCCATCCTGCGCGGCCTCAAGGAGCGCTATGAGGTGCACCACGGCGTGGATATCACCGACAGTGCCATCATCGCCGCGGCCAAGCTGTCGCAGCGCTATATCACCGACCGGCAGCTGCCGGACAAGGCCATCGACCTGGTGGACGAGGCCGCCAGCCGGATTCGCATGGAGATCGACTCCAAGCCGGAGTCCATGGACAAGCTGGAGCGCCGCCTGATACAGCTCAAGATAGAGCGTGAGGCGGTAAAAAAGGACACCGATCCGGCGGCTCGCAAGCAGGTTGAACTGCTGGACAGTGAAATCGACAAGGTGCAGCGGGAGTTCTCTGACCTGGAGGAGATATGGAAAGCGGAGAAGGCCTCGGTACAGGGCGCGGCCCAGATCAAGAGTGACCTGGAGCAGGCCAAGCTGGACCTGGAAGCGGCCCGCCGGGCCGGCGACCTGACCCGCATGTCGGAGCTGCAGTACGGTCGCATGCCGGAGTTGGAAAAGCAGCTGGCCATGGCCCAGGAATCCGAAACCCGGGAGACCGTGCTGCTGCGCAACAAGGTAACCGAGGAGGAAATCGCCGAGGTGGTGTCGCGCTGGACCGGTATCCCCGTGTCCAAGATGATGGAAGGCGACCGGGAAAAACTGCTGCGCATGGAAAGCGAGCTGCACGAGCGCGTGGTGGGCCAGGAGGAGGCGATCACGGCGGTGGCCAACGCGGTGCGCCGTTCGCGCGCCGGCCTTGCCGACCCGAAGCGGCCCAACGGTTCCTTCCTGTTCCTGGGTCCCACCGGTGTGGGCAAGACCGAGCTATGCAAGGCGCTGGCTGATTTCCTGTTTGACAGCGAAGACGCCATGGTGCGCGTGGATATGTCCGAGTTCATGGAAAAGCACTCGGTGGCGCGCCTGATCGGGGCACCCCCGGGCTATGTCGGCTATGAGGAGGGCGGTTACCTCACCGAGGCGGTGCGGCGCCGGCCCTACTCGCTGCTGCTGCTTGACGAGGTAGAGAAAGCCCATCCGGATGTGTTCAATATCCTGCTGCAGGTGCTGGAGGATGGGCGCCTGACTGATGGTCAGGGGCGGACTGTGGATTTTCGCAACACCGTTGTGGTGATGACCTCCAACCTGGGCTCAGACCTGATCCAGGAAATGGCGGGCGAGGAAAACTATGCGGCCATGAAAGCCGCCGTGATGGAGATCGTCGGTACGCATTTCCGGCCGGAGTTCATCAACCGCGTGGATGAGTCGGTGGTGTTCCACCCCCTGGTAAAAGACCAGATCCGGGGTATCGCCGATATCCAGCTGGGCTTTCTCAAGCAGCGCCTGGCGGAGCGGGAGATGCAGCTGGAACTCACTCCCGCCTTCATGGACCATCTGGTGGAACTGGGCTACGACCCGGTCTATGGTGCCCGGCCCCTGAAGCGGGCCATCCAGCAGGAACTGGAGAACCCGCTGGCCCAGCGCCTGCTGGCCGGCGATTTCGAGCCTGGGCAGACCATCCGGGTGGACCTGGAGGGCGACCGGTCCGTTTTCACCCACGACTGATGCAACAAGGGCCCCGCGAGGGGCCCTTGTTCGTTGTATGAACGCTAGTTGCAGTGGACCGCAATGGCGTCTGTGGCTTTTTTCCGCTGAATGGCTTTCTCTTCGTCGCTCAGGGTGCGCAGTTCGCCCTGGTCATCGCGAATCTGGATGGTCTTTTTGGTGTTCAGGGTCTCCAGGTTCTGCTGGGCGCGTTTGCACTGCTCCGAATTTTTCTTCATCGGCTGGGGCCTGGAATTCACCTGCTCAAACTCATTGCCGGGGCTCGGTTCTGTGGTCGCCGGCACCGCGCCCTCATCGGGATCGACCTTGCGCACCAGGCTGGAACTGGTGGAGACCACTTCGTAGGGTGTCCCCTCGGGAGGCGGCCGGTCACTGTGTACCGGGTTGCCGCGCGAATCCGTCCAGCGATAATGCACGCTTTCGGCGGCGCTGGCCCCGAAACTCGCCAGCAACATCGTGACCGCGGCCAATGTCAGGCAGGCCTGCAAGATGTGTCTCACGTTTCTATCCCCCCACTTTTTCCTGTGACTTTACAGTAACTTAAAGTACCCCGACACTCCAGTCGAGGCAATGTACTGATTTTCTTCGTAATTTGCTCACATCTCCCCTGTGGCGCGGTTGACACCGCCGTGTTTCCTGCGAACAATACGCCTGTCTTGCAGACGGCAACGGCTAACGTCGAGTACCCTCGATCTCTGGCCCACCGCTCCGATCTCATCATTCGGTGTCGGCTGTTTGTAAGTCCCGTATTCAGCTCGCGCCGCACAGGCCGGGTCTGAGGGCCAGACACTGCGCTATCCCGCAGGGCGACCGATACACGGGTGTTCGTGATCGTATTTTCCCCCAAAGGAGCGTTTCCGGGGAAAGTGTGTCCCGGATAGTGTATCGAGCTTGCAGGGGTGGCGTAGCCAAGAGGGCACCGGTTCCGGTTGCTCCGCAGCAATGTCCACACGACAATGTCAGAATCGGCGGCGAGGGTTACGCGCCGGGATTCCGTTTTGGGAGAGATACTGTGGAGTTGTTATCCGGCGGCGAGATGATTGCCCGCGCTCTGGAAGACGAGGGCGTCGAATACATTTTCGGCTATCCAGGCGGCGCTGTGCTGCATATTTACGATGCCCTGTTCAAGGACTGCAAGGTGCCCCACGTGCTGGTGCGCCATGAGCAGGCTGCCACCCACGCAGCTGACGGCTATGCCCGGGCCACCGGCAAACCGGGCGTGGTGCTGGTGACATCCGGCCCCGGGGCGACCAATGCCGTGACCGGTATTGCCACGGCCTATATGGATTCCATTCCCATGGTGGTGCTGTCCGGGCAGGTGCAGAGCCACCTGATAGGGGAAGATGCGTTCCAGGAAACCGATATGGTCGGTATTTCCCGGCCCATCGTGAAACACAGCTTCATGGTTAAGCGGGCGGAAGATATCCCGATGATCATGAAGAAAGCCTTTTATATCGCCGCCACCGGCCGGCCCGGTCCGGTGGTGATCGATATTCCCAAGGACGTCACCCGCCCGGACGAGGTGTTCGAGTACCAGTATCCCGCCAGCGTCAAAATGCGCTCCTACTCGCCAGCGCAGCGCGGTCATACCGGGCAGATCAAGAAAGCCGCCAAGCTGTTGCTCGCCGCCAAGCGGCCAATCATCTACGCCGGCGGCGGCGTGGTGCAGGGCGAGGGCAGCGATCTGCTGCGACGGCTCGCCAGGGAACTGAACCATCCGGTGACCAATACGCTGATGGGCCTGGGTGCTTACCCGGCTACGGATAGGCAGTTCCTCGGTATGCTGGGCATGCACGGTTTTTACGAGGCAAATATGGCCATGCACCACTCGGACGTGATCCTGGCCGTGGGTGCGCGCTTTGACGACCGGGTGACCAATACCGTCGGCAAGTTCTGCCCCGGCGCCAAGATCATCCATATCGACGTGGATCCCGCCTCGATTTCCAAGACGGTTGCGGCGGATATCCCCATCGTCGGTCCGGTACAATCGGTTCTCGAGGAAATGCTCACGCAACTTCAGCAGTTGCGCGAGCGCGACAGCGAACTGCCCGACCAGGGGGCGCTGGAGCGCTGGTGGAAACAGATCGACGAGTGGCGCGAACACCACGGCCTGTGGACCGGGCAGCGTTATCGCCAGGGCGATTACATCATGCCCCAGCAGGTGATCGAGAGTTTGTACCGGGTCACCCGGGGCGATGCCTATGTGACTTCGGACGTGGGCCAGCACCAGATGTTCGCGGCCCAGTATTACCGCTTTGACGAGCCCCGGCGCTGGATCAACTCCGGCGGCCTGGGAACCATGGGGTTCGGCCTGCCGGCCGCAATGGGGGTCAAGCTGGCGTTCCCGGATAAGGACGTTGCCTGCGTAACGGGCGAGGGCAGTATCCAGATGAATATCCAGGAACTTTCCACCTGTACCCAGTACAACACGCCGGTGAAAATCATCAACCTGCGCAACAACTATCTGGGCATGGTCAAGCAGTGGCAGGACATGCAGTACGAGGGTCGCTACGCCATGAGCACCTATGAGGACTCGCTGCCTGATTTCGTCAAGCTGGTTGAGGCCTACGGCCACGTCGGCATGCAGGTCAGGAAACTGGAGGATCTCGACGCGAAAATGGAGGAGGCCTTTGCCATGAAGGACAAGCTGGTCTTCCTCGATATTTTTGTCGACCCGATGGAGCACGTGTACCCCATGCATGTGGCTCCCAACGGCTCCATGAAAGATATGTGGCTCAGCAAGAACGAGAGGACCTGACATGCGGCGGATAATTTCAATGCTGATGGAGAACGAACCCGGCGCCCTGTCCCGGGTAGTGGGCCTGTTTTCGCAGCGCGGCTACAATATCGAGACCCTGAATGTCGCGCCCACCGAGGATCCCACCCTGTCGCGGCTGACCCTGACGACTGTCGGCGATGACAAGCAGATCGAGCAGATCACCAAGCACCTGAACAAGCTGGTGGATGTGGTCAAGCTGGTGGACCTGACCGAGGGGGCGCACATCGAACGCGACCTGATGCTGATCAAGGTGCGAGCCCAGGGCGCCATGCGGGACGAAGTCAAGCGCACCACGGATATCTTCCGCGGCCAGATCGTCGACGTGGGCCCCAACGTCTATACCATCCAGCTGACCGGCACCAGTGACAAGCTGGATTCCTTCGTGGCGGCGATGGCGGAGGTGGATATCCTGGAGGTGGTGCGTTCCGGGGTGGCGGGGATATCCCGCGGGGAGAAAATCGCGTGGCGAGGGGCCTGTTAGTGCCCGCGGCGGGCTTCCATGCGTTTGAGCATGGTCGCCATAAAGCGGCGGTAGAGCTCCATTCCCAGGTACTTGTCCTCAACGCCCTGGTCGATATTCGGGTTGTCGTTGACCTCGATCACGCAGCCCTTGCCGTCGCGTTCCTTCAGGTCCACGCCGTAGAGGCTGTCGCCTATGGGCCTGGTGGCTCGCAGGGCGGCGTCGATGATGGACGGCGGGCACGTCCGCTATAGGCATGGTATCAAAGCCGCCTGAGTCCGTGCGCTTGCCGTGGCGGTAGATCTGCCAGTGGTTCTTTACCATGTAGTAGCGGCAGGCGAACAGGGGTTGGTTATCGAGCACCCCGATACGCCAGTCGAAATCCGTGTACAGGAATTCCTGGGCCAGCAGCAGCGTGGAGTGGCGAAACAGCTTCTTGCAGATAGCCGCAAGTTCCTCCGGGTTAGTGGCCTTTTCCACGCCCTTGGAAAAGGCGCCATCGGGTATTTTGACGACTATCGGGAATCCCAGCGCTTGCTCCAGTCCAGCCAGCTGGCCCGGCTGGTCCTTGTACAGCACCACGGTTTTGGGGGAGGGAACCTTGTTGATCCTGAACAGGTCCGCCAGGTAGATCTTGTTGGTGCAGCGCAGTATGGAATTGCTGTCGTCTATGACGACCAGGCCCTCGTTCTCGGCTTTCTTGGCGAAGCGGTAGGTGTAGTGGTCGATATTGGTGGTGGTGCGGATGAACAGGCCATCGTATTCGGGCAGGCGCAGGTAGTCGCGTTGTCGTATTACTTCGCAGTCGACGCCCACTTCCTTGCCCGCGCGGATAAAGCGCTTGAGAGCCGCCATATCGGATGGTGGCATGGCCTCTTCGGGGTCGCAGAGGATGGCCAGGTCATAGCGGGCAGCCTTCTGCTTGCGGCGTTTGCGCCATACCTTGCGACTGAATTCGTCCAGGGCAGTGGCGAAGTCGTCCGCCTGCTCATCGCTGAGTTTTTTGGGCGATCGCGGCTTGAGGCTGGCTATTTCCCAGCGTTTGCGATAGCGCAGGGTAATTTCCAGGATGGGGCAGGGGAAAGCCTCGAACAGCTCCTGCGACAGGTCGTGGTAGCAGACTGTCCGAGGTGCGGCCAAAGTAGCTGTGCAGGACCACCGGTTGCCTGCGGTCTGCCTCCTGCAGGGACTTGTAGACCGCCTCGCCGAAGTCATCGATGTGAATCCGGTACAGGGCGCGTTTGCTGAGGTCGTTGAGGGTGCGTACCGAGGGTATCACCTTGTGGCCCCTGGCCTCAGCGAGCAGGGAGCAGTAATAGCCCTCTGACAGGTAATCGAAAGTTGCGACACAGGTTGATGATACGGGTGCGCGGCTGGACCCCTACGTGGCTGCCGTTCATGTAATCGGAAAAGGTGATCACGTTCTCGCTGGGATAATAGGGCGCCCAGTCCTTGAGGCTGTGAATGACGATCAGGGTTTGCGACATAGAAACATCCAAGGGTGCGGCCGGCGCGACCGCAGCCGGTAGAAAAGCCGCGTCAAGTATTTTACAGAGGTCGCTGGTAGTCAATTGCCGCTCGGGATATATTTCCGCGCTTGAGGACTAAAACGTCCATTGAACTGAAATACGCGCGGGTTGTCGCCAGGCCGACATGGGTCGAGGAGCTCCTGGATCGGCTGGAGGCGCTTCCGGCGACCTGATGAGCTGTTGCGCCTGGAGGCACGTTTCGACGTCAGCCTGAGCCGCAGTTTCAAGCGCTGGCTTAGTCACAGCGGCTGCGTGTTCCTGGTGTGTGAGGAGAACAAGGAGCGCTCTGCTGCGTATATCCTGGTGATACTGCGCCGCGGTACCCGGCTGGCACGTCTGTACTCGCTGGCGGTGGACCCTGCCTGCCAGGGCCAGGGCCTGGCCACGCGGATTATGGAGCGGCGGAGCGAGGTAGCTAGGGACAGCCGGCGCCCTGTACATGCGCCTGGAAGTTGCCGCAGGCAATAAGCCGCGGCGATCAAGCTCTACCGTAAACTGGGTTACCAGCAGTTTGGCCTGTATCGGGATTATTACGAGGACCACAGCGACGCCCTGCGCATGGAGAAGTGTATCCACGCCTTGGAGCCGCGAGGCGACAGCCGGGTGATTCCCTGGATATCCCAGACTACGCCGTTCACCTGTGGACCGGCGTCTCTGATGATGGCCATGAGTGGCCTCGATCCTGCCTATCAGCCCCAGCCCGCTGGAGGAAATCGAGATATGGCGGGAGGCCACCACGATCTTCATGACCTCGGGTCATGGCGGCTGTCATCCCGGTCGGGCCTGGCGCTGGCGGCGGTGCAGCGCGGCTTCGCTGCAGAGGTATGGGTTAACCAGCGCGGGCCACTGTTTGTGGAGGGTGTGCGGGATCCGAACAAAAAGCGGGTTATGCGCCTTGCGCATGAGTCCTTTCTGGCGCAGGCCAGGAGCCAGGAACATTCCCATACGACTACGAGAAGATCGACCAGGCAGCGCTGGCTGCCAAGCTACGCCGAGGGCGCCAACGTGCTGATCCTGATTTCCACCTACCGAATGGATAATCGCAAAGTCCCCGCACTGGGTTGTGCTGAGCGGTTACGATGAACGCTGCCTGTACTTTCACGATCCCGACCTGGAGAGTCGGGCCCTGCACAGAGCATTGCCGACGAGCAGCGCGCAGCGCCATGGAGTGCCAGCATCTTCCGATAGCCGGGACGATTTTGCCTCGATGAGCTGTTCGGTGGCAGCCGCCTGCGCACTGCCGTGATCATGCGCAAGCGTTAACAGTCATGACCGTTTCACCCTGGAACACATCGCCTGGATTGACATGAAATGCCTGACAGCAATGCGCAATACCTGGACCTGGTGCGTGAGCTGTCCGACCGATTGTCGAGGCCCAGCGGCCGATCCGAATTCTCGACGCCATCAAGTGGTGCGGCGAGGTGCGCAGCAGCCTTTTTTGCCAGCGGCTGCCAAGAGTTGCCGCAGGTCGACGCCGATTATTACCGGCGCAAGAACCCACTGGATTATGATCCCGGCCACCCTGCGCGCCGATTTTCACCAGATCGAGCGGGATATCGTCCGCAAACTGGGACAGCTGAATCCGCTGGCAACCATCATGCGCCGCATGTGCCGCGAGTACCAGACCGTGGTGCGCATGCTGGAGGCTCGCGGCACGCCAGATTTCGGGCTCTGACTCCGAGGAGTTGTACGGTTCCGCCTCGGACGTCTTCCACGCCGGTGACCCCACCCTTGCGGACCTGGGCACCCAGATGGAGGCCACCCTGATCAACCTGCTCAAGAACCAGCTCCATGGATGGAGGCGCCGAAGGACATATCGGCGCCCGAGGCAGTGGAAATGCTCAACCAGCGCCTGCTGGCCGCCTTCCCCGACGCCGGTATCAGGGTGCTGCTCAACGACCAGATGACGGCCGACGCCGCCGCCGGCTCCGACTACCTGAAAATACGCAGCGATGCCCGGTTCAATGCCCTGGATGTGGATGTGCTGGAGGTACACGAGGGCTGGGTGCACCTGGGCACCACCCTCAACGGCATGGCCCAGCCCTGCCTGTACATTCCTGGGCAAGGGGCCGCCCTCATCCACCACCACCCAGGAGGGCCTGGCAGTGCTGACGGAGATTCTCACCATGCGCTCCAGCCCCTCGCGCCTGTACAAGCTGATCAACCGGGTGCGGGCCGTCACCCTGGCGGAGCAGGGTGCGAACTTCGTGGAGGTGTTCAACTACCTGCGCGAACACGATATGCCCGAGGAAGACAGTTACGCGATTGCGGTACGGATTTTTCGCGGCAGCACGCCCGACGGCAGGCCCTTCACCAAGGACCTGGCCTATATGCGCGGCTTTGTGCAAACCTATAATTTCCTGCGACTCGCCATGAGCGAGGGCAAGCTGGACAACCTGCCGCTGCTGTTCTGCGGCAAGGTCACCCTGGAAGACATCAGCAGCTATCGCCTGCTTATGGATGAGGGAGTCATCGTCGCCCCGAAGTTCATGCCGCCACACTTCGCTGACCTGAAAGGGCTGGCCACCTGGATGAGTTTTTCCCGGTTTATCTCCAGCCTCAGCTACGACCAGTTGCAGGCGGACTACAGCGCCCTGCTCTAGCCCCTCAGGACAGTCGCTCCCTGAAGTCGTTGTAGCCAAATTCCCGCACGATCTCCAATTCGTCGGTGAGGGAGTTCCACAGGGCGATTGCCGGCAGCTGGGTACCGTTGAAGGTGGAGGTTTTCACCATGGTGTAGTGGGCCATGTCGCCGAACACCAGGCGCTGGCCCACCTGCAGGGGCTGGTCGAAACTGTAGTCCCCGATCACATCACCCGCCAGGCAGGTAAGGCCGCCCAGGCGGTAGGTGTGGGCGAGGGCATCGGCCTCGCCGGCGCCAAGAATGTCGGGGCGGTAGGGCATTTCCAGGATGTCGGGCATGTGGCAGGTGGCCGAGGTGTCGAGGATGGCCTGGTGCATCTGGTTCCAGGTGATATCCAGTACCTCGGCCACCAGGACCCCGGTGCCGATCGCCACGGCTTCGCCGGGTTCCAGGTAGACCTGCACGCCGTATTTCCCGGAGAACGCCCTGATGCGCGCCACCAGCTCATCGATCTGGTAACCGGGCCGGGTGATGTGGTGGCCGCCGCCGAAGTTGACCCATTTCATGCGCGGCAGCAGGTGCCCGAATTTTGCCTCCACTGCATCCAGGGTGCGTTGCAGCGGTGGAAAATCCTGCTCGCACAGGGTGTGAAAATGCAGGCCGCTGATGCCCTCCAGGGTGGATTCGTCCAGTTGTGACAGCGGTATGCCCAGCCGCGAGCCGGGCGCGCAGGGGTCGTACAGGGGCACGGTGCCCTCGGAGTGCTCGGGGTTGATCCGCAGGCCGAACTCCAGCCCCGGGCGCTGCGCCCGGGCGGCCTGTATGAGTGGGGCGAAGCGCTGCCACTGGCTGCAGCTGTTGAACACTACGTGGTCTGCCAGGGGCAGGATTTCCCTGAGACTGGCCTCGCTGTAGGCGGCGCTGAATACGTGCACTTCGCCGCCGTAGTATTCGCTGCCCAGCTGCGCCTCGTGCAGCCCGCTGGCGCAGGTGCCGTCCAGGTAGCGCGCTACCAACGGCGCCAGCCGCCACATGGAGAAGGCTTTCAGGGCGGCCAGTACTTTCGCACCGCTGGCATCGGCCACCTGCCGCAGGATGCGCAGGTTGCGCTCTACCGCCACCTCGTCCACGACGAAGCAGGGCGACGGCAGGCGCGACAAATCCAGCCTGCTGAAATCGGTGAACTGCATCGCAGTTACAGGTCCGCGCCCTTGAGGGTGTCCAGCTTGAACTGCGGGTCCAGTTCGACCACTGTCCAGGGCAGGCCGTAGCGATTCATGTCCTCCATGAACGGATCGGGATCACATTGCTCCATGTTCCAGACACCGGGTTGGCGCCACTTGCCCTCGAGCAGCATCTTGGCGCCGATCATGGCCGGCACGCCGGTGGTGTAGGAGATGGCCTGGGACTGTACCTCCCGGTAAGCAGGCCTGGTGGTCGCAGATGTTGTAGACGTAGATCACCTCGCTCCTGGCCGTCCTTGAGGCCGCGGACGATGCAGCCGATGCAGGTTTTGCCCTTGGTGCGCGGCCCCAGGCTGGACGGGATCGGGCAGCACGGCCTTGAGAAACTGTATGGGGACGATCTTCTGGCCCTGGTATTCGACTGGCTCGATACCGGTCATGCCGACATTTTCCAGCACTTCCAGGTGCTTGAGGTAGTTGTCGGAAAAGCTCATCCAGAACTGGGCGCGCTACGCATGCTTCGGGAAGTGCTTGCTCAGCGACTCCAGTTCCTCGTGGTACATGCGGTAGATATTGAAAGCCCCCACGTCTTCCGGGCAGTCGAAACGAGCCATTTTGGACATCGGCGGGCGTGTCGACGAATTCGCCGTCTTCCCAGTGACGGCACTCGGCGGTGACCTCGCGGATGTTGATTTCCGGGTTGAAATTGGTGGCGAAGGGGTAGCCGTGATCGCCGCCGTTGACGTCGATGATGTCGAGTTCGTGGATCTCGTCGAAGTGGTGTTTGGCGAGGTAGGCGGTGAACACGTTGGTGACGCCGGGGTCGAAACCGCAGCCCAGGAGCGCCGTCAGGCCGGCCTGCTCGAACCGGTCCTGGTAGGCCCACTGCCACTTGTATTCGAACTTGGCCGTATCGCGGGGCTCGTAGTTGGCGGTGTCGAGGTAGTGCACGCCGGCGTCCAGGCAGGCGTCCATGATGGTGAGGTCCTGGTAGGGCAGGGCCACGTTGATCACCAGCTCGGGCCGCTCGCGTTGCAGCAGGGCGGTCAGTTCCGTCGACATTGTCGGCGTCCACCTGCGCGGTGGCGAATGGGGCGGTCCAGCTGGGCGGCGATGGCCTCGCATTTCGCCTCGGTGCGGCTGGCCAGGATGATATCCGGGAATACTTCGGGCAATGCGCGCACTTGTGAGTGACGACGCCACCGACGCCACCGGCACCGATAATCATGACTTTTGACACCTGTTACCTCCTTAAGAATGCAATTTTCGATGCTTTTCCGGGTTCCGCAACACTCGCGGATCAGTGCTTCTCGAAGTAAGTATAACCATGCAGGCTTTCCCTGAAAGCCTGGACGATCTGGCTGCGCTGGGCAACGCTGATCTTGCCGGCGCGCACGGCCTTCTCCGCCACCAGGCGAAAGTCTTCCTGCAGGCGCTTGGGTTCATATTCCACATAGCTCAGGACATCGGCGATGCTGTCGCCGTGGAACTCGCGGGCGAACTCGAAGCTGCCGTCGGCCTGGATGGCAACATTGACCACGTTGGTGTCGCCAAACAGGTTGTGCAGGTCACCCAGGGTCTCCTGGTAGGCGCCCACCAGGAACACGCCGAGATAATACTCCTCGCCTGTCCTGAGCTCGTGCAATTGCAGGGTGTTGCGCTCTCCCTCCAGGGAGGAGAAGCGGTCGATCTTGCCGTCGCAATCGCAGGTCAGGTCCGCAAGTATGGCGGTGCGCCCGGGTTCTTCTCCCAGTCGGTGGATAGGCATGATGGGAAACAACTGGTCTATGGCCCAGATATCCGGCAGGGACTGGAACAGGCTGAAGTTGCCGTAATAAATGTCGGACAGCTGTTCCGGGAGGTTCTGCAGTTCCGGCGGTACCCTCGGCAGGTCCGGCAGCAGCGCGGCGATACGGTGCAAAATGCTCACGCAGACATTCTCCGCCAGGGCCCGCTCCCGCAGGGTGGCCTGGCCGTGGTGAAACAGTTCACGCAGCTCGTCCCGGTAGAACAGGGCGTCGTTGTAGCATTCCTGGAAGTTCTGGGCGGATACGTGTTGCTGCAGTTCGAACAGGTTTTTCAGCGCATCGGGGCAGTCCTGCGGCGGCGCGGACGTGGGCGCCGCCGGTGAACTGCTGCTCACATTCAGGATGTTGAACAGCAACATGGAGGAATAGGCCACCGTGGCGCGCCCCGATTCGGTAATGATGACCGGGTGCTCGATCTCCAGCGGGTCAAGGGTCTCGCGGATGCTCTCGACGATGTTGACGCAGTATTCGTCCAGGCGGTAGTTCATGCTGTGGGTGCTGTTGGTGCGGACCCCCTCGTAGTCCACCGCCAGTCCGCCTCCCAGGTCCAGGTACCCCATGGGCGCACCTTCCTGCGCCAGGCCGGCGTAGAATCGGCAGGCCTCCAGCACGCCGCTGCGGACATTGCGAATGTTGGGAATCTGCGACCCCAGGTGACAGTGCAGCAGGCGCAGGCAGTGCAGCATGTCGGCCTGCCGCAGGGTGTCCACCAGGCGCATCAGTGAGGCGGTGGACAGGCCAAAGATGGAGCGGTCGCCGCTGTCCTGGCTCCAGTAGCCATCTACCGCGACCGTGGTCTTGATGCGCACGCCCAGCAGTGGCTCGATATTCAGGGCGCGGCTGCGCTCTATGATTATGGGCAGCTCCGAGAGGGTTTCCACCACGAAAAAGCAGGGGATGCCCATCTGTACGGCATACAGTCCCAGCTCGATAAACTCGGCGTCCTTGTAGCCGTTGCAGATGATCAGGCCCTCCGAGTCGCGCAACTGGGACATGGCGATGATCAGCTCGGCCTTGCTCCCGGCCTCGAAGCCGTGGTGGTAGGCCTGGCCGTAGTCGGCAATTTCCTCCACCACGTGGCACTGCTGGTTGACCTTGATCGGGTATACGCCGCGGTAGGGGCTCTGGTAGCCGCCAGTCTCGATGGCCCTTGAGAACGACGTATTGAGAAGCTCTATACGGTGATCCAGCAGGTTGCGAATGCGCAGGATGGCCGGCATGTGCAGGCCCCGGTCGTGCATGCCCTGCACGATTTCCATGAGTGGCACGGACACGGTGCGGTCGCCGAAGTCGACCCTGACCTGGACCTCGCCTTCAGGAGAAATGCTGAAATAGTCGGCACCCCAGGCATTAATGCCGTAGAGCTGGGCGCTCTGGTCTATGTCCCAGGCCTCAGTGGCCCGGTCTGCTTGCTGCGTATTGGTGGGACTGGCGGTCATCGATCATCCTGTGTGCTTAAAAAATGACCTCCCGCCGCGATATTGCCCGGGCAGGTCCTTACTGTTGACCCGCCCGGCGTAAGCTGCGCCGGCCCGGGCCTCGGGCCGGCGTCTGGCCTAGACGATCCGCTTCATGGCAGTCATGTGACCGCGCAGTTGCTTGCCGACGGTCTCCACCGGATGGCTGCGGATCGCTTCATTCACCGCGATCAACTCTGCATTGTCGACGCCGTTGTCGCCCTCTATGCCGCGGCCAATGACGTCGGTATCGATCTTGCTCATGAAGTCCGCCAGCAGCGGGCGACAGGCATGATCAAACAGGTAGCAACCGTACTCCGCGGTGTCGGAAATCACAACATTCATCTCATAGAGTTTCTTGCGCGCGATGGTGTTGGCGATCAGCGGGGTCTCGTGCAGGGACTCGTAGTAAGCGGACTCGGCAATGATCCCGGCGGCAACCATGGTTTCGAAGGCCAGCTCCACACCTGCCTTGACCATCGCCACCAGCAGGATGCCGTGATCGTAGTACTCCTGCTCAGCGATGTCGGCGGTGGTGTTGGTGGATTTCTCGAAAGCGGTTTCCGCGGTCTCTGCCCGCCACTTGAGCAGGTTGGCGTCGTCATTGGCCCAGTCCTGCATCATGGTCTCGGAGAAGTGGCCGCTGATGATGTCGTCCTGGTGCTTCTCGTAGAGGGGACGCATGATGTCCTTGAGTTCCTGGGCCAGGTGGAAGGCGCGAATCTTGGCGGGGTTGGACAGGCGGTCCATCATATTGGTAATACCGCCGTGCTTGAGGCCCTCGGTGACCGTCTCCCAGCCGTACTGGATCAGTTTGGAGGCGTAACCGGGCTCAAGGCCTTTCTGGACCATCTTGTCGAAGCACAGGATGGCGCCGGTCTGCAGCATGCCGCAGAGTATGGTCTGCTCGCCCATCAGGTCGGACTTCACCTCGGCGATAAAGGAAGACTCCAGCACCCCGGCGCGATGACCACCGGTACCGGCAGCATAGGCCTTGGCCAGTTCCAAACCTTCGCCGCGGGGATCGTTCTCGGTGTGAACCGCGATAAGGGTGGGTACACCAAAACCGCGCTTGTACTCTTCCCGCACTTCCGTGCCGGGGCATTTCGGCGCCACCATGATAACGGTGATGTCCTCGCGAATTTGCATGCCCTCCTCCACGATATTGAAGCCGTGGGAGTAGGCGAGGCAGGAATTCTGCTTCATCAGCGGCATCACCTGGCTGACCACGGCCGTGTGTTGCTTGTCCGGCGTCAGGTTGAGCACCAGGTCGGCCTGTGGGATCAGTTCCTCGTAGGTGCCCACGGTGAAACCGTTCTCAGTGGCGTTCTTCCAGGATTGGCGCTGCTCGGAAATGGCACTGTCGCGCAGGGCGTAGGATACATCCAGGCCACTGTCGCGCAGGTTCAGGCCCTGGTTGAGGCCCTGGGCGCCACAGCCGACGATGACCATTTTCTTGCCCCGCAGCTTGTCCACGCCGTCGGCGAATTCAGAGCGGTCCATGAAGCGGCACTTGCCCAGCTGCTGCAGTTGCAGGCGCAGGGGCAGGGTGTTGAAGTAGTTTTGTCCCATGTTCTTGATCCTCGTTGGGTCGGCTGTTTACAGGTGGCCCACCTTACGCCAACTCAGGCCTTGCGTAAAACGCCATATGAGAGATACTGTATTGCGATATACGCAATTAAGGTGGGAGATGGACACCCGGTCACTGGCAGTTTTTATCAGCGTGGCAGACACCCTGAGCTTCAGCCGCAGTTCCGAGCAGCTGCACATGAGCGTCTCGGCGGTGAGCCGCACCATCCAGCGCCTGGAAGAGGAGCTGGGGCAGGCGTTGCTGGTGCGGGACAACCGCAGCGTGCGCCTGACCGGGGCGGGTCAGGAGTTCAGGGAATACGCCCGGCGCTCGGTGGCGGAGTGGCAACAGATGCGGCGCCAGCTCGGCACCGACAAGGAACTGGCGGGGGAGGTCAGCCTGTATTGCTCGGTGACGGCAACCTACAGCGTACTGGCTCCGATTCTCGAAGCGTTTCGTACAACGCACCCGGCGGTGGAAATCATGATGCACACCGGCGACCAGGCCGACGGCATCAGCCGCGTGTTATCGGGGCAGGATGATATCGCAGTCAGCGGCAGGCCGCTGCGGCTGCCGCAGCGCCTGGAGTTCCTGCCCCTGCTGGAGTCACCGCTGTGCTTGTGGATGCCCGCGGCGGACTGCGCGGTCAGGCAGCTGGCGCTGTCGGCGCAGGTCGACTCGCCCGAATTCGACTGGAGCAGCCTGCCCTTTATCGTGCCTGAGCGCGGCATTACCAAGGACATCCTGGATGCCTGGCTGCGGGACAGCGGCATTCGCCCCCGGGTCTATGCCCAGGTGGCCGGGCACGAGGCAATCGTGGCCATGGTGGGCCTGGGTTTGGGAGTCGGTATTGCCCCCGAGCTGGTCGTGCGCGCCAGTGGTATGGGAGCCAGCGTACAACCGATGACCGTCGCAGACAGTTTGCCGCCACTGGCCATCGGCCTGGCGAGTTTGCGCAGGCGCTTGCAGAATCCCCTGGTGAAATCCCTGTGGGATGTGGCGGGGCAGACCTACCGGGCCGCAGTTTGATACTATACGGGCGTCAGCGACAGTGGTGGTGAACATGGACAAGCAGGACGCGAGTACTCCCAAGACCGCGACGGAGCAGGCGGATGCCGGCGCGAGGCAGGCCCAGCCGGGCTCGACCGCGGCTCTGGATCTTCTGGTTGACGAGCACGAGGAAGAGGTCTCCATCGGCGGCCGCACCGAGCGCCGCAAGGGGGTTTACCTGCTCCCCAACCTGTTTACCACCGGCGCATTGTTCGCAGGATTCTATGCCATCATCGCGGCCCTGCGCGGGAACTACGAAGCCGCCGCCATAGCGATTTTCGTCGCCATGGTGTTCGACGGCCTGGACGGGCGGGTCGCGCGCCTGACCAATACCTCGAGCAAGTTTGGCGCCGAGTACGACAGTCTGTCGGACATGGTTTCCTTTGGGGTCGCCCCGGCCCTGGTCGTTTTCAGCTGGGCCCTGGATGACCTGGGCAAGTTTGGCTGGAGCGTTGCCTTCATCTATGTGGCCTGTGCGGCACTGCGCCTGGCGCGCTTCAATACCCGCATCGATACCGCCGACAAAAATTATTTCACCGGGTTGGCCAGTCCGGCGGCCGCCGCCATTATCGCCAGCACGGTGTGGGTATGTCATGACGAGGGCTGGGTGGGCGCCGGCCTGCCCCTGGAACTCGCGGTGGTCGTGGGCCTGCTGACCGCGGTGGTCGGGGTGCTGATGATTGCCAATTTCCCGTATTACAGTTTCAAGAGTATCGATTTCAGGGGGCGGGTACCTTTCGTGGTAATGATTCTGGTGGTGTTGGTTTTCGGCCTGGTCACGGTTGATCCCCCGCGCATCTTGTTGCTGGCCTTTCTGGCCTACGCGGCCTCGGGCCCGGTGACGCAATTTTTCAAGTGGCGTAAGCGGGGGCAGGTCTAGCCCCGGCTGGGGCTGCGTCAGAGTCACCCGCCCGGAACCATTCCGGGGATTGCCGATCATATAAAGACAGTCCTCGCCCACGCCCGGAGTGCCCATGCGCCGCCGTATTCGGATCCCACCCATAGCATCGTCCGAGATTACCTCGGAGACAGCGTACCTGAGCCGGCGGGCGTTCATTCGCAGTGCCGGCATAATGGCGGCGCCACTGGTGGCGGGCGTGAGTTCACCGCTGGCGAGTAGCGAGTCCGCGGCTGGTGCACCACTGCAGTACGCTCCCGCCGGCCCCGGCGCCAATGGTTTCTATACCGATGAGCCGCAGACACCCTTTGAGGATGTGGCCTCCTACTGCAATTTTTACGAGTTCGGGACGGACAAGGGCGACCCCGCTCGCTATGCCGGTCAGATGTCCACTGATCCCTGGTCTGTGGAAGTGGGGGGGGCTGTCGCCAAGCCGGGCAAACTCAACCTGGAAGATATCATGAGCGGCTTCGATCTCGAGGAGCGAGTCTACAGGTTGCGGTGTGTGGAGGCCTGGTCCATGGTGGTGCCCTGGATAGGTTTTCCGCTGGGGGACCTGCTGCGGCGCTTCGAGCCGAAAAGCAGCGCCCGTTACGTCGAATTTCGCACCCTGTATCGTCGCGAGGAAATGCCCGGCACCCGGTCCTTTACCAGTATTATCGACTGGCCCTATCGCGAGGGGCTGCGCATGGATGAAGCCATGCATCCGCTGACGCTTGTTGCCGTCGGGCTATATGGCAAAACCCTGCCCAACCAGAACGGTGCGCCGCTGCGGCTGGTAGTCCCGTGGAAATACGGCTTCAAGAGTATCAAGTCCATCGTGAGTATCCGGTTGCTGGAGCAGCAGCCTGCCACCTCCTGGCAAGCCCTGGCGCCGCGGGAGTACGGTTTTTACGCCAACGTCAATCCCCAGGTCGACCATCCGCGCTGGAGCCAGAAGTACGAGAGGCGCTTGCCGTCGACCCTGTTCAGGCCCAATCGCATGCCCACGTTGATGTTCAATGGTTACGGCGAACAGGTCGCCGACCTCTACAAGGGCATGGACCTGGCCCGGTTCTACTGATGACTGACCGGCCCCTGCGACTGGCGGTGTTTCTGCTGTGCCTGGTCCCCTTTTCATGGCTACTATACGGCGCCACAACTGGCTCGCTGGGCGCTGACCCCGCCGAGACGATCATGCATGTCAGCGGGGAATGGTCGCTGCGGTTTATCGTGCTCACCCTGCTGGTGTCACCCCTGCGCCAGTGGACCGGTTGGCGCTGGGTATTCAGGCTGCGGCGCATGCTGGGCCTGTATGCTTTCTTTTACGCCTGCGTCCACCTCGCTTCCTTCGGTCACTTCTATGTTGGCTGGACCCTGGCGGTGCTGCTGGAGGAGTTGCGGGAACGCCCTTATATCGCGGCCGGGTTCAGTGCCTGGCTGCTTATGCTTCCTCTTGCGATAACTTCCACGCGCGCCATGCAGCGGCGCCTGGGTCGCAACTGGTCGCGCCTGCACCGGGCCGTCTATGCCGCGGCGATGCTGGCCTGCTGCCACCTGTTGTGGCAGGCCAGGTCGGACATCGGCGAAGCACTGGCCTACACCCTGGTGATAGGGGTGCTGCTGGGCTGGAGGCTGCGGCGCTACCTGCCCCGGGAGAGACCGGGGATGAGTCGCTATTCCTAGCGCGGTTGTGGCCCGCCGGGGAGACTTTATAAGCCTTTGATTTTGCTCGTGTCTGGTCGTTATTTGAGCAGTTGCAGGGAGGCTGGAAACAAGCAGAAAATATTTCTGCAAAAGGCCTTGCAGGGCGGGGTTCGATCCGTATAATGCGCATCCTCGGTCGGGGGGACACCCCCTGGGCCGACAACCTCACCCTGGCGGTGAGGTGTTATTTAACAGTCAAATGAAGACAGATGTGTGGGCACTTGTTGGGATAGTTGTCACGACTATTCAGACACAACAAGTGACTCATTAATTCATTGTAATTTTTGATTTCGAATTGTGTCTGAGCCTTGGATTTGGCGGGTAAAGCGAGGGCCCTTGTTTACAGGGGCAGCGTAACCCGCCCCTCTTGCCAGCCGGTATGGTGGAAGAGGTAAAAGATTTAAACTGAAGAGTTTGATCATGGCTCAGATTGAACGCTGGCGGCAGGCCTAACACATGCAAGTCGAGCGAGAAAGGCCTTCGGGCTGAGTACAGCGGCGGACGGGTGAGTAACGCGTAGGAATCTACCTGGTAGTGGGGGACAACATGGGGAAACTCATGCTAATACCGCATACGCCCTATGGGGGAAAGCGGGGGACCTTCGGGCCTCGCGCTATCAGATGAGCCTGCGTAGGATTAGCTTGTTGGTGAGGTAAAGGCTCACCAAGGCGACGATCCTTAGCTGGTCTGAGAGGATGATCAGCCACACTGGGACTGAGACACGGCCCAGACTCCTACGGGAGGCAGCAGTGGGGAATATTGCGCAATGGGCGAAAGCCTGACGCAGCCATGCCGCGTGTGTGAAGAAGGCCTTCGGGTTGTAAAGCACTTTCAATTGGGAAGAAAGGTTGTACGTTAATAGCGTGCAGCTGTGACGTTACCTTTAGAAGAAGCACCGGCTAACTCCGTGCCAGCAGCCGCGGTAATACGGAGGGTGCGAGCGTTAATCGGAATTACTGGGCGTAAAGCGCGCGTAGGCGGTTTGTTAAGTCGGATGTGAAAGCCCTGGGCTCAACCTGGGAACTGCATTCGATACTGGCCGACTAGAGTACGAGAGAGGGAGGTAGAATTCCACGTGTAGCGGTGAAATGCGTAGATATGTGGAGGAATACCGGTGGCGAAGGCGGCCTCCTGGCTCGATACTGACGCTGAGGTGCGAAAGCGTGGGTAGCAAACAGGATTAGATACCCTGGTAGTCCACGCCGTAAACGATGTCTACTAGCCGTTGGGAGACTTGATTTCTTAGTGGCGCAGCTAACGCACTAAGTAGACCGCCTGGGGAGTACGGCCGCAAGGTTAAAACTCAAATGAATTGACGGGGGCCCGCACAAGCGGTGGAGCATGTGGTTTAATTCGATGCAACGCGAAGAACCTTACCAGGTCTTGACATCCTGCGAATTTTCTAGAGATAGATTAGTGCCTTCGGGAACGCAGTGACAGGTGCTGCATGGCTGTCGTCAGCTCGTGTCGTGAGATGTTGGGTTAAGTCCCGTAACGAGCGCAACCCTTGTCCTTAGTTGCCAGCACGTCATGGTGGGAACTCTAAGGAGACTGCCGGTGACAAACCGGAGGAAGGTGGGGACGACGTCAAGTCATCATGGCCCTTACGACCTGGGCTACACACGTGCTACAATGGAACGCACAGAGGGTTGCAACCTCGCGAGAGTGAGCTAATCCCACAAAACGTTTCGTAGTCCGGATCGGAGTCTGCAACTCGACTCCGTGAAGTCGGAATCGCTAGTAATCGCGGATCAGAATGCCGCGGTGAATACGTTCCCGGGCCTTGTACACACCGCCCGTCACACCATGGGAGTGGGTTGCTCCAGAAGTGGTTAGCCTAACCTTCGGGAGGGCGATCACCACGGAGTGATTCATGACTGGGGTGAAGTCGTAACAAGGTAGCCCTAGGGGAACCTGGGGCTGGATCACCTCCTTAAACGATGTTGGCACTACCTGATGAGTGCTCACACATTTGTCTTCATTTGTTCGGTTGATGCGAGAATAATCACGGTGCTGGTTTGCACTTTGCGCAGGCGGGACCGGATTCCCTTTTAGGGGTCGGTATTACAGGCCTGTAGCTCAGTTGGTTAGAGCGCACCCCTGATAAGGGTGAGGTCGGCAGTTCAAATCTGCCCAGGCCTACCAAAACCGCGTCACTCTTCGTTGTCGCACTGCTTGTGTATTGTTAGATACACGGCGCGGCACGACGCCTCGATAGAAGCGTTTTGGCATTCTCAAAAAGGGGCTATAGCTCAGCTGGGAGAGCGCCTGCCTTGCACGCAGGAGGTCTGCGGTTCGATCCCGCATAGCTCCACCATTTTTGCATCACTGAGATCAGAAAGAAGCTTTTTTGCTGGTTTGAAAAGGCTTCTTTCTGGTTTTAACAACCGGAAAGTTCTTTAACAAGGTAAATCAAGCTGAGTCTTTGGATTGCAGCTGGGCACATGAAGCCTTCGGGTTTTGTTGTGGTCAGAGCGATCCATAGATAAAAAGTTCTGGTAACGGGTTTCAATTCCCCGTTGCCAAACGAGTTGTAACAACACTGTGACTTAAGCGTCACAACATCCGGCGGGCATGCACTTTGATCGGTGCATGTCTACTAAGTACCTGGCCTGTGTTAAGGGGGTCAGGGAAAAGTCTTCTTGATAGTTCTTCTTTTATGGAGAGACAGATAACTTTGGTTATATGGTCAAGCGACTAAGCGCATACGGTGGATGCCTTGGCAGTCAGAGGCGATGAAGGACGTAGTAGCCTGCGAAATGCTTCGGGGAGTCGGCAAACAGACTTTGATCCGGAGATGTCCGAATGGGGAAACCCACCTGGTGTAAGCCAGGTATTCTTTACTGAATACATAGGTAAAGGAGGCGAACGGGGGGAACTGAAACATCTAAGTACCCCTAGGAAGAGAAATCAATTGAGATTCCCTCAGTAGCGGCGAGCGAACGGGGAGTAGCCTGCAAGTGATAGCAATCGGGTTAGTGGAACGGTCTGGAAAGTCCGGCGATAGAGGGTGATAGCCCCGTACACGAAAGCCTGGTTGTGGTACTGAGCTTGCGACAAGTAGGTCGGGACACGTGTTATCCTGACTGAAGATGGGGGGACCATCCTCCAAGGCTAAATACTACTGACTGACCGATAGTGAACCAGTACCGTGAGGGAAAGGCGAAAAGAACCCCGGAGAGGGGAGTGAAATAGAACCTGAAACCGTATGCGTACAAGCAGTGGGAGCCCCATCACTAAGTGACTTTGGTGGTGTAACGATCACAAAGCGAGTCTTGTAAAAGAGGTTAGCGTCGCGCAGCGACGATCAACCGCTCTAAACAAGGCTGAGGTTGCTTAGTGATGGGGTGACTGCGTACCTTTTGTATAATGGGTCAGCGACTTATTGTCTGTAGCGAGCTTAACCGTTTAGGGGAGGCGTAGGGAAACCGAGTCTTAATAGGGCGACTTAGTTGCAGGCAATAGACCCGAAACCGGGCGATCTATCCATGGCCAGGTTGAAGGTGCCGTAACAGGCACTGGAGGACCGAACCCACTTATGTTGAAAAATGAGGGGATGAGCTGTGGATCGGAGTGAAAGGCTAATCAAGCCCGGAGATAGCTGGTTCTCCTCGAAATCTATTTAGGTAGAGCCTCGCGTCTTACCCTGGGGGGTAGAGCACTGTTTGGGCTAGGGGGTCATCCCGACTTACCAACCCCATGCAAACTCCGAATACCCAGGAGTACAATCGCGGGAGACAGACGGCGGGTGCTAACGTCCGTCGTCGAGAGGGCAACAACCCAGACCGCCAGCTAAGGTCCCCAATACCAGTTAAGTGGGAAACGATGTGGGAAGGCTTAGACAGCTAGGAGGTTGGCTTAGAAGCAGCCATCCTTTAAAGAAAGCGTAATAGCTCACTAGTCGAGTCGGCCTGCGCGGAAGATTTAACGGGGCTAAACTGGTAACCGAAGCTGCGGATGCGTGCATTTATGTGCGCATGGTAGAGGAGCGTTCTGTAAGCCGTTGAAGGTGAACCGGGAGGTTTGCTGGAGGTATCAGAAGTGCGAATGCTGACATGAGTAACGACAAGGGGGGTGAAAAACCTCCCCGCCGGAAGATCAAGGTTTCCTGCGCAACGCTAATCGGCGCAGGGTGAGTCGGCCCCTAAGGCGAGGCAGAAATGCGTAGTCGATGGGAAACGGGTTAACATTCCCGTACTTCTTCATATTGCGATGGAGGGACGGAGTAGGCTAGGCCATCAGGGCGTTGGTTGTCCCTGTTTAAGGTTGTAGGCTGGCGGTTTAGGTAAATCCGGACTGCTAAGGCTGAGAGCTGATGACGAGCTTGACATGAGAGTGTCAGGTGAAGTGGTTGATGCCATGCTTCCAAGAAAAGCTTCTAAGCTTCAGATATGAAGGAACCGTACTGTAAACCGACACAGGTGATCAGGTAGAGAATACCAAGGCGCTTGAGAGAACTCGGGTGAAGGAACTAGGCAAAATGGTACCGTAACTTCGGGAGAAGGTACGCCGGTTTGGGTGATGGGACTTGCTCCTTGAGCCTGGGCTGGCCGAAGTGACCAGGTGGCTGCGACTGTTTATTAAAAACATAGCACTCTGCAAACACGTAAGTGGACGTATAGGGTGTGACGCCTGCCCGGTGCCGGAAGGTTAATTGATGGGGTTATCTTCGGAGAAGCTCTTGATCGAAGCCCCGGTAAACGGCGGCCGTAACTATAACGGTCCTAAGGTAGCGAAATTCCTTGTCGGGTAAGTTCCGACCTGCACGAATGGCGTAACGATGGCCACACTGTCTCCACCCGAGACTCAGTGAAATTGAAATCGCTGTTAAGATGCAGTGTACCCGCGGCTAGACGGAAAGACCCCGTGAACCTTTACTATAGCTTCACACTGGACTTTGACCTTACTTGTGTAGGATAGCTGGGAGGCTTTGAAGCGGTGGCGCCAGCCATCGTGGAGCCAACCTTGAAATACCAGCCTGGTAATGTTGGGGTTCTAACTCAGGTCCGTTATCCGGATCGAGGACAGTGTGTGGTGGGTAGTTTGACTGGGGCGGTCTCCTCCCAAAGAGTAACGGAGGAGCACGAAGGTGCGCTAATCACGGTCGGAAATCGTGAGGTTAGTGTAAAGGCACAAGCGCGCTTGACTGCGAGTCTGACAAGACGAGCAGGTACGAAAGTAGGTCTTAGTGATCCGGTGGTTCTGTATGGAAGGGCCATCGCTCAACGGATAAAAGGTACTCCGGGGATAACAGGCTGATACCGCCCAAGAGTTCACATCGACGGCGGTGTTTGGCACCTCGATGTCGGCTCATCACATCCTGGGGCTGAAGCCGGTCCCAAGGGTATGGCTGTTCGCCATTTAAAGTGGTACGCGAGCTGGGTTTAGAACGTCGTGAGACAGTTCGGTCCCTATCTGCCGTGGGCGTTGGAGAATTGAGGGAAGCTGCTCCTAGTACGAGAGGACCGGAGTGGACGAACCCCTGGTGTTCGGGTTGTGTCGCCAGACGCATTGCCCGGTAGCTACGTTCGGACAGGATAAGCGCTGAAAGCATCTAAGCGCGAAGCCCCTCCCAAGACAAGTTCTCCCTGACCCCTTGAGGGTCCTGAAGGGTCGTCCAAGACCAGGACGTTGATAGGCTGGGTGTGTAAGCGTTGTGAGGCGTTGAGCTAACCAGTACTAATTGCCCGTGAGGCTTGACCATATAATCCAAGTTATTTGCAAGACGAAGAGTTGGATGTTGTGTGCAAGTCATGGTGTGAAGACACTTGAAAGAAGTAAGGACTGCAAATCGGCTTGATTTACCACCCTATTTGGGAGTAGAGGAGGCATTGCAAGGCATGTGAGACCGGACTCTACTCAAGCCAGTTTGCCTGGCGACAACAGAGCGTTGGAACCACCTGACCCCATCCCGAACTCAGAAGTGAAACGACGCATCGCCGATGGTAGTGTGGGGTTTCCCCATGTGAGAGTAGGTCATCGCCAGGCTTCTAATACGTAACAAGGCCACCCCGACCGGGGTGGCCTTTTTGCGTATTGGATGCGCTGAAATACCCTGCCGTCCTGACGCGGCCCAGGGGGCCGCCATGTGAAACCCGATGCACCGCAGGTGCCAGGGTTGGGCGCCCCCGGCGTCGCGCAGCGATTGCGACCACCGGTCGCAACCCAAAGTAGGTCAGACCCAACAGCCCATTACACCCCTTACGCCCCAACACCTGCAATCACTGCCCCAAAACATACCGCCCAACCTCCACCTCATCAATCTGTCCGGGCTGCAGGAACGCCTGCGCATAACGCAGGTAAACCCCTTCTGTCACAAACAGCTCAAAGCAATCCCGGTCTATATGATTGTCCCTTACCATATGCAGCATAATATCCAGTGATTCGCTGATGGTTTTGGGCTGTTTGTACGGGCGGTCGGAAGCTGTCAGGGCTTCGAATATGTCGGCAATGGCAAGAATGCGTTCAGGAATGCTGAGTTGCCCGGCGTCCAGTTTGCGTGGGTAGCCCGTGCCTTTGAGGGTCTCATGATGTGTTGATGCATAGCGCGGTACATTTTGTAACTCCTCGGGGAAGGGCAGGCTCTCCAGCATTTTGATGGTGCTGATCATATGTTCCTGAATTCGGAAGCGATCCTCTCTGGTCAGAGTGCCGCGGGATACGCAGAGATTATAGAGTTCTCCCAGGTTTTGCAGGTGTTCGGGCACCTCCATATCGATACCCAACTCGGGGTCAAATTCTGTCTCGCCGGCGCGCGGCACGATATGTTCGGGTCTATCACTGAGCAGTAACTCCGTGGCAGGCAGTTCGGCCGCGGTGGCCGGCATGCGCAGTTTTTCGGTTGGTGACAGGCCGATACTATCGTCAAAATGGCGCTGCCAGGTAGCACTCGCAATCTGGCGCAGGCGCTGCAGGCTTGCCTCGTCCATAAACTCACCACCCACATTGCATTGGGCTACGAACCGGAAGTCGTCCAGTAACTGGTTACGTTTTTCCCGAAGTTCGTCCTTGAGCCTGGTGTTGGCGCCCGGGGAAGCGTGCAGCGCTTTCAGGTAGTCGATTTCGGCATCTCGCCATAGTACCTCGAAGCGCATTCTTACCTCGTGGAGGCGATTGTAAATCGCCTCCAGCTTGCTCCCCTTGTCGACGATGTGTTCTGGTGTCGTAATCTTGCCGCAGTCGTGCAGCCAGGCGGCGATATGGTACTCCCTCCATTGGTCTTCGGTGGTAAGTTCGAAATCGCCGAAGGCCCCCGATTTGGCGTCGGAAGCAGCCTGCGCCAGCATCATCGCCAGCTCCGGAACGCGCTCGCAGTGACCTCCCGTGTAGGCGGATTTGTCGTCGATTGCCTGGGCTATCAACTGTATGAAAGAGTCCATCAAGTTGCGCTGGGCGAGTTCGTGGGCCTGTATTGATTCCACCATGGCCATCATGGACTCGGAGAGTTCATCCAGTTCCTTTACATGGGAGGGCACGCGTTTGACCTGCGCGTAGTCCCGTCGCCTGACCTTGTCATTCTCCCTGGCCAACTGGCGAACAGGGTTCACGATGGGGTTGGCGAAGAACCAGGACAGCGGCAGGAATAACAGCAACAGGCCCGCCGTGATCAGCATGGACAGCTTGACCTCTCCCATGAAGTGGGCGGTGATGATGTCTCGCCTTGCACGAATCCCGAGATACAGGGGCTCGCGGTGCAGGCTGCCGGTTCGAGCTACGTAGACCAGCCAGGGAATTCCGCCCCAGGTGCTCTCCAGTAGTGTTGCATGCTGGCTGCTGTCAGCGGCCAGGGTAAGCATGAACTGGTCAGGTATGGCACTCTCCAGCAAGTCGGTGGCAGCAAGCGGGCCCGACTGCAGGCTGGAGGCTATGACCTTGCCCTCAGCGTCAAAAAGATAAATCTCACTTTGCTGTGAGACTGCAGAGGATTGCAGCAGGTGTGAAATAGAAGTGAGAGTCATATCTATGCCGACCACCGTATCGGTCGGGGTTATGCGTTTTGACAAGGTGAGTCCGGGTACTCCCAGTTGCGCAAACAGGTAGGGCTTGGTGGCGGCAACGCTATCCGCATTCATGGCTTCGGTGTACCACGGCCTGGCTGTCGCCTCAAACTGTGTCCGCTCTGTGCGGATAGTTCGGGATTGCAGGGTCTCATCCAGATATTCAAATGCCCTGGTGCGCTCGCCAGCGACGGTCCGCACCGTCACGATTACCCAGCGATCGGCGGGCGCGGCCCCCAGCGCCTGTCTTGCGAAATTACTGTTATCCAGGTTTATGACCTCGAAAAAACTGCCATCGCCGTGGCCGAGGTAAATACCGTAGTAGATGGGGTTTTGTTCCAGTACCCTGACAAGCGTCCGCAGTTGGGCATCCCGATAGGCCGGCTCACCCAGCAGTGGGTTGGCGGCCAGCAATTCGATGACATTGTTATTGATCTTGACCAGGTTGGCGACTTCCGCCGCAATTTCGGAGGATGCCGTTCGGTACAGCCGCGTCGAACTCTCAAAGGCCATTGCCCTGGCAAAGTAGAATTGCAGTCCAATGGCCAGGGCTGCGGTCAGCAGGGTGGCCAGCAGGAATACGGCGACGACTGTTGGCCTGATGCTGGCCCGCAAGGAAGTTATTCTGGCTTTCACGGATGTCCCCGCTGCTTATCGCCGATAAAAAAGGCCGGGGAGTTGAAACTCCCCGGCCCTGTCTTGTTGCCTGTTGCTCTCCCGCCTGTGCTGGCGGTAGAACCCCTGCAGCAATGGGTTCTACTGCCGGTGCAGCGCCTCAGGGGACGGTTACAGTCATTACTTTCTGGGTGTTGGAACCGTCGTCGTCCGTCACCGAAACAAGTAACGTATAGGTACCTGAGGCAGGGGTGGTGCCGGAGAGGACTCCGCTAGTGCTCATGGTGAAGCCTGTTCCGCCATCGTTGGGCAGGGTCCAAATGTACGGTTGAACTCCACCTGATGCCGCGAGGGTGGCTATGTAGTTGGGGCCGGTCGCGTTAGGTAGTGTTTGCGTGGTGATGGTCAAAGCCGGGGCAGCGGCACCGGCGCTTACCGTTACCGTCGCGGATCCCTCCACAATGTTCTCGCCGTCGTTCACCTCAAACGTTATCCCAAACGTACCCGGCGTGGTCGGCGTACCACTGAGTACCCCGGCGGGGGTAAGCGTCAGGCCGGATGCGCCACCATTTACCAGGCGCCATGTATAGTTTTCGGTGCCGCCGGTGGCTTCCAGCACCGCTGCGTAGCGCACGTCCTCGGTCGCGGGCGGCAGCGATGTAGTGGTTATGGTAAGCGGTGACGGATCAGGATTTACAGCCAGGCTCAGCGCACTGGTTACGGTGCGCGTGTTATCCGTAACAGATACCGTGACGGCATAATCACCTTCCGCTGGCCCCGTTCCGCTCAGGATGCCGTCGTCTCGCAGGTCGAGGCCGGTTCCCCCATCGTCGATCAGGGTCCACATATAGTCGCCCTGGCCACCGGTAGCCTCGAGGATCGCGGTGTATGGCTCCCCTTCAGCGGCTGGTGGCAGGGAAGTCGTGGCAATAGACAGGGGCTGGGGAGTATCGCCCGTCACCGAGAATATGAACGACTGCTGCGCGGTTTTGTTGGATGTGTCGGTAACAAGCAGGGTAATGCCGTAACTGCCAGCCGCCGGCGCTACGCCGGTCAGAAAACCTTCGTCATCGATTGTAAGTCCGGTGCCACCGTCGTCGGCAATTGCCCAGGTGTAGGGAAGTACGCCGCCGCTGGCCTCGACCAGGGCTAGATAATCCAGACCGTCAATGGCAGCGGGTAGTGCGGTACTGATGATCTTGATGCCGCTTTCAGCACTCACCTCCAGGGAATACGTGGTACGTGCTGTGGCGCCTTTTTTTCCGGTGACGCTGATAGTCAGAGCGTAGTTCCCCGGCTGGGTTGGTGAACTCCCGGTGAGTACCCCCCGATTGTCGATAGTGAAGCCGGTGCCACCGTCATCCTCAACGGTCCAGGTATAAGGCTCCGAGCCTCCGGTCGCTTCCAGAATGGTTGTGTACGGTGAAGTTGTGACGGGCGGTAGCGAAGTGGTGGTAATGGCTATCGGGGTTGATTCGTCAGGGATAAAACTGCCTCCCCCGCCGCCGCCACCGCACGCCGCAAGGGTAAACAGAATCGCAAAGGCCACCGCTAGGCGGCGGGTCAGTGTGGCAAGCCGAGTAGTCATCAATATCCCCTTTTTCTGCCTACTGTTAAGCAGGTCTTATATGATCGTCCCGTATCGTAGATTCTGGAGAGTTCCGCCAGAGAGTCAATAAATCAATCTACTTTTTACAGGTTAGCACGCCACAAGTCAAAAACTCGATAAATAACATAGTGATAGACCTTGTTTGTGATTTTCTACACAAAGTTTTTCCCCAGTTCCTGCGGTTCCAATTGCTTCCCGATAAAATATCTCAAATATTATTCTATTTGGTTATATTATTTCCAGTGGCCCGCGCGCCGCTGCCGGCCTTTTTAGCGGGCAGGCTTACAGGAATTCGGACAACTGCTACCATGGCGCGCCATGAACCAAACTACCTCTGCCCGTCTGTCAGTATCGATCGTACTGCACAACAGCTCGCTGCCCATGCTGCACCGGGTGTTGCAGAGCTTGCAGCGGGCGGCCGAGGTCGCGCACGCCTCGGCCTGTGTGGACCAGGTATCGGTGGATATCCTGGACAACTCCCTGG
The DNA here is from genome assembly GCA_963704965.1 of uncultured Gammaproteobacteria bacterium. GTDB lineage: Bacteria > Pseudomonadota > Gammaproteobacteria > Pseudomonadales > Halieaceae > JARRPM01. Next base: position 368,191 of record CAVPIH010000005.1, read on the forward strand.
ACCCTGAATATGGGCGCCGTGCCGCAGCCGAGACCACTGCCTGGCAAGAGGGCGATTTTTTTCGTGTGACCTACCGCGGGCTACGCGAAAATCACGGGTTTGGCGCCGGCCACAATGTGGTCGTGGCGGGTCTGGAAAGCGATGTCCACCTGGTCCTGAATCCCGATGCCGAGTTGGCCGAGAATGCCTTGCAGGTTGGTCTTTCCTGCCTGCGGGAGGAAGCTGGCATCGTTTTACTCAGCCCCAGGGTGCTGGGCGAGGACGGCGCTCAGGAGTTTTTGTGCAAGCGCTATCCTTCGCTGCTGGTGCTGTTATTGCGCCCCTTCAGTTTGCGCCTGGTGAGGCGCCTGTTTCGCCGCCGCCTCTACCGCTACGAAATGCGGGATCTGTGCAGTGGCAAGGAGGAGGTTGATGTCCTGCTCGCCAGCGGCTGCTTCATGCTGGTCAGGACAGCTGCCCTGCAGTCAGTGGGGGGGTTTAACGACGATTATTTCCTCTACTTTGAAGACTTCGATCTCTCCATTCGGCTGGGAGCGCAGGGACGGCTGGTGTTCAATCCGGCCATCCAGATCGTGCATCACGGCGGTTATGCGGCCAGCAAGGGCATTCAGCATGTGAAGTATTTCATCCGTTCAGGTATTACCTTTTTCAGTCAGCATGGCTGGCGCTGGATATAGCCGCCAGGGGAAAGCTGTTAGACTGCCGCGATCGGCACGTGAAGCCAGCATCGGGAGGCAGTCGGGAGTGACCGTGAAGCACAGCGAACTGCGGCGTCTTGCCGCCCTGGATGCCATGGGTATCCAGGCCTACATATCGCGGGAGCAGCTGCCCGGGGCCGCCGTCACCAGGCGTCTGGCGATAGTACGCAGCGCGCCCGTGGCACAACCATCGCCGCGGCCGCCTGAATCTTCCTCCGGCGCCCAGCAAGCACCGGGCCCCGGGGGCGCGCCCGCAATCACCCGCTTGCCGAAGATCGAAGTGCCAGCGCCTGCCCCCGCACCAGTACCCATGTCGCGCCGTGCCGCTAAGACTGCGCCGTCTGCCACCCCCTTGCGATTTTCACTGGCAGCCGTGGTGGCCGGCGGTTGGCTGTGGCTGGAGGAGATCGACCACACCGGGATGACACCCGAACAGTTGCACTTGGTGCAGGGCATGGTGCGGGCATTGTCCACCGCCGGAAGTGGAGCTGGTGGCAATGGGCAGCCTCCCCTGCGGGAGGTGGAATATTTCAAGTGGCCGCTGCACGAGAACCGACAGCTGGACCAGGGAGAGGAGGCCGCGCGTCACGGCGTGGCCGGGTTCGTGCAGCGCCGCCTGGAACTGCGTCAATGCAGCGCGATGGTCCTGCTGGGCGAGGCCTGTCGGTCACGTGTGCCCCTGCACCTGCTCGATTGCCCGCAGGTGCTTGTCGTGCCCAGTACAGCGAGTATGTTGGCCGATCCACTCGCCAAGAAACAGGCGTGGCGGGAGTTGCGGTTGGCTTGTCCTGCAGCGTGACCAGCCAAACCCTGGTCAGCATGCTGCGAGCGGCAAAACGCGGTGATGAAACCGCCCTCGCCGCCATCGATGCACTCGTCAACCCCAGCCCCTGGACCGCCAACCAATTTGCTTCCGCCTGCGCTGCAGGAGGGCTGGAGCGAGCGCTGGTGGCTGAGCGCGGGCAGCATATTGCCGGGTTTGTCGTGTATTCCTGGGTTCTCGATGAAGCCTGTATCCACAACGTGGCGGTACATCCGGCAGACCAGCGTGGGGGATTGGGGCGTGCGCTGCTGCGGGCCGCCCTGCAGGCCGCTCGCGGTCGGGGAGTTAGTCGCTGCTGCCTGGAAGTGCGCGCGTCCAACCGCGCCGCCCGCGGGCTCTACAAGGCGCTGGGCTTCCGGGAAGATGGCCTGCGCAAAAACTACTATAGTGGGGCCGGCCAACCGGGGGCCGGCCAACCGGGTGCCGGCCTTGCTGCCCGCGAGGATGCAGTGCTGCTCTCGATACAGCTTTGAGGAATCTAATATGAACGTGCTGGAAACCGAATGGTGGAGTCTCGCCCTGCCGCCCGAGTGGTGGGCGGATGCGGAAGATGACAGCATCCTCGTGGGCGATCGCGATGATGTCGGCTGCATCGAGATCTCAACCCTGCACAAGGAGCAGGGCGAATTCGACCTGGCCGAGGTGCAGGCGATCGCCTCGGGGGAATCCGGGGTGGTCAGCGAATGGCGCAAGGTAAACCTGGGCGATTTCAGGGGGCTTGCAGGCAGTTTTGTCGAGGAGGGTACGGCCATTCGAGAATGGTATGTCATGCACAAGGGCATGTTGCTGTTCATCACCTACAGTTGCGACGAGAGCAACCGCGGCATGGACGATGCCGCGGTGGACGAGTTGCTCGATACCCTGCTGGTTCTGGAGCGGCAGGACCCCTAGTGCCGTTGTCAGGCGCTAGGAAATATTGCCCGTTACCCGGACCCGCTTGGCTCCCTTGACCGGCCTGGCCTTGAGCGCGTCCTGGCGCTGCTTGATCTGGCTGTCGATGATGTTCTTGAGGGCAATAATCAGCCCGGTAAAGATGAAGGCGCCGGGCGGCAGGACCGCCAGCAGGAAATTCTGGTAATTATCGACCACTACCAGTTTCCAGTTGGCCGCCCCCGGACCAAACAGCAAGTCCATGTTGGCGAACAAGGCGCCGGTGCCCAACAGTTCACGCAGCGCGCCCAACAGTACCAGCACCACGCCGAAGCCCAGTCCCATTACCAGTCCATCGTAAAATGCCGGGGCCAGGCTGTGGCGGCTGGCGAAGCCGTCCGCGCGCCCGAGGATGACGCAGTTGGTGGTGATCAGCGGCAGGAAAATACCGAGTATCTGGTACAACTCATAGGCATAGGCCTGCATGAGCAGCTCGATGCAGGTCACGGCGGAGGCGATAATCATTACAAACGCCGGCAGCCGCACCGCGTCGGAGACGATATTGCGTATCAGCGATACCGCGGTATTGGAGCAGATAAGCACCAGGGTCGTGGCGGCCGCCAGGCCGATAGCGTTGACCACGCTGCCGGTGACGGCGAGCAGGGGACACAGTCCGAGCAACTGGACGATGGCGGGGTTGTTCTTCCACAGGCCATTCAGGGACAATTCCTTGTAGCTCACCTCAGACACTATTGCGCTCCCTCCGCCGGCTCATCCGTTGCTAGCCCGAACAGGCGCTGCCGGTTGGCATCGGCGTATTGCAGGACCCGCAGGGTCGCGGCGACTACCGCCCTGGGGGTGATGGTGGCGCCGGTAAACTGGTCGAACACGCCCTTGTCCTTTTTCACGGCCCAGCCCGCGGGGCCGGGGTTGTCCAGTGAGCGCCCGTCGAAACCCAGCACCCAGTCCGATTTCTTCAGGTCGACCTTGTCTCCCAGCCCGGGCGTCTCCCGATGGCTCAGCACGCGCACACCGGCAATGCTGCCGTCAGAGTTGACTCCCACTACCAAGTCGATTTCACCAGTATAGCCGTCCGGTGCGGTTGCCGGAATGATTGCGGTCACTACGGCGCCATCCTGCTTTGCCAGGTAAATGCGCTTCTCATCCGCCAGTTTCAGTCCGGTTGTGGCTGGCCCCACCGGGATGATGTCATCCAGCATGGAGTTGTCGTGCCTGTCCCGGGGTACTATTTCCAACAGGGCCCTTTCTTCCGCCCGGCGTTTCTCCAGGGCGATGCGATCCTTGGTAAGCAGGTAGGTACCGCTGATGAGCACGGTGGTGCACACTGCAAATACTGCCAGCAGCATGCTGTTGCGGGTGATGGATTGCCCCAGCATGTTACTGCTCCCCCCCGCTGCGTTCATGGCCGTAGGTGCGCGGCTGGGTGTAGTTGTCGATCAGCGGGGCGGCGAGGTTCATGATGAGCACGGCAAACGCCACGGCGTCCGGGTAGTTGCCCCGCACCCGGATGATATAGACCAGCACGCCAATCAGGGCGCCGTAAATCAGCCGTCCCCGCACCGATACGGCAGAGGTGACGGGGTCGGTAACGATGAAGAAGGCGCCGAACATGGTGGCCCCGCTGAGCAGGTGAAACAGCGGCGAACCGCCGCTGGCGGAGCTGCCGCCGTCATAGAACAGGGCCGCCATCAGGCTCAGGCTGGCGAGCATTGCCAGCGGGGCATGCCAGGTGAAGATGCGCTGGTACAGCAGCCAGGCGCCGCCCGCAAGAAATGCCAGGTTCACCCATTCCCAGCCCAGCCCGGCCCAGCGGCCAAGCTGCGGTGTCTGGCTCCACAGGTCCTCCATCAGCAGGCTATCGTTCTGGCGCATGATATCCAGCGGGGTAGCCATGGTGATGGCATCGAAGCTGCCGGGAAGAAAACAGGCGCGCAGGGCTTCCAGCAGTCCGGGCACCTCACCCAGCCCCCTGGGCGGAGCCCAGGCCGTCATCTGCACCGGGAATGAAATCAGCAGGATCACGTAGCCGGCCATGGCCGGGTTGAAGGGGTTGTAGCCCAGGCCCCCGTACAGGTGCTTGGCAAGCAGGATGGCCCCGGCGATGCCGACCGCGATCAGCCACCAGGGCGAGTACGGTGGCATTGCGATGGCCAGCAGGGTGGCAGTTACCAGTGCGCTGTAGTCCTTCAGGTAGAACGCCACAGGGCGGCGGCGCAATGCCAAGGCCAGGGCTTCACAGGCCAGGGCGACAAAGCAGGCCCAGGCGATATTGACCAGGGTGCCGAAGCCAAAAAAGTGCGTCAGCACAATCACGCCGGGTAGCGTCGCCAGCAGGACATTCTGCATCACCCTGGGCGTGCTCATGGGACCGTGGGCGTGGGGTGAGGTTATTCTCAGCAGTCCCATCTCAGGCATCTTCCAGTGCTTGCAGCTCGGCTGTCAGGGCCGCCCGCTTTTCTTCCAGGCGGCTCACGGTGGCTTCCAGTGCCTCGATAATTTTCTGCTCCTCGCCGCTGTCCCGGCTGGCCGCCAGTCTCACCCTGGATTTCTCCAGGCGCTCTTCGAGCTTGCGGAGTTGGTCGCGAGCCTTGTCCCCGGGGCCGAGCTTCGCTTCAGCCTGGCGTGCCTGCAGGGCTTTTTCGATAGCCGCCGCCGCGGGATCGACTGCAGCGGCCGCGGCGGGGACCGAATCATTCTGTTGCTGGAATTGCTGCAAGGCAGCCTCGGCGGCCGCCAGCTTGGCACGGGTCTTGTCCACGCCGGTCTGCAGGGCGTCCACCAGGTCACTGCCTTCCGCCCGCGCCTGTTCCAGCTTGGCCGTGGCCGTATCCAGGCGTTGGCGGGTCGTGACCACTGCCTTTTCCAGTTTTTCCAGGTCACTGGTCGAGCCGGCATCGCCGGTTTGCTGGGCGGCTTTTTTGGCCTTTGCCCGGTCTATGGCGGCCTGTATGGGATCCTCCTGGGGCTCGCCGCCGCTGGCGGCGTCGCGGGCGCGCTGCTCTGCCGCCTGCTTGCGAGCGGCCCGTTTAGCCAGTTTTTCCGCCTCCTCGCGCGCCAGGCGTTCCTGGCGGGCCTCGAAGCGGATACGTGAGTGCTCTGCCCGTTCGTTGTCGCGCCGCAGCTGCAGTATCTCGGCTTTGGAGGCGCGGTAATACTGCACCAACGGAATGTTGCTGGGGCAGGCCCAGGAACAGGCTCCGCACTCTATGCAGTCGAACAGGTTGTGGTGTTCCAGCTTGTCGTATTCCTTGCCGCGCGCAAACCAGAACAGCTGCTGCGGGAGCAAGCTCACCGGGCAGGCCTGGGCGCAGAGGCCGCAGCGTATACAGGCCTGGGCGGGTGGCGGAGTGGGCAATTCGGCCTCGCTGGGCGCCAGCAGGCAATTGCTTGTTTTGACGATGGGCACGTTGGCATCCGGAACGGTAAAGCCCATCATCGGGCCGCCCATAATCAGGCGTCGATTCCGATCCGCGATATAACCCGCCTGCGCCAGCAGGTAGTTCATGGGCGTACCGAGCAGTACCCTGAAATTACCGGGTCGGCGCACCGCCTCGCCGGTGACGGTGGTGATACGGGAGATCAGCGGCCTGCCGTTCACAATGGCATCCTGAATGGCCATCACGCTGCCTACATTCTGGCAGATGATGCCCACGTCCAGCGGCAGTCCGCCACTGGGCACCTGCTTGCCCGTCAGGATTTCTATCAGCTGTTTCTCGCCACCCGAGGGGTACTTGGTGGGAAAGGAGACGACTTCTATACCTGAGCCCTGCGCCGCCGCCCGCAGTGCCGCGACGGCCTCGGGTTTGTTGTCCTCGACGCCGATGAGTGTTGCCGCCGGCTGCAGCAGGTACTGCAGAATCCCCACGCCCGCTATCAGTTCCGCGGCCTGTTCCCGCATCAATACGTCATCGGCGGTGATGTAGGGTTCGCACTCGGTGCCATTGATGATGAGCGTCTCGACCTTGCTGCCGGGTCGCGGGGACAGTTTGACCGCCGTGGGAAAGCCGGCGCCACCCATGCCGGCGATGCCTGCCTGGCGAATCCTGTTGCGCAGCTCATCCCTGTCCAGGGTCTGGAAATCCGCTGTGGGCTGCAGCGCCGTCCATTCATCCCTGCCATCGGTGGCAATCACGATACAGGCAGCCAGGTGCCCCGAGGGATGGGCGATAAGCCGCTCCTCTATGGCAACCACCGTACCCGAACTGGGGGCGTGCAGGGGCACGCTGACAAAGCCGTTGGCATCCGCCACCAGCTGTCCCTTGAGAACCCGCTCTCCTACCGCCACCACGGGGCTGGCGGCGGCGCCGATGTGTTGCGACAGGGGCAGTACCAGCTCCGGTGGCACGCCCGCGTCGACGATAGGCGCACCCAGGGACTGCTGCTTGTTTTCCGGGGGATGGATGCCGCCGTGGAAGTCGAAGATTTTTCTCATGCCGCGCGATCCCGGGCGTCATCGGTGCCGGCATCGGTGGCGATAATTTCCGGGCGCAGCCTGGTCGGATCAGGTAGCGGCCAGTGCCAGGTTTGCAGGTTCTCCGGCTCGGAAATCATGTCGATACAGTCCACCGGGCAGGGTTCCAGGCACAGGTCGCAGCCGGTGCACTCGCTGGTTATGACCGTGTGCATCTGTTTGGCAGCGCCCAGAATCGCGTCCACCGGGCAGGCCTGCAGGCATTTGGTGCAGCCGATGCATTCGTCCTCGCGGATATAGGCCACGGCCTTGGCCTTTTCCTCGCCATGTTCCTCGTCCAGGGGAATGACTTCCACGTCCAGCAGGTCCGCCAGCGCCTGAATGCCCGCTTCGCCGCCAGGGGGGCACTTGTTGATAGCCTCGCCGTTGGCAATGGCCTCCGCATAGGGCCTGCAGCCCGGATAGCCGCATTGGCCGCACTGGGTCTGGGGCAGGATGTCGTTGATCTGGTCGGCAATGGGGTTGCCCTCTGTCTTGAAGCGGATGGCCGCGTAGCCGAGCAGCGCGCCGAACACGGCACCCAGGCCCACCAGGGCGAGGAGGGCCGCCATCATCGGCGCTTGGCTTATGAGTTCCATCACCGCGTTTATACCAGACCCGCAAAGCCCATGAAGGCCAGTGACATCAACCCGGCGGTCACCATGCCGATGGCTGCGCCCTGGAAGGGCAGCGGAACATCGGCCACATTCAGGCGCTCGCGCATGGCGGCAAACAGGACCAGCACCAGGGAAAAGCCCACCGCGGCGCCGAAACCGTAGAACAGCGACTGCAGGAAGTTGTGTTCCTTGTTGATATTCAGCAGCGCCACCCCCAGCACCGCGCAGTTGGTCGTGATCAGGGGCAGGTAGACGCCCAGCACCCGGTACAGCAGGGGGCTGCTCTTGCGCACGACCATCTCGGTGAACTGGACCACCACCGCGATCACCAGAATAAAGGAAATGGTCTTGAGGTACTCAAGCCCCAGGGGTTGCAGCAGCAAGTGGTAGGTCAGGTTGCTGCAGGCGGAGGCCAGGGTGAGCACAAAGGTGGTGGCCATCGACATGCCCATGGCGGTTTCCAGTTTGTTGGAAACGCCCATGAATGGGCACAGGCCCAGGAACTGCACCAGCACGAAATTGTTGACCAGAATGGCTCCGATCAACAGGATGGAATAGTCTGCCAGCATCGCTGTGCTCTCGTGACGTTTTTCACGGGGATATAGAATTGTGGCATGTTATGCATCATTTCCTTGAAAAACAATTAGTTAATCGCAATATGCTTATAACGCCACAGCTTCGGCCGGGGCCCCGTAGGGGAGCTCCAGGGACCCTCGCCGCAGCGCTCCGGGAGGGCTATTTTACCTGCATGCCCGGCCTGGCGCCGGCGTGGGGCTCCAGCAGGTACAATTCCTCGCCACCGGGTCCGGCGGCCAGCACCATGCCCTCCGACACCCCGAAGCGCATTTTGCGCGGCGCCAGGTTGGCCACCATGACGGTCAGTTTGCCGATCAGGTCCGCCGGCTGGTAGGCCGACTTGATACCCGCGAAAACCTGGCACTGGCGATCGCCCAGGTCGAGGGAAAGACGCAACAACTTATCGGCGCCGTCGACATGATCCGCGGCGACAATCCGGGCCACGCGCAGGTCCACTTTGGCGAAGTCCTCGAACTGGATGGTGTTGTCCTTTTCCGGCGGCGTCGCCACGGCGGGGCTTTTTGTCGCGGGCGCCGCTTCGGATTTGTCCCGGCTGGCTTCGACCATGGCCTCGACCTGCTTCATGTCGATGCGGGTAAGCAGCGGTTCGAAGGGCGCCAGTTGATGACCCAGCAGCGGTTGCTCCAGTGCGGTCCAGTCCAGCGAACAGGCCAGGAAACGCTCCGCTTTCTCCGCCATGGCCGGCAGTACCGGTTTCAGATAGGTCATCAGTACCCTGAACAGGTTGATCCCCACGCTGCAAACGGCCTGCACCTCATCCTCGGAGCCCTCCTGCTTCGCCAGGACCCAGGGCTTCTTCTCATCGATGTACTGATTGGCCCTGTCCGCCAGCGCTACGATCTCACGCATGGCCTTGTTGAATTCGCGCTGTTCGTAGAGGTCGGCCACGGCTGCGCCCCGCGCAATGAACTCCTCCACCAGGGCCGCTTCCGAGCAGCTGTCGGACAGGCGGTTGGCGTAACCCCTGGCCAGGAAGCCGGCGCAGCGACTCGCGATATTGACGATCTTGCCGACCACATCGGAATTCACCCGCTGCACGAAGTCCTCCAGATTGAGGTCGATATCGTCCACCGAGCTGCTGAGTTTGGCGGCGAAGTAGTAGCGCAGGTACTCTGCGTCCAGGTGCTGGAGGTAGGTGCTGGCCTTGATAAAGGTGCCGCGACTCTTGGACATCTTGTTGCCATTCACCGTGAGGAAGCCGTGGGCGTAGATCGCGGTGGGCGTGCGCAGGCCCGCGGAGTGCAGCATGGCCGGCCAGAACAGGCCGTGGAAATTGATGATGTCCTTGCCGATAAAGTGGTACAACTCAGTGTCGCCGCCCTCCTGCCAGTAGGTGTCGAAGGGGTGGCCGGTGCGCTCACAGTAGTTCTGGAAGCTGGCGATATAGCCTATGGGGGCATCCAGCCACACGTAGAAGTACTTTCCCGGCTCTCCCGGGATTTCGAAGCCGAAGTAGGGCGCATCGCGGCTGATGTCCCATTCCTGCAGGCCGGCATCGGTCCATTCGCGAAGTTTGTTGGCGACCTGGGGTTGCAGGGTGTCGGAGTCGAGCCAGGCCCTGAGCATGTCCTCCAGGGCAGGCAGGGTAAAGAAGAAGTGGGTGGACTCCTTCTGGATGGGGGTGGCGCCGGAGATTGCCGAGACCGCGTCAATCAGTTCGTCCGGGCGGTAGGTGGCCCCGCAGGCTTCGCAGTTGTCGCCATACTGGTCCGGCGTCTTGCAGCGTGGGCAGGTTCCCTTGATGAAGCGGTCGGCCAGAAACAGCTGCTTCTCGGGGTCGAAGGCCTGGGTGATGGCCCTGGAAGCGATATGCCCGTTCGCTTGCAGGTGGCGGTAGATCTCCTCGCACCAGTAACGGTTTTCAGCGGAGTGGGTGGTATAGAAATTGTCGAAGTTGATGAGGAAACCGGCGCTGTCGCGCTGGTGCTCGCTGTGGATATTCCTGATCTGCTCCTCGGGCGTGATCCCCAGTTTTTCGGCAGTCAGCATGATCGCGGTGCCGTGGGCGTCATCGGCACAGACATACAGGCAATCGTGACCCCGCGACTTCTGGAATCGCACCCAGATATCTGTCTGTACCTGCTCCAGCAGGTGCCCCAGGTGTAGCGAGCCGTTGGCATAGGGCAGGGCGCTGGTTACCAGTATTTTGCGCGGGCTGGTCGGGGGCATGGGTGGGTGGTGTCCGTGTGCTGAAAAAAAGGGGCGTCACTATAGCGTTTTTGCCTGGCCTTTTCACCAGCCGGTGATCGCGGCGGGCTGTCGACCCAATCGGTCCTTGTCCCGGGGCGCGTTGGCGAGTAGGCTTGGCGCCGAGTCGGTCAGGCGATCGCTCTCGATTCACCTGCGGGTGCATCGGGGGAGGAAAGTCCGGGCTCCGCAGGGCAGAGTGCCAGGTAACACCTGGGGGGCGAGAGCCTACGGAAAGTGCAACAGAGAGCATACCGCCCAAAAGCGGGGTCTGACCCCGCTTGAGTGCCATTCGTGGCTGGGTAAGGGTGAAATGGTGCGGTAAGAGCGCACCGCGCGGCTGGCAACAGGCGTGGCGATGGTAAACCCCACTCGGAGCAAGACCAAATAGGAATCCGTCAGCTGTGGCCCGCAGTGGATTCGGGTAGGTCGCTACAGGCAGGTGGTGACACCTGTCGCAGATGAATGATCGTCCACGACAGAACCCGGCTTATCGACCGACTCTTTTTTCTCTCTCCAGCACGTCGCCTGGCGGCCTAAAGCGCCTGCTGGCATGCCCCCCGGGAACCAATCTGGCTGGCCGCTGCAACCCCGCCAGCCCGGGCCGAATTCCTTATACTTTTTCCTGCTAATCAGCGCCATCGACATAAAAAAAAATACTGTAACTTAATGTAGATTCTTAGCAAACCCGGTTACCCCGCTGTTTTGGCAATCTATTTCCCTGGTGGCCACCCTTGCCAAGCTGTTGGTTACAGCTCAAAATCGGCTCTAATTAGCTGAAATTAAAACGTTTTTTTCTTTTGCGAGCTTGACTCCCCCGCCGCGCCAGACCTATAGTGTCGAAAAGTGGAAATAAGTGGGAATATTTGGCTTTTAGTGGGTTTAAAAGCCGAATGAGTGGGGGAAACTGGCGTGTTTCGCGGAGTACAGCACATCAACATGGACGCGAAGGGGCGGATGGCTATGCCGGCCCGCCAGCGCGAGCCATTGTTGAGCGAGTGCGGGGGCAGATCGTTGTGACGATCGATACCCAGTCCGCCTGTCTGGCCATTTACCCGCTGCCCGAGTGGGAGCGCATAGAGACCGAAATCCAGAAGTTGCCGGCCCTCAAGCCCGCGGTTAAGCGTTTCCAGCGGCTGGTGCTGGGCTACGCCACCGACCTGGAGCTGGATGGCAGCGGCCGGATGTTGCTGCCCCAACCCCTGCGAGAGTATGCCCGCCTGGACAAGAAGGTGGTGCTGGTCGGGCAGGGCAACAAATTGGAGTTGTGGTCCGAGGACCTGTGGCTGGCCGAGCGCCAGCAAGCCCTGGAGGAATCCGGCCCCGAGGCCGAGTTACCCGAAGAACTAGTTTCCCTCAACCTGTAGGTGAGTCACATGCATCAGACAGTTCTGTTGCGAGAAGCGGTAGATGCTCTGGTGACGAACCCCGCCGGGTTTTACGTAGATGGCACCTTTGGTCGCGGCGGGCACAGTCGCTACCTGCTGGAATTGCTGGCCGAGGAGGGCCGGGTGCTGGGAGTGGACAAGGATCCCGCCGCCGGTGCGGCGGCCAGGCAGTTGGCCTGCGATGAACCCCGCTTCGAATTTTTTCACGGCTCCTTTGCGGAGCTTCCCCGGCAGTTGCAGCGCATGGGGGTCGACGCCGTTGACGGCATTTTGCTGGACCTGGGTGTATCGAGTCCGCAGCTGGATGAGGGAGGGCGGGGTTTCAGCTTTCTGCATGACGGTCCGCTGGATATGCGCATGGATACCACCCGGGGCGAGACCGCCGCCCAGTGGATCTCTTCCGCCAGCATCGATGAGATCGCCCAGGTGCTCAAGGAATATGGCGAGGAGCGTTTCGCTCGCCGTATAGCCACCGCCATTGCCGCTGCGCGTTCGGAACAGGCCATCACCACGACAGCCCGGCTGGCGCAGGTGGTCAGCGAGGCGAATCCGCGCTGGGAAAAGCACAAGCACCCGGCGACCCGGGCATTCCAGGGTATTCGCATCAAGGTCAATCGCGAGCTGGAAGACCTGCAGGCTCTGCTGGGTTGCGCCCTGGACATGCTGCGCGTGGGTGGGCGCCTGGTGGTCATCAGCTTTCACTCCCTGGAGGACCGCATGGTCAAGCGCTACATGCGCGACATGGCAAGGGGGGAGCAGCTGCCGCCGGGGGTGCCGGTGCGGGACAGCGCCTTGAATCGCCGCATGAAGCTGGTGGGCAGGGCGGTGCGGGCGAGCCAGGCAGAGGTGGCGGCCAATGCGCGGGCCCGCAGCGCCATCATGCGCGTGGCAGAAAAAATCAGTTGATATGCAGGACGAGGTTTGAATCGAGTGGGCAATGCAATGACAGCAGCGACGCCGGTGGCGCTTCCCGCAGAGGAGGGTCGTCGCCTGGTGGGAGCGAACCTGGTGTTGCTGGTGCTGGTGATCCTGTCCACCTTTGGCGTAATCCATGTCACCCACGATTGCCGGGCCATGTATGCCCGCCTGCAAGTGCTTGAGTCTTCCCAGTGGTACCTGCAGGAGGACTACGGTCGCCTGTTGCTGGAGCACAGCACCTGGGCCTCCCATTACCGGGTGGAAAAGGTCGCGCAGGAGGAACTGGGCATGCAGGCGCCCGCACTGGAGCAACTCAAGGTGCTGCCGCGTTGAAGCGGGCGCTAAAAATCCCCTCTCACCTCGGGCGCTTTTACATCGTATTGGCAGTGCTGGTCGTGTTGCTGTTGTTGCTGGTGGCGCGGGTGCTCTCCCTGCAGATCATCGATACCGAGCGCGGCTACGAGTTCCTGCAGGACCAGGGCGCCATGCGCTCGGTGCGCACCGCCGAGATACCGGCCTATCGCGGGGTGATTACGGATCGCCGTGGCGAGCCGCTGGCGGTGAGCACACCGGTTATCTCCATTTGGGCAAACCCGTCCATCCTGGCCGGCTCAGAGCGGCTCGGTGAGCTCGCCACGGCCCTGGGCGTGGGGCGGGCGGAGCTGGAAGAGCGCTTGCAGCGCTACAGTGGCAAGCAGTTCATGTACCTCAGGCGGCATATGGTGCCGGCGGATGCCCGTGAAGTGCTGGCCCTGAAAATAGCCGGCGTGAGCGGCGAGCGGGAGTACCGGCGCTTCTACCCCGCCGGCGAGGTCGCCGCCCAGCTGGTTGGCTTCACCAATGTGGACGATGAGGGCATCGCCGGCCTGGAGCTGGCTTACGAGGATTGGCTGAAGGGTGTGCCCGGCAAGAAACAGTATATAAAGGACCTGCATGGCGAGGTGGTGCGCGACATCGGGGTGCTGCAGCCGGCGCGGCCGGGCAAGGACCTGACCTTGAGCATAGACCTGCGCTTGCAGTACCTGCAGCACCGCGAGTTGCAGAAGGCGGTGCTTGCCGCCGGTGCGGAATCGGGTTCCATCGTGACTCTGGACGCCCATACCGGGGAGGTGCTGGCCATGGTCAACTACCCCGGTTACAACCCCAACAGCAGAAAGTCGGCCAAGCCCGCCGCCATGCGCAACCGCGCCATGACGGACGTGTACGAACCGGGCTCCACCATGAAAACCCTCACCCTGGTGGCGGCGCTGGAGAGTGGTCGTTTTACCACGGAAACCATGATTGACACCTCGCCCGGCCGCATTCGCGTGGGGCCCAAGGTGTACCCGGATCCGCGCAATTACGGACTTATCAGCGTCTCCAGGATCATCGAGAAATCCAGCCAGGTGGGCGTCACCAAGATAGCACTGGATCTGGGGCATGAACCTATTCGCGAGGTGTTCGCCCGCTTCGGTATCGGCGAGCCGGTTGCCACAGGCTTCCCCGGCGAGAGCGCCGGCTCGCTGCCGGACCGCGCCCGCTGGTACGCCACCGAGAAGGTGTCGCTGGCCTTTGGTTACGGTATTACCGCAACGCCTTTGCAGCTGGCCCGGGCCTACAGCGCGTTTGCCAATGACGGGGTGCAACAGCCGGTGTCACTGCTGGCGCTGGAGGGCGAAGTGGGCCAGGGAGTGCGCGTGGTCTCGCCGCAGATAGCCCGGCAGGTGCTGGGGGTGTTGCACGCGGTGACAGGGGAGCATGGCACTGCAAAAAAAGCGCGGGTGCCGGGGTATCCAGTGGGCGGCAAGACGGGAACAGTACACAAGGTGGGACCAGGCGGTTACATCGATGACGAGTATGTCGCCCTGTTCGCCGGTATCGCCCCGGTGGACAACCCCCGGGTGGTCACCGTCGTGGTGATCAACGGCCCGCAAGGCGAGGCCTATGGCGGTGGCGCCGCGGCCGCTCCGGTGTTTTCAACGGTGACTAGAGGGGCATTGCGCCTGCTCAATATGCCACCAACTGAAATGGAGGCGGTGGTAGCGGCGCCCGCTGCCGCGGGAGGGCCCGCATGATGATGGCCGCTGCCCCGAGACCCATGCCCGCCATGCCGCTTGCCGAGTTGCTGGGCATGCCCGGCTGCGTCGGTGCCGACACCATTATCCGGGGCCTGCAGCTGGACAGCCGGGAGGTAGTGCCGGGGGATCTGTTTCTGGCATTGCCGGGTGAAGTGCACGACGGTCGCCAGTTCATCGAGCAGGCGGTGGCCAGTGGCGCCACCGCAGTGGTTGCGGAAGCGCCGGTGGCGGGTTTTGTCGAAGAACTGCCGGTACCGCTGCTGGAAGTGCCCGAGTTGCGGCTCGAGGTGGGGGAACTGGCGGCGCGATTTTTTGGTCACCCCAGTCGCCAGCTGCATATGGTGGGCGTCACCGGGACCAACGGTAAGACCACGGTCAGTCGCCTGGTGGCGCAGCTGGGGCGTCGCCTCGGGGGCCGCTGTGGGGTCATCGGTACCCTCGGTTCGACCCTGGATGACGGCGTGGTCGCCGCCAGCAACACTACGCCCGACCCGGTAGCGCTGCAGCGCCAGCTGGCCCGCTGGCTGGAGAGCGGCGTGGGCCTGGTGGCCATGGAGGTGTCCTCACACGCCCTGGTGCAGGGTCGGACCAACGGCATCGAGTTCGAAACCGCGGTCTACACCAACCTGTCCCACGACCACCTGGACTATCACGGCAGCATGGCCGCCTACGGGCGCGCCAAGCTGCAATTGTTCTCCAGTCCCGGGCTGCGCTTTGCGGTGGTCAACCTGGATGACGAATTTGCTGCCAGCGTACTCGCCGCGGTCGGTGAGGGTGTCCACACCCTGACCTACTCGGTGGGTGGCAAGGCGGCGGATGTGCGGGCGGAAGATGTGCAGTTTCATCCCGGCGGCGTGCGTGCCACGCTGAGATCGCCCTGGGGCAGCGGCGTCCTGAACAGCCCCCTGGCCGGTGACTTCAACCTGGCCAACGTGATGGCGGCAGTCATCGCGGTGGTGCTCTCCGGAGAGGAGTTGCCCGCCGTGCTGGCGGCGGTGGAGACCCTGCAGCCTGTGCCGGGGCGCATGCAGTCCATTCCCGGCGACTGCGGTGTGCAGGTAATCGTCGACTACGCCCATACCCCCGATGCGCTGGAGCAGGTGCTGACGGCCCTGAAGCCACAGGTCGAGGGCGAGCTGGTGACTGTATTCGGTTGTGGTGGCGACCGCGATCGCAGCAAGCGGCAACTCATGGGGCGCCTGGCCTGCCGGTATTCCGATCGGGTGATCGTTACCAGTGACAATCCGCGCAGCGAGGACCCGGAGCAGATCATGGCGGATATCGCCGGCGGCTGTTCGGGCGCTTTCCAGCTGGTGACAGACCGGGCCGAGGCCATCGCCCTGGCGATAGCGACCGCCCGGGCGGGTGATTGCGTGGTCATCGCCGGCAAGGGCCACGAGGACTATCAGATCATCAACGGCGAGCGTCGTTACTTCAGCGATGCCGAGCAGGCACAGGCCGCCCTGGCGTCGAGGGTGCAGGCATGATGCGCGCGCTGACCCTGGGTGAACTGGAAGCGCCGTTGCGGGCGCAGCGGGTGGGGGCTGACTGTGAAATCAGCGGCGTGAACACCGACAGTCGCGCGCTGCGCCCGGGCGAACTGTTTGTGGCCCTGCGGGGCGAGAATTTCGACGGGCATGATTTCCTGGAGCGGGCCAGCGCGGCGGGCGCCGCCGCGGCGCTGGTGAGCAGGCCTGTAGCTGCAGAGCTGCCGCTGCTGCAGGTGGAGGATACCCAGGTCGCCCTGGGCCGGCTTGGGGCCTACAACCGTGCCCTCTTTCAAGGGCCGCTGGTGGCTATCACCGGCAGTAGCGGTAAAACCACGGTCAAGAATATGGTGCGTGCGGTGCTGGCCCAGCGCGGCACTACCCTCGCGACCGAGGGCAATTTCAATAATGAAATCGGCGTGCCACTGACCCTGCTGCGGCTGGAGCCAGGTGTCGAATTTGCGGTGGTCGAGATGGGTGCCGCGAGGGCCGGGGATATCCGCTGGCTGTGCGAGCTCGGCCAGCCCACGGTGGCCCTGTTGCTGAACGCCATGGCCGCGCACCTGGAGGGGTTCGGCAGCGTCGAGGACGTGGCCGCCGCCAAGGGGGAAATATTTGACGGGCTGGGAGCGGGGCAGTTTGCCATCATCAATGCCGACCAGCCATTCGCGCAGCAGTGGCGTGGCCGCGCGGCGCCGGCGACTGTGCTGGACTTCGGCGTACTCGCGCCGGCGGCTGTTTCCGCGCGGGACGTCCAGTTGCATGGGGTGCAGGGGGTGAGTTTCACCGTCAGCACTCCCCAGGGGGAGTTCCAGGTGCGGCTGGGGCTGCCGGGGGCGCATAACGTGGGCAATGCCCTGGCGGCGACAGCGGTGGGTCTGGCCTGCGGGCTGGATTTGGCGGAGATCAAGGCCGGCCTGGAATCGGTGCAGCCTACCGGAGGTCGCCTTGCCCTGAGTACCGCTCCCGGCGGTGCCGCGCTGATCGACGATTGCTACAACGCCAATCCCGGTTCGGTGCGGGCGGCCATTGACCTGCTGGCCAGCTGCCCGGGTCGACGTACCCTGGTGCTGGGCGCGATGCTGGAACTGGGCCAGCGCAGTGAGCAATTGCACCGTGAAATCGGCACCTACGCCGCAGCCGCGGGCATCGATCAGTTTTGCGGAGTGGGTGACCCGCTGCGACCGGCGGTCGCGGCCTTTGGCGCCGGGGCGCGCTGGTTCAATGATTGTGATGCGGCGTTCGCCGCCCTGGCCGGGGAGTTCGCCGTCGGCGATACCGTGCTGGTGAAGGGGTCGCGCGGCGCGCGAATGGAGCAGCTGCTGCACGCACTACAGGCCGGTGAACCGGCCCGGGGAAACTGATCATGTTGCTATTCCTGGCGGATTACCTGAGCCAGTTCCATAGCGCCTTCAAGGTCTTCCAGTACCTGACCCTGCGCGGCATCCTGTCAGCGGGTACGGCGCTGGCGATCTCGCTGTGGCTTGGGCCCTACATGATCCGGCGCCTGAATTACTACCAGGTGGGACAGGCTGTGCGCGACGACGGTCCGCAGAGTCATCTCAGCAAAAGCGGCACCCCGACCATGGGTGGGGCGCTCATCCTGGTGGCGATCGCCATCGCCACCCTGCTGTGGGGAGACCTGCGCAACCCCTACCTGTGGATTGCCCTGCTGGTGACAGCCGTGTTCGGGGCGGTGGGCTGGGTGGACGATTACCGCAAGGTCGTCGAGCGCGACTCCCGCGGCCTGCCGGCCCGCTGGAAATACCTGTGGCAATCCGTGGCGGGCCTGTGCGCCGCGCTTTACCTGTACCTGGCCTTTGACACGCCGGTCACGACCGAGCTGTACATACCGTTTTTCAAGGATTTCGCCTGGGGTATGGGGCCGCTGTTTATCCTGCTCACCTACTTCGTCATCGTCGGTTCCAGCAACGCGGTCAACCTGACCGATGGCCTGGACGGCCTGGCTATCCTGCCCACGGTCATGGTGGGCACCGCGCTGGGAATCATCGCCTACCTCACCGGCCACGCCGATTTTGCCAAGTACCTGCACATACCCTATGTGGCCGGCAGCGGTGAGCTGGCGGTGTTCTGTGGCTCCATAGCCGGGGCGGGGCTGGGCTTCCTGTGGTTCAACACCTACCCCGCGCAGGTATTCATGGGCGATGTAGGCGCGCTGGCCCTGGGCGCCGCCCTGGGCACGGTAGCGGTCATTACCCGCCACGAGATCGTGTTTTTCATCATGGGCGGCATTTTCGTGCTGGAAACCGTTTCGGTGATTCTGCAGGTCGCGTCCTTCAAATTGACCGGGCGGCGGATTTTCCGCATGGCCCCCATACACCATCACTTCGAACTGAAGGGTTGGCCGGAGCCACGCGTCATCGTGCGGTTCTGGATTATCACTGTGATGCTGGTCCTGTTCGGGCTGGCGACACTGAAGTTGCGCTAGGGAGTGGGCTCAATCGTGGCACAGGGTGTGATTGCAAGCAGCGTGAACCGGGTCGTGATCGGACTCGGGGTTACCGGTTTGTCCTGCGCCCGGTATTTGCATCGGCTGGGAGTGCCCTTCAGCGTGGTGGATACCCGCCCGGATGCCCCCGGGCTGGAGATATTGCGCCGCGAGATGCCCGAGGTGGCGGTGTTTGCCGGCGAGTATCCGCCGGAGCTGATCAGCGGCGCCAGCGAAATCGTGGTCAGCCCGGGGCTCGCCCTGGACGCACCCATAGTGGAGCAGGCGCGCGCCGCCGGCGTGGACATCATCGGCGACATCGACCTGTTCGTGCGGGCGGCCACCGCCCCTGTAATCGGGATAACCGGGTCCAACGCCAAGTCCACCGTGACCGAGCTGGTTGGCGAGATGGCGCGCGCCGCGCAGCTGGATGTCGGTGTGGGCGGTAACCTCGGCACGCCGGCACTGGACCTGCTGGCTCCCGGGCGTGAGTTGTATGTGCTGGAACTGTCCAGCTTTCAGTTGGAGCGGGCGGGCGACCTCAACCTGGCGGTGGCCACGGTGCTCAATGTGAGTCCGGACCACCTGGATCGGCACGGCTCCATGCCGCGCTACCACCAGGCCAAGCACCGCATTTTCCGCGGTTGTGGCAAGGCGGTTGTGAACCGGGATGACCCCCTGACGATTCCGCTGCTGGCGCCCGGGGTGGACGTTATCAGCTGGCGCATGGGCAAGCCGGAGCTGGATGGCTTCGGGCTGGAGCGAGTGGCGGACCAGGAGTACCTCTGCCACGGGTTCCAGCAGCTGCTGCCCGCGGCGGAACTGGGGCTGGTGGGACGTCACAATGTCGCCAATGCGCTGGCGGCCCTGGCGCTGGGCTACGCTGCCGACCTGCCGCTGGACAGCATGATCGCCACCCTGCGCCAGTTCAGGGGCCTGCCCCACCGTTGCCAGCCGGTCGCCGAAATAGCGGGGGTGCGCTACATCAATGACTCCAAGGGTACCAATGTCGGCGCCACTATCGCCGCCCTGGAGGGCGTGGGCGCGGATCGCAATATCCTGCTGATCGCCGGCGGGCAGGGCAAGGGCGCGGATTTCAGCCAACTGCAGCCAGCGGTGGCGGCCCATTGCAAACAGGTGATCGTGATTGGAGAGGATGCGCCCGCCCTGCAGGCGGCGCTGCAGGTATCCGCCCCCGTGAGCCGGGCGTCCTCGATGGCGGAGGCCGTGGCGCAGGGCGCAGAGCTGGCCCGGCCCGGCGACTGCGTACTGCTGTCGCCCGCCTGCGCCAGTTTCGATATGTTCAGCGGCTACGTGCAGCGCGGTGAAGTGTTCTGCCGCGCCGTCGAGCAGCTGCGGGAGGGTGGGGCATGAGTCGTGCTCGCAGCCTGCCCGCAACCGCGACCATGCCCGACAGCATGCTGGCCCTGGTGGGGCTGGCGCTACTGCTGGTGGGGCTGGTCGCCATCAGTTCCGCCTCCATCGAATATGCCGACTGGCACCACCAGAATCCCTGGTTCCATACCCAGCGCCATCTCACCTACATGGTGATGGCCCTGGGAGCGGCGGTGCTGGTATACCGGGTGCCTCAGCAGTTCTGGCTGCAGACCGGCTGGGTGTGGCTGTTTATCGCCCTGGCACTGTTGATCCTGGTGTTGATTCCAGGCATAGGCCGCGAAGTAAATGGCAGCCAGCGCTGGTTACCAATGGGCCCCCTCACGCTGCAGCCTTCGGAATTCGCCAAGCTGGCCATGGTTGTGTACCTGGCGGGTTATATGGTGCGCCGCGAGCACGAGGTTCGGAACGAGTGGCAGGGCTTCCTGAAGCCCATGGCCGTGCTGTTTGCCGCGACCCTGTTGCTGATGATCGAGCCCGATTTTGGCGCCACGGTCATCGTGGCCGGTTCCGCCTTCGGAATGCTGTTCCTGGCCGGGGTAAAACTCGGCCACTTCATGCTGGTACTGCTGGGCGCCCTGGGGGCAATGCTGGTGCTGGTGGTCAGCGCGCCCTACCGTCTGAAGCGCCTGACCGCCTACACCGACCCCTGGGCCGATCCCTTTGACACCGGCTTCCAGCTCACCCAGTCGCTCATTGCCTTCGGTCGCGGCGAGTGGCTGGGTGTGGGGCTGGGCAACAGCGTACAGAAACTGTTTTACCTGCCCGAGGCCCACACTGATTTCGTGTTCTCTATCTGGGCCGAGGAGATGGGGTTCGTCGGCGCCATCGCTGTGATCAGCCTCTATGCAGCACTTATCGGGCGCATCTTGTGGGTGGGCAGGACGGTGCTTGCAGCGGGTAATCCCTTTGGCGCCTACATCTGCTACGGCGTGGCGCTGGTATTTTCCGGCCAGGCCTTTGTCAACATGGGCGTGAGCTCGGGACTGTTGCCCACCAAGGGCCTGACCCTGCCCTTCGTAAGCTACGGCGGCACCAGCCTGATTATCTGCTGCTGCATGCTGGCGATGGTGTTGCGCATCGAGCGCGATTCCCGCCAGTCCGGGAGGCGCCCGTGAGTGCCGCGAATGCAGCACTGGTGCTGATGACTGCCGGTGGCACCGGGGGGCACGTGTACCCGGCCCTGGCAGTTGCCAGTGAACTGATGGAACGCGGTTACCGGGTGGAGTGGGTTGGGACCCGCAGGGGACTGGAGCACCGGGTGGTGCCGGCCGCCGGTATAACGCTGCACTGCCTGGCGGTGCGCGGCGTGCGCGGCAAGTCCGCCGTGCACAAGCTGCTGGGCCTGGGTTACCTGGCGCTGGCGGCGGTGCAGGCCCTGTGGCTGGTGTACCGCCGCGCCCCGCGCTGTGTAGTGGGTATGGGAGGATACGTGGCGGGGCCGGCAGGTGTGGCCGCGTGGCTGTTGCGCAAACCGCTGTTGATCCACGAACAGAACGCCGTGGCGGGCACCACCAACCGTATGCTGGCGCCACTCGCCTCGCGGGTAGTGGCCGCCTTCGCCGGCGCCTTCGCCGACAAAGTGGACTGCAGGGTGCTGGGGAATCCTGTGCGGCGCCAGTTGCTGGAGGCCGCCGGGGCACGGCAGTACGATTATGCCGGGCAGCGGCCGCTGCGCCTGCTGGTGCTGGGAGGCAGCCTGGGCGCGCAGCCTATCAACGAGGTGATGCCCGCGGTGGTGGCGGCGCTCAACGAGCCGACTCCGCAGCTGGAAGTTTGGCACCAGGCTGGAGCGGCCCATGCCAGCCTGGTGGAGCGCGCCTACGCGCAAGTGGGGCAGGCCGCGACCAGGGTCGCGCCATTTATAGAGGATATGGCGGCGGCCTACGCCTGGGCGGACCTGGTGATATGCCGGGCTGGCGCCCTGACAGTCTCGGAGCTGGCGGTCATGGGGCGCCCCGCCATCCTGGTTCCCCTGCCGTATGCCATAGACGATCACCAGAGCGCCAACGCCCGCTATCTCGCCGGGCGCGGCGCCGCGGTGTTGCTGCGCCAGGCCGATATGAGTGCTGAGGGACTGACCGCATCGCTGCGCGGTTACCTGGAAGTCCCCACCCAACTGGCCGCCATGGCGCAGGCGGCTGCGGCCGCGGCAACACCTGACGCCGCGGCCAGGGTCAGCGATTGCTGTGAGGAACTCATCCATGGCAATTGAGAAAAGCGCCTACACAGTGCCCGAAATGCGCCGTATCCGCCGCATCCATATGATAGGTATAGGCGGCGCTGGCATGAGCGGCATTGCCGAGGTGCTCGCCAACCTGGGCTATGAAGTCGCGGGCTCCGATATTCGGGCCAGCGCGGTAACTGCGCGCCTGGAAGCCAGGGGCATCAGGGTGTTCATAGGCCATACGGGAGAGAATGTAGGCTCAGCGGATGTGGTGGTCAGCTCCAGCGCTGTGGACGAGAACAACCCCGAGGTGATGGCCGCCCGGTCCCGGCGCGTGCCGGTGGTGCCGCGGGCCGAGATGCTGGCGGAACTGATGCGCTATCGGCATGGGATAGCGGTTGCCGGTACCCACGGCAAGACCACGACCACCAGCCTTATTGCGGCGGTGTTTGCCGAGGCGAGCCTGGACCCGACCTTTGTCATCGGCGGCCTGGTCAACAGCGTGGGCAGCAATGCGCAATTGGGAGCCAGTCGTTTCCTGATAGCCGAGGCAGACGAGAGCGATGCCTCCTTCCTGCACCTCCAGCCCATGGTGGCCGTGGTTACCAATATCGAGGCGGACCACATGGATACCTATGGGGGTGACTTCTCGGTGTTGCGCCGCACCTACCTGGAGTTCCTGCACAACCTGCCCTTTTATGGCATCGCGGTATTGTGCATCGATGACCCTGTCATCCGCGAGTTGTTGCCGGAGGTTACCCGGCAGGTAATCACCTACGGCTTTGCCGAGGACGCCGACTACCGTATCGCCGACCTGGACAAGGCGGGCCTTACCACGCGGTTCACTCTACATCGCCCGGCCGCGGCGCCACTGGACATCAATCTCAATATGCCGGGAACCCACAATGCCCTCAATGCCGCGGCAGCCATCGCGGTGGCCTGCGACGAGGGCCTGGACGACTGCGCCATACAGCGGGGCCTGGCGGGCTTCGCCGGCGTCGGGCGTCGTTTTACCCAGATGGGCGAGCTCAGGCTGCCTGGCGGTGTCGCCCTGCTGGTGGACGACTACGGCCACCACCCCACCGAAGTGCGCGCCACCCTGGAGTCCGCCCGCCAGGTCTGGCCCGAGCGCAGGGTGGTGATGGTCTACCAACCCCATCGCTACACCCGCACCCGCGACCTCTATGAAGATTTCGTGGCAGTGCTGTCGCGCTGCGACCTGCTGGTGTTGCTGGATGTGTACGCCGCGGGCGAGGAACCCGTGCCCGGGGCGGACAGTCGCAGCCTGGCGCGCAGTATCCGCCAGCGCGGCCAGTTGGAGCCGATCTTCGTGGAAAATATAGAAGCCGTCCCGGCGGTGCTGTGCGACATCGTCCGCGAGGGCGATGTGGTTATTACTCAGGGGGCGGGCAACATTGGCCGGCTCGCTCTCGATCTGTGTGCCATGGACTTTTCCCGGGAGCAGTTGACATGAGTCTGGACAGCTTGAGAGATGCCCCCATAGCCGTGCTCCTGGGAGGCAAGTCCGCCGAGCGCGAGGTGTCCCTGCAAAGTGGCCGCACCGTGATCGACGCGCTGCAAAGCCTGGGGCTTGAGGTGCGTCCGGTGGATCCTGCGGAGGCGGACTGGGTGGCGCAACTGGCGGGGATCAAGACAGCGTTCATCGCCCTCCACGGCCCCGGCGGCGAAGACGGCAGCATGCAGGGGGCCCTGCAGGCGCTGGGGATCGCCTACACCGGCTCGCGGGTACTGGGCTCGGCCCTGGCCATGGACAAGCTGCGCAGCAAGCAGCTGTGGCAGGGGATAGGTCTCGCTACCGGCGGCTTTGTCCAGTTGGCGGATGACAGCGACTGGCAACAGCTTATCGACCGGTTCGGCAAGGTGTTCGTGAAACCGGCCCAGGAAGGTTCCAGCATCGGCATGGGCTCGGCCAGTGACGCCGCCACCCTGGAAAGCGCCTACCGGGAGGCCAGCCGCTACGGCAGTACGGTGCTGGCGGAACAGTTCATCGCGGGGCCCGAGTACACCGTGGCGATTCTCGGCGACCAGGTATTGCCGGCCATCCGCCTGGAAACCGATAACGAATTTTACGACTACCAGGCGAAGTATCTCTCGGACGATACGCGGTATCACTGCCCCTGTGGCCTGTCCGCGGCCGAGGAGGCAGAGATGGGCGAACTGGCCCTGTGGGCATTCCGCTCCCTGGGCTGCGCGGTATGGGGCCGGGTTGACATCATGCGGGACGCGGCCGGCCGCTTTTACGTGCTCGAAGTCAACACCGTCCCGGGCATGACCTCGCACAGCCTGGTGCCCATGGCGGCGGCTGCGGCCGGGCTGGATATCGCAACCCTGGTGGCTCGAATCCTGACCCTGAGTCTCGAGGGGGGGCGCTGATATGGCAGCTTATTCAGCCCTTGATTTCATGACACGTTCTACGGACGGCAAGTCGCGCGCGCCCGGTCGCAGCCGCAGCCGCAAGGCAACCCAGGGCGCAACCCGCAAGGCCCTGGTGGTGAAGGCGCCGCGCAAGCCTTCCGCCTGGCTCAACCGCATCATTATCCTCACGGGTGCAGGCGTGGTGCTGGTGGCCGCCCTGCAGGCCTATATCAGCCTGCAGGCCATACCGGTGCAGCGCATCATGGTAACGGGCGAGTTGGAGCACACCCGGACCGAGCTGATCCAGGACATGATCCAGCCGGCGCTGGTGGGCGGCTTCCTGCGCGCCGACCTGCAGCTGATCCGCAGCCAACTTGAAGAGTTGCCCTGGATATACCGCGCCACGGTCTCGCGGCGTTGGCCCAATGCCCTGGAAATCAATGTCATCGAGCAGTTGCCCATTGCCCGCTGGGGCGACAGCGGCTTTCTGAATCACGAGGGCGAGGTGATCAATTCGGGCGACAGCGAGGAGTGGCGTTCACTGCCGCTGCTGCAGGGCCCTGAGGGCAGTGCCAAGCGGCTCATGGCGGGATACCAGCGCATTCTGGAGATTCTGGCGCCGCTGCACCTGGAGGTGGCCCAGCTGCAGCTGGATCAGCGGGACCAGGTTGAGGTGGTGCTGCAGGGCGGCACGCGGCTGTTGCTGGGTAGCGAGGACTTTCTGGAGCGCATGCATCGCTTCGTGGCGATCTACCGGACCCAGCTGGCGTCCCTGGCAGGTGAGGTGGAACGGGTAGACCTGCGGTACGAAACAGGCGTGGCGGTGACCTTCACCGAAACGTCGCAGGTAGCCGGGATTCAATAAACAGGTAGCACAGGAGAGACACTGCCATGGGCAGCGTACAAGACAAAAAGATGATCGTCGGCCTGGACATAGGCACGTCCAAGGTGGTGGCGATCGTCGGGGAAATCGGGCCCGAGGGCGATGTGGAGGTGGTCGGGATCGGCTCGCACCCCTCCAAGGGGATGAAGAAGGGGGTGGTGGTCAATATCGAGTCCACCGTGCAGTCCATTCAGCGTGCGGTGGAGGAGGCCGAGTTGATGGCGGGTTGCCAGATACACTCGGTCTATGTGGGAATTGCCGGCAGCCACATCCGCAGCCTGAATTCCCACGGCATCGTCGCCATCAAGGACAAGGAGGTCTACGGCCACGACCTGGAGCGGGTTATAGACGCGGCCCAGGCCGTGGCAATCCCCGCAGACCAGAAAATCCTGCACATCCTGCCCCAGGAGTACGTCATCGACAGCCAGGAGGGCATCAAGGAGCCCATGGGGATGTCGGGAGTGCGCCTGGAGGCCAAGGTGCACCTGGTGACCTGCGCCGTCAACGCCGCCCAGAATATCGAGAAATGTATTCGCCGCTGCGGTCTGGAAGTGGAGGAGATCATCCTCGAACAGCTCGCCTCCAGCTACTCGGTACTGACTGAAGACGAACGGGACCTGGGGGTGTGCCTGGTGGACATCGGCGGCGGCACCACCGACATCGCCATCTTTACCGATGGCTCCATACGCCATACCGGGGTGATCCCCATAGCCGGTGACCAGGTGACCAACGATATCGCCATGGCGCTGCGCACACCGACCCAGCATGCCGAGGAAATAAAGATTCGCTATGCCTGCGCGCTCACCCAGTTGGCCGGTTCGGACCAGTCCATCAAGGTGCCCAGTGTCGGCGACCGCCCACCCCGCGACCTGTCGCGGCAGGCGCTGGCGGAGGTGGTCGAGCCGCGCTACGACGAGTTATTTACCCTGGTGCAGGCGGAGCTGCGCCGCAGTGGCTACGAGGACATGGTGCCTGCGGGAATCGTGCTGACCGGCGGCACCGCCAAGATGGAGGGTGTGATGGAACTGGCGGAGGAGATCTTCCATATGCCTGTTCGCGTGGGCTTTCCGCAAACGGTGCAGGGGCTCAACGACATTGTTCGCAATCCGATTTACGCAACCAGCGTGGGACTGCTGCTCTACGGGGCAGAGCACAACCAGGAGACCGCGGGAGGCGGGTCATCAAAGGCCGGCCTTTCCGGTGAGAGCATTTTTTCCCGGGCGAAAGCCTGGATACAGGGCAATTTCTAGTTGTTTTTTCTAGTGGCAAACCGTCGTGCGAGAGCGCGGCACATCAACTTCAAAGGGGAATGAACCATGTTTGAACTTATCGATAACGTACCTTCGAACGCAGTCATCAAGGTAATCGGCGTGGGCGGCGGCGGCGGCAACGCGGTCAAGCACATGATTGCCAATAACGTGGAAGGCGTGGATTTCATCTGCGCCAATACCGACGCCCAGGCACTGTCGGACATCCAGTCCAGGACCGTGCTGCAGCTTGGCGGTGACATCACCAAGGGCCTGGGCGCCGGTGCCAACCCGGATATCGGGCGCGCCGCCGCGCTGGAAGACCGGGATCGCATAGCCGAGGCCCTGCGCGGAGCGGATATGGTATTTATCACCGCGGGTATGGGTGGTGGCACCGGTACCGGCGGCGCCCCGGTAGTAGCCGAAGTAGCCAGGGAACTGGGCATCCTGACAGTGGCGGTGGTCACGCGTCCCTTCCCCTTTGAGGGCAAGAAACGCCTGCAGATCGCCGCCGAGGGCATGGCCGAACTGCAACAACACGTGGACTCGCTGATTACCATTCCCAACGAGAAACTGCTGGAAGTACTGGGGAAAAATACCAGTCTGCTGGATGCCTTTAAGGAGGCCAATAATGTACTGTTGGGCGCAGTGCAGGGTATTGCGGACCTGATTATCCGCCCGGGCATGATCAACGTCGACTTCGCCGACGTGCGCACCGTGATGTCCGAGATGGGCATGGCCATGATGGGTTCCGGCAGTGCCTCGGGCGAGAACCGGGCCCGCGAGGCGGCGGAACGGGCTATCAACAGTCCCCTGCTGGACGATGTGAATCTGGAGGGCGCTCGCGGTATCCTGGTAAACATCACGGCTGGACTGGACCTGTCGCTGGGCGAGTTCTCAGAGGTGGGCGATACCATCGAGGAATTTGCCTCGGAAGAAGCGACCGTAGTAGTCGGCACTGTGATCGATCCGGATATGCATGACGAACTGCGGGTCACCGTGGTGGCAACCGGCCTGGGCAGTGCGGCTCTCAAGGCACCGCTGCAGGTGGTTGAAAGCGCACCCAGGGCCACCGCTGCCGCGGACCCTGAGTTGGAAACGGATTATGCCCAGTTCGAGCGGCCCACGGCGATGCGTAAATCGCGCCGGGTGGCGGCATCGGGTCAGGCCCTGGCGACGGATGCTGGCGCAGAGGAATACTTCGATATTCCCGCCTTCCTGCGCCGCCAGGCCGACTAGGAGGCAGCGGTCGCGGGTACCTTTTCCCGGCGCCGCTGCCGCCCGCGGCGGGGCATATTGGCTGTGAGAAGGGTACTGAATGCGACAACGCACTCTGCGTCACTCGATCAAGGCGACGGGCGTCAGCCTGCACACCGGCGAGAAGGTCTTTATGACCCTCAAGCCGGCGCCGGTCGATACAGGTATCGTGTTTCGGCGTGTTGACCTGGACCCTGTGCTGGAGTTGCCAGCCCTGGCTGAGAATGTCGGTGACACCACCCTGTCTACCTCGTTGATGGTGGGGGTCGGTCGGGTCTCCACCGTGGAGCACCTGATGGCCGCCCTCGCCGGCCTGGGTGTGGATAACGCCATTATCGACCTCACGGCCGAGGAGGTGCCCATCATGGATGGCAGCGCCGCGCCTTTCGTATTCCTGCTGCAGTCAGCGGGCGTGGTGGAGCAGGATGCTCCCAAGAAATTCGTGCGCATCAAGCGCAAGCTGACCGTGGAGGATGCCGACAAGGTGGCCAGCCTGTTGCCCTACGAGGGCTTCAAGGTGTCTTTTACCATCGATTTCGACCACCCGGTGTTTCGCGACAGGAAGGCCCACGCAGAACTGGACTTTTCCACCGCCTCATTTGAGCAGGAGGTCAGCCGGGCGAGAACGTTCGGCTTCCTGCATGAGATCGAGTACCTGCGCTCCCGGGGGCTGGCGCGCGGCGGCAGTGTGGACAACGCCATCGTGGTGGACGAGTATCGCATCCTCAACCAGGAGGGGTTGCGCTACGAGGACGAGTTCGTCCGCCACAAGGTGCTGGATGCAGTGGGCGACCTGTATCTTCTGGGCCATTGTCTTATTGGCGAGTTTCGCGCCTACAAGTCCGGGCATGCCCTCAACAACGCGCTGGTGCGGGCCCTGATTGCCCAGCCCGACGCCTGGGAAATGGTGACTTTCGATGCGTCCAGCCCGGCTCCCGTCGCCTACGCGCAGCAGGCCTCGCCGGTAAGTTGAGGCGCTCTGCGCGCGCCGTCGGGGGGGGGGTGTCTGCGGCTCGCCGGAACGTGGCTTTTTCACGGTAATTGTGGCATAGTCGGTCGCCAGTCCAGCCGCGCGCCTTTTACATGAAAGTAATTCTCATTAACGGCAGGCATGGCGGGTCCCGTTCCATTGAATTGGGACGTCTGTCCCGCGCACTGCTGTCCCTCTGCTGCCTGGGTTTGCCCCTGGGCCTGGTGGCTGTGGGCTATCTGACAGGGCTGGGCAGCGAGACCCGCAGCGCGGCCCTCGACAGTATCCAGCAGGGGCTGGATCGCCAGTCCAACGGGTTGGAAGCGATCCAGAACGAGGCAGAGCTCAAACTGCAGGCCCTCACTATCAACCTCGCGGAACTGCAGGCCAGAATGACCCGGCTCGACGCCCTCGGGGAACACCTTGCGGCCATGGCTGATCTCGGCGATGGTGAATTCGACTTCAGCCAGCCTCCTGCCATGGGTGGCCCACTGGCGGGGGAGTTCAGTGTCGATTTCAGTTCGCTTGATCTCACCAGCGAGGTAGACAGCTTCGAATCCCGCCTGGCCGACCGCGAGCATCAGCTCGACGTGCTCGGGTCGTTGTTCATGAACCGCAAATTGGACGAGCAGAGCTGGTTGTCAGGCCAGCCGGTCACCAAGGGCTGGATTTCCTCTCCTTATGGCCTGCGCAAGGACCCCTTCACCGGTCGTCGCGCCATGCATAACGGCATCGATTTTGCCAGCAAGGAAGGGGCGGACGTCCTGGCAGTAGCGGCCGGCGTGGTGACCTGGGCGGGCCGTGAGCCCGGCTATGGCAATATGGTAGAGGTTTCCCATGGCGACGGCGTGATCACGCGCTATTCCCACAACAAGCAAAACCTGGTGGAACCCGGGGACCTGGTGCGCAAGGGCGAGCCCATTGCGCTGGTGGGTTCAACCGGTCGCTCCACCGGCGCCCATGTGCACTTTGAGGTGTACAAGCACGGCCGCTCCGTGGATCCCCTGAGCTACGTGCGCCGCACCCAGCGCTAGTAAACACTCCTCGCAATCAATCCCCCGTCCCGGCTCCCGGCCAGGCGATGCCCTCTATCCAGTAAAGTGAAAGGCAATGATAACCAATAGTCTCAAGAAAATTTTCGGAACCCGCAATGATCGCGAGCTCAAGCGCATGGGCAAGGTGGTCAGGCAGGTCAATGCGCTTGCCGATGACATGAAAGCACTGAGCGACGAGCAGCTCGCGGCCAAGACCCCCGAGTTCAGGCAGCGCCTGGAGGCAGGGGAGGATCTGGACAAGTTGCTGCCGGAGGCCTTCGCGGTGGTGCGCGAGGCCGGCGAACGGGTGTTGGGCCTGCGGCATTTCGATGTGCAGCTCATCGGCGGCATGGCGCTGCACGAGGGCAAGATTGCGGAGATGCGCACCGGTGAGGGCAAGACCCTGGTAGCCACCCTGCCGGCCTATCTCAACGCCCTCAGTGGCAACAGTGTGCATCTGATCACGGTTAACGATTACCTCGCCACTCGCGATGCCCACTGGATGGGGCCGCTCTACGAGTTCCTGGGGGTCAGCGTCGGCGTGGTCCGTTCCGGGCAGGCGCCCCAGGACAAGCGCCAGGCTTACGGCGCCGATATTGTCTATGGTACCAACAACGAATTCGGCTTCGATTACCTGCGCGACAATATGGCTTTCAGCCTCGAAGATCGCATGCAGGGAGATCTCAGTTTCGCCATCGTCGACGAGGTGGACTCCATCCTGATCGACGAGGCGCGCACCCCGCTGATTATTTCCGGTGCATCCGAGGACAGTTCCGAGCTGTACAAGCGCATCAATCGCCTGGTGCCGCTGCTCAAGCCCGATACCGAGGGAGAGAGCGGGCATTACACGGTGGATGAGAAGCAGCGGCAGGTGGAACTCACCGAGGAGGGCCACGAGTACATCGAAGGCCTGATGATCAACGAGAAACTGCTGGAGGAGGGCGACAGCCTCTATGCGGCCACCAACCTGAACCTCTTGCACCATGTCTACTCCGGACTGCGGGCCCATGTCATGTTTCACCGCGATGTGGAATACATCGTCCAGGACGGTCAGGTGGTATTGATCGACGAACACACCGGGCGCACCATGCCCGGCCGCCGCCTGTCGGAGGGCCTGCACCAGGCGATCGAGGCCAAAGAGGGGGTCGCCATCCAGAGCGAAAGTCAGACCCTGGCCTCCACGACTTTCCAGAATTATTTCCGTCTTTACAACAAGTTGGCCGGCATGACCGGTACCGCCGACACCGAGGCCTTCGAGTTTCGCCAGATCTACGGCCTGGAAGTGCTGGTGATACCCACCAATGTGCCCCAGCAGCGCAAGGACCTGAACGATCTGGTCTATCTCACCCGGGAGGAAAAGTTCGACGCCATCGTCGCCGATGTAAAGGACAGCATGGCCAAGGGTGCGCCGGTACTGGTGGGTACCGCCTCGGTGGAGACCTCCGAGGATCTCTCCAGGCGGTTTCGCGAGGCCAAGATCGAGCACAAGGTCCTCAACGCAAAATACCACGAGCAGGAGGCGGAGATCATCGCTCAGGCGGGGCGCCCGGGGGTGGTTACCATCGCCACCAATATGGCCGGTCGCGGCACCGACATTGTGCTGGGCGGCAACCTGGAGGCGGAGTTGGCCGCGGCCGGGGAACTGACTGCAGAGCAGCAGGCGCAGCTGCGTGAGCAATGGCAGCGGCGCCATCAGCAGGTACTGGATGCCGGTGGCCTGCATATCCTGGGCACCGAGCGCCACGAGTCCCGGCGTATAGACAACCAGTTGCGGGGGCGGGCCGGGCGCCAGGGTGACCCCGGCCTGTCGCGGTTCTACCTCTCCCTGGACGATAGCCTCATGCGCATTTTCGCCTCTGATCGGGTGAAGAGCTTTATGCAGGCCCTGGGTATGGAGAAAGGCGAGGCGATCGAGCACAAGATGGTCACCAACGCTATCGAGAAAGCCCAGCGCAAGGTCGAAGGTCGCAATTTCGATATTCGCAAGCAGCTGCTGGAATACGACGACGTCGCCAACGACCAGCGCCAGATCATTTACCAGCAGCGCAACGAACTGCTGGGCGAGGCGGATATTTCCGAGACCATTACCGCTATCCGCCGGGATGTAGTCAACGATGCCATAGACAGTTTCATCCCGCCGATGAGCGTCGAGGAGCAGTGGGACATACCCGGGCTGGAAAGACAGCTGGAAGCCGAGTTCGCCATCAGCCTGCCGGTGCGGGAGTGGCTCGAGACGGACAACACCCTGCACGAGGAGGCCCTGCGGGAGAAGATCTGTACGGAAGTGCAGGCCGCCTACGATGCCAAGTGTGAGGCGGTGGGCCCGCCGATGCGCCGCATCGAGAAGCAAATCATGCTGCAGGTGCTGGATACGCTGTGGAAGGAACACCTGGCGACCATGGATCACCTGCGCCAGGGCATACACCTGCGGGCCTACGCCCAGAAGAATCCCAAGCAGGAGTACAAGCGCGAGTCCTTCGAACTCTTTGAGCAGCTGCTGACAAATCTCAAGGACGAGGTGGTGAAGTTCCTCAGCCACGTGCAGATCCAGCGGCAGGACGAGGCGCAGCAGATCGAGCGCCAGCGTCGCGAGGCGGCGGAGCGCGAGCAACTCGCCTTCCAGCATGCCCAGGCCTCCGGTCTGGCCCAGCCCGCAGAGAGTGCGGGTGAGCCGGCGGCGGGAGAGGGCGGCCCGGTCCCGCAAACCTTTACCCGGGACCAACCCAAAGTCGGGCGCAACGAGCCCTGTCCCTGCGGCAGTGGCAAGAAATACAAGCAGTGCCACGGCCGGCTTTGAGCAGGGAGCGCGCGCCATGGCTGTAGGAGCGGGTGTGTTACCCGAACTGTACCCCGTCCCGGGGGTGCGGCTGGGCACGGTTTCGGCCGGCATCAAGACACCTGGGCGCAAGGACCTGGTGTTGCTGGAACTGGCGCAAGGCGCCCATTGCGCGGCCGTGTTTACCCGCAATGCTTTTTGCGCCGCGCCGGTCACGGTAGCCCGGGAGCACCTGCGTCTCTGCCAGGCGCAGCCGCGCTACCTGCTGGTCAATACAGGCAATGCCAATGCCGGTACCGGTGAGGCCGGTCTGGTGGCGGCCAAAGACTGCGCGGCGGCGGTAGCTGCGCTCGCCGCGGTCAGCCAGGAGGAGGTGCTGCCATTCTCAACCGGTGTTATCGGCGAGCCGCTGCCGGTGGCTGCGATCAACGCGGCGATCCCCTCGGCGCTTGCCGCGCTGACCCCCGAGGGTTGGGCGGACGCCGCTGCGGGCATTATGACCACGGACACCCGGCCCAAGGGCTGCTCCCTGCGCTTCCGGGTGCAGGACCGGGAATACACCATTACCGGTATAGCCAAGGGCGCGGGCATGATACGCCCGAACATGGCGACCATGCTGGCCTACGTCGCCACGGATATGGCGGTGGCCCCGGCGCTGCTGCAGCAGTTGCTGAGTGCGGCGGTGGAAACCACCTTCAACCGGATTACCGTGGACGGTGATACCTCCACCAATGATGCCTGTGTGCTGGTGGCAACAGCTGCCGCCGGCAACCCGGTCGTCGTGGACGGTGGCTCGCCCTTGTGTCTCGCCCTGCGGAATGCCCTAGAGGAAGTCTGCCTGGCCCTGGCGCAGGGCCTGGTGCGGGATGGCGAGGGCGCCAGCAAGTTTGTTACCGTGCAGGTCAACGGCGGTCGCCGCGAGCAGGAGTGCCTGGATGTCGCCTTCACTATTGCCCATTCACCACTGGTGAAAACCGCCCTGTTTGCCAGTGACCCCAACTGGGGCAGGCTGCTGGCGGCCATCGGTCGCGCCGGACTGTCCGATTTACAGGTCGAGCGGGTCAGTGTTTACCTGAACGACATCCTGATCGCCGCGGGGGGCTGTCGGGCCCGGAGCTACACCGAGGAGCAGGGCGTGGCCGCCATGGCGCCCGAGGAGATCGTGATACGTGTTGAACTGGAGCGCGGCGAACACGCCGCCGCGGTGTGGACCACCGATTTTTCCTATGACTACGTGCGTATCAATGCCGAATACCGCAGCTGACCCCCAGCCGGTACATGTGGCCGTGGGAGTGATTCTGGACGGCTCCCGCCGGGTACTGCTCACCAGGCGCGCGCCGGACAGCCACCAGGGCGGCTTGTGGGAATTTCCAGGGGGCAAGGTGGAACCGGGCGAGTCGCTGGCGGTGGCCCTGGCCAGGGAACTGCATGAAGAGCTGGGTATCCGGGTGCGCCGCAGCAGTCCGCTACTGGAAGTGCGGCATGACTACGGCGACAAGCAGGTGCGACTGGACGTACACGTGGTGTGGGAATTCGAGGGCCAGGCGCGGGGCCGTGAGGGGCAGCCCCTGGCCTGGGTGGCGGGGGGTGAACTGGCGCAGTACAGCTTTCCGGCGGCCAACACGCCCATCGTGGAGGCGGTGGTAGCGCTTGAGGCCCGTGCCGAAGGGGATGCGCCGGGTCAGTGACGGGTCTCTGCGCGTTGCAGGAACTCCCTGTGCAACTCGTCGACCTGTTCGTCCAGCTCCGCCAGCGAACCCGAATTGTCGATAACGATATCCGCCATTTCCAGCCTTTGTTCCCGGGGCAGTTGCGCCGCCATTATCCGCCTGATCTGGTCCTCGCTATTGGCATCCCGCGCGCTGGCGCGCAGTACCTGCATGGCCTCGGGAATGTCCACCACCACCACGCAATCGACCAGCTCCTTTTGCTGGCCTTCCAGCAGCAGCGGTGAGCTGAGGATGGTGTAGGGAGAGCGCGCCGCGGCGAGCTGGCGGCGCAGCTCCTGGGCGATCAGCGGGTGTGTCAGGCGTTCCAGCCACAAGCGCTCCGCTGTATCCGCAAATACCCGCTGGCGCAGTGCCGCCCTGTCCAGGGTGCCGTCCGCCAGGATCACCCCGGCGCCAAAGTGTTCGGCGATGGCCGGCAGGGCGCTGCCGCCCGGTTCTACCACGACGCGGGCGGCCAGGTCGGCATCCACCACGGTGATGCCGCGGCGCTGGAAGCGCTCGGTGACGGCTGATTTACCGCTGCCTATGCCCCCGGTAATGCCTACTACCAGCGTCATCCGTCCAGTCCCGTCATGCCCAGGTACCTGCTGGCAATATCTTCCCCCCAGAGCAGGGTTATCCACCCGGCGGCGGCCAGGTAGGGGCCGAACGGAATCGGCGTCTCCCGCCCCCGGTTCTTGACGAACATCAGCGCGATACCGCAGACCGCGCCGACCACGGAAGACAGCAGGATGACCAGCGGCAGGGCCTGCCAGCCCATCCAGGCGCCCAGCGCCGCCAGCAGTTTGAAGTCGCCGTAACCCATGCCTTCTTTCCCGGTAACCAGCTTGAACAGCCAGTACACGCTCCACAGGAGCAGGTAACCCGCCATGGCGCCGATAACCGCGTCCTGGATGCTTGTGAACGTACCCCCCAGGTTGAACAGCAGCCCCAGCCACAGCAGTGGCAGGGTAATATCATCGGGCAGCAGCTGGTGATCGAGATCGATCAGAGTCAGGCATATGAGTGCCCAGGTGAGCAGGATGGCGCCGCCCAGGGCAGGGGACAGGGCGAAGTACCAGGCCAGAGCCAGGGTCAGTAAGCCGGTGACCATTTCCACGGCGGGGTAGCGCAGGGAAATACGTGCGTTGCAGGCTGCGCACTTACCGCCCAGCAGCAGGTAGCTGAGTACCGGGATATTGTGCCAGGGCCGGATGGCGGTGCCGCAATGGGGGCAGTGGGAGTTGGGTGTTGCCAGGCTCAGGGGCGGGGCAGGCTTCTCCTGCTCCACTTCCAGCAGTTCGCAGCAGTCGCGCCGCCAGCGGGCCTCCATCATCAGGGGCAGACGGTAAACCACCACATTCAGGAAACTGCCCACCACCAGCCCAAGGCAGAGCAGGCAAAGTGGCAGGAACCAGGCGACCTGGTTGATGACTTCCAGCATGACGGGGTCTCCGGCCCGCGGGCCTAGATAACCGAACCGAGCATGAAAATAGGCAGGTACATGGCGATCATCAGGCCGCCGACCAACACCCCGAGAATGGCCATGATCATCGGCTCCATCAGTGAGCTGAGGCTGTCCACCGCGTTGTCCACCGCCTCTTCATAGTGATTGGCAACCTTGTCCAGCATTTCGTCAAGGGCGCCGGACTCTTCACCGATTGACATCATCTGCAGCAGCATATTGGGAAACAGGCCGGTGGCCTTGGTTGATGAATACAGTGTCGAGCCGGTGGTGACATCGTCCTTGATCTGGCGAATGGCCTTGGCGTAGACAGAGTTACCCGCGGCCCCCGCGGTGGACTCCAGCGCGTCTACCAGCGGCACACCCGCCGCGAAGGTGGTGGCCAGGGTGCGGGAGAACCGCGCGATGACCGCATCGTGCACTATGCCGCCGAAAACAGGGGCGCGCAGCATGAGGCGGTCGAGAAACTCGGCGAACTTTACCGATCGCAGCTTGGCCTCGCGAAACAGGAAGATCGCGCCGATGATCATCAGCAGGATCACGAACCACCATTTCTGCACAAAGTTGGAAATGGTCAGCACGAACAGGGTGAAGGCGGGCAGGTCGGAGCCGAAGCTGCGGAAAGTCTCCGCGAACTGCGGCACGACTTTTATCAGCAGGATGGCTGTCACGATGATGGCGACCACGACGACCGCCGTGGGGTAGGTCAGGGCCTTCTTGATCTTGGCCTTGAGCTGCTCGGTCTTTTCCTTATAGGTGGCCACCCGGTCCAACATGGTTTCCAAAGTACCGGAATCCTCCCCCGAGGCGACCAGGCTGCAGAACAGGTCGTCGAACAGGCGCGGGTACTTGGCCAGGGACGGTGCCAGGCCACTGCCGGAGGCCACATCGTTGCGGATATTGCCCACCAGCTCCTTCATCCGGGGTTTCTCGGCGCCCTCGGCGACAATGTCAAAGCTTTGCACCAGCGGCACGCCAGCCTTGAGCATCGTCGCCAGCTGGCGGGTAAAAATAGCGATATCTGCCGGTTTGATCGGCTTGCCCTGCCCCCCGAACAGCGGCTTGGCCTTTTTCTTTACGTTTTTGGGCTGTATGCCCTGGCGGCGCAACTGCGCCTTGGCCATGGCCGTGCTGGCGGCGCGTATTTCCCCGGTGCTACTGCGACCGGACTTGTCGGTGCCGTTCCAGACGAAGGTATCGTTTCTTGCTGCGCTTGTTGCCATATTGCTATCCGTCCCTGTCCCGGGTTTGGCCCGGGTACATTGTTATCAAAGCTAATCTACCGTGATCCGGTTTGCCTCTTCAAGGCTGGTAAGACCCTGCGCCACTTTCATCAACGCGGAGGTCCTGAGGTCGTTGAATCCTTCGGCCTTGGCCTGCTGGTGAATTTGCATGGAGTTGCCCTCCTCCATGATCATGCGGGCGATAGCCTGGGTGACCGGCACCACCTCGTAGATACCCACCCGGCCCTTGTAGCCATCCTTGCACAGGTTGCAGCCCACGGCCTGCTTGATCGTGGCTGTTGCCAGCAACTCTTCGGAAAAGCCGATTTTCAGCAGCGCGTCCCGGGGAATATCCGCCGGCTCGCTGCACTCCTTGCACAGGCGCCTGGCCAGTCGCTGGGCGATGATCAGGTTGACGGAGGTCGCCAGGTTGAAGGCCGGTACACCCATATTCAGCATGCGGGTGATGGTCTCGGCGGCGCTGTTGGTGTGCAGCGTGGATAACACCAGGTGACCGGTCTGGGCCGCCTTGATGGCGATCTCCGCCGTTTCCAGGTCGCGGATCTCCCCGACCATGATGATGTCGGGATCCTGGCGCAGGAAAGAGCGCAGCGCCTCGGCGAAGTTCAGGCCCACCTTGGCGTTGACATGCACCTGGTTGACCCCCTCCAGGTTGATTTCCACCGGATCCTCCGCCGTGGAGATGTTGCGCTCCGGCGTATTGAGGATGTTGAGGCCGGTATACAGGGAGACCGTCTTACCCGAGCCGGTGGGACCGGTCACCAGGATCATGCCCTGCGGCCGGTTGAGCGCCTTGAGGTACATCTCCTTCTGGTCCGGTTCGTAGCCCAGGGCGTCGATGCCCATCTGGGCGCTCGTGGGGTCCAGGATCCGCAGTACGATCTTTTCCCCGAACAGGGTGGGCAGGGTATTCACCCGGAAGTCGATGGCGCGGTTGCGGGACAGCTTCATCTGGATACGACCGTCCTGGGGCATGCGTCGCTCGGAGATATCCATTTGCGACATGACCTTCAGGCGCGCCGACAGGCGGGGTGCCAGGTTCCGCGGCGGTCGCACGATCTCACGCAGGATACCGTCGGTGCGAAAACGCACCCGGTAGTTCTTCTCGTAGGGCTCAAAGTGGATGTCGGAAGCACCCTGCTTGATGGCGTCGATCAGGACCTTGTTGACGAAGCGGACGATAGGGGTCTCGTCCACGCCCTCCGTGCCGCCTTCCTCGCCCGGCTCTCCTTCCGTTACCGCCGAGACATCGATATCGTCCAGGTCCGAGGAATCCAGGTCTTCCAGGCCGTCGGCCAACTGGTCCTGGGAGTCTACCCAGCGGGTGATCGCCTTGGTGAGTGCGGTATCTTC
This sequence comes from uncultured Gammaproteobacteria bacterium, assembly GCA_963704965.1. Classification (GTDB taxonomy): domain Bacteria; phylum Pseudomonadota; class Gammaproteobacteria; order Pseudomonadales; family Halieaceae; genus JARRPM01. Next base: position 406,629 of record CAVPIH010000005.1, read on the forward strand.
TATCAACACGCCATCGGTATTGATGCCGGTGTGAAACTTGATCTCGTCCAGCGCCGCGAGGTTGGTGGGATCGGATATGGCGATAAACAGGCGGTTGCCGCGGCGGAACAGCGGCAGGGCGTGGTGTTTGCTGACCAGCGCGGCGTCCACCAGGCCCTCCGGCAGAATGGCCATATTGAAGGCTTCGATGTCGAACAGCGGCACACCGAACTCCTGGGAGGCGACCTCCGCCAGGCGCTGGCTATCTACACCTTTCTTCTCTACCAGGTACTGGACATAGGGCATGCGCTCCAGCGAGGCGTCCTTCTGGGCCTGGGCGGCGGCCTGGGCTTCGATCAAGCCTTCGGCCACCAGCCTTCCCGCCAGTCCGCTGAGTTGCCCTATCGCTTTTTCATTCATCTGCGCCTCGCCCCTGCTGCAGGTGCAAACACTCGGTAAGGTGTTGTTTTATCTACCGGAAAGAGTATACCCAGCCGCTGAGCCAGCTCCTAGTGTTGCGCCAGCACTAAATGGCTTTATTGCAGTTAATATTGCTTTATTGCCGGTATTTGATGACTGTCCGGGATGGTGGGAGCGCTTGTCGGTGCGCGTCAAGAATAGCCACCGGCCTATACCCGCGGGGTCGGAGGACTGGTTATTCCAATGCTATTTATTCTCGGAGACACCGTGGAAGCGTGTTAGCGGGCTGTGTGTATCGGCTGGGCAACTCGCCGCGGAGGCTACCTCGGATTCGAGCTGACGTGGTGCGCCGCTCCCTGACAAAAATTGTCAGCTTGGAACCAGTCGCGTAACTTTGTCCGGGGTTGGTCTACCCGGCTCGCCCCTGTTTGGATTGTTGTAACATATTGAAAAAAAAGAAATAATATTTTTTCGCGGAATTATTTTAAAAGTTGGCACGCGGGTTGCTTTGTTACCTGTGCAGCTGGTTAGTGCGAAATGCGCACAGCGCTGGCACTGATAGTTAAGTAACTTCCATTGAGGGGATAGGCATTATGAACATCCAGAAGAAGCAACAGGGTTTTACCCTTATCGAACTGATGATTGTTATCGCGATCGTCGGCATCCTGGCAGCCATCGCGTTGCCGGCTTACCAGGACTACACCGTGCGGGCCAAGATGTCCGAGGCGCTGGCCAATCTGGCGGAAGCCAAGACCAGCATTGCTGAGTACTACGCCACCAACGGTTATATGCCGGATGATGAGGACGCAGCTGGCTTTAACAGCAACATCGATACTGATATCGTGGCCTCGATGAACTACGTTTCGGCTAGCGGTGGCCTGTTGACGATAACAGTTCAAACAGCCGCAACGCCCGACGCCACCGCGTATACCTTTAGCCTGTCGGGTTATACCGACACCGGTCGCACACTGCGCTGGACCTGCAAGCCCGGGACAACTGACCCGATGCCGGGCAAGTATCTGCCCGCCAACTGTCGCGGATAGTTCAGGGATAAAGATTTTAGCCCGGCATTGCCGGGCTTTTTTTGTTTGATTCCTGGCCGGCATAAATAAAGCGTTTGCAGTGTGGGCTCAATCCGGATAGCGGCAATGATGCGACAGACCACTCGTTTTAAATGGCTCGCGGGCCTGGTCCTGCTCCTTGGTATCCTGCTCTATCTGCCCGGCTTGTCCGGGCCGCTGCTTTTTGACGACAAGCCGGCGCTCACCGTCAACCCGCTGGTCCAGATCCAGGGCGGCGTGTTCGATGAATGGCGAGCTGCCGCTTTGAGCTCCAGTTCGGGACCCCTGCGCCGGCCTATCGCGATGCTTTCATTTGCCGCCAACCATGCGATCGCCGGTGATTTCTCTCCCTTCTCGCTGAAGGCGGTCAACCTGGGGATACATGTGGCGGCCGCCATATTGCTCTACTTTCTCTGCCTGTCGATTCTCGACGAACTCGCCATGGGGCGCGATAAACAGGCGCGGCGCCTGGTGGCGCTCACGGCCGCTGCCATCTGGCTGTTGCACCCGCTCAATGTATCGACCGTACTGTATGCCGTGCAGCGCATGGCCCAGCTGGCCACCCTGTTCGTGCTGGTGGGCCTGCTGCTCTTCATGCACTATCGGCGGCGCTGGGCGCGCGCGGGCGCATCGAGCGGGGAGGTGCTGGCGGCCGCCCTGTGGTTGCTGCTGCTGACCATGTGGGCCGCCCTGTCCAAGGAAAACGGTGCCCTGTTACCCTGGCTTTGCATCGTGCTGGAAGTGTGCGTCTTCCGGGGAAAATGGTCGGGCCAACACTGCCGATGGCTGGGTCGGGCGGGGTGGATAGTATTGCTGTTGCCTGTGGCGCTGGTGTTGTTGGTGCTTGCAGTCGTCCCTGACACTCTGGTCGCGGGCTATGCAGGGCGGGAGTTTACCCTGGAAGAGCGTGTCCTGACCCAGGCCCGGCTGCTGTGGCGCTACCTGGGCTGGCTGGTACTGCCCAATATCAACGACATGGGCTTCCAGCACGACGACATCGTCCTGTCCACCGGCCTGTTTGCGCCCTGGACCACGCTTGCGGCCCTGCTGGGCTGGGTAGTGATACTGGGTGCAACCGTCGCACTCAGGAGACGTTTCCCGTTACTGCTGCTGGCAGTGCTGTTCTTCCTGGTGGGTCACGGCATGGAATCCAGCGTGTGGCCTCTGGAGATGGTCTACGAACATCGTAATTACTTGCCGGGAACCATGGTGTGTCTTGTGCTGGCTGCCGCGATTGTGATCCCGGCCACCGGCAGCAAAAATGTCAGCGTGTATTACCCCATTTTTGGAGTTCTGGCGGTCCTGGGTTTACTGTTATTCGTTCGGGTTCAGTATTGGTCAGATGAGTTGGCCCTCAGTCGCAGTAATGTTGCCCGACACCCGGAGTCTTCCCGGTCAAATTATTTTTACGCCAATGCGCTGCTGCGTCATTATCGCCGCGGCGAGCAGCGTGGCCTGAGCGATAGTGAACGGGCGGAATCGCTGTTGCTGTCGCGGCACTACTTTGAACGAATGTACCAGACCAACGACCGCGATGTGGCCGCGCTGGCGATGTTGTACTACCTGGACAGCCGACGCTTTACCCGGTTGCAGGAACAGGTCGATTGGCTGGCAGCGTTGGACGAGTTACTGGACAGCAGGAGATTGCAAGCATCTGACTGGAATGCACTGGCAATGCTTTTTGAAGTATTTGCTGCCGAGTCTGACCGCACCGATGAGGCGACAGCGCTGGAATTACTGGACAAGCTTGCGAAACGCTATCCGGAGTCCCTGGATGTACTGCGATATCGATACAACTATTTGTCCGCCCGGGGGGGCGATCAGGCGTATCTGCTGTCATTGTTGCAGGCCGGGCAGGAACTCGCCCCCGCTGACCCCTGGTTCTACCAGCGCCTGATATATGAATACTCTCTCTATTCTGATTTCCGCAACATGTACAGGTATGCCAGGCTGTGGCTGCAAAACGATGCTAACCGCTACCACCTGCACGAGATCAAGCGTCTATTCGACGCACCGGGTTTACCAGAGGTAGACAGTCCGTGAGTGGTCGATCCGGCGCGGTTTTACCGATCCTGTCGGTGGTAGTGCTGCTGTTGTGGGGTGGTTGGGTGTATTGGCCGGGCCATACTGGCCCCGCTTTGCTCGATGACCGCTCCAGCGTGCTGGTCATCGGTGACCTGAAGCAAAACCCCGAGCAGATGTGGGACTACGTCTTCGGGGACCGGTCCGGCCCTCTGGGCAGACCGGTCTCCATGGCCAGCTTCGTATTGGAGAAAATGTTGCTGGACGGAACCCTGGCGTCCAGCAAGAAAACCAGTATTGTGCTGCACCTGTTCAATTCCGCTCTGGTCATCTGGCTTTTTTGGCTGCTTTTTCGGCATCTTTCGGTGCCGGGCTACCGCTGGTTGGCAGTGATACTCGGTGCCGGCTGGATGCTTTCCCCCCTGTATGTGAGCACCGTGCTGTACGTGGTGCAGAGAATGGCGATGCTCTGCACGACTTTCATGTTGCTGGCTTGTATTGGCTATATCAGTTGGCGGGAGCAGCTGGCAGCCGGCAGGTTTTCGGTGTTCAGGTTGTCGCTGGTGGCCCTGGCCACTTTGCTGGCTGTTTTTGCCAAGGAGAACGCCATTCTTGTCATCCCTGTCCTGCTGTTGATGGAGGCACTCTGGTACCAGTTCGTTGGTCCCGGGGGGGAGAAAATAGTCTGGCTACAGCGCGCGACCCTGGGCCTGATCACCCTTGGCGGGACCGCAGTCCTGGTCTATCTCGTTGTAAACTGGGACGGCCTGGTTGCCAGTTTTAATCATCGGTATTTCACCCTTGATGAGCGATTGCTGACCCAGAGCAGGATCCTGTGGCACTACGTGGCCCAGATGTTGCTCCCCGACCTTTCCGTCATGGGTCTATACCACGATGATGTGGTGGTATCGACTTCTTATGATAACCCGGCATCAACCAGGTATGCCCTGTTGGGCTGGTTGGGGGTGTTGCTGGTTTGCATCACTCTTCTGCGATGGCGCTGGGGCCGTTACCTGGCGCTGGGAGTGGCCTGGTTTCTGGTCGGGCACAGTATCGAGTCAACGGTGTTTTCCCTTGAGCTCTATTTCGAGCACCGCAACTATTTTCCGGGAGTTGGGGTTTTCCTTGCGGTGGGGGTGTTATATGCGTTGCTGGTCAGGTGCTGGTCAGAAATCAGTGCCCCCCTGCTTGTCTACCTGGCGTGCTGCGTCCTGTGGCTGGCGAGCCTGACCGGCTCACAGGTGCATATCTGGTCCAACCACCCCTTGCTGATCTTGCATCACCTGAATGGGCACCCCAATTCGTTCCGGGCCAATGCCGATATGGCCGTGCAGATGGCCAACCTGGGTGAGTTCGACGCTGCCAGGGAGTTCTCCGCCAGGGCCTACAGCGTCAACGTCAGTGGTGAGCGCAGTGGTGATCACGATATACGCGATCTGGCGTTGGCCTGTATCGCCAATCAGTCGGTGGCGCCGCAACAAATCGACCGGCTTGGCACCGACAATCCGGAAAGGCCCTTCGGGTCGGTGGATACATTACATACTCTGGTTAAAATGCTGCAGGAAAATGACTGCCCGAGCTTCGACCGGGAGCGTTTTGCTGACCGCATGGCGGAAATTTTCCTCGCGGAAGCTTCTGCCGCCACAGCCTCACCGAATATCTACCGTGGACTGGCCGTGCTGGAAAACACCCTGCAGCGATGGCCGCCCGCGAACCAGTATATCGATGAATTCTTGCACTCGGCCCCCGATGACCCACAAGGGCTGTTGATGAAGCTGCATTTTGTCAGTGCTTTGGGTAAAGTGGAGGATATAAAAACCATAAGGTCCAGGTTGCTGGAAATGCAGGAGCAGGGACTATTGACCACAGGCCAGCAGCAGACCCTGTCGCTATATCTGGAGTAACAGCCATTGAAGCTTTCCATTGTCATCCCGGCCAAGAATGAAGAAGAGGGGCTCGCGACATTCCTGCCAACTCTGCGTCAGCTCTACCCCGAAGCCGATGTTATCGTGGTCGACGATGGCTCCACTGACAGGACCGTGGATGTGTGTAAGGGTGCCGGGGTGCGGGTGATCTCTCATCCCTATTCCAAGGGCAACGGCGCCGCCATCAAGACCGGTGCCCGGGCGGCCAGGGGGGATTATATTGTCTTCATGGACGGTGATGGGCAGCACAACCCGGCTGATATCGAGCGCCTGTTGTACCGTATGGAAGAGGGCTATGACCTGGTCGTGGGCGCCCGCAGCGGCCTGTCCTCACAAGCCAATATAGCCCGTTGGAGTGCCAATAACCTGTACAACAGGCTCGCGGGCTGGATGGTAAACCGCGAGATCCCGGACCTCACTTCCGGTTTTCGCTGCGTGAAGCGCAGCAAGTTTCTGGATTTTCTCTACCTGCTGCCCAATGGTTTCAGCTACCCCACCACTTCGACCATGGCTTTTTTCCGCGCCGGCTATTCCGTGGGCTTCGTCCCTATTACCGTGGCGCCCCGGGTGGGCAGCAGTCATATCAATATCGTGCGGGACGGGGTGCGCTTTTTTCTTATTATCTTCAAGATCGGCACACTGTACTCACCACTGAAGGTCTATTTCCCGGTGGCGATATTGATTTCCGGGCTGGGTTTTTTCAATTACCTGATCTCCACCTTCACGACCGGCACCTGGCGTTTTTCCAATATGTCCACCCTGTTGATCCTGGCCGGTACCATCGTGTTCCTGATGGGCTTGCTGGCAGAGCAGCTCACCAACCTGCAGTACAAGGAGTCCGATCCCGGACACGACTGAGTCGCGCCCGGGCCCCCTGCAAGCTCAGGAACCGCTGGCCGCCTTCAGTTCCCTGCGGCGTGCATGCAATACCGGCTCGGTATAACCGCTGGGCTGCTCGCGCCCGAGAAAGACCAGGTCACAGGCTGCCTGGAATGCGATGCTGGCATCGAAGTCCGGCGCCATGTTGCGGTACTGGGGGTCGCCGGCGTTTTGCTGGTCCACCACCTCGGCCATCCGCTCCAGGGTAGCCCGTACCTGTGATTCGGTGCACACGCCGTGCCGCAGCCAGTTAGCGATGTGCTGGCTGGAGATGCGCAGGGTCGCACGGTCCTCCATCAGGCCCACGTGGTTGATATCCGGTACCTTGGAGCAGCCCACTCCCTGGTCTACCCAGCGCACCACATAGCCCAGAATGCCCTGGGCGTTGTTGTCCAGTTCTCGCTGGATATCGGCTTCGCTGAGCCCGGTGGCGCCTTTCAGGGGAATCAGCAGGATATCATCCAGTGAGGCGCGCTCGCGCTGCATGATTTCCTGCTGGCGCGCCGCCACGTCGACCTGGTGGTAGTGAATGGCGTGCAGTGTCGCCGCCGTGGGAGAGGGCACCCAGGCGGTGCTGGCGCCGGCCTGGGGATGGCCTATCTTGTTCTTGAGCATATCCGCCATGAGGTCGGGCATGGCCCACATTCCCTTGCCGATCTGGGCCCGTCCCAACAGGCCGCACTGCAAGCCGATGTCCACATTCCAGTCCTCGTAGGCGTTTATCCAGGGCTCCTGCTTCATGGCTCCCTTGGGGGTGATGGCCCCCGCTTCCATGCTGGTGTGTATCTCGTCGCCGGTGCGGTCCAGGAAGCCGGTGTTAATGAATACCAGGCGCTCGCTGGCGACCCGGATACACTCCTTCAGGTTGACGGTGGTGCGCCGCTCCTCGTCCATAATGCCCACTTTCAGGGTATTGCGGCTCATGCCCAGGGCGTCTTCGATACGGTCGAACAGGGCGCAGGTGAAAGCGACTTCCTCCGGGCCGTGCATCTTGGGCTTGACGATATAGACGCTGCCGCGGCGGGAGTTGCGCGCGGCGTCACCACTCTTGCGCAGGTCGTGCAGGGCGATCAGGGCGGTGAACAGGCCATCCATAATGCCCTCGGGGATTTCCCGGCCGGATTTGTCCAGCACCGCGTCATTGGTCATCAGATGACCCACGTTGCGCACAAACATCAGGCTGCGGCCCGGCAGTACCAGTGCGCCGCCGTCTGCCGCGGTGAAGACCCGGTCGGGATTCAGGGTCCGACTCACGGTTTTTCCGCCCTTGTCGAAGTTATCCGTCAGGTCGCCGCGCATCAGGCCCAGCCAGTTGCGGTACACCAGGGCCTTGTCCTCGGCATCTACCGCGGCCACCGAGTCCTCGCAATCCTGTATGGTGGTCAGCGCCGCCTCCAGTGCCAGGTCCTTGACGCCGGCGGGGTCGCTGGCGCCAATGGGGCTGGCGGGATCGATCTGGATCTCGATATGCAGACCGTTGTGGCGCAACAGGATGCTGGTCGGCGCGCTCGCCTCCCCGGCATAACCGCGAAATTGTTCCGGCGCCGCCAGCGTGCCGGTGCCACCACCCGACAGGGTTACCTGCAACTGTCCATCCACTACCCGGTAAGCCGTTGCGGCGCTGTGGTCTCCCGTGGCGAGGGGGCAATGGCGATTCAGGAAGTCCCGGGCGAAGGCGATGACCTTGGCTCCCCGCACCGGGTTATAGGCTCCGCTGCGCTGGGCCCCGCCCTCCTCGGAGATCACATCGGTGCCATACAGTGCGTCGTACAGGCTGCCCCAGCGCGCGTTGGCCGCATTCAGCGCGTAACGGGCGTTCATGACGGGTACCACCAGTTGGGGGCCGGCGAGAATGGCGACTTCATCGTCCACGTTTTCGGTGGCGATCGAGAAATCCTCACCCTCCGGCAACAGGTAGCCGATCTCCACCAGGAAGGCCTTGTAAGCCTTGCGGTCATAATCCGCCCCGGGGTGGGCGCGGTGCCAGGCGTCGATCTTGCCCTGCAGTTCCTCGCGGATCTGCAGCAGTTCGCGATTGCGCGGCCCCAGCTCCTCGACGATAGCTTCCAGTGCCTGCCAGAAATGCTCTGGTGCAATGCCGGTGCCCGGGGCGATCTCGTGCTCGAGAAGTTCGCAGAGGGCCGGGGCGATCTGCAGGCCGCCGCGCTGAATTCGATCAGTCATGATGAGGATCCTCGTAAAGTGTTGTGCGGCTTCGAGAGCCCAATATCGGGCAATACTATGCCGGATGAAGAGTCTAGAGCGGGACCCTTAATTTAGCTAATTTATCGCTTTTATCGCGATCATTTTACCTGTGAATGCAATCGCCGGTCGAAAGCTACAGGGTGGGATCCTGGCCATCCAGTTCCCGGGCGGTATCGACGATCAGTTTGCGCAGCCATTTATTGGCCGGGTTGTGTTGCAGCAGCGGACTCCAGGCCATTTTCAGCTCCAGCGGCGGAATCTCCAGCGGCGGTTCCCGCAGCACCACCCGCGGATTGTTGCGCTTGAGCAGGGCGGCCCGGGTGGGCAGGGTGACGATCAGGTCGTTCTGCTCCGCAAGGGTCATGGCGGCCTGGTAATGGCGGGTAAATACCCTGATCTGGCGCTTTTTGCCCAGCTTGTTCAGGGCCACGTCTACCCATCCCAGGCGCTGTACATCGTCAGGGTTTACGCCGACGCCGACGCCCATGCCGGTCTTGCTCACCCAGACGTGGTTGGCCTGCAGGTAGTTGTCCAGGGTGAAGTCATCGAGCACCGGGTTCTCCGGGCTGAGCACGCAGGTGAAGCTGTCATCCCAGAGGTGAATCTGGTGAAATGACTGGGGCATGGAGTCGAAGCGGTTGATCACCATGTCCACCTTGCCGCGCTCCACATCCAGAAAGCTGACATCGCTGGGAGTCATGATGTCCAGCGTCAGTCCGGGCGCGAGGTTGCGCAGTTTCCCCAGCACGCTGGGCAGCAGCGTGGATTCCGCATAATCACTGGCCATGATGCGGAACACCCGCTGGGCGTGCTGGGCGTCGAACTCCGAGCGCGGCTGCACTGCACGGTCAATCATTGTGAGGACTTCGCGCACCACGGGTTCCAGTTCCAGCGCCCGTTCCGTGGGGGTCATGCCCTCGCTGGTGCGCACCAGCAGGGGGTCATCAAACAGGTCCCGCAGGCGTCGCAGGCCGTTACTCATGGCGGGTTGGGACAGGTTGAGCTGGTTGGCGGCCTGGGTGACGTTGCGCTCTCGCAGCAGGGCGTCCAGGTACACCAGCAGGTTCAGGTCTATGCGGTTGATGTTCAGGGCTGGCCCCTATTCACTCAAGGAATGATGAGAATACCGTGTATTGATTGGGGGAATTATACCCCGGTCTCTACAATTGCCAATGAGTTTGATTCTTCACCCACCCCCCGGATTGCCTGACATGAATACGTTCTCAACCCCCGATCTTACCGATGCCCACCCCGCCGCCAGGGCGGTGGAGCTGCAATTCACCAGTTACGGCGCCACCCGAGTGTTCGGCGGCCCCGCGGTGACCATCAAGTGTCATGAGGACAACTCCCTGGTGAAGGCCTGCGTGGGCGAGCCCGGAGCGGGGCGTGTCATTGTGGTGGATGGCGGGGGCTCCCTGCGGCGTGCCCTGCTGGGGGACATGCTCGCCGAGCAGGCGGCCGCCAACGGCTGGGCGGGCCTGGTCATCAATGGCGCGGTGAGAGACGTGGACCAGATCGCCGCCACGGCCATAGGGGTGCAGGCGCTGGGTCACTGCCCGCTGAAAACCGAGAAGCTGGGGGCGGGGCAGCGGGATGTTCCCATAGCTTTCGGCGGTGTTGAGATACAGCCGGGCGATTACGTTTACGCCGACAACAATGGCGTTATCGTCAGCAAACAGGCCCTGTTATAGCAGCCGCATGGAGAGATCCAGGGCCTTGCAGTCCTTGGTGAGGGCTCCGATCGAGATGTAGTCCACGCCGGTCTCGGCAATGGCGCGCAGGGTCTGCTCGGTCACATTGCCGGATGCTTCGAGTTCCGCGCGACCGCCGGTGTACGCAACTGCGCTGGCCATCTCCGCCAGGGAGAAATTATCCAGCATGATCCGGTCGCAGCCCGTCGCGAGGGCCTGCTCCAGTTCCTCCAGGGTCTCCACCTCCACCTCCACCGGCTTGCCGGGGGCGGACCTGTGTGCCATCTCGACCGCCGCGGCTATACCCCCGCAGGCGTTGATGTGATTCTCCTTTATCAGGAAAGCGTCAAACAGCCCCATGCGGTGGTTGAAACAGCCCCCGCAGCTCACCGCATACTTCTGGGCGACACGCAGCCCGGGTATGGTCTTGCGGGTATCCAGCAGCTTCACGCCGGTGCCCGCCACCAGGGCCGCATAGCGGCTGCAGGTCGTGGCGGTGCCCGATAACAATTGCAGGAAATTCAAGGCGCTGCGCTCGGCTGTCAGCAAACCCCGGGCGGGGCCGCTGGCGTTGAACAGGGTGTCACCCGCCCTGATGGCGCTGCCGTCGTCAGCCTCCCAGGCCAGGGTGATAGCGGGCTCAACTTCCAGGAACACGCGTTCCACCCAGGCGCGACCACAGAGCACGCCATCCTCCCGGGTGATGATCCTGGCGTTGGCAACGGCAGCCGCGGGAATGAGGGCGGCGGTGATATCGCCACTGCCCACATCCTCGGCCAGCGCGGCGCGCACATTGTCGAGTATGACCCCGGCATCGGGTTCGTGGCGGTGAGAAAGACTGTGGTTCATGGGCTGGGTGCGCGTGTTGATGGGGCGGCGATTGTAGCAGCTACCCCGGTCCCCTGTTAATGCCAGCGCCGCGCCGATTGAGCCGGCCGCCAACTGTCGACTATGATGGGGCATGGCATTAACGCAGACCGACAGTTGTTACACGCTCGAGGAGGGCTGGCTCAAGCAGGCCCGGCGGGTGCGTTCCCCCAACTTCGGTCCCCGGCCACCGGCCTGCGCCCCCGATCTGCTGGTCATCCACAATATCTCCCTGCCACCGGGCCAGTTTGGCGGCAACTGCATTGAGCGCCTGTTCACCAATTGCCTGGATTGGGACGAGCACCCGTTTTTCGCGGAGATACGCGGCGCGGAAGTCTCGGCGCATTTGCTGATCGAGCGCGGCGGGCAGCTGGTCCAGTTTGTCGATTTCGGGCAGCGCGCCTGGCATGCGGGACAATCCTGCTTTGCGGGGCGCGACAACTGCAATGATTTCAGCATTGGAATCGAACTGGAGGGCACCGACGATACGCCTTTCAGTGATGAGCAATACGCTGCGCTGGCCACTGTCACGGCGGTACTGCAGCGAACCTATCCCGGCATTACTGATGATCGCATTGTGGGTCACAGCGACATTGCGCCGGGGCGCAAGACCGATCCTGGTGCCTGTTTCGATTGGCCACGATATCGCCGACTGATAGCTGAAAATGGAGTGAATTGATGTTGTTTCTAGCGGGCGTTATTGCCATTGTCCTGTTGCAGCTCTGGGGTACCGCGGAGCGGGTCCATCGCGATGGCTGGTTCGACAGTTGGAGGGAGCGGCTGCAGCGCGCCGGCTTGTCGGGTGGGGGCGGACTGCTGGCGGCGGTGGCGCTGCCCGCGCTGTTGGTGGCTGTTGTGCTCGGGCTCATTGCGCCGATCCTGTTTGGCCTGCTGTGGATAGGTCTGGCGGCATTCCTGCTGCTGTACGCCTTTGGCCGGGGAGATTTCCAGGCCATCATGGGGCGCTATCGCGGCCACGCCTTCAGCGGCGATTTCGAGGCGGCCTATCTGGAAGCAAGCCAGGTTTTTGCCTGGGATGAGCAAGACGAAAGCCCGGGATCGGCCCCCGAGGTGCACGCAATGGTCCAGCGTGCGCTGCTCTACGAGGGCTTCCAGCGCTGGTTCGCGGTACTGTTCTACTTTGTGGTGCTGGGTCCCGCCGGTGCGGTGGCGTATCGGCTGCTGCAACTGGCCGGCGATGACTTCGGCGCGCAGCAGCGGCAGCGCTGGCTGTTCTACGCGGACTGGGTGCCGGCGCGGCTGCTGGCGGCGGCCTTCAGCCTCACTGGCGATTTTCTGGGCAGCAGGTCGGCCCTGCTCAACGGCATCAAGGATACGTCGCAATCAGCCCCGGAGCTGCTGTACGCCGTCGCCAGCGCGGCCCTGCACTTCGATGCCTCGACCCCGCGGGCCGACCAGGCGGATTTTGATGCCCTGGCGGTTAGCCAGAACAGGGAATTGGGCGGCCTGTTGTCGCGCAGTGCGGCCTGCTGGGTGGTGGTGCTGTCCCTGGTGGTGCTGCTGGCCTGAGGGCCGCCGGGCTGCAAATTTTCCGGTAGCTGCTAAGATTTTTGGGCGGCCCCGAAAAAATACCGAATAACAGGGCCCGTAATCGGAGGTTTTCATGCCCGCTAGTGATGATACCGACCTGACCCTGCCATCGATCCTGGCGAGTGCAACCGGCCAACGCTTCCAGCGCAGGCTGGGACTGACCATCATATTTCACCCCGACACCTCGCGTATTGGTGAGACCACTGTTTTGCCCACCCTGTCCGCGGGCGAGGCTCCCTGGATACTCGGGCGGCGCAGCCCCGCCTTTGAGCGCGGCGGGGAACTGGTGGCGGGTTCCCTGGATGAGCCCCACGTAAGTCGGCAGGCGCTTGCCCTGGTAGCCGATGGTGAGGGCGTGCTGCTGCGCCGTCTGCCCGCCTCCAGCCGCTGCCGGGTAGCCGGGCGCGAGCTGGAGGGTGAAATAGCGTTGACCGAAGCCCAGCTGCACCAGGGTGTGCCCCTGCTGCTGGGGCACGCGGTGGTGCTGTTGTTGCGATTCACGCGGCAGGGCAGGCCGGACACGGCGCCGCCAGTCCGTGATCACGGGATGTGCGGGAGTAGTCGCTACATGGCGCAGTTGCGGGAGCACATCGAGCAGGTGGCGGTCAGTGACCTGGATGTGCTGATTCGCGGCGAGACCGGTACCGGCAAGGAACTGGTGGCTGCGGCGATCCACCGGGCCAGCGCCCGCGCCAGCGGTCCCATGGTCAGCGTCAATATGACGGCCATTCCCCAGGGCCTGGCCGCCGCCAGCCTGTTTGGCAGTGCTCGCGGGGCGTTTACCGGTGCCCACAAAGCCAGCGATGGATACTTTACCCAGGCCGAGGGCGGCAGCCTCTTCCTGGACGAAATAGGCGACACGCCGCCGGAGCTGCAGCCGCAATTGCTGCGGGCGCTGCAGCAGCGTGAAATCCAGCTGGTTGGCGGGCCTGTGCGCCGGGCCGATGTGCGGATCATATCGGCCACCGATGCAGATATAGAAGCAGAGGGCTGTGGCTTCAGGGCGGCTCTGAAGCACAGGCTCGGGGGCTGCGAAATATGCCTGGCTCCGCTGCGAGACCATCCCGAGGACATTGGTGAACTCACCTTGCACTTTCTCCGCACTTACCGGGAAGAGACCGGGACCGGGCTGGAGCTGCCTACACAGCAATCCGGCGGTCGCGAGCTGGCGGCCTGGGGTGATTTGTTCTACCGCTTTCTCTGCTACCGGTGGCCCGGGAACGTGCGCCAACTGGGTAACTTCGTCGGGCAGGTGGTGGTGGCCAGTACCCGCGGCCTGGCGGTGCCTGACAGCGTGGACAGCGCCCTGCGAGAAAGCGGCGCCTATGGGCACAGGCCGGTGGCCGACCTGGAGGGTATCGGTGAGCGCAGGCGCATTCACCAGATAGACGATGAAGAATTGGACAGGGTCCTGGAGGCCAGCGCTTTCGAGGTGGCGCGGACGGCGCGGCGGCTGGGTGTGTCGCGACAGGCCGTGTACCGGCGAATCGAGGCATCGCCGCGACACCGGCTGGCGGAGCAGGTGCCCCTGGCCGAGCTGCAGCGGACCATGGCCGCCAGGCGCGGCGATGTCGTCGCCACTGCCCGGGACCTGCGTGTTTCCGTCAGTGGGCTGCGAGCGCGCCTGCGCGCTGCGGCCTCGGCAAGCCAGGGTTAGCGCCCGTTCCATGCGGGGTTGCGCCTGAATGGTCGGGGATGCCCGCGTCGGCCCCTACCGAATCATCCGGCTGGTCAATCGCGGCGGCCAGGGCAGTGTTTACCTGGGTTACGACAAGCGACTGCAACGGCGGGTGGCGATCAAGGTCTATCCCCTGCCGGTGCAGCGCAACTCCCGCAAGCAGTTGCTGAAGGAAGCCCGGGTTGTTGCCAGTCTGGACAGCCCCAGGATCGTACAGATTTATGACGTCATCGAGTCCCATGAACACATCGCCATGGTCATGGAGTATGTCCCGGGCTGCGATCTGGAAGAGTTCCTCACCGCGGTGCGTCCCTCCCTGGCCAGCATCCTGGTCATCGCCGGCGACCTGGCAGCCGCGCTCTCGGTGGCGCGACAGCAACAGATCGTGCACGGTGATCTCAAGGCCGGCAATGTACTGATTGCTGCCGACGGCAGGGTAAAACTCACAGACTTCGGCATAGCCCGGCGATCTGCCGCGGCGGCAGCGGGCAGTGCGTCGGCACTGACACCGGAGCATTGCCGGGGCCACGCCCTGGATGAGCGCTCGGACCTGTTCGCCCTGGGCTGCCTGCTTTACCGGATGTTGACCGGCGTCCATCCCTTTTTCCGCGACGGCCAGCTGGACCTGCAGATGCTGCTGGAAAAGCCGGCGCCGGCCTTGCGCGCCGGGGTGGCGCCAGACCTGCAGCTGGCACCCGAGTTGGTCGACCTGGTGGATAGCCTGCTGCAGAAGAATCCCCGGGACCGGCCGTCCACCCCCCGTATCGTGCGCCAGGTGTTGCGCCAGGTATCGCGGACCGTGCCGCTGGCCGCCAGCAACAGCCTGCTGGCAGAGGCGCGGCCCTGCTTTCGCCCTGAATCGGCGGATGATATGCCGCCGGCGATTCCCGCTGCGCTGGCCAGGGAGGGGCGCTCCGTGCTGCCCCTCAAACCGGGCTCCGGGAGTTGGTTTGGCGCACAGCGGGTGTGGCGTGGGGCGGTCGCGACGATGCTGGCTGTGGTGCTGGCGGGGGCCGGCTTTATGGCCGCCAGGGCGCCCACGGAAACCGCCATTCACATCGCCGCCCCCGTGCTGCGCCTGGGAGCGCAAGTCGACCTGCCCGGGGATATTTCCAGCCGCTGGCTGGTGCAGCAGGTAACCGCGGCTGTAAGCGAGCAGTTGGGCCCGCTGCGGGTCAGTGGTCCGATAAGCGCGACCCCGGTTACCACCATCAGTTCCGAGTCCGCCAGGGGGGAGCAGCCGGCAACAGTAGAGCGGGTTGAACTGGGGCTGCGCTGTATGGAGCTGCTGTGCGTCTTTGCCATGACCCGCATTTCCGGCGAGCAGCAGACCAACGGTCAGGCCGTGTTGTTCCCGGACATGTCGCCCGCCCAGTGGCGCGAGATCGTGCGCGCCACGGCTGGCGGATTGTATCGTTAGCCGGGCTGGACCATTGCAAGCGAGGCCGCCAGCAACATCTGGGAGAAAAAATACAGGGGAGTACCCCACAAACCGTTGCGGGGGCTTGCCTTGATGAATTGCTGCCTGGCGACCGCCAGGTCGGACAGGGCAAAGCCCCAGGCGCCGGCGATGATCAGTAAGGAGGCCGGATGCTGCAGTGTCAGGCTGGCACAGAGCAGCATGCCGGTAATGACCCACATGTAGCAGGCCACCGGCCGTTTCATGGGCGGATCGACGCGCGGCAGAATCCAGCGATAGGTCAGCACCAGCAGCAGGAGACAGGGCAGGGCGCTGACAGCCGGGCCGATCGGGCTGGCCCCGAGTTGCAGGAAGGCAACGCCGTACAGCAGGTGCCCGCAGAGGAAGGCGACCAGGCCGGCGAGAAAACAGCGTTCATCCTCCGGCATCAACAGCAGGTCGCCCAGCATGCACAGCAGGAGTCCGGCGAGCAGCCATCTGCCATAGCTCGAATCCATTGCTCCCAGCGCCAGGGCCAGCCACAGAAAAGCCAGTGCGGCCAGGGGTTTGCACAGGTAGCGCCCGGGGCGAAACTGCATCTGGTCCGCCAGCACCAGGCCGCCGATGCTGGCTGCAGACAAGATAACAGGTGCCTGCGGGAGGGCTTCAATATTCAAGTTTGCGTATCCTTGTCAACAGTTCGTTATTGCGTGGCGCGTCGATACCATGCTGCCGGGCTATAGCCAGCAGGTAGCCGGTTATATAGTTACATTCCGTCGGTCGTCCGGCCAGTACGTCCTGCAGCATGGAGGAGCGATTGGCGGCCGTGGCCGCGATGACCTCGCGCACCTGTTGGTGCAGGGCTGTAGAGGTGATCGGGAAGCCTGCCGCGGTGCAGACGGGGGCGATCTCTGCGCACAGGGCCAGCACCTGTGCGGCCAGCGGCGGCCTGGCGAGTTCGCCGTTGCGGCAGCGGTGCAAGGCTGTCAGGGGGTTGATGGCGCAGTTGATGGCCAGCTTCAGCCACAAGGTCCCCAGGATGTCCTCATCCCAGCTGCCGGGTTGCACCGCCCGGGACCAGGACTCGAGCCAGTCCGGTGGACTGCTGCAACCCGGCTTGCCGATGCGGGTATAGCCTCTGCCGGCGTGGTGGATGTGCAACGGCGCCAGGCGATAGGCGCCCTCGGTGGTGGAGCCGAGGTAGTAATCGATAGCGGGTAGCGCGTGCCGCAATTCGTCGCTATAGCCCAGTCCGTTGGCCAGCAGCAGGACCTGGCTGTTCTGATCCAGCCGATGCGCGACGGAGGTGACTGCCGGGCAAACATCATAGGCCTTCGTGGTAACCAGCAGGTGGCCGATATAACCCGGATCCCTTGGTCCGGAGGTCTGGAAGTATCGTTGCTGGCGCCCGTCGTCGTCATCCACCTGTACGGACGCTTCGCCGCGGTGCTCACGCAACAGCAGGGTGACCGGCAAACCTGAGCGCTGCAGGGCGGTGGCGAACAGACAGCCGATGGCGCCCGCCCCCAGCACATGCCAGTGTGGCCCGGTCACGGGGAGGGCTTGCCTCGCGGGATTGAAAACTGGCAGCGGCGCATTACTATGTAGGTCCTGTATTGGGGTGGTTTCAGAGGATTCGCACTATGCCATCATTTGATGTTGTTTCGGAAGTTGATCTGCACCAGTTGACCAACGCGGTGGACCAGGCCGGACGCGTCATCGCCAACCGCTTTGATTTCAAGGGAGTGCAGGCTTCCTTTGAGCGCGAGGAGCGCACGGTGGTGCTGACCGCCGAGGCCGACTTCCAGCTGGCGCAGATGGAAGACATGTTGCGCAGCGCGCTGATCAAGTGTGGCATAGACCCGGCCGCCATGGACGTCGCTGAGCCGACCACAACCGGCAAGCAGGTGAAGCAAACAGTGCTGCTGCGCCACGGCCTGGACAGCGCCCACTGCAAGGATGTGGTCAAGCGCATCAAGGAGGCCAAAATGAAGGTGCAGGCCCAGATCCAGGGAGACCAGGTGCGGGTGACCGGCAAAAAGCGCGATGACCTGCAGCAGGCGATCGCGCTGTTGCGCGAGGCTGATATCGGCCTGCCCCTGCAGTTCACCAATTTCAGGGACTGAGGGCACTCTCCAGGGCGTTTTTCAGCCGCTGCAGTTTCGCGGCTGTCTGTGCCTCGTCCAGCAGGGGATGATCCCGCGCCAGGTACCACAGCAGTTCCAGATACCTGTAGACACAAGCGTTCTGGTCCAGGCGCGTGTACTCTGCCGCCGTGGCGGGCCTGCCAAGGTAGCTTTCCAGCAGCAAGTTCCTGTCGGGGGTGTCCAGTTCATCGCCCGCGGTCACCACCGCCAGGTCGTACCAAGGGCTGCCCATGGCGCAATACTCCCAGTCTATGGCCCAGAGCCTGCCGCCGCTGAGGATGCGGTTGGCCCGCAGCAGGTCGTTGTGGCACAGCACCAGTGCCTGGGTGCCGCTTTGCGCGGCAGCCAGGCATTGTCGGGTGGCTTCCCCGTGGGAAATCAGTTGTGCCAGCGCCGGTTCCCGGCGATGTTCCAGGCGTTTTTCATAGCTGAGAATGCGGCCCTCCAGGTCCAGCCGGTGGTGGCGCCGGGGCAGTGCGTGCACCGCCCGCAACAGGGCGGCCACGTCGGGCAGCGACGGCGCCTGCGCCGGGTCGGGCGGCAGGTATTCGCAGACCACGCAGCCCAGTTCGGGGTTGAAATAGCAGGGTCTGGGGGCTATGCCCGCGCGGTGAGCCGCCTGTAAGCTGCGCCATTCTGCCGGGCGATTGAGCTGGTCGCTGGCGCTGTGTATGCCATCCAAGCGCACCACGAAGGCGCCCTCTGCCCGCACCAGTATGCTGAAGTTGCTCAGCCCTTTTCCAAGCACACGCAACACAGTGGGCGCGCTCGCCAGTGGGGGATCACAGTCCCAATGGCGCCACTGCGCCAGGGCCTGGTCCAGCTTCAGCCGGATATTGCCCGGTAGTGCTGTAGCCATTTGCGGTACCCGAACAGGACGATGATGAGGTAGCAGGCGAACAGCAGCGCAGTCAGGTATAGCGCCCTGTCCAGGTAAAGAAAAATGGAAACGCTGTCTATGACCAGCCAGTACAACCAGTTCTCAAGGATTTTACGCGCCACCATCCAGGTGGTCAGTATACTCCCCCAGGTAGTGAAAGAATCCAGGTAGGGCAGGGCGGCGTCGCTGTAGCGATGCAGCAATGCGCCGCTGACCGTGGACGCCAACAGTACGCAGCTGACGGCGAGCAGGTGTTGGCGCCTGCCCCAACTGGAAATGGCCAGCTCGCTGTGCCCGGTGCTGCCGCGCTGCCAGTGCCACCAACCGTAGACTGCCATGGCCAGGTAGTAAACCTGCAGGGCCGATTCCATCAGCAGCCCGACATCCCAGAACAGCACCAGGAAAATGGCGGTGCTGACAAAGGCCGCGTACCAGCACCACAGGCTTTCCCGCATCGCCAGCAGCAGGTAGGCGACTCCCAGTGCAACCGCAACGGCCTCCCATGCTGACATGGCCTGCAGGGCTGCCGCCAGGTCGGTCGCGGCGCCGGATTCAGTCATCCAGTTCGACAATGCCCGGGATGAACTTGGCGACCAGCACCTGGGCTCCGAATTGCTCGTAACTGGCTGCCAATTCGCGGCAGACCACCTCGAAGACCCGGTCGTGTTCCCCGGCGATCTGGGTACTCATGGCGTTGCAGACCACTCGCAAGTCGTCGTGGCGTTTCACGGCGTCGATAAAGGCCTGGATGACGGGTATGTACTCATCCTGTATGGGGTAGAGACTGAGGTCCGCTGTGAGTTGCATGTCGTTGCTCTCCTGTTTCTAGAAGTCGTAGCTGGCGCTGACCCCCAGCACCCGCGGCTCGCCATACTGGTAGTAGGGCTTCACCGCGTATTCATCGCGGGGGTCATTGCCAAAGGTGCCGAAGCCCCGTACATAATAATTCTCATCGGTAATATTGCGCCCCCACAGGGCCACTGACCAGTTGTCGTGGACATAACCCAGGCGCAGGTTCAGGAGGTTGTAGGAGGGTGATTTAACCTGGTGGCGGTCCGAGAAGTAATAGCTGTCCTTGCCCTCCACATCCATGCGCAGGTAGAACCCGGCGCCGATATCGTAGTGTCCGCCCACGGCGTACTGGTATTGCGGCGCCTGGGCCTGGTCGCGCCCGGAGAGGTCGTTGCCCTGGGCATCGGTGTAATTTTCGTATTCAGTCTGCAGCAGGCCGAGATTCGCGAACAGCATAAGCTGTCCGGTGGCCAGCCAGTTCAGTTCCAACTCGGCGCCGTAGTTGTTGCCCTGGGCGGCGTTGCTGGTGTAGTCGAGGAAGGCAGTGCTGCCATCCGGGCGCGCAATCACCAGCGAGCCCTTTACCTGCTGGTCCTTACGATCCATGTAGAACAGCGCCAGCCTGGCCTGCAGCTGCCCTGCCAGCAGGTTGCCCTTGAAGCCGGTTTCGTAGTTGATCAGGTATTCCTCGTCGAATTGCTGCAGGGATTCCAGGTCTGCGATGATGTCGGGATCATCCGTGGTCTCCATGCTCGCCAGGATGCCGGCGTTGATGCCATTGGCGCGGTAGCCGCGGGAAACCGAGGCGTAAACCATGCCGGTGTCCGCCAGGTGATACTCCAGCGCGATGCGCCCGCCCCACAAATCCTTGTCGGGATCGCTCTGGACATTGTTGTTGTCGCTGTAGTCCGTATAGCGTCGCTCCAGCCGCAGCCCGGTGACGAGCTTGAGTTGTTCGCTCAACCGGGTGTCCAGCTGGCCGAACAGGGCATAGGTGTCGGTGTCATAGTCGCTGGTGAAGTCGTTCTCCAGGTAAGTATAGCGGCGCTGCAGGTGCTCCCTGTCGCCCAGGTAGTAGACGCCCACTACCCAGTCACTGCTGTTGGCGAACAGCTGTCCGCCGTCGCCCGACGACAAGCGGGCCGTGACACTGTAACTGTCGCGTTTGCGGTCATACTGGTCGAAGGACGAGTATTCCCAGTCCGGGGCGATCCCCACGTAGCTCCAGTCCTCGTCATAGGCGTAGCGACTGTCGGTGCTGGCCCCGGTAGCCGCCAGGTCCAGCACCAGCTTGTCGAGTTCGCGGTGCCACTGCAGGCCAGTGGCATATGACTGCTGCTTGTCCTTGCCCGGTTCGTCGGACAGGGTGTGGCGGGTGTTGTCCAGGGAGAAGGCATCGTAGCCATTGTCGACGTCGATATACATCAGGGTGAGGTCGACACTGTCACGCTCGCTGGGCAGCCAGCGCAGCTTGCCGCGCAGGGTGGTTTCATCCTGGCCGTTGGTGTCATCGCGCCCGAGGTAATCGTTGCTGATAAACCCGTCGCTCTGGTAGCGATTGACGGCGATGCGATACAGTAGCCGGTCGGCCACCAGCGGCCCCGTGCCCATCAGCCCGGCGCTCCAGCTGTCGTATTCACCGCCGCTGGCCTCGACGCGCATGGCGGGCTCGGCGGAGGGTTCTCCCGAGCGGATATTGATCAGTCCCGCCAGCGCGTTGGCGCCGTGCAAGGTACCCTGGGGACCGCGCAGGATCTCCACCTGTTCGACATCAAACAGGGTGCCGGCGCCCCCCAGGCCGCTGAAGTCGATGCCATCTATGAGCAGGCCAATGGAGGGATTGAGCGGCTCCTGGAACTGGCTGCGCTCCCCCACGCCGCGGATCTGGTAGAAGCGGGCCCGGGAAGTGCCCCCGGCGCTGTTGACGTTGGGGGCCAGGTTGAGGATGCCCTCGAGGTGCTGGGCCTCCCGCTCGCGGATGTCCTGGGCCGTTATCACGCTGATGCTGGAGGCCTGGTTCAGCAGCGGGGTGGGCCGCAATTGCGCGGTGACAATGACCTCCTCCAGGCCGGGTTGTTCCGCTGCCACGGGCATGGACAGGCACAGCAGGATGGCCAGCAGGGGGGTGGGGTGTTTCATGCACGGGACCTCACGACAGACGACAGGCATTGCCGGTTACTACTGCGAGGAGGGGTAATCAGGATAGCGAGACCTCTTCCTACGCCGGTATTAACCGGATCAGGTTCGAAGGGTTTACCGTTGCGGTATCTCAGGCCCTGCTGCCGCGGTCGTTGCGGAAAGCTGGCCACCCCCAGGTTTGCATCGCCAGTATAGGGCGCTTAAACTTGCTTGCCAATAACATTACAGATCGGGCGCTGGTTTTTGTCGGCAGCCCGGCGCGACGTGAGCAGAGCAGATGACGCAAGACAAGGGTAGTGCCGGGGACCAGGAGGAAATACAGGGCGCCCCGCCAGCCGTTTCCGGAACGGAGTTGCATGAGCGCCGCAGGAGCGAGACGGTCACGGTAAACCGCTACCTGTATCTGCAGGCCCAGCAACTGGAGCATATGCTGCTGGAAGCGCCGGACCTGGAGGCCCTGCTGGAGATTCTGCTGGTCAGCCTGCCCCGTCACTTTTCTTTTCGCGCGGCCGAATTATGGCTGTACGACCCGGAGGGGGTGCTGGCGGAACTGATCGTCGGCGGGCAGCGTTACGGCCACAGCCTGCAATTGCACCAGGACTGCTTCAGCATGCAGGAGCTGTATGAGCTGGAGCCGGATATCGCCCTGCTCACGGCTACCGATACGCGCATGTTCGAGGTGCTCAAGACAGAAAGTGGCATCGAATACGCCTTATTGCTGCCGCTCACCGATGCGGGGCGCATGATAGGCAGCCTGCACCTGGGCCTGCAGGAAGAGTCCCTGGTAGTCGACGAACCCGAGCAGCAGTTGATCGCCCACCTGGCCTCGATCATATCCTCGTGCTTCAAGAACGCCGTCGCGCGCCAGCAGGTGTCCAGGCTGACCATGCTCGACCCGCTGACCCAGATAAGCAACCTGCGCGGGTTCGCCAAGGATATCGCCCGGGAGATCGCGCGCGCACGGCGGGCCGAGCAGCCGTTGACAGTGCTGGTCATGGAAATTGACGAGTTTGACGATCTCTATGAGAGCTATGGCGAGCGCCGGGGCCATTTCGTGGTCAAGAAGGTGGCCGAGCGCATATCTTCGGACCTGCGGGCCACCGACCTGATGGCCAGGTTGTCGCGCTCGAAGTTCGCGCTGCTCATCCCCGCCAGCGGCGAGGTCCTGGGCGAAGAGATAGCCGAGCGCATGCGCGAGGATATCGAGGACTTTGCCATCGATGACGGTCGTGGCGCGGTGTTGCAGGTCACCGTATCCATCGGGCTGGTAAGCTGGGAAACTCAGCACTACCCCGCGGTGGATATGCCCCAGCTGGCCCGGCAGATGGAAAGCGTGGCCAACAAGGCCCTGGCAGCCTCCCAAGCCAGGGGTGGCAATAAAGTTTCAATATCACGTTTGAGTACACTGCTGGTATGAGCGACAAGAAACCGACTGACGACAACCCCAGGAAACTGCAGGAACTGTTTGCCAACAACCGGCGCTGGGCCAACCGGATACGCACCAGTGACCCGGATTTTTTTGCCAAGCTGGCGGCCCAGCAAAGCCCCGAGTACCTGTGGATAGGTTGTTCCGACAGCCGGGTGCCGGCCAACCAGATCGTCGATCTGCTGCCCGGGGAAATATTTGTACACCGCAATGTCGCCAATATGGTGGTGCATACCGATTTCAATTGCCTGACCGTGCTGCAATACGCGGTGGATGTACTCAAGGTAAAGCATGTGATCGTGGTGGGCCACTATGGCTGTGGGGGCGTGCGCGCGGCCTACGAGAGTGCCGACAACGGCCTCATAGACAACTGGCTGCGCAACATAAAGGATGTGCTTCAGAATCACCGCGCCCGGATTCATGCCCTGGCCGACGAATCGGCGCGGCTGAACCTGTTGTGCGAACTCAATGTGATCACCCAGGTCGCCAATGTGTGCCACACGACTATCGCCCAGAATGCCTGGCAGCGGGGCCAGCCGCTGACGGTACACGGCTGGGTTTACAGTCTGGAGGACGGGATGCTCAAGGATCTGGATTGCTCGGTGGACTCGCTGGAGCAAATTCCCGATGTCTACCGGGTAATGCCCTGATCGTATCCCCGCCGACTGGCCCTGGCGGTCGCAGGAGGGATCGACTTGCCTGATTTGATACTGGTTTTGCTGGCGGTATTTGCAGGGCTGGCCCTGATGGTGACTGTGCTGGAGCGCTTTGCCAGCCCGGTCAGCCCGCAGCGCATGCGACAACTGCAGCGCTGGCTGGTGCCGCTGGTGGGGCTTATGCTGGTACTGTCCCTGGTCGACTTCTATGTCGGGTAGCGATGCGCCCCTCCAGGCCCTGCTGTCGGGCCAGGCCTGGGCGGCCTTCTGTGATGAGCTGAAGAGCGTTGGTGCGCAGGTGCTGGGCCAGGACATTCCCGGGGATGAGCTGACCAGGGCCGAGGGATACCGCTACCTCACCCGCCTGTTGCGCCTCTCCCTGGAAAAGCATCTTGAGTTCGGCGATCCCGACTACCCACAGTTTTACTCCCTGTCCCACGAAACCGCCAAAATAGGTAATGACAACCCCGACAATGTGTACCTGAACTGCGCGGTGGACGGCGGCCTGGACTACCTCATCAGCGGCAACCGGGGCTCGGTTGACTATCTCAGTATCGAGACCAAGGCGGGCTCCTTCGCCGGCGCCGGGGACATGGCCCCTACCGGGCATGTTGAGGTGGATCAACTGCAGGTCGCTGCCAACGGTGATTTCGAGCTGCAAGTCAGCGCCCGCCAGCGGACTGGCAACTGGTTACCCATGCTGCCCGGGACCGACAGTATCCTGGTGCGCCAGACCTTCCGGGATCGCGCCCGGGAAAGGCCCGCCGAACTGCGCATAGCCTGTCTCAATCCGCGTGGCAGCAGCTGCCTGGAGCCCGCCGAATTCAGCGCCCAACTGGGGCGGGTGGTACCCTTCGTCGCGGGGACCGCCGGCCTGTTTCGGCAATGGATGGCAGCCTTTGAAAGCCACCTGAATGCGCTGCCGCCCAATGACCAGCAGATGTGCCTGCGGGCCGGCGGTGACCCGCAAATCTTTTACCACAATAGTCGCTGGCAACTGGGGCCGGAGGAGGCCCTGCTGATCCGGTTTACCCCGCCGCAGCGTTGCCGCGCGTGGAATTTCCAGCTGTCCAACCACTGGATGGAATCGCTTGATTACCGCTACCATCGCATCAGCGTCAACAACCACGCCGCGGTACCCGGGCAGGACGGCAGCATCTGCATCGTGGTCAGCCATCAGCCCGCGCCCGGCCCGGCGGCTGGCCGGTTTCCCAATTGGCTGGAGACGGCCTGCCACAGCAATGGTGGCATGCTGCTGCGCTATGTGGCCGCCGACAGCTGCCCGCCAGTGCATACCCGGGTGGTGGCGCTTGCCGATTTACTCGCTGAAGGGGTGCAATTGCCGTGACTGACCGCTATTTTGACCCCGATGCTGTGGTCGCGGATGCCCGCTGTGTGGATGGGCTGGATGATTTTGGCGACGACAGCTACCGGGAGCCGCTGCAGCGTCTGCTCCGCTCTCTGGATCAGGAGGCGCAGCTGAACGAAGTTGGGAGCAGCGTGCTGCGCCAGCGCATGGTGGATATTCTGGCGACTCGCCTGCGGGTGCAATATTTCCTGCAGCGCTTTCCGGAAATACGCGACGAGGAAATTGTCGCGCCACTGTTTATAGTCGGTCTGCCGCGCACCGGTACCACCATGCTGCACCGCACGATCGCGGCGGATCACCGGATGTACGCCCCGCTGTGGTACGAGGTGCGCTATCCCAGCCCGGCGCCGGACTGGGATTTCACCTGCGCGGGGGATGCCCGCATCGCCCTGGCCAGGGCGGAGATGGCCGCCATGCTGGAAGCCAATCCCGACCTGCTGGCCATCCACCCCATGGATGCCATGGGGCCGGATGAGGACATCATGTTGCTGGAGCAGTCCTTCTACAGCTTCAATACCCAGGCTTTTGCCAATATTCCGTCCTATGACGCCTGGCTGGAAGCCCAGGACCACACCCCGGGTTACGAGTATTTCCGGCTGCTGCTGCAGTTCCTGCAGTGGCAGAAAAGGCGCAGTGGCCAGCAGGGCCAGCGCTGGGCCCTGAAAGCGCCCCACCACCTGCATTTCATGGACTTGGTATTCAAGGTGTTTCCGGACGCGAAAGTGGTACAATCCCACCGCGACCCGCTCGAGACCCTGCCGTCACTCACCAGCCTCATCGCCGGCGTGTGGACGATTTATTCCGATACTGCGGACCCGCATGAGGTAGGCCGGCAGTGGGCTCGCAAGTTCGCCAGGGGTATGCAGCACACCATGGACGTGCGCGAGCGCATGGGTGAGGACAAGTTCCTGGATCTGTGGTTTGCCGACACGGTGAGCGATCCACTGGGCGAAATTTGCAGGGTCTATGAGTTCCTGGGCATGGAACTGACCGGGGAGGCGCGGTCGGAAATGGCCCGCTGGCAGGCGTTCAATCGCCGGGAACTGCGTCCTCCCCATGCCTATACCCTGGAGGAGTACGGCTTTACCGAAGCGGGGCTCAAGGCGCTGTTTCGCCCCTATCGGGAGCGGTTCATGGCGCCCCGTACGGGTTAGCGGAATACACGCACCCGGTTGCGTGGCGATGCGGGATCTCGATCACCCCGACCGGCCGGGACACTATTATTTATAACTGGAGAGAGCGCAGAACATGACAGAGCAGAAAGCGACCAACGTTCACTGGCACGAGGGCGAGATACACCGCGAGCACCGCCACCAGTTGCTGGGTCAGCAGGGCGCGACGCTGTGGTTCACCGGCCTGTCCGGCAGCGGCAAGAGCACGGTCGCGGTGGCGCTCGAGGAAGCGCTGCTCTGCGCGGCAAACTCGCCTATCGCCTCGATGGCGACAATATCCGCCTCGGCATCAACAAGAACCTCGGCTTCATGCCGCCGAGGATCGCACCGAGAACATCCGCCGTATCGGCGAGGTGGCCAAGCTGTTCGTCGATTGCCGGCGTGATCGTCCTGACGCAGCTTCATCAGCCCCTACCGCGCCGATCGCGATGCAGGTGCGCGCGCTCCACGATGCCGCCGGAATGCATTTCATCGAGGTCTTCGTCGACTGCGCGCTGGCCGAGGCCGAGAAGCGCGATCCCAAGGGACTCTACAAGAAAGCCCGTGCCGGCGAGATCAAGAATTTCACCGGTATCGACGATCCCTACGAGGCGCCGGCAGCCGCTGAAATCCATCTGCACTACCGACCGCATGACCCTGCAGCAGGAAGTCGACATGCTGCTGCACGAACTCGAGAGGCGCGGCATCCTGTCGGCCTGAGACGCGTGCATACCCGATCAACCCCGGAGGACGCACGCGATCGTGCGTCCGATCCCGGTCCGCCCCACGAATGGAGACAGCACCATGATGAAACCGCACGGATCCGAACAACTCGACCCACGCTTCGTGTACGACGCCGCGCGTCACGCCGCACTGCAGAAAGAAGCCGAAGGACTGCCCTCGCTGCTGCTCAATTCGGCGGCGGCCGCCAATGCGGTGATGCTCGGCGCGGGCTATTTCAACCCGCTCACCGGCTACATGAACCGGGCCGATGCGCTGAGCGTGGCGAAGAACATGCATACCGTGGCCGGGCTGTTCTGGCCGGTGCCGGTGCTGAATCTGACGAGCGATGCCGCGGCAATTCGCGGGGCGAAGCGTATCGCGCTGCGTGATCCGAATGTCGAGGGCAACCCGGTGCTGGCGATCAGGACGGTCGAGGCCATCGAGGAATTCAGCGAGGCCGAGATCAGCCAGATGGCGGAGCAGATATTCCGCACACTCGATCCGAAGCACCCGGGTGTCGGAACCTTTGTCTCGCTGGGTCGCTTTGCGGTATCGGGCCCGATCGAGGTGTTGAATTTCAGCTATTTCCACAGCGGATTTCCCGGACACCTTCCGCACCGCGGTGGAGATCCGCAACGAGATCGCCGAGCACGGCTGGAACAAGGTGGTGGCCTTCCAGACCCGCAACCCGATGCATCGCGCGCACGAGGAACTGTGCACGATGGCCATGGAGGCGGTCGGTGCCGATGGCGTGCTGATCCACATGCTGCTCGGCAAGCTGAAGCCCGGCGATATCCCCGCACATGTGCGCGACGCCGCGATCCGCAAGATGGTGGAACTGTACTTCCCGCCCAATACGGTGATGATCACCGGTTACGGCTTCGACATGCTGTATGCCGGCCCGCGCGAGGCAGTGCTGCACGCGGTGTTCCGTCAGAACTGCGGCTGCAGCCACCTGATCGTGGGGCGCGATCACGCCGGCGTCGGCAGACTACTACGGTGCCTTCGATGCGCAGACGCATTTTCGACGAGGAGTGCCTGCCGGTGCGCTCGGCATCCAGATTTTCCGGGCCGACAACACCGCGTACTTCGAAGAAGCTCAACAAGGTGGTGATGATGCGTGACGCACCGGATCACGGCGACGAGGATTTCGTGCAGCTCTCCGGCACCAAGGTGCGCGAGATGCTGGGCAAGGGTATCGCCCCGCCGCCGGAGTTCTCGCGGCCGGAAGTGGCAAAGATCCTGTCCGACTATTACCAGTCCCTGGAAACCTGATGGGAGCGGCGCGGTTTTAACTTTGCTGCCCGCCCTCTATAATTAAGCCGTACAGAGGCCCGTGGTACTGATATTGTTGGGCGATGAGAGGGAGCGGGGCATGGCGGCCAGTTTGCTTGGTCATTCCAGCGATATGTCGCGGCGTCTATCCGCCGGGGTGGAGAATTGTGTGCAATTCCTGTCCCAGCCGGCCCCTGCCCGCCGCCTGCGCCAGGGCCTGCTCCTGCTGTTTTGCCTGTGGGGGGTGCTCGCCCTGACGCGGCTGATCTGGGCATTGCTGCCCGCCAGCGACAGCCAGTTGCCCGACGCGGGCCGGGTGATCAACCCGGTGACCATGGCGGCACCGGCTGACGGTGGGCCAGCCGTGGATGTGGCGCGGGTCCAGGGCTGGCATTTGTTCGGCGAAGCGGGAGCGCTCAACCCCGCCCAGACCACAGCCGAACCGGATGCCCGGGCCTCGGTCCGGGAGGGTATCGAAAAAGGGGCGCGTGAAACCCGCCTGAACCTCAAGCTGCGCGGTGTTGTGGCCTCCAGCGAGGAGGGGCTGGGTTTTGCGATCATCGAGCAGAATTCGCAACAGGATATCTATGCGGTCGAGGACAAATTGCCGGTGCAGGGCAATGTAACCCTGGCCAAGGTGATGCGCGGCCAGGTGGTCCTGGACAATGGCGGCACCTACGAACTACTGGAACTTTTCGACAATTCGGACTTGAACGCCCAGACGGCCGCCTTGCCGGCGCCCGCCCCGGAGGACAGCAGCCCCACCGCGATTGACCGCAGTGGTGACGCCAGCGCCTCGGTTGTCGCCCAGGGCTACCGGGATCGCCTCTACGAGAACCCCCAGTCCCTGGCGGAAGTGGTCTCGGTCAGCGCCGTGCGGGAAAACGGCCAGTTGCTCGGCTACCGCATTGCCCCGGGCAAGGAGCGTGAACAATTTGAGCTGCTGGGGTTCCAACCCGGCGACCTGGTGACCAGTGTCAACGGTATAGCGCTGGACGATCCCGCCAATACCTTGAGCCTGTACCAGGCGATGCGCTCTGCCAGCGAGGCGATTTTTGAGTTGCAACGCGATGGCGCGCCCGTGACCGTCAGCGTTAGCCTCGGTGAGTCCAGTGACGGAACGTAGCATCTGTCTGACAGGGCTTCGAACACGGCGTCGGGATTGGTCCCGGCGCCAGAGGGATATTGCCAAGTGAATGTATTGAATCGTGTTGCCCGCGGCTGTTCGCTCGCCGTCCTGCTGGCCCTGTTGCTCGGCCCGGTGCAGGCCGTGGCCCAGCAATTCACCGTCAACCTGAAAGAAACCGATATCCAGGAGCTGATCAAGTTCGTGGCGGAAGCCACGGGCACCACCATCGTGGTGGACCCCTCCGTGAAGGGCAAGGTCAAGGTGGTTTCCAGCAAGCCGGTCTCCCGCGAGGAGCTGTACCAGTTGTTCCTGTCCATTCTGGAGGTGCATGGCTACACCGCGGTGAGCTCCAATGGGGTGGTCAGGGTTATACAGAGCAAGGATGCCCGCTCGGCCCCGGTGAGGGTAAGCGATGGCAATTCCAGCGGACACACCACCGACGAAT
This sequence comes from uncultured Gammaproteobacteria bacterium, assembly GCA_963704965.1. Lineage (GTDB taxonomy): Bacteria > Pseudomonadota > Gammaproteobacteria > Pseudomonadales > Halieaceae > JARRPM01. The sequence goes on from CAVPIH010000005.1 coordinate 436,438, forward strand.
ACGTGACCGAAGTCATACGCCTGGAAAATATCTCCGCCGCCAAGCTGATTCCTGTACTGCGCCCCCTGGTGCCGCAGCAGGCCCATATGGCGGCCTACGCCCCCAGCAACGCCATTATCATTTCCGACCTGTCCAGCAACATCGACCGTATTCGCGACATCATCGATCGCATGGACAAATCGGCGATGCAGCAGACCGATATCGTCAAGCTGCGCTTCGCGGTAGCCGAGGACGTGGTCAGCATGCTGGACACCCTGGCCAAGTCCGAGGCCAAGCAAAGCGGTGGTGAAACAGGAGGTGCTGCTGGTGGCCGACACGCGCACCAACAGCGTGCTGGTCAGCGGCGACGAGCTGGAGCGGGCGCGCATTCGCAAACTGGTGCAACACCTGGATACTCCCCTGGAACAGAGCGGTAACGTCAAGGTGATCTACCTGGAGTACGCCCAGGCGGCTGATATTGCCGAGGTGCTGACCCGGGTCATGCAGAATATCGACGGCCTGGACAGCGTCGAGGGCGGTAAGCCCGCCGACCAAGGGCAACGCCGCCACCATCGAAGCGGACGAGGGTACCAACGCCCTGATCATCACCGCCGATGCCGAGGAAATGGCCGCGCATCGAGAGCGTGATTCACCGCCTGGATATTCGTCGCGCCCAGGTACTGGTGGAGGCGATTATCGTCGAAATGGAAGTGATAGACGGCCAGGACCTGGGTATGCAGTGGCTGTTTGCCGACCAGAGCGGCGTCTTCGGCAGTAATATCAACGCCGCCGATGCCCGCGCCCGCAATATCGCCGATGCGGTGTTGCCCCGGACGATAGCAGCGACAACGATATCAACCTCGGCACTCTTGCCGGCGCCCTCGCCAGTACGCCTGGCACTGTCTCTGGGCTGGGGCCAGGTCAGTGACAGCCTGTCCATGACGGTCATCCTCAGTGCGCTGAAGGAGCAGACGCAACGCCAATATCCTGTCCACGCCCAGCCTGCTGACCCTGGATAACCAGGAGGCGTATATCACCGTGGGCCAGAACGTGCCCTTTGTCACCGGTTCTTACACCAACACCGGCAGCGGGTGGCGACGGTGCCCAGAATCCCTTCCAGACCATCGAGCGGGAGAATGTCGGTATTACCCTGACCGTGACCCCGCATGTCAACGAGGGCGACTCCGTGGTGCTGGATATTTCCCAGGAGGTGTCCAGCCTCAGCGGGCTCACCGCGGTTGCCTCCGACCTCATCACCAACGAGCGCAAAATCCAGACCAAGGTGCTGGCCCAGGACGATACGGTCGTGGTGCTGGGCGGGCTGATCAAGGACGATGTCCAGGACGGAACCCAGAAAGTGCCCTTCCTGGGGGATATTCCGTTCCTGGGGCGGCTGTTCCGTACCGATGCGGTCAAAGTGACCAAAACCAACCTGCTGATCTTTATTCGTCCCACCATAATCCGCGATAACCAGGCCCTGGCCGGCGCCACCGCCGACAAATACCGCTATATTCGCGATCAGCAGGTGCAGCGCAGGGAGCAGGGCGTGATGTTCCTGGATGAGGACCAGATACAGGTTCTGCCGGAATGGGAAGAGCAATTGAAGCAGCTCGACGTGATCAAGGCCGATCAACAGTCGTCCGGTGCCGGGGGCCAGTAGTGGTGGAAACCGCAACGGTACCGGACCTTATCCAGGGCGGTGGTAGCCAGTCGCTCAATCTGCCCTTTGCCTACGCCAAGCTGAACAATGTGCTGGTGGACAACGACGGCGCCGGGCCGCTGGTGGTGCACCAGGGAGACCCGGGCATCCAGGTGCTGACCGAGTTGCGCCGCTTTCTGGGCGGGCCTTTTCGCCTGCAGCAGGTGGCCGAGGTGGATTTCAAGCGGCGCCTGACCCTGGCCTACCAGCGCGATAACAACGAGGCGGTGCAGATGGCCGAGGACATCAGCGCCGATGTCGACCTCAGCCGCATAGCCGATGAGATTCCCGAGGCTGGGCGATCTCATGGACGCGGAGGACGATGCGCCTATTATCCGGCTGATCAACGCCATTCTCTCCCAGGCAGTGCGCGACAAGGCTTCCGATATCCACATTGAAACCTTCGAGGACAGGCTGAGCGTGCGCTATCGCATCGATGGCGTGCTCGCCGAGGTGCTGTCCCCCAAACGAATGCTGGCACCGCTGCTGGTGTCGCGCCTCAAGGTAATGGCGAGGCTGGATATCGCCGAGAAGCGGGTTCCCCAGGACGGCCGGATATCAGTGAAGATTGCCGGTCACGCGGTGGACATACGTATGTCCACTATTCCCTCCGCCCATGGCGAGCGTGTGGTGCTGCGCCTGCTGGACACGGCGGCCGGGCAGTTGCAGTTGCATCACCTGGCGATGAACGAGCAGGTGCTGGAAGGGTACAGCTCGTCTGCTGCGCAGCCCCCACGGCATCATACTCGTGACCGGTCCGACCGGCTCGGGCAAGACCACCACCCTGTACGCGGGCCTGGCCCATATCAACGAATCCACACGCAATATTCTAACCATCGAGGACCCCATTGAGTACATGCTGCCCGGGGTCGGACAGACGCAGGTCAACCCCAAGGTCGATATGACCTTTGCCCGCGGGCTGCGCGCCATCCTGCGCCAGGATCCGGATGTGGTGATGGTGGGGGAGATACGCGACCTGGAAACCGCCGAGATCGCGGTGCAGGCCTCCCTCACCGGGCACCTGGTGCTCTCAACCCTGCACACCAATACCGCGGTGGGCGCGGTGATGCGTCTCAAGGACATGGGTATAGAGCCCTTCCTGCTGTCCTCCAGCCTGCTCGCGGTAATGGCCCAGCGGCTGGTGCGGCTGCTGTGCCGGGACTGTCGCCGGGAGGCTGATCGCCACCCCTGCGGAGCGCGACCAGTTGGGCCTGGCAGCGGCCGACAGCGATGTCACCCTGTACCGGCCCAGCGGCTGTGAAAGCTGCAATTACACCGGCTACCGCGGCCGTACCGGCATCTACGAACTGATAGAAATCGACGATGCCATGCGCGAGCTTATCTACGAGGGCAAAAGCGAACAGGCGGTACTGCAGCAGGCCCGCAAGCGCTATCCCGGTATTGAGGCCGACGGACGCCGCCGGGTGCTGGCGGGGGAAACCAGTCTCGAGGAAGTGCTGAGGGTGACTGCGGTCGCCTGATTGCGCCGGATAAGCCATGACTGCCTACCGATATCGTGCACTCAACCCGCAGGGCAAGCTTGTTCGCGGTGTCCTGGAGGGGGATTCCGAGCGGCAGGTGCGATCCCAGCTGCGGGGCCAGAGCCTGCGCCCGGTGGAGGTGGCCGTCGCCAACCGGCCGGAACCCGCTACCGGCAGCTGGCGCATACCGCTGCTGCGGCGCGGTATCAGCGCCGGCGATCTCGCCCTGCTGACCCGCCAGCTGGCCACTCTGGTGGAGTCCAACCTGCCGCTGGACGAGGCACTGCAGGCGGCGGCACAGCAAAACCGCAGCGCCCGTATCAAGGGCACCTTGCTGCAAGTGCGCTCGCGGGTGGCCGAGGGCCACACCCTGGCCTATGCCATGGGCGAATTCCCGCAGGTGTTCAGCGAGATGTATCGCGCCATGGTGAAAGCCGGGGAGCACGCGGGCTTCCTGGGGCCGGTATTGCAACAGCTGGCGGACTACACCGAGCAGCGCCAGTACACGGGCCAGAAGCTGAAAATGGCCATGATTTACCCGTTCATCCTGGTGGGTGTGGCGATCGCCGTGGTGGTGGCCCTGATGGTGTTCGTGGTGCCCGAACTGGTGGGTATCTTCGCCCACAGCCGGCGGGAACTACCCCTGCTAACCCGCGGTCTGATTGCCTCCAGTGATTTCTTCCGGGATTACGGTGTCTGGCTGCTGGTGGGCCTGGCAGCGGCTGTGCTGATCGTGCGGCGCCTGTTGCGCAACCCGAAACGGCGGCGCCGCTGGCATGCCATGCTGCTGCGGATGCCGGGGGTGTCGAGGCTGGTGATTGCCCTGGATACGGCGCGCTTCGCTTCCACCCTCAGTATCCTCATGGCCAGCGGCGTACCCCTGCTGGAGTCGCTGCGTATAGCCGGCCAGGTGCTGACCAACCTCGTGCTGCGCGAAGATACCCGCCAGGTGGCGGAACGGGTGCAGGAGGGCAGCAGCCTCAACCGCGCGCTGCAACAAAGCGGTCATTTCCCACCGATGATGGTACACATGGTGGCCAGCGGCGAAGTCAGCGGCGAGTTGGAGACCATGTTGTCCCGGTCCGCCAGCAACCAGGAGCGGGAGTTGGAGATGACTCTTGGCACCATGATGAGCCTGTTCGAGCCCCTGATGGTAGTGTTCATGGGAGGCATGGTGCTGACCATCGTCCTCGCTATCCTGCTGCCGATTTTCGATCTCAATACAATGGTGAAGTAAGCGTATGAAGAACTCAGTCAAACTCAAGACCGGCCAGGGCGGGTTTTCCCTGGTGGAGATTCTGGTGGTGCTGGTGATCATGGGGTTGTTGATTTCCGTGGTGGCCCCCACGGTACTCAACCGCGCCGATGAGGCCCGGGTGCAGAAAGTGCAGGCGGATTTCAAGTCCATCGAAACCGCGCTCAAGATCTATCGCCTCGACAACTATGTCTACCCCACCACTGAACAGGGCCTGGAGGCGCTGGTGGAAGCCAGCAGCCTCGATCCCGAACCGCGCAATTTCAAGGCCGGCGGTTACCTGCAGGAAGTGCCCATGGACCCCTGGGGTCGGCCCTACCTGTACCTGAGCCCCGGCGAGCACGGCGAGGTGGATATCTATTCCCTGGGGGCTGATGGCCTGTCAGGCGGAGAGGACCAGAACGCGGATATCGGTAACTGGCGCGAAGAGGAGTAGCCTGTGGGGGTCGGGCCGCGTTCGGACGGGCCTCTCCTGGCCGGGCCGCGGCAGGGCGGTTTCAGCTTGCTGGAACTGCTGGTAACGCTGATCGTGGTGGTGCTGGTCACTTCGCTGGTCAGCCTGACCCTCAGCTCCGGCGGGCGGGATATCGAACTCGAGGCCCAGGCGCGCAATATTGCCGAGGTCGCGGCTTATGCCCTGGACGAGGCCCAGTTGCAGGGACATGACTACGGCCTGTTGCTGCAGCGGGTCAGCGAGGACGGTGAGTTCAGGTACCGTTATGCCTGGCGCGAACGGTTGGTGGATGGCTGGCAGGCCCCGGCCAGCGGCAAGGAGATATTCGCCCAGCAGAGCCTGCCGGTGGGGGTGGAGCTTTTCATGGAACTTGAGGAAGCGGCCATCGCGGATATTCCGCTGGCGGCAGAGGACCAGGACCAGGAGCCGGAGCCCCAGGTGGTGTTTTATGCCAGCGGGGAAACCACTGCCGGTTCCATGGAGCTGCGGGATGAGGACAGCGGCGAGTTGCTGTGGCGCCTGGAGTGGGATCTGTTGGGACGCTTTGAGGTGTTGCGTGACGGCGAGGCGCCCGGGGAGCCATTGTGAGGAAGGTGCGCGGCTTTACCCTGGTGGAAGTGATGGTCGCCCTGGCTGTGGTAGCCATCGCCCTGCCGGCGCTGCTGCTGGCCCTGTCGCAGCAGGTGGACGCCACCGCCTACCTGAGAGACAAATCGCTGGCGCGCATGGTGGCCGCCAACAAGCTGGTGGAACTGCGCATTCTCTCCCGGGCCAGGCAGGACCTGCCCAGTGGCGAGCGCAGCGGGGTGACCACGATGGCGGGTCGGGACTGGTACTGGTGGCTGAACAGCACCCCCACCGTATCGGACAACCTGCTGCAGTTCGAAATCGATGTGGCCGCCACTGAGAGTCCCGAAGAGCAGCCGCTGTTCACGCTGGTAGCATACCTGTCCTCGGATTTCAGGGGTGAGTCCGGAGCCGTAAATGAAAGCCCCTAGTCGCGGCTTCACCCTGATAGAAGTGCTGATCGCGCTGGCGATCACCGCCTTTGTTTCGGCCATCGCGTACCGCAGTCTGTCGGCGGCGCTGCTGGGTGTTGAGCGCACCCGGGAAACCGCTGATCGCAGCTACGAAATCAACCGCGCGTGGATGATTATTTCCCGCGACCTGAACCAGTTTGTGGCCCGGCCCATTCGCGATGAGTTCGGCCAGGAAGAGCCCGCCCTGACAGGCGGTACCCTGGCCAACCGCGCCCTGAGCTTTACCCGCAGCGGTTGGCACAACCCCAATGACCAGCCGCGCAGCCACCTGCAGCGGGTCTCCTACCGGCTGGAGGATGGCGCTTTGTGGCGCGACACCTGGTCGGTGCTGGACCGCGCGCCGGACAGTCAGCCCCAGGAAGTGAAGTTGTTGGAGGGGGTGGCATACATCGAACTGCTGTTTCTGGCCACGATCGAGGAGGCCGAGGCGGCCAGCGACAGCCTGGAACTGGAGACCCGTAACTGGCGCGACAGCTGGGTAGTCGAGCCCGGCCAGCCCGGCGGCGAAATGGCGCCTCCGGCGGCCTTGCAGCTCACCTTGCAGCTGGAGGATTGGGGCGAAATGAGGCGCCTGTATGCACTGCCGCCGCTATAGGAAGCAGCGCCAGGGGGGCGCCGCGCTGATCGTCGCGCTGCTGGTCTTCGCCCTGGCCACGGCGCTGATAGTCGCTCTGGAGGTGGAATTCAATCGTTTCTACCAGCGCGCCGGTAACCTGCTGCTGATGGAGCAGGCCAACGTATACCTGCGCGGCGCGGAGGAACTCGCCACGCTGGCACTGCTGGCGGATTATGACCAGGACAGCAAGCGCGAGCAGCCCCGGGACGACCTGACCGAAATCTGGGCCCAGGAAACCCAGCCCTATCCGCTGGAAGAGGGGGTGATGCTGCAGGGCGGCCTGCAGGATTTGCAGGGTCGGTTCAATCTCAACCGCCTCGCCGAGCGCGTGGCGCGCGACGAGGAGGACGGCGCCCCGCAATTTACCCCCGCTCAGGCCCAGTTTATTCGCCTGCTGCAGGTGCTGGGCGAGCCGCAGTTGAGCGAACAGCAGGCCATAGCGATAACCGAGTCTGTCAGTGACTGGATGGACAGTGATCTCGAGCCCTCGCCGCTGGGCGCTGAGGACGATTACTACTTCGTGCAGGATCCGGCATATCGCAGTGCCAACCGGCCCATGGCCAGCAGCAGTGAGTTGCTGGCGGTGGCCAATGTCGCGCCGGAGGTCTACCGAGCCCTGGCACCGCTGGTGACCGTCTGGCCCCAGGACCCCGCGCCGCTGAATATTCACACGGCGCCGGCTGCGGTATTGCGCTCCATCAATGCCGATGATGAACTGCAGCCGCTTACCGAGGCGGAGGGAGAGGCGCTGGTGGCACGGCGCAAGGACAACGGCTTTGCCGATATCGATGAGTTCCTGCAAAGTCCGGAATTTGCCGGCAAGGAGGAACAGATGGAACAGGTCAGAACACTGCTTGGGGAGAACACCGGCTACTTCCTGCTGAGCGCGCAGGTGAAAGTTGCCGACAGGGAGATGCGCTTGTACAGTGTGTTGCAGCGCGAAGGGCGGCAGGTGAGTGCCCTGGCGCGGGCCGCGGGCAGTCTCTAGCAGCGCGCCTGAGTCAATGGGAGAGAGTGGCATTTGCAGAGCAATAGCGTGATCAGGCTGGTCCAGGGTCGTTTGGCCTGGTACGCCCCGGGCGGCGCTCCGTCGGGCGGCGTTCCGTCGGGCGGCGTTCCGTCGGGCGATGCAATCATGGACAGCGATGCCCCAATGTGGCTGGACGACGAGGACGCCAGGGAGCAACTGCGCGCGGCTCTCGCACAACAGCGCCACCGCCCCTGTTTTGCCGCCCCCGGCGCCGATGTGCGCCTGTTGCGGATGCCGGTGAGTGCGGCGGAGAAGAAACATATCGGCAAGTCGCTACCGTTCATGCTCGAGGAGCAGGTGGTCGAGGATATCGAGCAACTGCACTTTGCCAGTGTGCCGCTGGATAAGCTGGAGCTGGGCGTCGCGGTGTGCGCCCGGGACAAGATGCTCGCCTGGCAAGGCCTGCTGGAGGATTTTCCGGGCATTCGCCAGTGGCTGCCGGAGCCCCTGCTGTTGCCCTGGCGCGAGGCGGAATGGTGCGTGGTACTGGAGGGCGGGGATGCCATTGTGCGCTTCGACCAGTTCGGCGGTTTCAGTGTGGAGCGGGAGCTGCTGCCGATAATGCTCACCGGTCTGGCCACTGAGCGGGACGAGCCTGAGGCGATCATATTTTACGGGCGCGACCAGGCGGCGGATACAGCGCTGTTACCCGAGGCGCTGCGCGACAGGATCCAGTGGCGTCGGGGCAGTCTTCGCTCGGCCATGCTCCTGAGCGAGCCGCTGCCGGCAATCAACCTGCTGCAGGGCGAGTTCACGGCGCGGTTGCCGATACTGCGCTGGTGGCGCGAGTGGCGCACGGTGGCGGCGGTTTTTGCCCTGGCGTTTGGCCTGCAGCTGGTTGCGGGCCTGCTGGACTACCTCAAGCTGGAGCGTGAGAATCTGGCCTTGCGGGCGGCGGTCGAGAGCAGTTATCGCGAGGCCTACCCGCGCGGAGCGGTGGTGGATGCGGAAACCCAGTTGCAGCGCCAGCTGGCCGCGATGCGTGGCTCGGGCCAGAGCAGTGGCTTTGTCCACCTGGTCGAACAGGTGGGCGCGGCGGTTGCCGCCAACCCCGGCACTTCCATAGCGACCCTGAATTACAATTTCAGCGATCGGGGGGGCGAGATGCGCATGAATATCGAGGCGGCGGATTTCGACGCCGTGGAGCGGGTGCGCGCAACCATCAACAAGTCCGGCCTGCAGGCAATCATGGAGAACAGCAGTGCCCGGGGTGACAGGGTTCGGGCGCGGCTGCGTGTAGGGGAGGAATCGTGAGGGACTGGTTCGCCGGGCTCAATCAACGGGAGCAGCTCAGTGTGCTGGTGCTGGCAGTGGCGCTCGGGCTGTACCTGCTGTACATGCTGGCCTGGGCGCCGCTGGCTGATCGCCGCGAGCAACTGGAGCAGCAAAACCGGGGTATCGCCACCAGTCTGCAGCGGGTGGACGCCATGGTCTCGGAGATCATGCGCTTGCGGGACGAGGGCGGCGCGGCCAATTCGCAGCGCAATCTCACGGCTCTCGTCAACCAGTCCACCAGCCGCCGCGGGCTGGAAGTCAGTCGCCTGCAACCCAACGCCCGTGGGGATATCCAGGTGCGCCTGGAGGGGGCAGTATTTGATGACCTGGTGGCCTGGCTGGATGAAATCGAGAATCGCGAGGGCTTGCTGGTAACCGAGGTCGCCATCACCCAGGCCGGAGCCCCCGGCCGTGTCAACGCCACGATCCGTATATCCCAGGCATGAGGCTCAAGTCGCGCACAACCGGGGTGCTGGCCCTGCTTATCCTGCTATTGATCTGCTTGCTGGCAACAGCGCCCGCCCGCCTGCTGGGCCTGTTGCTACCTGCAGACCAGATAGTGATGCAGGGCTTCACCGGTACCCTGTGGCGCGGAGCTGCCAGCCGCTGCCTGGTACAGGCCGGGCCGGGCTATCTGCACCTGGGGGCGGTGCGCTGGCAACTGCGGCCCCTGTCGCTGTTGCTGTTGGCTCCCCGGCTCAAGCTCGAGAGTAACTGGGGCAGCCAGGCCCTGACTGCGGAGGTCGTGCTGCGCGGCGAGCGGGACGTCGACCTGGCCGATCTGTCCGCCAATGTGTCTGCCGACGTGTTGCGACAGTTCGTGCCGGTCTCGCTGGCGGGCATGTTATCGCTGCAGCTGCAGGAGTTGCGCCTGCGAGATGGCCTGCCGGTCGAAGCTGCGGGGCGCCTGGTCTGGCAGCAGGGCGCCTGGCTGGCGCCCGGGGGGCCGGTGCCGCTGGGAAGCTACGCCATGGAATTCAGCCAGGCGCCGGACCAGGAGCTGGTGGCCCAGGTGCTGACTCTGTCAGGAGCGGTGAACGCCGAGGGCGGCCTGCGCTTGCAGGGACGTTCCTATTCGCTGGAGTTGCTGGTGGAGGGCGAGGGCGCGCTGGATGAACGCCTGCGGCAGGCACTTAGCCTGGTGGCGCGACCCGCCGGCAGCGGCTATCGCCTGAAAATGGAGGGTGAACTCCAGGCCCCCCCGGGCTAGCTGGACACCGGTCTCCGGGCAGGGATACGCGTAAACAGAACATTTCAAAAGGAGCTTAACAAGATGACTGAGGGTGGATACAGGAAGTGGGAATGCGTTATTTGTGGCTTCATCTATGATGAGGCAGAGGGTCTGCCAGAGGACGGCATAGCTGCGGGTACCCGGTTCGAGGACCTGCCCGAGGACTGGGAGTGCCCCGACTGCGGCATCTCCAAGGCCGATTTTGAACCCATGGAGGCCTGAGCGCGATGAAAACCGGACTGCTCGCAGGCCCGCTGCTGGTGCTGTGCGCCGCCACTGCCGCCGTGGCCGACCAGGCGCCGCTGCAGCCCATGCAGGGGGTCCCGCCATCGCGGGAGTCCCAGGTGACCATGGCCAACTATCGCGACTATCCCATGAACGAGTGGGCCTTCCGCAATGCCGGGGCGCCTCTGCACGTGGTGATGATTCCCCGCCAGGGTGAGATACGCCGACTGCCCGGACCACTGCGGCCGGAACTGGGTGAGCAGACCTACCCGCGCAGCGATGGCGGCGAGCAGACCTTCGATGAACTGTTTCGCAGCAACTACGCCGACGGCGTGTTGGTGATGCAGGGCAGCCGACTGCTGCATGAAGCCTATTTCAATGGCTTCAATGGCCACAGCCAGCACATCTGGTTTTCCATGACCAAGTCGCTGGTCAGCACCGCATTCGGCCTGCTGGTGGAGCAGGGCGAGGTCGATCTGGCCGCCTCGCCGGCGCAGTACATCCCGGAACTCAAAGGCAGTGGATTCGAACGCGTCACCATACAGCAGGTGCTGGATCATGCCACCGCCATCGATTTCAAGGAAAACTATACCGATCCTGAATCGGATTTTTTTCGCTATTACGCGCCCGCCCTGAACCTGGGCTGGCTACCCGGCGCGGCGGATGTGCAGCCGGACAGTGCCGACATTTACGGAGTACATGATTTCCTGGTCAAGTTCATCAAGCCGGATCCGGCGGTGGCGCCGGGTGAGGCTTTCGATTACAACTCCAGCAACGCCGATGTATTGGGCTGGCTGGTGGCGAGGATCAGCGGGCAGCCGCTGCAGGATTTCCTGCAGCAGAACCTGTGGGCCAGGCTGGGTGCCGAGCACGACGCCTACATTGCGGTGGACCGGGCCTACATGCCCGTGGCGACCGGTGGCATGAACACCACTTTGCGGGACGCGGCGCGCTTCGGCATGATGATTCGCGACCGCGGCGAGTTTCGCGGCGAGCAGGTCATCCCGGCTCCCTGGATCGATGCCATCCTGCAGGTGAGCGACAAACTGCGGGCGAACATGGCCGCCAACCCCAAGTACGGTGAAGAGCCCTGGTCGGCCTATCACAACATGTGGTGGATACTGGACGAGCAGGCCCAGGAGTTTTGTGCCGTGGGGGTCCACGGCCAGGTGATATACATCAATCGCAGGGCGGATACCGTGATGGTGTGGTTTTCCAGCCAGCCGGTGGCCTCCGCCGCCCGCAACCCCGCCTTCCGCGCCAAGCTGGAGGCGGCGCGGGCAATGGCGGCAGGGCTGGCCCGCAAGCCTTCACTGTCCTGACAGGCGACCCGCTGGCACCGTGAATTGACGCCCGCCCGGCCAAGCCGGGCTATTTTTTGGGACCAACCGATGAACATGACCAAGAACCGCCTCGCCGCAGTGCGCGCACAGATGCATGAGCAGGGCTACCAGGCGCTGATCGTGCCTCGCGCGGACGAGTATCTCGGAGAATATATCCCGGCCCACAACGAGCGCCTGCGCTGGCTCAGCGGTTTTACCGGTTCAGCCGGCCTCGTCGTGCTCACCCTGGAACGCGCCGCGATTTTCGTCGATGGCCGCTACACGGTGCAGGTGCGCCGCGAGGTCAGCGGCGACCTGTTCGAGTACTGCCGCCTGGGAGAGGATTCCCACTCCCACTGGCTGGCGGGTGCGCTGCCCGCCAACAGCAGGGTAGCCTGCGATGCGCGCATGCACAGCCTGCGCTGGTATCGCGACCTGCAGGCTGACCTGGCGGGCTTGGAGCTGGAACTGGTGGCCTGCGAATCCAACCTGGTCGATCGCTGCTGGCGGGACCGGCCCGCCGCCGAGGTGAGCCAGGCCCTGCTGCTGGCGCAGCAGTACACCGGTGAGTCCAGCCTGGCCAAGCGGCAGCGCATCGGCAAGTCCATCGCGGCCAAAGGTGCCGCGGCCGCGCTGGTGTTCGCGCCGGATTCCGTCAGCTGGCTACTGAATATTCGCGGCACCGACATTCCCAAACTGCCGGTGGTGCAGAGCCTGGCCCTGTTGAGCGCGGACGGCGCCCTGACCCTGCTGGTCCATCCCGGGCGCATCCCCCCGGGGTTCGCCGAACACGTGGGCGCGGGGGTGAGGGTAGTACCCGAAGCCGACACCGCGGCGGAACTGGCGAGTTGGGCGGGCCGCACCGTGTTGGCGGACCCGGAGTCGGCTAATGCCTGGACCCAGCTGACCCTGGAGCGCGCGGGGGCCACCTTGCTGGCGGGGCAGGACCCGGTACTGCTGGCCAAGGCCTGCAAGAACGAGGTCGAGATAGCGGGCAGCCAGCGGGCCCATGTCCGCGATGCGGTGGCCGAGATCCGGTTCCTGGCCTGGTTGGACGCCGAAGTGGCGGCCGCGCGCCTGCACGACGAGGCAGAGCTGGCCGAGCGCCTGCGCGCCTTCCGCGCCGAGGGCGAACACTTCATGGATTTGTCTTTCGATACCATCTCCGCCGCGGGCTCCAACGCCGCCATGTGCCACTACAACCATATCAATGCCGCTAACCCGGCGCGCCTGACCATTGACAGCGTGTACCTGGTGGACAGCGGCGGCCAGTATCTGGACGGCACCACCGATATCACCCGCACCGTGGCCATCGGCGAACCCGGCGCTGAATTGCGGCGCCTGTTTACCCTGGTGCTCAAGGGGCATATCGCCCTGGACAGCGCCCGTTTCCCTGAGGGCACCACCGGCACCCAACTCGATGCCCTTGCCCGCCAGTTCCTGTGGCAGGCAGGTTGCGATTACGACCACGGCACCGGCCACGGGGTGGGTGTGTTCCTCAGCGTGCACGAGGGACCGCAGCGTATTTCCAAGCAGGCCAACGCCACCGCCCTGCAGCCAGGCATGATCGTCAGTAACGAGCCGGGCTACTACCGCGACGGCGCCTTCGGCATCCGTTGCGAGAACCTGGTGGTCGTGCGCCGCGCCAATCGCGAGGAGGAGCGACCGATGCTGGAATTCGAGGCCCTGACCCTGGTGCCCTTCGATATCCGACTGTTGGATACCAGCCTGCTGAGCACCGCCGAGGTGGCCTGGATTGACGACTACCACCGCCGGGTTGTGCTGCAGGTAGGTCCGCTGCTGGAGGGCGCCGAGCGGGCCTGGCTGGAACGCGCCACCCGCCCCATAGTGGCCTGACAACCCCCCCCGCGGGCACAGCCGCCGGACCTATTGACAAGCCGCTGAATTGGGTCGACACTTCGACCGACTACGGCCCGAAATCCTGTCGGCCAGACAACATCGGCGCCCCGTAGTGAGGACAGGCAAATGCGGCGTGCATCGCTGTGGGGCTTGTTGTTATGTGCCGGGATCTCGAGTTCCTGCACCAGTGTGACCTTTACCGACCTTTCCTTAAAGCAACTGCACGAAAAGATCGCCGCAGGGGAAATCGTCAGGCCCGGGGAAACCGCAACCATTGTCACCGCCGATGGCGAGCAGCTTGAGGTAACGGTGTCCACCGTCAGGGCGGACAGCGTCGTCGGCAAAGTAGCTGTCAGTCCTGCAAGTGATGAGGATGGCTTTGGGCAGGACCAGGACGTTACTTTCAATGACGTCACTATTCCAATCGGTGACATTCTGGCGGTCGAAAAAGTGCATGTTTCTCACCCTGCGGGCCAGGCGGCCATCGTCACCGGTTTTGGGGTGTTGTACATCTTTCTGCTGATGCTTCCGGCCGCGATCGTTGCAGCGTGGGCATTGTGACGTGCCCAAAGTGCGCGCAGCCAAACCCTTTTTAAAGCCCCAACTGGCAAGGAGACCGCCATGTCGCGTTTGGTAATTGTGCTGATTCTGGTTGCCCTGGTCTCGGCGTGTTCCGCCAGCCAGCACCGCGCGGAGGTACAGGACCCGGTGGGGGATGAACTCACTGTGGGTACAGTGCAGAAGGAAATTCAGGTCGGCATGTCCGGTGGCGAGGTTGCCGGGATACTGGGCTCACCCAACGTGGTCTCGACCGACGAGACCCGGCGCGAGGTCTGGATCTACGACAAGGTGTCCACAGAGTCAGCGTACTCGACCAGCAACGCCCTGATTCTTGGCGGCCTGGTGTCTTCCAGCGGGGCAGGTGGAGGTGTACTGGGCAAACGCGCCGGGGCGACCTCGAGTTCGCAGAAAACCCTGACGATCATCATCAAGTTCGATGATGAGGGCATGGTGCGCGACTTTGCCTACCACAGCTCAAAATTCTGACCCGAATCCGGTCGGCTGACATGTGGCTGAAAAATCAACCGGGACCGGGGCTGGCGGGGCTGGGTTGTACGCTTGGCCTGGCCCTGGTGTTGCTGCCCGGCTGCAGTGCGGCACCGGGCAAGGATGTCTTCACCCTGTCGGAATCTTCCCTGGCGGACCGGCAACTGGAAAGCCGGCGCTTTGGCACGGTGGAACGGGTTGAGCTGATCAATGCCAGCGTGGGCGTGCTACAGGACCTGGGATTTACCCTGGATATCACCAGTTCCGAGCTCGGGGTGTTGACTGCTTCAAAGGTGCTCGATGCCACCAATGCGGGCCAGATAGCGGTGGCGACGGGCCAGGTTACCCTGGCGCTGCTGCTGGCCATATTCACCCAGGATATCTCGCAGCTACCGGGCTCGGTGCCCGCGGTGGATGAGGACCAGGAGGTGCGGATATGCCTGGTCATCAACCAGTCGCTGCAAAACAAGGATGCGTCCG